>CAWCOU010000006.1:0-822500 GCA_963797335.1 uncultured Gammaproteobacteria bacterium | reverse complement strand
GTTAGCTTCAGCGAAGCTCTTGATCGAAGCCCCGGTAAACGGCGGCCGTAACTATAACGGTCCTAAGGTAGCGAAATTCCTTGTCGGGTAAGTTCCGACCTGCACGAATGGCGTAACGATAGCCACACTGTCTCCACCCGAGACTCAGTGAAATTGAAATCGCTGTGAAGATGCAGTGTACCCGCGGCTAGACGGAAAGACCCCGTGCACCTTTACTATAGCTTTGCACTGGACTTTGAATGCTTACTGTGTAGGATAGGTGGGAGGCTATGAAGTCGATGACGCTAGTTCGTGTGGAGCCAACCTTGAAATACCACCCTGGAATTATTTGAGGTTCTAACCTAGGTCCGTAATCCGGATCGGGGACAGTGTATGGTGGGTAGTTTGACTGGGGCGGTCTCCTCCCAAAGAGTAACGGAGGAGCACGAAGGTACCCTCAGCGCGGTCGGAAATCGCGCCATGAGTGCAAAGGCATAAGGGTGCTTGACTGCGAGACTGACGGGTCGAGCAGGTACGAAAGTAGGTCTTAGTGATCCGGTGGTTCTGTATGGAAGGGCCATCGCTCAACGGATAAAAGGTACGCCGGGGATAACAGGCTGATACCGCCCAAGAGTTCATATCGACGGCGGTGTTTGGCACCTCGATGTCGGCTCATCACATCCTGGGGCTGTAGCCGGTCCCAAGGGTATGGCTGTTCGCCATTTAAAGTGGTACGCGAGCTGGGTTTAGAACGTCGTGAGACAGTTCGGTCCCTATCTGCCGTGGGCGTTGGAGATTTGAGAGGAGCTGCTCCTAGTACGAGAGGACCGGAGTGGACGAACCTCTGGTGTTCCGGTTGTCACGCCAGTGGCATTGCCGGGTAGCTATGTTCGGACGGGATAACCGCTGAAAGCATCTAAGCGGGAAGCCTCCCTCAAGATGAGATCTCCCGAGACTGTGAAGTCTCCTAAAGGTCCGTTGAAGACTACGACGTTGATAGGCAGGGTGTGGAAGCGCAGTAATGCGTGGAGCTAACCTGTACTAATTGACCGTGAGGCTTGACCATATAACACCAAAGTGGTTTTACTTTTCAAAACCAAGTGTTAGTTAAGCAACTATTTTAGATATATAAATACCTTCTACATCGCTGAATACGTTAAGAGTTACAGCAAAAAAGAATGCGGCAAAGTTATTTGCCCAACCGTCTCCTGGCGGCCATAGCAAGCGGGTACCACCTGATCCCATTCCGAACTCAGAAGTGAAAACGCTTAGCGCCGATGATAGTGTGAGGTTTCCTCATGTGAAAGTAGGACACTGCCAGGTTTTTATTCCGTAACTTCCCGTGTAAAAATACACGGGAAGCTTACCTTAAAATATCCCCATCTTTTTACCGAAGACAAACAATCTCAACCCCCACTACCTCAGCTTCCGGCAAAGCCGATAACTTTTTCAAACGCAACATCACCTCATCCACCGCAAACTCCTGCAATACCCGCTGCCCCAAATGCCGAGCCAACGCCTCCAATAAATGAAACCGACAATCCGCCGCCCACTCACGCAACCCATGAGCAACCAGCGCATAATCCACCGTATGATCCACTTGATCGGAAACCGCCGCACGCTCAATCGATAAACGAAGCTCCACATCGGCATACACTATCTGTGTATTCAGCCGCTCTTCCGCATACACCCCAATCAAAGTCGGCAACTGCAACCCATAAATAAAAAGCTTACCCATTTCAGAGCCCCTATATTATTAAAGAAACAACAGTATAAATCCCCCCCTTCCCTTGTGGGGGCGTTAAATAATTCAAATTTTCTAAATATTTTCCTTCTCCCCCTGTGGGAGAAGGTGCCCGTGAGGGCGGATGAGGGGTAAAAATTAGCATCTTGGAACAAGATATTTTACAATAGATTACTCTATACAGATGGACTTTAAAATCTTCCAAAGGTAAACAAGTATGAAAACAACCCGCTGGATCCTCATTCTCCTGGGGCTGATCATCACCCCCATTTGGGCCGATGAACCGCCATCGTCGCCTACCCCAGAAGCATGGCAGGCACTGCGCGAACAAAATACCAGTTTACAACAACAAGTCATCACCCTAAGCCAGCAAGTCGTTCAGCTCCGGCAATCCTTAGCCGAGGTGCAAACCATTGACCCCAGCCAACTATCGAAAGGAATGAATCAACAAGGCTTCTTAGACTTTTTATTTAGCGGGATGGGTTGGCTACTATTATTAGGAATTGCCCTGATCGTCGCCGCCGTCGCGGGATTAATATGGTTATTAGTCCCACGAACAAAACCCGTTTCTGAACTCGCCACGACGCCGGAACGACCCAAACATTTTCCACCAGACCCGGTTGCATTTGCCGAAGACCCCTTACGACCCGCCATGGAAGACAGCGCGTTTAGCGAAGATCTCTTAGAAGAAGCCGAAGAAGAAGACCAGAACGAATCCGACTTTGACTTCAACGAAGACTTATTGCTGGAAAGTCATGAAGAAGATGAAGATGAAGAGAGCGACGAATTACTCCTGGAAGAAGCCGACGAAGCCACTGATCTCGACTTAGACGATGACCTGGTTGAAAGCGAAGAAGACTTTACCGATAAAGCCGTGGCATTCTCACAGCACGACAGTGATGACGATGAGTTTGATTTTATGAACAGCCCCGATGCCATGCCGGTTCGGCTAGACTTAGCCCGAGCCTATCTGGAAATGGCGGATGTAGAGGCGGTGCGAGAAACACTACAAATGGTGTTAGATAAAGGCACGGCAGAACAACAGGCAGAAGCTAAGGAAATTATATTACAAGCAGAAGCTGCCGAACAAAAATAACAGCGAGGTCGTGTGGTGCGTTGGGCATTAGGTGTGGAGTATGAGGGTAGTGCATATCATGGTTGGCAAGCCCAATCGAACATGCCCAGCAAAACCATCCAGCAGACCTTAGAAGCAGCGATAGCCCAGATAGTCAATCATCCCGTACAAGTGACGTGTGCCGGAAGAACAGACCGCGGGGTCCATGCCTTAGCGCAAGTCGTTCACTTTGATACCGGCGTTTCCAGAAGAGAATCGGCGTTTGTCGCCGGAATCAATCGCTACTTACCAGCGGACATTCGTGTGCAATGGGCGACCCCGGTTGCTGAAACCTTCCATGCCCGTTTCACTGCTTTATCACGTAGTTATCTGTACGTTCTTTATAATCACCACGCACAACCTGCCATCTTTCGCCAGCAAGTCACGTGGTTCCCGTATGCGCTGAACGTCGATGCCATGGCAGCCGCCGCAGAGTTTTTAGTAGGCGAACAAGATTTCAGCTCGTTCCGCGCAGCCGATTGTCAATCCAAAACGGTGCATCGTTGCGTACGGCAGTTGCAGGTGCGCCGAACCGGTGATTTTGTGACCGTGGCGATTACCGCCAATGCGTTCTTGCATCACATGGTGCGTAATATCGTCGGGGTATTATTGGATATTGGCACCGGGAAGCGAACACCGGAATGGGCCCATACCGTATTATTGGCCAAGGATCGTCGCCAGGCGGGTATCACCGCACCACCCCAAGGACTCTATCTAACGGTCGTCGAATACCCATCAGCTTGGCAATTCCCCGCCAACACATCTTCCAATTTGCAGTCACTTTTTAATATGGTATCGTATCACCCTGTACCTGCTTAAGGTGCACAGCTCATCGGGGTCACCGTCCCGCAGGCACGACGAGCTTCGAATGAGCATTGCGATTGTTTAAATAAGGAGATCACCCAAATGAAAAATAAAAACCTATTGAGCGGAATAGCGGTTGGCGCTTTATCTCTATTTCTGTGTGCACCACTCGCTGCACTTGCAGCCGATGACAGTTCATCATCCGTCCCGACAACCAGCTCGGCGAATGTGGCCGACACCAATAAACAAGCAGGTGAAGCTTTTATGGAAGCGAATAAACATAAACCCAAAATCGTCACCTTACCCAGCGGTTTGCAATACGAAATTATAACGGCAGGAACTGGGAAAAAACCGAGCAAAGATAGTACAGTGACGGTGGATTACGAAGGCCGATTGATTAACGGGCAGGTATTTGACAGTTCATACCAGCGCGGTCAACCCGCCACCTTCCCGGTGACCGGTGTTATTCCAGGCTGGCAAGAAGCGTTACCACTCATGAATACCGGCGCAACTTGGATGCTGTATATCCCCGCCGAATTAGCCTACGGTGAACGCGGCGCCGGCGGCGTGATCGGCCCAAACCAACCGTTAGTGTTTAAAGTACATTTAATTAGCATCAAATAAACCACGGAAATCTCTTTCTTCCCTTGATGACTAGGGTATGCACACATCTTTTTCAGTCAACTGTGAGTGAGTATTAGATTAGGGGTTAGCACTGTAGGCCCCCTCTCCCGCGCGAGGGGCTTGAATAAAGGCTCTGAACTTGTTCGCGGGAGAGGGTTGGGGAGAGGGCGAATGGATAGCGCGAGACGTTACCCTCTCCCCCAACCCTCTCCCGCGAATAGGTTTGCAACTTTTGTCCAAACTTCTCGCGCGGGAGAGGGAGTTTACAGTGCTAATTATTAATCCGGTGCCTACTCATAGTTGGCTAAAAAAGATGTGTGTATACCCTGGCCCTTGAGGGAGAAAGGGATTTTCTGATCGAGAATACTTTATGACTTGGTTCAAAAAACTCTTCCCTTCCAAAGTTGAAACAGCTCACAAAAAAGGAGTACCGGAAGGGGTATGGAGCAAGTGCTTAGCTTGCGGCGCAGTGCTCTACCGAGCCGAACTCGAGCGTAATCTCGAAGTTTGCCCTAAGTGCGATCACCATCACCGCATCGGCGCCCGCACACGCCTCCATTGGTTCCTCGATAAAGAGACCGAGACTGAAATCGCCATGGAGGTTGCACCTGAGGATATCTTGCGCTTCCGTGACACCAAAAAATACAAAGACCGATTACTCGCCGCACAAAAATCAACCGGTGAAAAAGACGCCCTAATCGCCATGAAAGGCATGTTATATCACTACCCCGTCGTGGCCGTTGCGTTTGATTTTAACTTTATTGGCGGTTCCATGGGCACCGTGGTCGGCGAACGGTTTGTCCAAGCGGTGGAAGCCAGCTTACGAGAAAACATCCCATTCATTTGTTTCGCGACCAGCGGCGGCGCCCGTATGCAAGAAGGGTTATTCTCTTTGATGCAAATGGCCAAAACCAGTGCCGCGTTAGCCAAGCTATCATCGCACGGTATTCCGTATATCTCGGTATTACTCGACCCCACCATGGGCGGGGTTTCTGCCAGCCTGGCCATGTTGGGCGATATCATCATCGCTGAACCCAAAGCATTAATCGGTTTCGCTGGCCCACGGGTCATAGAGCAAACCGTGCGCCAAACCTTACCCGAAGGCTTCCAACGCAGTGAGTTTTTATTAAAACACGGCGCCATTGATCTGATTATCGATCGTCGAGAAATGCGATGGCGTATTGCCGATTTGCTCGCCAAACTCCAACACCACCCTAAACCGGAAGAAGCGGCTTGATGCGAACATTCGCAGACTGGCTTAACTATATTGAAGCATTGCATCCCCAAAATATCGCCATGGGGTTGGAGCGAATCAAGCCAATAGCCGCCAGCTTGGGTGTTGACGCAAGTGCTTGTCCTGTCATCACCATCGCCGGTACCAACGGCAAGGGATCTTGCGTGGCTTTTCTAGAAGCCATTTACCGGGCTCAGGGATATCGTACCGGCGCCTACACGTCTCCCCATCTGTTGCATTTTTCTGAACGCGTCCGTATCAACGGTGAAGAAGTTCCAGAAACGGCTTGGCAGCGGGTGTTTGCTCAAGTTGAACAAGCGCGAGGCAAAACGCCATTAACTTTTTTTGAATTTACCACCTTAGCCGCATTGCTACTCTTTAAATTCGATGCCTTAGATGTGCTGTTACTGGAAGTCGGTTTAGGTGGGCGATTAGACGCCGTCAATTTACTCGACCCCGATGTGGCGGTTATTACCACCGTTGGTCTCGATCATCAAGATTGGTTGGGCGATACCCGCGAAGCCATTGGCCGAGAAAAGGCGGGGATTTTTAGAGCTCACGCGCCGGCCATTTGTGGTGACCCCGATCCGCCAGACAGTGTGATAGCAACAGCGGCGGCAGTCGGAGCCGCTTTTTATGGCGTGGATAGAGATTTTTTTGGCCGGCTCAATCCAGACGGCCGTGTTTGGCAATGGCAGTGTGGTGCGGGAAGCTATCACGATCTACCCGTACCACTTTTACCTTGGCAGAATGCAGTCACGGCATTGATGGCCATCCAGTGCCTTGCCGGTCGCTTACCCGTGACCCATCAAGCCATTGTGCAGGGTTTGCAAATCGCCAATTTGCCGGGACGATTTCAACGGGTAAGTGACCCAGTGTCTAGCATTTACGATGTGGCTCATAACCCACAATCCGCAGAATTACTGGCGCAACGGTTATCGCAATTACCTCGATCTGGTAAAGTGCGAGCAGTAGTTAGTATCTTGGGTGATAAAGATATTCGATCGACATTACAACCATTGTTACCATTAATCGATGTCTGGTATATAGGTGGTTTGAATACCCCCCGTGGCGTTAAAGCTGAAATCATTGTCAATCATTTGCGTGATTTGGGTGTAGAGCAATATTATTCCGCAGAAACAGTCATTCTGGCCCATCAAATGGCCTTAAAAGAATGTGAGAAAGAAGATCAGTTATTAGTATTTGGTTCCTTCCATACGGTCGCCGCCGTATTGGAATGCTAGCATTTTGCTAGCGCAACTTTTGGTTAGGGGAAAGACAGTGGAATTGACTCTTAAAAAACGCTTGATCGGCATATTAATTCTGATTGCTGTGGCCTTATTAATTACGCCGTTCTTTTTTGGGCAATCGGTGCCCATACGCGAACTGCAGTTATCGGCTCGTCAACCGAGCCCACCTGCTTTGCCGGTCAATTTTAATATGCCCATTCCGCCACAAGCTATCACTACGCCGCCGTTAGCAAAAGCCACTCCAGCCACCGCCACTTTGGATGCCAATGCCCGCATCGTCACGGAACAGGTGCAAACATTGGCAGCGACGGATGCTTCCCCCTCCGCAGTAAATATCGTAGCGGCGGATGCCTCCCCATCCGCCGTAAATTCCGGGTGGGCAAAGCGAAGCGTGCCCACCACTGGCACTAATCCCACAGCGCAAACGACTCCGGCTAGTTCCACAGAACAAGCAACTCCAGCAACCACGATACCATCCGTCGCCTCTGCCACGGCAACAACCCAATCTTCAGACAATGCCCCCTCAACCTCGACACCTTCGGCCATGGCAGCTCCTAACGATCCTTTATCACCCATCCCGGCCTCCGCTACGAATGCTGCCCCCGGGGAGTTAGCAAGCAACAAGACCATGAAATTAAAGCCTTTATCCAGCACCGTTTCCGCCATTCCTAATCAGCCAGCCGCCCAACACCACCCACGTTCTGCGGTAGCCAGCCCCGACGCATTCGCCGTGCAGCTCGGTAGTTTTTCTGATAAGATGAACGCTGAAAGCTTGATGAAAAAACTGCAAGCCCAGGGTTTTACCGCCTATATTCACACCACTAAAACCGCCACCGGCACGTGGGTGCGGGTATTAGTAGGCCCTGAACTCCGCCGCGCAGATGCCCAAGCCTTGCAGTCAAAATTGCAAAAAGTAACGAATTTACCAGGTATGGTCGTGAAAGCGGGCTTCAAATAGAATATGCCCGGTTGATCATTCGCTAGGCTCCGCAGAAACTCAGTGAATAACGAGCACGGAGCATAGAATTTATGCAAGCTAGTAGATGTCAACAGACCCTAAGGTGTTAGATCCAGGATATGCGTATTGTTTACTATACACTGAGTGACAAGCAATGAGTTGGCAAAATTTTAATTGGGCCGATTACGTTGTTGTTGGCATCATCATCTTCTCCACGCTGGTCAGCTTTGTTCGCGGCTTCTTGCGTGAAGCATTCTCCTTAGCTATTTGGGTCGCTGCCCTCTGGTTGGCTTACAAATTCTCCAGCGTGGTGGCAACGAATTTCCTGAGCAGCGTTTCCGATAATCTTCGCACGCCGCTTGCCTTTGTCATTATCTTTTTAGGCATATTGATTATCGGCGCCATTATCAACTTCTTTATTGGTGGCATGGTTTATAAAACCGGATTATCCGGAATGGATCGAATTTTGGGTTTGGTATTTGGATTGGCGAGAGGCATTCTGTTAATTGGCGTGCTTATTCTGGCCGCAGAGATGACCACGATTCCAGAAGACCGCTGGTGGCAAGAATCGCAAACGATTCCTCAGTTTGAAAGCCTAGTGGTTTGGATGCGCAGTATTTTACCCCAAGAGTTGGCGCAACTGGAGAAACAACCCGTCACGGAAACTATAAAAGCGGCCGGTACAGCCACCACGGTACGCAATAAAGCGCGCATCGAAGAAATCACGAAGAAAACACCGAGCGCATCCTCTCCTGCAGCCGAACCGGCGGTCCCCGCCAGCGCTGTGCAGCCTGAAACATCAAACACGACGGAGTGATATTCCCCATGTGTGGTATTGTTGGTACTGTAGCTTCTCACAACGTCAATCAAGACATTTACGATGCCTTGACCTTATTACAACACCGCGGCCAAGATGCCGCCGGTATATTAACCTGCCATCAGGGTCGGGTATTTTTACGTAAAGGCAATGGCCTGGTGCGCGACGTGATTGGCGCCAATCATATGCTGCGCTTACAAGGCACCATGGGCATAGGGCATGTGCGCTACCCGACAGCAGGTTCTGCCAGCGCCGCGGAAGCACAACCACTGTATGTGAATTCGCCGTACGGGCTGAGCATTGTCCACAATGGCAATTTGATTAATTCAGAAGAATTACGTACGCATCTCACCCGAGAAAATCGTCGTCATCTCAACACCGACTCCGATTCAGAAGTGTTGTTAAATGTATTTGCGCATGAGCTGCAAAAAACCCAAGCACCGTTAACTCCTGAAGCTGTTTTCACGGCCGTGCGCGGTGTCAATGAGCGTTGCCGTGGTGCTTACGCTGTCATCGTATTAATCGCGGGTTACGGCATGGTTGGCTTTCGCGACCCTTACGGTATTCGGCCATTGGTGTACGGGGTGCGCGAAACTCAGCAAGGACCTGAGTATATGATGGCCTCGGAAAGCGTGGCCTTAAATGCCTTAGGTTATTCTTTAATCGGTGATGTTGGCCCCGGTGAAGCGGTTTTTATCGATCACCAAAGGCAGTTTTCACAAGCAATTTGTGCGTCACCCGTACAGTATTCCCCGTGTATTTTTGAACACGTGTATTTGGCTAGGCCGGATTCCATCATCGATAACATTCTCGTCTATAAGTTTCGGTTATCGTTGGGTCAAAAATTGGCGGCCAAAATTCAGCGCGAAGTTCCGGAGCACGATATTGACGTGGTTATCCCCGTTCCAGATACCAGTCGTCATGCGGCGTTGTCTTTAGCGCAGGCGCTTAAACTGGAGTATCGTGAAGGCTTTGTCAAAAATCGCTACATTGGTCGTACATTTATCATGCCAGGGCAAACCATACGACAAAAATCGGTACGACAAAAATTAAATGCCATCGATCTGGAATTTAAAGGCAAAAATGTATTACTGGTCGATGATTCGATTGTTCGCGGCACGACTTCAAAAGAAATTATCCAGATGGCCCGAGAAGCCGGCGCGCGGAAAGTTTACTTTGCTTCTGCCGCCCCGGAAGTGCGCTGCCCCAATGTCTACGGCATCGATATGCCAGCAGCCGATGAATTAATTGCGCACGACCGCACTGTAGAAGAAATATCGAAAAAAATGGGCGCCGATTGGTTGATCTTCCAAGATTTATCGGCATTATACGAAGCCGCACGCGAAGGTAATCCCACCATCCACCGCTACGAAGATTCTGTGTTTACCGGAGATTACGTGACCGGTGGCATCGGCCCTCATTATTTTGAACAATTGCGACAAAGACGCAACGATCGCAGCAAACAGCAAGTGCAATTATTAGACTCCGGTCAAATCGTCGAAATGTACAACGCCTCCGAATCCTAATATTCACCTTCATCAAGGAAAAACATGACCCTAACACACTCTCAATCCACCTTAATCGGAACCAAAGCCCCCGACTTTACCCTACCAGACACCATTACCGAAAAACCATTATCCTTACAAACCCTAGCAGCCAAACAAGCAACCGTGATTATGTTCATCTGTAATCACTGCCCGTACGTTCAACACATAGAAGAAGAACTAATCAAATTTGTAAAAAAATACCAATCCAAAGGAATCGCCTTCATCGCCATCAGCGCCAACGACATCCAACAATACCCCCAAGACAACCCCCAAGAAATGCAAAAACGCGCCGCATCCAAAGGCTACACCTTCTCCTATCTCTACGACGAAACCCAACAAGTCGCCAAAGCCTACGGCGCCCAATGCACCCCCGAATTTTATGTACTAAATGGCGAAAAAACCTGCATCTACCACGGCTGCTTCGACGACTCCAGCCCCGGCCGCGCCACCCCCGTCACCGGCAAAAACCTAGCCGCCGTCCTAGACGCCACCCTATCTGGAAACCCCATCCCCGAACCCCAACTCCCCAGCATGGGCTGCAACATCAAATGGAAGAAATAACCCCCTTTGCCTATTCTCCAAAGCTTATGTATACTACTAGATCGGTATCCCACCGAACCTCCTTGCCTTAACCGCCGAATCGATGACTAAATAAATGGCGAAGGTCACACCGACCAAAAGGCGATTTGAAAAAAATCTCCATAAGGAACCTAAATGCAACACTATGAAATAGTATTACTAATCCACCCAGACCAAAGCGAACAAGTCTCCGCCATGGTCAAACGCTACAAAGCCGTCGTCAAAGAAGCCGGAGGCCAAATCCATCGCTTTGAAGACTGGGGACGCCTAGCACTCGCTTACCCCATCAACAAAGTACACAAAGCCCATTACGTTTTATTCAATATCGAATGCAACAAAGGCACACTAGACGAACTAACAACCTCTTTTCGATACAATGACGCCATCATCCGCTCTTTAGTACTCAAGCGTGACAGCGCCGTTACCGAACCCTCCCCCCTCATCCAAGAGGCTGCCGCGCACAAAAAACCAGCGCGCACCAATACGGCTGAAACCACCGAGCCAGAAGCAGGAGCGGAGACAGGAGAGTAACCTCGCAGTGAAGAACCATTTGAGCCCAAAGCTCAATCGTTCTTTATGTTCATTGAATTTAATTTTTGGAGTACATAGTGTCTACTTATTTTCGTCGAAAAAAATACTGCCGCTTTTCTGCGGAAGGCGTAAAGGAAATCGATTACAAAGATGTTCAAACCTTACAAAACTACATCATGGAATCGGGTCGAATTGTGCCTAGTCGTATCACCGGCACCAGCGCTCGCTACCAACGCATGTTGGCGCGTGCCATAAAATTGGCACGCTACCTAGCGTTACTCCCTTACTGTGATCGCCACTAGCAGCTCATCGGAAATCACCGCACGACGAGAGTTGGCTTATGTTGCTTCGATTTGGATTGTATCTCACCAGTAAACGCCAAAATGCCATTTGGGTCGCATTGGTTTGTGCGTTACTGCCATTTCTGCAACTGCCAACACTCTGGATCAGCCAAGTCATCCTGGCGCTAGTCACCTTACATAAAGGCCCAAAAGAAGGACTATGGGTTTTGATGTGGGTGGCATTACCGGGCTTAGCTCTTTTTTTGGATGGCGATCCAACCCTACTGTTAGGGGTTGTCGTGTTAAGAGCGGTCAATATTTGGTGGATGGCTTGGATTTTACGTCACACCGCGTCGGTGACAAAAACAGTACTGGTCGCCGCTCTCGTCGGCATTTTAGCGGTAGCCACTGTTCATGTGGTGATAGGGGATGTTTCTGGCTGGTGGAGTCAAGAGTTAATAAGCTACTGGCAAAACCTGATCGATACTTTTAATATCCAAACTTCACCGGAACAAGCAAAGCAATCGCTCGGTTACGTCGTGCAATTTGCCACAGGTGCGCTAGTCGTCACTTTATTGTTATTGGACCTGGCTATTGTAATATTGGCTAGAGGCTGGCAAGCGAAGTTATTTAATCCCGGTGGCTTACACCGAGAACTTCGTCAGCTCCGCATCCATCCGTTGGTTAGCCTGGTTTGGCTGCTTTGCCTGGGTGCAGGACTGGCTGGTTCAGCGCTGGCATTGGATGTGTTACCCGTAGTGACATTGCCCTTTTTGTTATCCGGATTAAGCTTAATCCATAACAAATTGGATAGTCATGAAAAAATAAAAGTACCGGCGTTAATTACCCTGTATTTAGGTCTAATCGTTTTTTTACCCTATGTCACGATAGTCATCGCGTTACTAGGTTTTATTGACAGTTGGTGTGATTTTCGTAAATTACGCACACAGATAACCCCATCGGCTGGCTAGTACGACCCAGCCCAATCATTCAAGAGGTTGAAGTAAATGCAAATTATATTATTGGAAAAGCTACATAATTTAGGCAATCTCGGCGACACCGTAAAAGTAAAACCCGGCTATGCCCGCAATTACCTTATTCCCCAGAAAAAAGCCGTGCCTGCCACGGAACAACACCTGGCTCGTTTTGAAGCACGTCGTGCCGAATTAGAAAAAGCCGCCGCCGCTGCGTTGCACAACGCCCAAGTGCGTGGCGAAAAATTGGCGCAATTAACCATTGAGATTAAGGCCAAGGCTGGGGACGAAGGTAAACTCTTCGGGTCAGTCAGCAATCGAGACATCGCCAAAATCATCCATGATAAAGGCGTTGAAGTGGAAAAGAACGAAATTCTCATGCCCGGCGGTGTTATTCGCGTGGCCGGTGAATACGAGATCACCGTGCAATTGCACAGCGACGTCCGCATCCCCTTAAAAGTATCCATTATCCCTGAATAGGAAAATACTCCTTCTCTCCTTGTGGGCATAGGCGCCAACTTAAGAAAAAAAATCCTTCTCCCACAAGGGGAGAAGGAGTCATCTGCATCTTAACTTGACGTTCCCAACACATTTTGGGAAAATTTTTCATATCAAACTCGGCACAATATCTGCGGTCCCATTCTAAAGCTGAGCCATCACCTTTATGAATGAGTCAAGATATGCCGGAAAAAATTCACTCAAGGCAAAAAAGCCTTACCATAGCCAAACCCAAAGTCGTGGATGCGCAAACGGCTGAGCTTAAAATCCCCCCTCATTCCGTCGAAGCCGAGCAAGCCACACTCGGTGGACTTCTCCTCGACAACAAAGCCTGGGATGTGATCGCCGATCAGATCACCGAAATTGATTTCTATCGTGCCGAACACCGCTTAATTTTCCGCATCATCACCGACCTTGCCGCTAAAAACATCCCCTTCGATGTCGTGACCATCGCCGAAGCCTTGCAGCACCAAGAGGCCTTAGCAACAATAGGCGGTGAAAACTACCTGTTTGAATTAGCAAAAAACACACCCAGCACCGCCAATATCAGCGCCTACGCCAACATCATTCGCGAACGCTCCGTGTTGCGGCAGTTAGTGGGTGCCGCCGGCGAAATCGCCAATAGCGCTTTCAACACCCAAGGCCGTTCCAGTGCTGAATTGTTAGACGAAGCCGAACGAAAGGTCTTTCACATCGCCGAACAAGGCACGGCACGCTTGCAAGCGCGAAAAATGAGTGTGTTATTAGCTCAGGCCGTGCAACGAATCGATACCTTATTTCATTCCCCCGATCCCATCACAGGACTCGCGACAGGATTCATGGATCTCGATGAAATGACCTCCGGCCTACAGCAAGGCGATTTAATTATTATCGCTGGCCGGCCATCCATGGGTAAAACTGCATTCGCCATGAACATTGTCGAAAATGTCGCGATGAAATACGCCAAGCCGACCTTAGTGTTTAGTATGGAAATGTCAGGCGAACAATTGGCCATGCGTGTGATTTCTTCTTGGGGACGTATCAATCAACATAAGGTTCGAACCGGTCGATTAGATAAAGAAGATTGGCCGCGAGTGACCTCCGCCGTCGCCGCCTTATCGGCAGCGCCACTGTATGTCGATGATAGCCCCAGCTTAACAGCGGGCGATGTGCGTGCCCGCGCCCGGCGCTTAATGAAAGAATGCCACGGACAGCTCGGCTTAATTGTCATCGATTATTTGCAGCTCATGCAATCGCCGGGATTTAAAGACAATCGTAACTTGGAAATTTCAGAAATTTCGCGCAGCTTAAAAAGTTTAGCACGTGAACTCAATGTGCCAGTCATCGCGTTATCCCAGCTGAATCGAAGTTTAGAACAACGCCATGACCGACGACCGGTGATGTCGGATTTACGCGAATCAGGTGCTATTGAACAAGACGCCGACGTGATCGCATTTATTTATCGCGATGAAGTGTATAACCGAGACAGCACGGAAAAAGGAATTGCTGAAGTGATTATTGGCAAGCAGCGTAATGGACCTATCGGAACGGTGCGTTTAGCATTCCAAGGCCAATTCACACGATTTGAAAATTTAGCACCACAAGCCTATGCCACGGAGGGGCAAACCAATTATGCGTCAGCGCGACCGCTCGCCATGTTGTCGCAACAACAGTCGTCAACAGCCATGTCCTCATTTAAACAAGTCCCGGACCCCGCGGTTCTTGAATAATCGCCATGACTAACCGCGTCATTGCCGAAATAGATTTAGCGGCGTTAAAGCATAATTACCAACGTGTTAAATTTTACGCACCGCAGTCTAAAGTAGTGGCCATGATTAAAGCCAATGCCTACGGTCATGGCTTACTGCCAGTCGCTCAGGCATTAGCTCAGGCCGATATGTTTGGTGTAGCCAGAATGGAAGAAGCCTTTACCTTGCGTAACCACGGCATTCTACAACCGATTTTACTGATGAGTGGTTTTGTCGATGCCGAAGAATTAATCGACTGTGCGACCGCAGAGTTTACAGTAGTCGTTCATACTTTCGCGCAAATTCAGCTACTCGAAACAACGCCGCTACCGAAACCGATTGCCGTTTGGTTAAAAATAGATACGGGTATGCATCGTCTCGGTTTTACACCAAATCAAGTAGAAGAAGCCCACGCTCGCCTGATACAATGCGCATCGGTCAAACAGCCTTTGATATGTCTGACGCATTTTGCTAATGCTTATGCGTTAGCGGATACCCAAAGTACGCTGAGGCAATGGCAACAGTTTCAACAATGGCTGCCGCCATTAGCAGGCACCAGTCTCGCTAATTCAGCTGCCATTATTGCCTGGCCACAGACACACGGTGATTTCGTTCGCCCAGGCATTATGTTGTACGGCGCTTCACCGTTTGATGAGTTACCGGCAACCGACTTTGATTTACTTCCCGTGATGACCTTGCAATCGCAATTAATAGCGATTCATGATTACGCGCAAGGTGAAGCCGTAGGCTACGGCGGTACCTGGGTGAGTTCTAAACCCAGTCGAATCGGCGTCGTCGCTATTGGTTATGGTGATGGTTATCCTCGTCATGCGAAGAATGGCACGCCCGTTTTAATCCGAGGCATGTACTGCCCACTGGCCGGCCGAGTGTCCATGGATTTTATCACCGTGGACCTTTCGCTCTGCCCAGAGGCTGCACTGGGTGATGTCGTGACATTATGGGGTAAGGGATTACCTGTAGAAGAAGTAGCGGTTTGTGCAGAAACAATTCCGTATGAATTATTTTGCCACGTCACTTCCAGGGTAAAATTTTTATACCAATCGTAATGCTTGGGGTCAAGTCTGGATTTCTGCCTTATTTTCAGAAAATCAGCCATTTGCTTTTGAAGGCAGAAATCCAGACTTGACCCCCAAAAGTAAAGGTAGGCTATCAGTGAAAAAAACGCTAATCACCATCCTCGCGATTGGATTCCTAGTGCTGCTGGGCTGCGCCACGCGCCCGCGTCCCGACCATGTCGAAAACATTTGCAGCGTGTTTATGCAATACCCCGATTGGTATCGCGACGCCAAACAATGTGAAACACGCTGGGGTGTGCCGGTTGCGGTGCAAATGTCCATTATCAATCAAGAATCTTCTTTCAGTGCCCGCGCCGCGCCGCCGCGCAAGAAATTATTGTGGATTATTCCCTGGAAACGGCCCACGTCTGCGTATGGTTATTCTCAAGCGTTGAAAAATACCTGGAAAGAATATCAACTCAAAACAGGCAATGGCGATGGCAAGCGCCATGATTTCGCCGCTGCGACGGATTTTATTGGCTGGTATAGTCACCAGGCGCATTTGCAAGCCAACATATTAGTCAATAACCCCTATGCGTTGTATTTAGCATACCATGAAGGAATTGGCGGTTATTCTAAACGCACGTATTTGAAAAAACCCTGGCTGATACGCGTGGCCCATAAAGTATCGACTCGAGCCTTACGGTATCAGAACCAACTGATCCGTTGCCAAGCCTATCTAGTTCGTTGACCATGAGCGAGACGGATTTTTCTAAAATACGCTGGCGATGTCGCCGCGGTCTCTTGGAACTGGATGTTTTATTAGAACGGTTTTTAGATCAGCAATACCAGCAGTTATCTTCGCAAGAAAAACAATGGTTCAGTGAGCTGCTCAACGAAACGGATCAACAACTGTGGCAATGGTTAAACCAAGAAAGCAAACCCGCCCGAGCGGAATGGCAGGCCTTAATTACAAAAATACAAAATAAAATATAAACCCAAACTACTTGCACGTCGTCCCGCGGACAAGCCCACTAGTATCTACACAAGTAGAAAACTCCTTCTCCCACAAGTGCCTATGGGACAAGTCGCGGGACGACGGAGTTGGGGGGGGGGTGAGCAGTTACCAAACGATGAGAACTAAACCTGACGAAACAGCATATACTCCTCCACCGGCTTCCCGCCACACAAATGCTCCTGAATAATCCGTTCCAAAACCGCCGGTGAACAAGAGTGATACCAAACCCCATCTGGATAAACCACCGCGATAGGCCCTTGCACACAAACCCGAAGACAATTCGCTTTGGTGCGAAAAACATGTGTCAGGTTCAGCTCCGACAACCGCTTTTTCAAATAATCCCAAGACGCCAACCCATCTGCCAACGAACAACATTTCGGTTTCCGTTGATCGCAGCATAAAAAAATATGCTTCTCAATCTTGTTTAACTGCAACGCCTCAACCACTCGCGCCAGATCTTTTTTCCCCATCGACCATCTCCCGTTTAAGTCCAACCTGGAAAAATATTTTTCAAGCCCGTGGTGATCATGCTCATGGCGATGGCCGATAATAATAAACCCATGATACGCGTCACAATTTTAATACCGTTCTCGCCGATCATTTTGCCGAGCCGAGAAGCGAAAAATAAAAGAAAACCAAGGGTCAATGACACTAATAAGATACCCGCACAAATATAAATTCGCTGAGTGGTACTGGAAAATTCCTGACTGAAGATAATCGTGTTGGTCATGGCGCCGGGGCCAGCGATTATAGGGATGCCCAGCGGGACGATGGCGATGGATTCGTTGGAGATATTTTCTTGTAATTCACCGGCGGTTTGCGAGGTGGGTGTTTCTTTGGAGCGCAACATGGCTAAGCCGTGTAAAAGAATGATAAGGCCACCGGTGATTTCGAATGCAGGTAGTGAGATGCCGAATAGGTTTAGAATGGGGATGCCGGTCCAGGTGATAATGATTAGCACTAGGAAGATGGTCAGTGTGGTGTCCAGCGCGATTTTGCGGCGTTCATGTTCCGATTTATGCGGGGTCATGCTGAGAAAGACAGCTAGACTGCCCAATGGGTTGGTGATGGCCAACATCGATACAAGAAAACTAAGAAACTGGCTCCAGTTCATCTGCTGTTACTCATCCAAGGAATGGGAGAAAATGCCCTAACTGTAATTTGAGCTTTATAGAAAATCAAACAGAATCACTAAAAAATAGAAAAATACCTGCCATCAGGTCCCATTAAAATACTGCATTCGGAAAGAGGTGCCACCTCGCACATGAACCATCCTTCTTCGGGTTCGTGCTACATATAGCAGGAGCCACCTCACGCATGAAGTATCCCAGGGGCTGGCTGCAGACACGCATGAATACGATCCATGTTGCTCTCGTGTCATCCCTGAATTAGAAGGTCTGCAGCCAGCCCCTGGGATACTTCATGCTTACTTGGGCAGTACATCCTACACGTCATTATGAGCGAATCACCCGTCATTGCGAGCGAAGCGCGGCAATCTCCAGGGAGTTTCCTCCTCGTTTGGATTGCCACGCGGCGCTCACAAGACAACAAACTCGTCTTATTTCTTAAAATACCTCACTCGTCATTGCGAGCGAAGCGCGGCAATCTCCAGGGAGTTTCCGCCTCGTTTGGATTGCCACGCGGCGCTCACAAGACAACAAACTCGTCTTATTTCTTAAAATACCTCACTCGTCATTGCGAGCGAAGCGCGGCAATCTCCAGGGGGTTTCCGCCTCGTTTGGATTGCCATGCTTCGCCCACGAGACGAAAAACTCGTCTTTTCTTTCTTAAAATAGGGTGCAAGTAGTTACACTTAATGATTAGCCTTCCTCAGTGGGGTAGCCAGAGAAGAAGTTGTGCGTAGGTATACCCTTAAACGGCGGAAGGTGGTGGTGTCGAGGCTGTCAAACCAAATAACGATCGGGGTTGTTCGCGGTTGGAAATGTAACACGACAAACCATGGTGTGACGACACTGGTACCGGATAAGGTGGCTTGTTGACCATCGGTTTCATTGCGTTTGTATAAATGCCAGATGCCGTTTTGGTCGGCGTGCAAATCTATAATTGCCTGCGCATGGCGCAATAAACTGCGATCATAGATATGTTGCTTAGCCAGGCATAGCAAAAGCAACGCGGCTGGTATTTTTAGTGCCAGAGGAGCTGCGGCTATACATAAACAAACCAAGGCACCGGTATAAATAAGACTGAGTATGCAGACATAGCAACGTGAAGGACGAAGTGTTAACTGCGGTGCGATACTCATCCGGTTAGCACCTCGCTGATTTGCCATTGAGACGAGGCGGAGTGCTCGGCTGAGGATTTACCCCAATTTGGATTATCCAAACAAACACCGGTGGCGGGTTGAAATACAATTTGTGCGCTGGCTTCGCCAACTAAGTTCCATAATAACTGCGGTAAATAAGGTAGATGGCTAACCAGGACTGTGTCGTCAGTCCAGGTCATCATGTTTTGCAAAACGGGTTCCACTTCAGATTCCGGTTGTAAAAACGGTAGTTTTTCCATCACCGGTATCTGTAGAATTTGCTGCAAAATGCCCCCCGTTTGTTCTGCTCGTAATATACCGCTATGATATAACTGAGCCGCTGCCATGCCCTGCCGAGACAGCTCCTGCGCCAACCGAGTCACTTGCAAGACCCCTGTCTCACTTAAAGGCCGTTGCGAATCTTCAAAGCTAGAAACCGCATCGCCATGACGGATTAAATAAAGTTTCATCTTACTTAAACTCCTTAAGGCCCTTCCCCCAGCAGCTTCATAATCCCTCATCACACACTATATTTCAACCACTAGCACAGGCCGCCCCATTAAGGATTAAGGAAGGCTAATCATCAAGAGTAACAACTTGCACCGTATTTTAAGAATAAAAGACAAGTTTTTCGTTTTGTGAGCGCAATATGGCAATCGAAACGAGGCGGAAACCCTCTGGAGATTGCCACGCTTCGCTCGCAATGACGTGTGATTCGTTCGCAATGACGGGTGAGATGTACTGCCCAAGTAAGCATGAAGTATCCCAGGTGCTGGCTGCAGACCCTCTAATTCATGGATGACACGGGAGCTACGATGGATGTATTTATGCGTGTCTGCAGCCAGCCCCTGGGATACTTCATGCGCGAACTGGCTCCTGCTATATGTAGCACGGAGCTTGAGCAATATTTCATGCGCGAGCTGGCTCCCCTTTCAGAACCCACTATTTAAAGAGACAGCACTGAAGATATAAGCGACGATAATTGCTGTATTATACCGCGGTAAGCTATACTCCCCAGCCACATGATAAAAAATATCCGTAACTTCTCCATAATTGCACATATAGACCATGGTAAATCGACATTAGCCGATCGTTTTATCCAACTTTGCGGCGGCCTGTCAGCGCGTGAAATGAGCGAACAAGTACTCGACTCCATGGACCTCGAACGCGAACGCGGCATCACCATCAAAGCCCAAAGCGTCACCCTAAACTACCAAGCCAAAAACGGCCAAACCTACCAATTAAACTTCATCGACACCCCCGGACACGTCGACTTCTCCTACGAAGTATCACGCTCCTTATCCGCCTGCGAAGGCGCCCTACTCGTCGTCGACGCCGCACAAGGAGTAGAAGCCCAAACCGTTGCTGTTTGTTACACCGCCATAGAACAAGGACTAGAAGTCATCCCCGTCCTAAATAAAATGGACCTACCACAAGCCGACCCCGACAAAGTCATTCAAGAAATTGAAGATATCATTGGCATAGAATCCCACCACGCCTTACCGATCAGCGCCAAAACCGGATTAGGCATTGAAGATTTGTTGGAACAATTAGTCGCATTAGTACCACCACCCCAAGGCGAAGATAAAGCACCCTTGCAAGCCTTGATTATTGATTCATGGTTCGACAGCTACCTAGGCGTGGTTTCCCTAGTGCGAGTAAAGCAAGGCGTGCTGAAAGCTGGCGAAAAAATGCTGGTGATGTCAACCAACCGATCATATCAAGTCGATCAAGTCGGTATCTTTACGCCCAAGCGGCAAAGCACCGGCGTATTGCATGCCGGTGAAGTAGGCTATGTCATCGCAGGCATCAAAGAAGTAAACGGCGCACCAGTGGGTGACACCTTAACCCATGCCGTTCACCCCGCGTCACAACCCTTACCTGGCTTTCAACGCGTCAAGCCCCAAGTATTCGCGGGATTATTTCCTATCAACGCTGAAGATTACGAAGACTTCCGGGACGCACTGGCCAAATTGCGCTTAAATGACGCCGCCTTGTTTTACGAACCCGAAACCTCGGAAGCTTTGGGTTTTGGCTTTCGTTGTGGTTTTCTCGGCATGCTGCATATGGAAATCGTCCAAGAGCGGCTGGAGCGGGAATATCAGCTGGACTTAATCACCACCGCTCCCACCGTGATTTATGAAATACTGACGCATAAAGGCGAGGTCCAGTACGTTGATAATCCCGCCAAACTACCGGGCCCCTCGGAAATAGCCGAGACGCGCGAACCCATTGCTCAAGTCAATGTCCTCGTTCCGCCCGAATATTTAGGCAATGTCATGACCTTATGCGTTGAACGCCGTGGCGTACAAAAAAACCTGCTTTACGCCGGTCGACAAGCAGCGTTAACCTACGAGATACCAATGAGCGAAGTGGTCTTGGATTTTTTTGATCGCTTGAAATCGATCAGCCGAGGCTACGCCTCCTTAGATTATTCATTTAAACATTTCCAGGCAGCGCCCTTAGTGAAGCTGGATATTCTGATTAATGGCGAAAAAGTAGACGCCCTCGTCAACATCGTCCACCGCGACAAAGCCCAGCAACGGGGTAGGGCGTTAGTTGAGCGTATGCAGGGCATTATTCCTCGACAAATGTTCGATGTCGCCATTCAAGCAGCGATTGGTGCGCAAATTATCGCCCGTTCTACGGTAAAAGCCCTGCGCAAAAACGTGACCGCGAAATGTTACGGCGGCGATATTACCCGTAAGCGTAAATTGTTGGAGAAGCAGAAAGCAGGTAAGAAACGCATGAAGCAGGTAGGCAGGGTCGAGATTCCCCAGGAAGCATTTTTAGCGGTGTTAAAAGTGGATCAAAAGGATTAAAATCCGCACGTCGCTGTAGTTACTTTTTTACTTATCAATGGATAGTTCTATGATTATTACCAAAGAATACATACTCATTTTAATCTTGGCGGTTTTTCTGACCTTGCTGACCTGGTTGATTGATGCGCCTCGTTTAACCGAGCAATACCCGCCCAACCATTTCCGACGCTTGCGTAAAACGGGCTTATGGCTGGTCACGTTGTTGATTATCTGGTTGTGTATCCTGAATTTCCCAGCCACATTAACCGCGTTGGTTTTTGGTTGCGGATTCATCGCGCTAATCGATTGGTTATTTTTTCGCAGAAGGCGACTGGCTAAAGAACGCCCAGAACCGGCTATTGTTGAACACGCGCGGTCTTTTTTCTGGGTGTTACTCATCGTCTGGGTCATTCGATCGTTTATCGTGCAACCCTATCGCGTGCCCAGTGGCTCATTACAGCCCACCGTGCAACCGGGTGATTTTCTCATCGTCAATCAATTTGCGTATGGCTTACACTTTCCGGTCAACAATAACGAGATTGTTGCTGTGGGCAAACCGAAGCGCGGCGATATCGTATTATTCTACGCACCCCCGGATCCTTCCATTGTGTTTGTCAAACGGTTGATTGGCTTACCCGGCGATCATATCCAATACCAAAATAAAGTGCTGACCATTAATGGCAAAGAAATGACGCAGACAAAAATAGCAGATGCCATGGATGACGAACCGAGAATAGGGAATAACCCAGAAGAGCATATTCCCGTGGAATTAAAAGAAGAAGATTTAGACGGCATCAAACACCGTATTTATGTCATGCCCGTGGGTCAAGGGATGACTGGTGATATTGATACCGTGGTGCCCCCCGGTCAGTATTTTATGATGGGCGATAACCGTGACAACAGTGATGACAGCCGCATATGGGGTTTTGTGCCGGAGCATAATTTAATTGGTAAAGCCTTTGGTATTTGGATGAGCTGGGATGCCCTCAACCATCGTATCCGCTGGTCTAGAATTGGAGAATCTGTGCGTTGAGCCTGAATGAGATGCCAACATCATTGCAACCATTGTGCGACAAACTGGGCTATGAATTCCGCGATTTGTCCTTATTGCAAATGGCGTTAACGCATCGCAGTTTTGGCCGCATGAATAATGAACGCTTGGAATTTTTAGGCGATTCGTTGTTGAATTTTTGCATAGCAGAAAAACTGTATCAGGATCACCCCCATCTCAGCGAAGGTGGCCTGAGTCGTTTACGGGCCAATTTGGTAAATGGTGAAGTATTGGCGGTGTTGGCAAAAGAGTTAACGATCAGTGATTATTTGCGTTTGGGGCCGGGTGAAATGAAAAGCGGCGGCTTGCAGCGTAAATCCATTTTATCGAATACCATGGAAGCGATTATTGGTGCAGTATTCTTGGATGGTGGTATCGAGGTATGTCGACAACGGATTCTGCATTGGTTTATCGGCCAGTTACAATTATCCACTGCCCAGGGTGTAAAAAAAGATCCCAAAACATCGTTACAAGAATATTTGCAAGCCAAAAAATACGCATTGCCACAATATAAATTGTTATCGGTGGAAGGGCGTGAGCAGAATCAGAATTTTAAAATAGAGTGTCGGGTGCCTGGGTTATCAGAAATAGTGATAGGCCAGGGCAGTAATCGCCGTCGTGCAGAACAAAATGCCGCCGAGCAATTTTTACATCGTCTGCGAGTGCCGATATGAAAAAAACCAATGAATTTCGATGCGGTTATGTCGCCATTGTCGGTCGTCCCAATGTCGGGAAATCGACCTTACTGAATCATTTAGTCGGGCAAAAAATCAGTATCACCGCCAGCAAACCGCAAACCACGCGCCACCGGATTCTCGGCATTAAAACCACCGAAACCTATCAAGCGATTTATATCGATACGCCGGGCATCCATAAGAAAACCCCGCGTGAATTAAATCGTTATATGAACCGTACGGCCAATCATTCCTTGTGGGATGTCGATTTAATTGTTTTCATGGTCGCAGGCTTAACCTGGCGCAGTGACGATGAATGGGCATGGCAAAAAATCCAGAAAGCGGAAGTGCCTGTGCTGCTAGTGGTGAATAAAGTCGATAAGATCGCGGATAAATCGAGCTTATTGCCGTATTTGGAGACATTGGCGCAGAAGGGAAATTTTGCTGCCATTATTCCCATGTCAGCGAAAAATGAAACCGATGTGAAAATGTTGGAAGCCACTATTTCGCAATATTTACCTGCCCAAGCCGCTATATTTGCAGCTGATCAAATCACCGATCGCAGTGAACGTTTTCTCGTGGCAGAAATTATTCGAGAACAATTAACTCGATTATTAGGCCAGGAATTGCCGTATGCGTTGACGGTGGAGATTGAGCAATACAAAGAAGAAGATAAATTACTACGTATTGCGGCCGTTATTTACGTCGATAAAGCCAGTCAAAAAGCCATTGTCATCGGCGAAAAGGGCGCCGTGTTAAAGAAAGTGGGTCAACGAGCGCGTTTAGAAATCCAAAAATGGGTCAATGACCAGAAAGTATTTTTACAGTTGTGGGTAAAAGTAAAACAAGGCTGGGCTGACGATGAGCGCAGTTTACGTAGCCTAGGGTATGGAGATTAAACTCTTCCCAAGCGCGTGGATGTCATACCCGCAAAAAGCAAAAATGGGCTCAATTTGCGGGCGAGTTGACCGTGCTTCCAGAGTTTATTTATGCGAGTAACCTTACATCCCGCCTATATATTGCATCGGTACCCATTAAGTGAAACCAGCTTAATTCTCGATGTCTTCACTCAAGATTATGGTCGAATCTCTCTAGTTGCACGAGGCGCACGCCAACCCAAGTCGCGATTCCGTGGCCTATTAAGACCCTTCACCCCTCTCCACCTCAGCTGGTCGGGTAAAACCGAATTAATGAGTTTAAGCGCAGCCGAACCCAGTACCGGTGTCTACACATTAACCGGTGCAGCGTTATTAAGCGGTTTTTACCTCAATGAATTACTGGTTCGATTATTGCCGCGCTCAGACCCGTATAGCCACTTATTTACCTGCTACCAACAAACCCTGCACGCATTGCAGCACCCCGATGCCTTGGAGTTAAACCTGCGGTTATTTGAACGTGAATTATTATTGGAGTTAGGCTTTGGTTTATCGCTGCATACCGAGGCCATCACCGGCGAAGCCGTGCACCCAGAACGAAATTACACGTTTGTGTTAGAACAAGGCTTGGTTGAAACACCTCACACGGGTAGCTCACAACCCGTCTTTCCAGGCAAACAGCTATTAGCTTTCCACCACGGCCAACTCACCGAACCAGAAGACCTGCGCGTCGCCCGCCAATTAATGCGACTGGCCCTCAGCGCCTTACTAGGCAATAAACCCCTCCGAAGCCGCGACTTCTTCCGAGCAGTTAAAGTTAAACACCCCTTGTGAGCACAAGCGGCCTTGTTGAATAATTCAAAAAAATCCCCTCCCCCATTGATGGGGAAGAAGGCGAGAAAAAACACGGTATGACTGTGTGCTAGCCGTGGAAAAAGACACCACATTACGCGATGAAATGGCAGAGTGGGACATAACCTTGCAAGATGGATTAAAAGGGAACAAAGCCGTCAATGATTAATTTTCAAATCGGATCATTTCGTAATGGCCATCGGCGTAATAGATTAGGGCGTGGCCGCTGTGGTGCCAATCGCCGAGAACAATACGGGTGGCGGGTTTGCCGTTGAGGGTGAATGCGTGGATATCCGGGCGGTGGGTATGGCCGTGGATAAGCAGTTGAACCTGTTCTTGCTGCATGAGTATGGCTAATGCGTCGGGGGTGACATCCATCCGGTAACTCTCGGTTCTGCTCGTATTATGACGGCTGATGCGTCGGGCCAAAGCCGCCAGCCATACACGGAACCGAAGTGGCAGCGCTAAAAAACACCGACGCCACCCAGGGCTTTGACTGTAACGGCGAAACACCTGATGCTTTTTGTCCAGAGTACACAATAGGTCCCCATGAGTTAACAAGAGGGGAGTGTCATACAGTGTTATTTTACACGGATCGGGCAACAACTGAGCGCCTGCGGCGGTGAGAAACGCTTGGCCCACTAGAAAATCCCGATTGCCAGGCAGAAAATAAACCGGTACCCCTGAGTCCGCTAACTGGCGCAGGGCGGCGATGATGCTCTGATGAAACGGGCTGTGGTCATCATCCCCCACCCACAGCTCAAATAAATCCCCCAAAATATACAAGGCATCGGCTTGTGGCGCGCGTTTTTGCAGCAACGAAAAAAACCAGCCAGTAATATCCGGGCGATCAGCCTGTAGATGCAGGTCAGAGATAAACAAGGTATGATTCACAGTATTAAACCTATGCGAAGTGAATGATTGCCCACCATGGCCATCAACCTGTTCATCATACACTAAAAACCTAACATTATGACTACGCCATTACTCAAAACACGTTTTTGCCCCAGCCCGACCGGCTTATTGCACCTGGGCAATATTCGCACCGCACTATTCAACGTTCTATTAGCCAGAGGCCAACACGGCGTCTTCTTGTTACGGATTGAGGACACCGATAAAGCACGATCGGAAACGCGCTATGCCGATGCCTTGCAACAAGACATGCATTGGTTAGGATTATCCTGGGACGAAGGTCCCGGTTGCGAAAAAAACGCCGGCCCTTATTTTCAATCACAGCGCCAAGCGGTTTACGATACCTATTACCAACGATTAGAAGAGCAGGATAAAGCCTACCCGTGCTTTTGTACGGAACAACAACTGGCGTTAGCCCGAAAATTGCAACGGGCAGCGGGTAAGCCTCCCCGTTATTCGGGGGTTTGCCGCGACTTAACCGCCGAACAGGTCGCTGAAAAATTGTCGCAAGGATTGAAGCCGACATTACGATTTCGGGTGCCACTGGAAGACGAGACCACATTCATGGATTTGGTCCGCGGCGCACAACGATTTAAAAACAGCGATATCGGCGATTTCATTATTCGCCGCGCCGATGGCACACCGCCGTTTATGTATTGCAACGCCATTGATGATGCCTTAATGGGTGTGACGCATGCCTTGCGCGGGGAAGATCATCTCACTAACACGCCTCGCCAAATCATGATTCTGCACGCACTGGATTTACCTATACCCCAATACGGCCATATTGCCTTAATTGTCGGCCCCGACGGTTCACCCTTATCCAAACGCCATGGCAGCCGCAGTTTGGAAGCATTGCGTGAACAAGGCTACCTGCCCATAGCCGTCAATAATTATTTAGGGCGATTAGGACACCACTACGTCGAAGAACAGTTAATGACGTTATCGGAATTAGCCGATCATTTTTCGCTGAAAGCCTTGGGAACTGCCCCGGCGCGTTTTGACGCCAATCAATTATTGTATTGGCAGCGCCAAGCATTAATCAGCTTATCAGATGCTGATTTTTGGCAGTGGTTGGGGGAGCCAGTGCAGCAGCTCATTCCTACCGCCAGCCGTGAATTGTTCATCCAAGCGATCCGACCCAATATCACTTTCCCAACGGAAGCATCGCACTGGGCGAATCGATTGTTTAGTGAGGATTGGGATTACGATACAGAGCAGCAACACATTCTCCGCGAAGTCGATCCGCGATTTTTTTCAGAAATCACCGAAACAATACAATCCCAAGGTGCTAATTTATCGGCTGTGACGAATGCGTTGCGTGATCGCCTGCAATTAAAAGGCAAAGCTTTATTCCAGCCGTTGCGAGTCGCACTAACCGGTGAATTACACGGCCCAGAATTATTGCAGATTTTCGAACTACTGGGTCCGGAACAATTACAAAATAGAATGCATAAAGCGCTGGCCTTAGTAACAAGCTAGGACCTCGTCACATGCTCCCACTGCGTCTTCCCGCGGCATGTCCGCGGGATACAGGAAGAAACTAGGGCTCATCAAGAAGATAAGAAATTTAATTTGCAACATCCTCTGGATCCCGCAGGAAGACGGGCGCCTAGTCAATGGATGACAGGTCCTAGTTTCGAATAGCTTTGAGTTCCACTTCTTCTTGAATATCAAGATCCTTGCTCGATATATAGCCATACAAATCTTGTGAATGTGTTATTCCTATATCATTATCTTTAACTAATTCTTTTCCTTTGGTCTTCTCATACGCGGGCCCAAAAAACGTGGGCTTCTTTTCTGTCGCAGTCGTTTTCTTTTTTACTTCTAGAAAAGGATAGGGGTGAAATCCTTGTTTGGCCGCTTTCTGGTGCCACTCTTCGGCTAATTTTTTATCCTTATCAACTCCCAGACCCTCTCGATAAAATCGGCTTAAACTATCTTGCGCCGGTGGATACCCTTGTTCTGCTGCTTTTCCATACCAATGGGCTGCTTTTTTCACATCTCGGTCAAGCTCAACCCCGTGTTCATAAGAAAGGCCTAATAGATATTGGGCTTCTTGATTATTATTTTCTGCAGATTTCAGGAGCTTTACTGTTCTTGCTTTAGCAGCTCTTTCTTCTCGCGCTTCTGGGCTAAACTCACGCTCCAATAAGATAGGGTTCGAAGGAGCCCCTTTTTGATACCATTGATAAGCTAGATCGAAATCTTGTTCAACACCCAGCCCCTCATGGTAACACACACCTAGGCAGGATTGACTTTGCGCATCGCCTTGTTGTGCGGCTTTATAAAACCACTCAAAAGCTAATTTATCATTCGGCGTCACATTTATCTTCAAACTATTGTATTCCAAACCTGTGTATTTTTCTCCACTGTAGCTAAAAGCTAAACATTTTTGCGCAGAAAGATGACCTTGTTTCGCCGCTTCATGACACCAATGAAGTGCTTCCAGATCATCAGGCTCTACACCTGTTAGGTGTGGAGTACTCTTGCCGCCTTCATACTTATTATTGCTGTAAGCTGAGATTAATACGTCTTGTGCAATTGTGCTTCCTTCCTGTGCAGCTTTGCGATAGCACATGACAGCTTGTTTAGCATCGGGTGCCACGCCCACCAGCCACTGGCCTGGATCTACATACAAAGATGCAAGCCTCATTTGTGCTTGCATACAGCCTTTATTAGCAAATTCCTTCAGATAGTGAAGCGCCTGTGTTACTTCCATTTGCGGTCGCGACCCTTTATCAAATAATTTCTCAACATATCCCACTGCCACCAATTCAGTTTTAACAGACGGGGCCGGACGTTGAAAATAGGATTTTATATTTGCCTCCAATGCTTCAGTAGATAAAGACTGAATATCCACGATTTTATTGCTACGACCCAAATACGTTTGAGCTGTTATGTTTCCTCGTTGAGCGAGGTCTCTAATTTGATTAAAAACCTCAAAAAAATCTGCTCTCTTCAACAAGATAGCGCCACTCAATATTTTTGTGCTTAATTCTTCAACGCAATACGATGTGAGCTGATTATTAACACCGTTCACTATGGTCACAATAGGGTTAAGCGGTACCAGTAATTTGTCCACCAATGGTTTGCTCAAATCTGCGAAAAACTCAGGTTTTTTAAACCCTATAATTTTCCCTTTTTTATCTTCCTGTTTTGGGACTTCTGAAGAAATTTCTTGAACAAATCGCTGAGGTTGCCCTCCCAGCCTATGCCTAGTTTCAGTAGCTTTCTTAAACCATCTCACTTCAGCAAAACCATTTATTTCACCTGGTGCCACTAGGTGACCTAATGCCATCTGTGCAGCAATATGATCTTCCTCTGCTGCCCATTCATACCACTGGATCGCAGTCTTCTCATGTTTCTTAACGCTTATCCCGTGTTCATAGCAAGTTCCCAGATAAAACTCAGCTTCCGTATTTCTTTGATGAGCGAGAACCCTCAGCTTATACACGATGGAACCTATAAAACTATTTGCTATACCGTCAAGATCACAAGACAGTCTGGTCAAAAAGCGCGCTTGAGGGTTGTGGAAGGAATTTTTATATTCGTCAGCAATTGGCGCATAGTGTTTGAGTAGCTTTCGAAAGTAATTATTAGATGGTGGATAATTAATAGGATCGCTCATTTGGCTAAACAGAATATTCCCTAGTGCTATGTAGGCGTCACTGTGCCCTTGGTCTGCTGCCCGCTTATAATAATTCTCAGCCTGTTTCATATCTTTATCTTCGCTAAGAATTCCATGCTCATAGCAAAAACCTAGATGGAATTGACTATCTGTATCTCCGCGTTCGGCTCCACGGTGACAGGATGCTATAAATTCTTTTTGAGTATGTGGATGGGCTTCAATCTGTTGTTGCATTCGTTTGATATCAGAATCAACACTTGGCTGTTCTCCCCTCTGCTGAATTTTTGTATACCACACCCATGCTAAAATCCAATTTTCATCATTCTCATGGTGTTTAGCTACAAACCTTTCCGCTACAGCGTCCCCTTGCGCTGCCGCCTTCTGATAATAAGCTAAAGAAGTGGCAGAACAAGAGTCAGCCCCCCAAATCCCAGTGCTTGTAGCTTTTGTCTTGGCTTCAGCTGCTGTTTCCTTATAATAATGACCTAATTCCAGTGCCGCTACTCTACTCCCTTCCTCGGCAAGCTCAGTAAGTAAGCTAACTCCCGTCGTAAATGCGATCGAGTCCGATGGATTCCATCTGTTGGGGCAGAGTACTCGAACGTTTCTTATTTGTTGCCCCAATTTTTTGACTTGGGCGGCCATAACCGAATCATTGATATCATGATGATTTTTTTGGCGCTTTATTTCTGTTACAAGCTTGCCTAAAGTTTCTAAACGAAGGAGGTGGGTATTAGAAGAGGATTCTTTCATAGCAGCCTTACTCCCTATGTGAAAACACTAAAATTTAATTTTTTATTACGTGGAGCGCTGGGATGGCGTGGGGGTTTGGGATCCTGTGGGGAGTGCTCTCAAATGTTACATTTTTGCTACCGGTACTCGCCAAAAATCAAACCCCGCCGAAGTGACGTAGCCGCATTGCTGATACAATCGTAAAGCGCCTTCATTATGGCATTCCACATCGAGAAAAATATGGTGATGCCCGTTTTCGCGCAACAACGCCATCAATTTTAAAATCATCGCGGTGGCGTAATTTTTACCGCGATAAGCAGGTAAAATACCTAAATCGTGAATAAAAGCAGAATTATCTTCATCGCAACGAACGTGGATTTTACCAATGTTCTCTCCGCCCGGGATAGAAGCAATCCACGCCAAACGGTTTTTCTCATTCATGTTTTCGAGAAAACGTTGATGCGTTTCAGAGAAAGACGAACTAAAACAAATAGAACCGATTTCTGCCAGGGTAACGACGTCTTGGCGAACGGCTTGCTGTAAATGAATATCGGGCAAATTTTTCAAAACCGGCTCATTTTTAGCAACCATCTCCACCTGCGAAAAAGTATAGCGCCCATCTTTAGCAGCTAAATATTCGGGAGTAATCACGGAACGATGCGGCCGTATCCACACGCATTGTGAAATATGACGTTGCTTCAACTCCAGCAGGGCCTCACCCAGTAATTTTTTAAAAATCCCTTCTCGACGATAATTAGGATGAACCAGGGCGCTCATTTCCGCCTCATCGGTTTCAAACGTATAAAGCGAGAGGTAACCGACGATATTGCCGTCCATATAATAAAAGAAGTCGTTAAACTCCAGAGTCATGCGATTTTCTAGGATATGCCAGTAGATTTTGATTTTAAGATCGTCGATATTGGCGCAATAATCCGCAAAGGATTTGATTTGCTGAAGATCCGAAGGGCTGAGGCGAGATAGCTTGGTAATTTGTTTGGTTATCATAAAATGTACTTTATTTTCAGGCGCTTATGCATTTATTTTAGGTATGCTCCTATAAGAACTATACCATAAACAGCACATATCAGATATAAAATTATATAAAGTTTGTTCTTACAATGCGGGGATGTGGATTAAGGCTTGAAAAAATAACCAGAACCACCCTATTATGGCCGCTTCATTGCACCTGGGAGACAACGCGCTTGTTACACATCCATAACAGCTTAACGAAGAAAAAAGAACCCTTTCAGCCCTTGGTACCTGGAAAAGTCTCCCTATATGTCTGCGGCTCGACGGTATATGACTATTGCCATATCGGCCACGCTCGCAGCATCATGGTCGTTTTTGATATGGTCACGCGCTATTTGCGCTTACAAGGCTATGATGTGCACTATGTGCGCAATATTACCGATATAGACGACAAAATCATTCAACGAGCTAATGAGCGCGGCGAAGCCACTGATGTATTAACAGAGCGCTTTATCCAAGCCATGCGAGAAGATGAGCAAGCACTTTCCGTATTGCCCCCCAATGAGGAACCACGCGCCACCGCCCATATCCCGGAGATCGTTAACTTTATCACCCGCCTGATTGAAAAAGGCGACGCCTATGTCGCTGAAAACGGTGACGTATACTTCCAAGTGGCTAGCTTTGCCGATTATGGTAAGTTCTCCCATCAATCCTTAGAAAAATTACGCCGAGGCGCACGAGTGGATATTCTCGATGTCAAACGCGACCCTCTGGATTTTGTCTTGTGGAAAATGGCAAAACCCGATGAACCCAGTTGGGATTCGCCCTGGGGAAAGGGTCGCCCCGGCTGGCATATCGAGTGCTCCGCGATGTGCGCCAGTTGTTTGGGGGAGCACATTGATTTACACGGCGGTGGCTTAGATTTAATTTTCCCGCATCACCAAAATGAAATCGCCCAATCGGAAAGCTTATTTGGTAATCCTTTTGTGAAAACCTGGATGCACGTCGGTTATATCCAAGTAGACCGTGAAAAAATGTCGAAGTCGGTGGGGAATTTTACGACGATTCGAGAGATTTTAGCGCAGTATCCCAGCGAAGTGATACGTTACTTCTTATTAGCCAGCCATTACCGCAGTCCGATTAATTACAGTCAGGAAAATTTAAACAGCGCGAAAGCGGCGTTGGAACGCTTGTATACCTGCTTGCGTGGGTTAGACGCTAGCGCGCAGCCACCCAGCTCAGAAGAGTTTACAGCACAATTTCAAGCGGCGATGGACGATGATTTTAATACGCCATTGGCTTTTGCGGTATTGTTTGACCTGGTTCGCGAAATTAATCGTTATCGTGCTGCTGGCGATCTTCAGCAAGCCAGTCGTTTCGCCACCTTATTAAAAAAATTGGCGGAAATATTTGGTATTCTACAAATGGATCCAGAATCCTTTCTGCAATCGGGATTAAGTGAGGTGGAAGCTCAAGCCATAGAACAATTGATTGCCGATAGAAATAAAGCGCGCAGTGACAAGGATTGGCAAAGAGCCGATGAATTGCGTCAGGAATTAACCTATAAAGGAATCATATTAGAAGATAGCGCCGAAGGAACTACGTGGCGCAGGAATAAATAAGCCCACCCCTGGAAGCGCGGATCGGCATGTTGCGTCGATCCTTCTCCCCTTGTGGGCATAGGCGTCAACTTAAGAAAATAATTCCTTCTCCCCCTGTGGGAGAAGGTGCCGAAGGCGGATGAGGGGTTTAAAATAAAAGAGTTTTAATGCAAGTGCTCGGCCGCAAACAAGGTATTCTGCAACAAAATAGCTCGCGTCATCGGGCCGACCCCGCCAGGTACAGGGGTTATCCAGCTGGCTTTTTGGCTAGCCGAAGCAAAATCCAAATCCCCGCGCAACACGCCATTGGCCTGATGATGAATGCCGACATCAATCGCAATCACTCCGGATTTAAGCCAAGCACTATTGACTAAATCAGGCTTACCAGTGGCTACCACAAGAATATCGGCTTGATTCACATGCTCCGCCAAATCGCGAGTAAAACGATGGCAGATAGTCACCGTGCACTTCGCCAACAAAAACTCCAAGGCCATCGGCCGACCGACAATATTAGAAGCCCCCACCACCACCGCATGCATGCCCTCAATCGCAATTCCGGCATTATCCAGCAGCGTGATCACACCGTAAGGCGTGCACGGCCTCAGCAAAGGTCGACGTTGAGCCAAACGGCCCAAATTATAAGCATGGAAACCATCGACGTCTTTGTCCGCTCGAATGCGATCCAATACTTCATCACTTTCGATATGTGCCGGCAAAGGGAGTTGCACCAAAATGCCATCGATTTCCGGATTGGCATTTAATTCATCAATGAGAGCGAGTAGGTGTTGCTGTGAAGTATCAGCCGGCAGATCATACGCCTTCGATACCATGCCGACGTCTTCGCAATCTTTACGCTTGTGTTTGACATAAATCTGGGAGGCTGAATCTTCCCCCACTAAAATAACGGCGATGCCCGGGCGTCGTAAACCCTGGTCTAAACGATGGCGGATGGCTTCAGTGATTTGCTGGCGGATCTGGGTAGCGAGGATTTTTCCGTCGAGAATTTGGGCATTCATAGCAAACTTCTTCCAATGGTCAGGTGTTTTCTGTGATTTTGTTTTTTTAAAGGAGTTGGCGGTAGCGTAACGAGTAAATCAGTTTAATGCCACTCCAATCTATCGTCAATTCTTCTAGACGGGGCTACACAGAAAGCAACCACTTCCCTTCGTGTAATAAGGTAGCGACCAGGTAATCATGAGATTTGAGTGGTGATTGTGAGGCGAGTAAAATAGGATCGACCACCTTCGACGCCAACACAGTGGTGATATTGGATTTTAACAGCTCAGAACCCGGGGAAGCATAACTGGGAATTAATAAGGTATTTGGTGCACCTTTCGCGGTGGCCAACTTGGTATAGCCGGGGTTCAATTTAGCCAGCGTACCAATACTCACACCGGTATTGTCTGCCACTTGCCGCAAATTGACATGTGCGCCTACTTGCACGGAGGTTAAACGCACATCATTGCTAATAGCTGGTAAGCGGATATGGTAACGATCGGGGTTTTGAATCACCTCCGCCAGCGCATAGAGCTTGGGTATGTAGTTTTTAGTTTGGCTCGGTAGTTTCAGCCGCCAAAAATCAGCGGCCGCATACCAGCCCGTTTGTCGGCGTAATGCCGAATGGATATTGCCCGGCCCATAATTATAAGCGGCCAAGGCAATTTCCCAGTCTTTGCGAAAGATCGAATGTAAATAAGTTAAGTAAGTTAAAGCAGCATGGGTAGAGGCGACCAAATCACGTCGACCATCGTAGGAGGCGTTATTTTTTAAACCCAGCCGGGAGGCGGTTTGCGGCATAATCTGCCAAACCCCTGTGGCACCCGGGCCGGAACGGGCGTAAGGGTCGAATTTACTTTCCACTAAAGGTAACAGGGCTAGCTCAGTGGGTAGGCCGGCTTTTTTGGTTTGGTCAAAGATATAAGAGATATAAGGAGCGGCTCTTTGTAATGTTTTGTATAACGCCTGCTGGTTATGCTGAAGCAGCGAGATCTGCTCATCCACTTTAATTTGATTGACTTGGTGATTCAAACTAAAGCTTTCCCCCATGCTTTTCCAGATAGAAGCTGTTGGTTCAACAGGGGCAGGGGTTGCGGCTACCGTTGGCGTGACGACAGTCTGCTGTTTCGCGGCGGAAACGGGGGTTGCTAAGCAGGGAAGCGTCGTTACTAAGCAGCTTAACAAGAGGAGGCGAAAGCACAATTTATTTTCTTTTAGCAAATTCATTCGGGGTATTCTATAGACAAGTTCGCCCCAGGTCAACCCTGATGAGACATTGTGGTCGTGCAGTGTGGGAGGGGAGAAAACCAATATATTGATTTTTAGTAAAATATTTTTCTAATCAAGCAACGCGCTGTCTTCGTCCGTGAATTCTTCAAGCAGATATGTAAAAAGGATTTTTATCTCTTTTTAGCACCCTCATCCGCCCTCACGGGCACCTTCTGCTATGTGAGTTGTCTATGATTTTAGGCAACCACCTCCGACAGATAAGTTGACCGCATCTGTTCAGCCAGCTGTGAGTGAGTATTAGATTAGGGTTTAGCACTGTAAGCCCCTCTCCCGCGCGAGGGGCTTGAATAAAGGCTCTGAACTTGTTCGCGGGAGAGGGTTGGGGAGAGGGCGAAGGGATAGCGCGAGACTTTACCCTCTCCCCCAACCCTCTCCCGCGAATAGGTTTGCAGCTTTTGCCCAAACTCCTCGCGCGGGAGAGGGGGCTTACAGTGCTAATCGTTAATCCGGTGACTATTCATAGTTGACTGAAAAAGATGAGTGCATACCCCTTAGCCCACAAAAGGGGAGAAGGAGTTTTTGATCAGCGCAACAATCCCTGCTCCAATGACGATGGGTGTTTCAAAAGTTATCTTTCCATGCACGGATAGTGCGAAACACAGCGACTGGATCATGCAGTGAGGTGGCGGCGTGTTTTTCCGCCGCTTGTCGAACCGAGTCCAGGTGGCAGCGTAAGAAAGGATTGGTCTGCTTCTCTAGGGCTAATGAGCTGGGAACGGTGGGTAGCTGTTGAGCCCTAAGCATCGCCGTTTGTTTGATTCGCAGTAACAGGTCCTGATTGTCGGGCTCGACTGCCTGTGCAAATCTTAGGTTGGCTTCGGTGTACTCATGCCCGCAATAAACAGAGGTTTCCTCAGGTAAGCCAGCCAGCGCTTGTAAGGAATGGTACATCTGTTCAGCCGTTCCTTCAAATAAGCGCCCGCAGCCGCCGGTAAACAACGTATCACCGCAAAATAACATGCCATCACCGGTGTAAGCGACGTGACCGCGGGTATGGCCGGGAATAGCCATCACCCTCAGCTCTAGATCCCAGCCGGGCCAGGTCAGATTATCGCCCGCTTGCACAGGATCAGTCACTGTTTCAATCGTCTCTTGCGCAGGGCCGAATACGCGTAAGGAATAATGTTGCTGTAATTCAGCCACGCCATTGACATGATCCCAATGGTGGTGGGTTAATAAAATGCCCGTTGGTTGCAGTGACTGCTCCTGCAAAATAGCGAGCACCGGTTGTGCTTCGCCCGGATCGATAATAAGGCAAGATGGCGATGAGTTGTGTATAATCAGCCAAATGTAATTGTCTTTAAAAGCAGGAACAGGCAATACTCGCAGCATGAGTAACATTCCTTCGGTGGTCAACGAGTTAAGTCATTTATGGTAAGCCAAGATAATGCACCATTCGACAGAAATTATTCTAAGACAAATGGATGCGTGGTACCAGTCTCTGTTAGGTTCAGAGCTGCTCGCTGCTGAACGTTTGGAGTTGGATCAGTACCTGCCTCACTATTTCGGTCATCAATTTTTACAAATAGGTGGCCCGAGTGAAACGTATTTATTTGAAAAATCGCCGATCGCCCATCGTGTTCGCATAAGTCCCGAGTTCTCTCCTTCTTACCCAGGTTCTGGTGTTCAAGGTGATTTACGGCAATTACCTTTTCTATCCGAAAGTGTCGATGTCATTCTGGCCCCGCACATTTTGGAATTTATGACCGATCCAGATGTGTTATTGCGGCAAATGCACAGAATATTAACACCCGAAGGTAAATTAATTATTTTGGGATTTAATCCCTACAGTGTGTGGGGCGCATTAAAATATTTACGACGACAACGGACACCGCCGTGGCAAGGACGTTTTCGCAGTCAAGCCACGCTCATTCGTTACCTGCATCATCACGACTTTCATATAGAAACGCAGCGCGGTTTGTTTTTTCGGCCGCCCATCAATCGCAAGAACTGGCTGCACTATTTGTTAGCGCTGGAGGCAATAGGACCCATACTCTGGTCAAGCAATGGCGCGGTCTATTTAATCGTAGCAAAAAAACAAGTGGGCACGTGGACACCGCTGATCAGCCCACACCCATTATCCACAGTGACATAAAAAAATGACCCTAATGAATAAAACGAATAAAACGGTGTATATTTTTACCGATGGTGCTTGTCGGGGTAATCCAGGGCCCGGTGGTTGGGGTGCTTTGTTGCGATATGACGGTCATGAAAAAAGATTGTACGGAGCTGAACAAAACACAACCAATAACCGTATGGAGTTGCAGGCAGTGATCCAGGCATTGAGCGCTTTAAAAAAACCGTGTCACGCCGAAGTGACCACCGATTCTCAATACGTCCGTAATGGTGTGCTATTGTGGTTGCCTCGTTGGAAAGAAAATGATTGGAAAAACAGTGGGAAAAAAATAGTCAAAAATAAAGATTTGTGGGAACGTTTAGATGAAGAAATAAAACACCACCAATTAAAATGGCATTGGGTGCGCGGCCATAGTGGGCATCCAGAAAATACGCTGGCAGATCAATTAGCGAATCAAGCAATTGATGAGTTTTTGGTCAATTTTAGAAGATAAACTAAAAATTAAGTAAATCCGTTCTAAAAAATACCGATACTGAATGTTGTAAAAAAATACAAAAATAAAAACAACGTCAATTGTAAAAAAAATTACAAACAGAGAAAACAAAAAAATACTTGCTTTTTAAAAAATTCCCATTACTATATGCCCAACACAAGGTTGTGTGCAGGGTTGTTAGTTTGAATAGAAATGCTACATTTTAAAATGTTCAGCTAGGCTTCTATTGAAACTGCTAATCCAGAGGATACATAACAATGTGTAAATAATAACCTGTTCTTTGGAATCATCATGGAGGTCACAAATGAATAAATTTGCTGTAGCTTTAGCCGCTGCTGGTCTAACGGCTTCGTTGGGTGCTTATGCGGCACTGCCAACAGATGCACCATCCTTTGCTGTGAACATTCCTAATTTAACACCTGGTTTGCAAATCACATTAGAAGGTCTACTCCTTCAGCCCACTAACTCTGATCTTGACTATGCGACAATAAGCAGTCTTAGTTCGGCAGACTTTGACGACTTTCCTTTCTTTCTCAACACAAAGCAAGATGTAGAGAACGTCAACCCTCACTACAACTTTGGCTTCAGAGTTGGCTTAGGTTACACATTCCCAGATTCGGGTAACGATGTGCAGTTAAGTTGGACACATTTTGACCACTCTACCACCGACAACGTTGGAACAGATCCTGGTGATGTGCTCCGAACCGGTCTCGGTGTTCCTCTCTTCAACTTCTTTGATCCTGATGTCATCACGTCAAATGTAGGCGCTCAAAGCACCGTAAAAAGCAGATTGGATTCTATCGATTTAGACGTGGGTCAATACGTCAATCTCGGTACGAGATTACAAACCCGATTCTTCGGTGGCTTACGTTTTGCTAGCGTACGTCAAAATGTAACTAATCAGTATGGGGCTGATTGGTTCTTCACCGATGCTCCTGGTGACTCTTTTGCTTACGGCGAAAAAGATGAATACAATTCCAAATTCAATGGCGTAGGTCCACGATTTGGTGTTGATACTTCTTATCACATCAGTGATTGCTTCGGTATCGCAGGTCACGTAGCTGGTGCATTGTTAATTGGTGAAGTCAAAACCAACACCTCTAACAATGTCTTCGTATCACACTCTGAAACGGATGTAGAACCACCATTTACTCACGAGTTTGATTTCGACAACGATGTCACTGTCGATAATTCATGGCGTGTAGTACCTGTGTTGGATGCTAAAGTTGGTTTTAACTACACCTTCTTGTTTGATAACAAATCAAACTTGACTGTTGAGTTAGGCTGGCAAGCAACCGAATATTTTGATGCCGTCGATCAAGTCAAAGGAAATATTGCTGATGAGCCCTTTGAAGGAAATCATACCAGCACGACAACATCAAATATCGGCTTCCAAGGTCCTTACCTAAGCCTCAACTACAAAATGTAAGGTTAGCTGTTACCTTGCATGAAAGTCTTTCTTTGTAATTTAAAGTAAGACTTGTAACAAAATGTTACCTCCAGGACAGGCGGAAAGGGGTGCTTTTGCACCCTTTGTCCGCTTATCTGGTTTTTTGATATTGAGTTTCACAGCCCTTCTTACAAAACCACCAAACAATATCTAACTTCAAAATCGCTGTTCTACTGCCAAGAGAGAGCCATGCGCCAAATAGTCCTGGATACCGAAACCACAGGCTTAGCGGTTGTCGAAGGCCACCGTTTAATTGAAATAGCAGGCATAGAATTAATCAATCGTCGTTTCACAGGGGAACGATGTCATTACTATATTTGTCCCGAGCGCGCTATCGATGCTGGGGCACAAGCGGTGCACGGTCTGACCGAAGAATTTTTAGCCGATAAACCGCTGTTTGCCGATGTGGCTTCCGAAATCATCACCTTTCTTCAGGGTGCTGAATTAATTATTCACAATGCCCCGTTCGATGTCGGATTTTTAGACCATGAGCTACAACGGACCAATGCCAATTTTAAAAAAATAACCGACTACTGCACAGTATTTGATACCCTGGCCTTTGCTCGAAAAAAACACCCCGGTCAGCACAATAATTTAGATGCATTATGTAAACGTTACGGCATAAATAACTCCGCCCGTCAATTACACGGCGCGTTGTTGGATGCCGATTTGCTGGCACGAGTGTATTTAGCCATGACCGGCGGCCAGGTCAGTTTATTTGACGACGATTCCACTTCCGGTGCTCAATCGATCACCCTCATCCCGCAGGCAAGGGCCAGTCTGGCGCCATTGAAGGTCATCCCCGCCGATGCGCAGGAGCTAGTGGCTCACGAGAGCACGCTGGCGGCCATCCGAAAAATGAGTGACGGAAATTGCCTCTGGGACCAAGAAGTCATAGAATAAGAAATTGAAGCAATCCCTAAACGGAGGAAACGGTTTATGAAAATCAGTATTAAGCAATGGGCGGCCGGGTTAATCGTATGTTGTGCTACTCCTTTGATTCAGGCAGCGGTCTCAGACAATACCTGGAATTACTCAGCCCAAAAAGGTCCTGAGCATTGGGGTGAGCATTTTAGTGTGTGTGGCAAAGGTCAACAGCAATCGCCTATTAATATCCCAGAGACCACACCGGTAGCGAAGCAAAGCATCACACTACATTACCAGCCGGCTTTATTTAATCACCTCGCCGATAGCAAAGATTTCTCCATGAAGGCCGTTGACCCTTCTGCCAACTCTGTTCAGTTCAATGGTCAAACCTATTATTTACAAGGATTCCATTTTCATACCCCCAGTGAGCATACCTTACATAATCAACGCTTCCCGATGGAAATTCACTTGGTCCACCAAAATAAACAGGGGCAGTTATTGGTGGTTGGCGTATTGTTGACAGAAAATGCAGGCAAAGCCAATGCCACTACCCGGGAATGGTCGGTTCTAGATGCTAACCAATATGCTTCAGGCAATACCGTGCGCTTTAACCCAGACGAGGTCATTCCTAAAGAAAATGAGTATTACCTATACTCCGGCTCACTGACGACACCGCCTTGCTCTGAAAATGTGCAATGGGTCGTTTATAAACAACCGCTATCCTTAACAGCGGAACAAGTCAGCTATTTAAAGAAAAATATGATTCCTTTTAATTCTCGACCCGTACAACCACTGCATGAGCGTAGGGTCACTGTACATTCTTAAAAACATATGACTGATAACAATAACGATGGACATAAAAATCATTTTCTTACTTGGCGCATACTAACAGAGTTTATCCGTCTAGAGGCCAGTAGCGGCATCATCTTATTTGTTGCCGCTATATTGGCTTTAATTTTTGCTAACTCCCCCTGGCAAGATCACTACCATCACTGGTTCCATTACGATTGGCAATTTTCCATCGCCGGAAAATCGGTAACCACGAATTTTATTTTTTGGATTAACGATTTTTTCATGGCCATTTTTTTTCTGTTGGTCGGCTTAGAAATTAAACGCGAAATTCTGACCGGAGAATTAAATTCAATTGCTAAAGTCAGCTTACCTGCGTTAGCGGCATTAGGCGGCATGGTAGTACCCGCTGTGATTTATTTAGCCTTGAATCACGCCAGCAGCGCCTTTGATTTACGAGGCTGGGCGATTCCAACGGCGACGGATATTGCCTTTGCTCTCGGTATTATGGCGTTATTAGGTAAGCGCATGCCTTTGAGCATTAAGTTATTCTTGATGGCATTGGCGATTTTTGATGACGTCGGCGCCATTATCATTATTGCGGTTTTTTATTCAGGGCAATTGTATTGGCCGACGTTGTTAGCTGCCTTCGCGTGTGTCATCGTCTTAATCGCCTTGAATTATTTTCGAGTGGTGCGTCTAACTCCTTATATATTGTTGGGGTTAATATTATGGGTATTATTCTTGAAATCGGGCATTCATCCGACCATAGCCGGTGTATTATTAGCGTTGACGATTCCGCTCCATACCTCAGCCGATAAAACGCAAAAACAAGATTTACATCATGCCGAGAAATCCAATCCAGTGGATTGGTTAGAACAGGTGCTTCATCCCTGGGTGGCTTATCTTATTCTGCCGTTATTCAGCTTTGCCAATGCCGGCGTGTCGTTTATTAACTTCCCAATTCAAGAATTAATTACACCACTCTCCATGGGTATATTGGCAGGCTTATTTATAGGAAAACAGATTGGTATTTTTGGTTCTACGTGGTTGGCCATTCGCCTGCATTGGGCGCCCATACCAAACGGTGCTAATTGGCTTACCTTATATGGCACGGCCGTGATTTGTGGCGTTGGCTTCACCATGAGTCTATTCATCGGCCAATTGGCTTTTCCCAGCGCGGATGCGCACTACCCAGCGTTAGTGCGTTTTGGCGTGCTCTTAGGTTCACTCCTGTCAGGAATAGCCGGTTATTTTATATTGCGCTGGGGCTGTAAACGATTACCGTGAAGCCCGTGCTCTCAGGAGCGACGTTAAAGTAGTTCATTTTTAGGATAGTTTATGCACACTCATACCCATTCTCCGCAAGTTCATTATTTAAATGATTACCAACCGAGCCCTTTTTTATTAGACAACGTGTTATTGCACTTTGACCTCCATGAAAAAAACACCCATGTCACCGCCATACTTCAGGTCCGCCGTAATCCGGCCTTCACTCAGGGACGACCGCCATTAATATTGGATGGCGAAAAAATGCAACTGAAACGCATTCTATTAGATGGTGATGAATTACTATCCTCACGTTATCAAGTCAACGATCATCACTTAACGGTGTTTGATGTCGGTGACACCTTTATGTTAGAAACGACGGTAGAAATTCAGCCGCAAGAAAATAAACAATTGACCGGTTTATACAAAAGCGGCGCCATTTTTTGCACGCAATGTGAATCGCGTGGTTTTCGCCGCATTACTTATTTTCTCGACAGACCGGATGTGTTAACGCGTTTCACCACCACCATCACTGCCGATAAAACCAAGTACCCGATTTTATTATCCAACGGTGATTTAACCGATAGTCATGAATTGCAAGAAGACCGACATTGGGTTAAATGGGAAGACCCCACCCTGAAACCGTGTTATTTATTTGCATTAGTCGCTGGCGATTTGGATGTATTGACCGATACTTTTATTACCCAATCTGGCCGTTCCGTGCAACTGGCCGTTTATGTCGAACCCGGAAAACGCGAACAAGCGGAATACGCCATGGCGTCATTACAAGAAGCCATGCGCTGGGATGAAAAAAAATACGGTCGAGAATACGATTTAAATACCTATATGGTCGTCGGCGTCAGTGATTTTAATTTTGGCGCCATGGAAAATAAAGGGCTGAATATTTTTAACGATAAATACATTCTGGCTAGACCGGAAACAGCCACGGATGACGATTTTATTCATATCCAAGCCGTCATCGGCCATGAATATTTTCATAACTGGTCTGGCAATCGTGTCACGGTGCGCGATTGGTTTCAAATTACCTTGAAAGAAGGTTTAACTGTATTTCGTGAATCGCAATTCACGGCCGATAAAACTTCGCCGACCGTTAAGCGTATTAATGAAGTCAAAACGATTCGCAGCAGCCAATTCGCGCAAGACGCTGGCCCGATGGCGCATCCGATCTATCCGGATTCTTACATCGAGATCAATAATTTTTACACCGTCACGGTCTACGAAAAAGGTGCCGAAGTGATTCGTATGTTACATACCTTGCTAGGCCCAACGCTGTTTCGTCAAGCCATGGATCTATATTTTAGCCGCTATGACGGCCAACCGGTAACCGTCGACGAGTTTATCAAACCCATGGCAGAAATATCGAAACTGGATTTAACGCAATTCCGTCATTGGTACAAACAAGCAGGCACGCCGGAAGTGATGGTGAAAGACGATTACGATCCCCATACTCATATATACACAGTAACGCTGACTCAAACCTGCCCACCCACCCCAGGGCAGCCGGTAAAAGAACCGTTTCATATTCCATTTGCCATAGGATTGCTAGACGACCAAGGTCGCGATTTGCCGCTGCAATTAGCCAATGAAAGTGCAGAACAAGCTCAGACGACGCGAGTATTATCCGTGCAAGAACCGCAACAAACCTTCACCTTTATCAACATCCCGGTGAGACCGACGCCTTCCTTATTACGAAATTTCTCGGCACCTGTGAAACTGGATTACCCGTACACCGAAGAACAACTGGTTTTTCTGATGTCGCATGATAATGATTTATTTAACCGCTGGGATGCGGGCCAACAATTGGCGGAACGGGTATTGCTACGATTGATTGAAAATTACGAGCAGGAGATCGAATTACCCATCCCACACTCGTTCTTAACCGCACTAAGCAAAGTGTTTGAAGCCGGCGGCGATGAGGCATTGTTGGCAGAGATGCTGACCTTGCCTTCCGAAACGTATTTGATCCAACGTATGCCCATTGCTAATGTCGATGCGATTCACGATGTCAGGCAATGGTTGAAAAAACATATTGCCCTGGCCTTAAAATCCCCTTTTCTAACCTATTACGAACAGCATAGCGACAGTGGCATCTACCAACTAGACACCAAAGCCATGGCCAAACGGCGCCTGAAAAACTTAGTATTACACTACCTGGCCTGTCTAGGGGATACAAAAGCACGCGCATTTTGCACCCAGCAATTCAAGCAATCCAACAATATGACCGATACCATGGGCGCAATAGAGGCATTAAATGCTATCGATTGCGAAGAACGCACAGAATTGCTGTCGATTTTCTACCATCGATGGCATCAGGAAAATTTGGTGGTCGATAAATGGTTAGCGCTACAAGCGATCTCCCCCCTACCCAATACCTTAGCAGTGGTGAAATCCCTAACCCAACACCCCTCGTTTGTGTTGCACAACCCCAACCGTGTCCGCGCCTTAATTGGCACGTTCGCCACCAGCAACCCCGTGTGCTTCCACACCTTAACCGGCGACGGCTACGCTTTTCTAGCTGACTACGTGCTAAAAATCGATCACTTCAACCCCCAACTCGCCGCCCGCATCCTAGAACCCCTAACCCGCTGGCGAAAATTCGACCCCACCCGCCAGTCCCTCATGCGTGCGCAACTACAACGCATCGCCGAACAAAAACCCCTCTCCAACGATGTCTATGAAGTGGTGAGCAAAAGCCTCTCATAGACTCTGCCAAAAGGTGGGCACGCTATGCTTGCCCACCCTTGTTTAAATATCCTTCTCCCGATGGGAGAAGGAGTTACTTTAAGTTGACGCCTGTGCCGGGACAACGGGTGTTCTGCCCAAGTAAGCATGAAGTATCCCAGGGGCTGGATGCAAACCCTCTAATTCAGGGAGGAATTAGGGAGCTACGATGGACGTATTTATGCGTGTTTGCAGCCAGCCCCTGGGATACTTCATGCGTGGAGTGGCACCTCTCTCAGAACGCACAGTGATAGACTGGCTTGCTATTTATCGCCGAGCAGTATACCCTTCCACGTTTACTTTTACCCAATAACCACCGGTTCCTGCACATGACAGCGGTGCCGGTTCACACCACAAAGGGGAATTTTATGTCATTGACCGCAACAGAAAAAGCCAAAATCGTCGAAGAATACCAACTATTTGCCGGCGACACCGGATCCACCGAAGTACAAACCGCGCTACTAACACATCGCATCAACAAACTGACCGATCACTTCAAAGCACACCACAAAGACCACCACTCACGTCGAGGTCTACTGCGCATGGTCAGCCTACGCCGCAAACTACTAGACTACCTCAAACGAGAAAGTTTAGAGCGCTATCGTACCTTAATTGGCCGACTCAACATCAGATACTAGGAAAACGCCTGGGAGCGTCAGCCATGGCAATCGCATTCACTCATACACCAAGTACATCGTTCCGGCCCCATGCTGAGACGACGCTTGGTGAATGGTGGAATTAAGTCAATGCGAGTACCATGACCTACTCCCAAGGTGAACAACAAACCAAACAACGAATTTTACCAAAGGATATTTTAGTGAAAGAGTTAACAAAAACATTTCAATACGGCCAACATAAGGTGACCTTAGAATCAGGCGCCATCGCCAGACAAGCTTCCGGCGCTGTATTAGTGCGCATGGGCGATACCGTGGTACTGGCCACCGTGGTCGGTGTTGCTTCCGCCGCTAGCCGCGACTTCTTCCCATTAACCGTCAATTACCAAGAGCGCACCTACGCAGCAGGTAAAATTCCAGGCGGCTATTTTAAACGCGAAGGTCGTCCTACCGAACGAGAAACCCTCATCTCCCGACTGATCGACAGACCGTTACGGCCATTATTCCCCGAAGGTTTCACCGATGACGTGCAAATCATTGCCACCGTATTATCGCTGGATCCCGAAATTGATAGCGACATCCCCGCCATCATTGGCGCTTCTGCCGCATTAGCATTATCTGGCATTCCTTTCAATGGACCGGTAGCAGCCGCAAAAGTGGGCTATCGCGATGGCGCTTATCAACTAAATCCCAGCCTCAAGCAGCTGCAGGATTCCCAGTTAGACCTCGTGGTTGCCGGTACCGAACACGCGGTACTGATGGTCGAGTCTGAGGCTAAAGAATTATCCGAAGAAGTGATGCTGGGCGCAGTCATGTTCGGTCATCAACAAATGCAAGTCGTCATCCAGGCCATTAAAGAAATGGTCGCCGAAAGTGGTGAAATAACGCCGTGGTCGTGGCAGCCGCACGTCGATGATGCGGCGTTGGAACAAAAAATTTCCGACAAAGTGACTTCTGCCATTCAAAGCGCCTATCAGATTCGTGAAAAATTGGCACGAAAACCGCGTTTGCAGCAAATAAGCCAGGAATTAATTGCCGAATTATGCACTGAAGATTTAGAAGCGCCGAAGGCAGAAACCGTGAAAAAAATCATCGGCCGCATCGAAGAAAAATGCGTACGTCAGACCATACTGGTCGGTCAGCCACGAATCGATGGTCGTGATAATCGAACCATTCGTCCCATTCAAGTGAAAACAGGAATCTTGCCGCGCACCCATGGTTCCGCCTTATTCACCCGAGGTGAGACCCAGGCGATCGTGGTCGCGACTTTAGGCACTGAACGAGATGCCCAAACCATGGATGAGTTGACAGGGGAACGCAAAGATCCATTCTTACTTCATTACAATTTCCCCCCGTATTCCGTGGCTGAAGTGGGTATGGTCGGCTCCCCCAAACGTCGTGAAATTGGTCATGGTCGTTTGGCAAAACGAGCGATGGCAGCCGTGATGCCGACCTTGCAACAATTTCCATACGTGGTGCGTGTGGTGTCGGAAATCACCGAATCCAATGGTTCCAGTTCAATGGCCAGCGTCTGCGGTAGCAGTTTATCGTTAATGGATGCCGGAGTACCCATTAAAGCCCCGGTGGCAGGTATTGCCATGGGCTTAATCAAAGAAGGTGATGCATTCGCGATCATTAGCGATATTTTAGGTGATGAAGATCATTTAGGCGATATGGATTTTAAAGTCGCGGGAACAGCCGAAGGTATTACAGCCTTACAAATGGATATTAAAATAGAAGGCATTACTGCGGAAATTATGGAGCGGGCATTGGCACAGGCCAAAGAAGGACGCTTGCATATTTTAAATATTATGAATACCGCGATTAGCATTCCGCGCGTGGACATCTCGAATTATGCACCCCGCATCACCACCTTTAAAATCAATCCCGATAAAATTAGGGAAGTGATTGGCAAGGGCGGGGTCACCATTCGTGAGTTGACGGAATCCACTGGCGCGGTGATTGATATCAGTGATGATGGTGTGATCAAAATCGCTGCTACCGATAATGCTGCAGCGGCAGAAGCGCGTCGCCGCATTGAAGCGATCGTCGCCGAAGTAGAAATTGGCGCTATCTATGAGGGAACCGTAGTTAAGCTCATGGACTTCGGCGCTTTCGTGGCTATTTTACCGAATAAGCAAGGGTTGGTGCATATCTCGCAAATCTGCAATGAACGCGTAGACAAGGTCGAAGACAAGCTGCACGAAGGCCAGAAAGTCACTGTCAAAGTGCTAGAAATTGACCGCCAAGGCCGCATCCGCCTCAGCATGAAAGAAGCCGGAGTAAACGCTTAAAACAAAATAGTGAATCCTTCTCCCTCTTCTCTTTAGTCAACTGTGAGTAGGCACTCGATTAACGATTAGCACTGTAAACCCCCTCTCCCGCGCGAGAAGTTTGGGCAAAAGCTGCAAACCTATTCGCGGGAGAGGGTTAGGGGAGAGGGTAAAGTCGCGCGCTTCCATTCGCCCTCTCCCCAACCCTCTCCCGCGAACAAGTTCAGAGCCTTTATTCAAGCCCCTCGCGCGGGAGAGGGGGCGTACAGTGCTAACCCCTAATCTAATATTCATTCACAGCTGGCTGAGAAAGATGTGGGCATACCCTAGCCATAGAGTGGGAGAGAGGGGGGTACTATATAACAATACTCACCAACTTTTTCGGCACCACAATAATCTTCTTCGGTACCTTATTCTCCATAAACCGCTGAATATGGGGGTCACTCAGCGCAATCTGCTCAACCATGGTAATCTCCGCTTCAAACGGCACTTGAATTTGACCGCGCAATTTACCATTAATTTGTACAGCCAACGTCGCATGGGTTGTCTTCAGTGCCTTACTATCCACTTTCGGCCAAGAAGCATAAAGAATATCCTCACCATAACCACATTGCCGCCACAAATGATGCGTGATATGCGGAGTAATCGGTGATAACAAACGTAACAATAAACTGAAACCTTCAGCAATCAACGGAATATTGTCAGCCACACCTGGAATTTTACTCAGCACATTAAACAACTTCATCGCCGCAGAAACTACGGTATTATACTGTTGCCGCTCCATATCGTAATTGGCTTGTTGCAATAACTCGTGGAATTCACGTCGCCACAATTTTTGTTCTTCAGGTAACTGGGTAAAATCAAGCAACTCGTCGCTGACCAACCATTGATGAATCAGCGGTTGCAAAGGTTCCTGCCAGGCCCACACCCGTTTTAAAAAACGATACGCACCTTCCACACCGCTGTCCGACCACTCCAACGATTGCTCCGGTGGCGAAGCAAACATAGTGAATAACCGCACCGTGTCTGCCCCGTATTGGGCGATCAAACCCGTAGGCGAAACCGTATTACCCTTGGATTTCGACATCTTCGCACCATTCTTCAACACCATGCCCTGTGTCAATAACCGAGCAAACGGTTCTTTGCCAGCCACTAACCCTTCATCACGCAGCACTTTATAAATAAATCGGGCATAAAGTAAATGTAATACCGCGTGTTCAATGCCACCGACGTATTGGTCGACTGGCATCCAATAACGCACCCGGCTATCGAGCATAGCGTTGTTTTGGTCAAAGCACGCGTAACGAGTGTAATACCAAGACGATTCCATAAACGTATCAAACGTATCGGTTTCTCGTGTCGCAGCAGCGCCACATTCCGGGCAAATCGTTTCGTAGAATTCTGGTAAAGTTTTGAGAGGGGAGGTGGGGTCGGTTAACACCAGGTTATCAGGTAATAAGACGGGTAAATCTTCTTCGGGTACAGGCACAGCTTGGCAATTTGGGCAGTAAATGATCGGTATGGGGGTGCCCCAATACCGTTGCCGAGAAATGCCCCAATCACGCAAGCGGTAATGGGTTTGTCTTTCCCCTAAACCGTGCACCACCAAATAATCCGTGATCGCCTGCTTGGCTTCGTGAGAAGTCATGCCATCGAATCGACCCGAATTAATTAATACGCCACGTTCCGTAAACGCTTTATGCTGGTAATCCACAGGTGAACCGTCATTAGGAATAATGACCGGTTGCAGCCTTAAAAAGTAATGCTGCGCAAATTCAAAATCGCGTTGATCGTGGGCGGGCACTGCCATGACGGCACCGGCGCCATATTCCATCAAGACGTAATTGGCAACCCAAATAGGAATTTGATCACCCGTAATCGGGTGAATGGCGCGCATGCCCGTATCGAAACCTTGTTTAGGGAGGGTGGCCAATTCCGACTCAGACACTTTGATGTGTTGGCAATCCACCAAAAATTGGGCGATGGCAGGATTGGTCAAAGCCGCTGCTTTCGCCAACGGATGTTCGGGGGCGATAGCCAGGTAAGTCACACCCATCAACGTATCGGAGCGTGTGGTATAGGCATGGATTTTCTCATCCGAACCGGCCACTTCAAAATGGATAGTCGTCCCTTCGGAACGGCCGATCCAGTTTTCCTGCATAACCCGCACTTGTTCTGGCCAGCCGGTTAGATTGGGTAGCTCTTGCAACAGCTCGTCGGCATACTGGGTAATTTTCAAAAACCATTGCGGAATTTCCCGCCGTTCCACTAAAGCGCCGGATCGCCAGCCTTTGCCATCAATGACTTGCTCATTGGCGAGTACGGTTTTGTCGACAGGATCCCAATTGACGACGGAATTTTTACGGTAAGCCAGCCCTTTTTTAAAGAGGCGGGTGAACAACCATTGTTCCCAACGATAATACGAGGGATCTGACGTGTTCAGCTCGCGACGCCAATCAATGGCAAACCCCAAACGCTGCAGCTGATGGCGCATGTCTTGGATATTTTGCTGTGTCCATTGCGCAGGTGAGGCGTTATTTTTTAAGGCGGCATTTTCGGCGGGCAAACCAAACGCATCCCAGCCCATGGGCTGTAACACGTTCTTGCCACGCATCCGTTGGTAGCGGGTAATAATATCGGGAATCGTATAATTGCGGACATGGCCCATGTGCAATTCGCCGCTGGGGTAGGGCAGCATGGCCAGGCAATAGAATTTTTCTTTACTGATATCTTCTTTGGCGACAAAAGAGCCGTGCTCAACCCAATATTGTTGAGCTTCTTGTTCGATTAATTGCGGTTGATAGGATTTTTCCATAATGCAGTTTTCATATTTCTGTAGGGAACGATTTTGTAGTATACTCTGGGTTAAGTTGATTTGTCACATCCAGACAATTCCCGCTGCGTAAACAGCAAAAATAGCTGTGCCGCACCAGCGGTCTCTCTTGGCTCCAGAGTGTTCACATGTCAGTAGAAAATAAAACCCCGCTTTACCCCGTATTGTCGGCGGAAGAATTACTAGCGCATCCTAAACGCTACCTGCTGCTAGAAAAATACAAAAAATACAGCGGCTTAGAAGAGCGTTTCTTTACCGCCTTCTATCAACCCTTGATTTATCAGTTTGTCGAATTGGTGCAAGCCTTACCTTTTCAGCCCGGCGGTCGTGACGGCAGTTTGATGGACTATGGTTTGGAACGGGCCGATTTTGCCTTGCAATCCTACCGAGAGGGGGCAGGCAACCAATTTGCTGCTAACTACGCGTATGCGGTATTTAGTGCCGCCCTCTTGCAAGACATAGGCAAGGTGGTTAGCCAACAAAAAGTGCTGATTTCTGATGAGCACGGCGGTTTTATTCAGGCCTGGTCCCCGTACGAAGGGCCTTTAGTAGGCCATGGGGATTATTATAAATTACGATTCTGGCAGGACCACCGGTGGAAAAGCTTGGAAATCATGTCACCGCTGGTGCTTGCTCGCCAGTTAATACCGTCGGCCGGATTTAATTGGTTAATGGAAGACCCACGCATTGCCCAAATGTGGTTGGGTGCCTTTATGGAAGACAGCGCTTCTGGCGGAGCTTTGCTTGACCTGCTGCGGTTAGTGCATAAGCGAGTCATGGAGTTACCCGAACGGCAATTACCGCCGCTGAATCTGCCTATCAAATACGCCGAAGAAACCCGGTTAGGTGAAGCATTTTTAGCCTGGTTACAGCAAGGGTTGCACAACGGCAGTATTTTAATCAACCACCCAAAAGCAGCTTTGTATACCTTGGCGGGTGGTGGCTTATTTTTAGAATGCCCCCGGTTGATTCAGTTTTTCCGGGATGCCTGTGGTTATACTCAAGTTTGGTTGGAAATTTGCCGGCAATTTGTGTCATTGGGTTTGGTGGTGCAGACCGCCACCTTACGTTTTAGCCGTTTTTATCTTCGAGATTCGGAATCCGCAGCAGACCCGTCGTTGAAGTCGAAATCCAGTTATTTTTTGAGCCAGTCAAAGCAGTCAAGGTCTGCTAATGTAGTGCCATCCGGACGGACGATCCGTGAAGGGTTAGTGGTGCGGCCTGAAGACACCCCGCTGATTCTAGCCAATACCCACCAGATGGAATCCTCGGCGTTCGATTTACAACCAGTAGAGGCAGAGACGCCAGCCAGAGAAAGTCTAGAACACAAGTTATCCCGCTTATTGGAACGAGAAGCCGTTAAACAACTAGCCCAACGCCAAGGCTCGCGTTAATCCTATCCCTGGTGAGCTCAGGCACCCCTATCTTTGGCACACTGGGGCTGAACTGTTACCCGTTTCTACTGCGAAAAAATATGGTATAATAACCCCAAACAAATAATACTAATAAATGATAAAAATTTATAGCTGCTCCCACCTTACATAGGCTCATCGCCCTGGCATTCATGCCGGAACGACGAGTGATCTGGTCGCGAGCGGTCCTGCGCATAGGACTTAGCTAAGAACTTTCTTAGCTTGGTCTGCGCCCAGAAACTACTTTGAGATACTTTGGAGCTATGCATATGCAACCTTACCCACAGTCCACGACGATTAGATCCGAATCGGCATTAGCGACTAACGCGGTATTACGCAATACCTATTTTTTACTCAGCTTAACCCTATTATTCAGCGCTGCCATTGCCGCCTGGGCCATGCAGGCTAACGTAAAAGGGCCAGGTCCTATCGTCTTCCTGGTCGGCATGTTTGGCTTATCCTTGCTAGTCTCAGTACTACGCAATTCCTTTTTAGGCATCTTAGCAGCCTTCGCATTCACCGGGTTTATGGGTTACACCCTAGGGCCTATCATCAATTCCTTTGTCCACGGCTATGTGAATGGCGGCCAGATCGTCACCGCTGCCTTAGGCGGTACCGGGGCCATCTTCTTAGCTCTTTCGGCTTATGCATTAAAAACCCGCACCGACTTCAGCTACCTGGGCGGATTTCTATTCGCTGCCGTTTTAGTGGCTTTTCTCGCCGGTATTGCTGCTTTGTTCTTCCACATGCCAGGCTTACAGTTAGTCGTTTCCGGTGCATTTGCGCTGATCTCCTCCGGCCTGATTTTATTCCACACCAGCCAGATCATCCATGGCGGTGAGCGCAATTACATTATGGCCACCCTCTCCATCTACATCGCCCTATATAATTTATTCCTCAGCCTATTAAACATCCTCGGCGCATTTTCAGGGAATCGAAACTAAAAGAGAACATATCATTTCCCCGGCGCAGCACTGTCATCCCCGAGCGCTCCACGTCATCCCGAGCGCAGCGAGGGACCCCCTGAATGTGTCACGCATTAAAATGTGCCACATCCAGGAGATCCCTCGCTGCGCTCGGGATGACGTGAGGAGCCAGGAGATCCCTCGCTACGCTCGGGATGACGTGTCCGGCAAAAACCCCTGCGATTGATGATTCCATAACGTCGCAAAATGACCCTTAGCGTTTAATAACGTCGCGATCGAACCTTGCTCCACCAACTGACCTTGGTGAAAAACCAAAATAGTATCCATATCCGCCAACGTGGATAACCGATGAGCGATCACCAACGTCGTTCTTCCTTGCATCAAGCGCTGCAAACTTTCCTGAATTAACTTCTCCGTCACCGAATCCAAAGAAGAAGTCGCCTCATCCAAAATCAAAATAGGGGCGTTTTTTATCATCGCTCGCGCAATGGCGATTCGTTGCCGTTGACCACCCGATAACTTAATGCCGCGCTCACCGACCATGGCTTCATAACCGTCCTCCAACTTCATGATAAATTCATCGCAATGAGCTAACCGTGCCGCTGTTTTTACTTCTTCCTCACTCGCATCCAAACGACCATAGCGGATGTTCTCCATCAAACTGCGATGAAATAACATCGGGTCTTGCGGAATCATGGCAATTTGACTGCGCAGCGAATCTTGAGTCACCGTGGCAATATCTTGGTCATCAATCAAAATACGACCGGATTGAATGTCGTAGAAACGCAGCATTAGGTTCACTAAAGTCGATTTACCCGAACCAGAAAAACCCACTAAACCTATTTTTTGCCCGGGTTCAATGGTGAGATTTAAATCCGTAAACACCGGACGATTTTTCTTATAGCCAAATGTCACTTGGTCAAAACGAATGCCGCCGTGATGAACTACAATAGGTTGAGCATTAGGGGGGTCGACCATGTCATGGGCTTTTTTAATCAAGGTTAATGAATCACCGATAGTGCCCATCTCGCGTACGTATACCGTCATTTGGTAACTAGCAAACCAGGCCCAACCCAGCAACCAAAAAGATTGCATACTGATTTGGGTAAAATCCCCCAAAGTCACCCACCCCTTAACCCAACCATGCAGCAGGGTAAACACCATGGCCAGAATTAAAAATAAACCATTGATACCCAAACCGATACGCATCGACTCCACCAACCACATGGCTTTTTTTGCTTTTTGAATTTCATCAGCTTGGTATTTTTTTAAATAATTAATTTCATACTGACCTCGAGCAAACAAGCGTACGTTGAGGATGTTAGTAAATATATCGACGATCTTACCGCTCAAAGTCGAAACGGCGGCAGAATGCACTTCCCATAAATAATTGCCGCGCCTAAGGAAAAAGAAGGCAATACTAAAATGAATGACCAACCAGCAAAATAAGATCAGCGCGAATAATGGCTGGGTTAGCCACATCGTGGTCAACACAATAATAATGCCGCAAATCAGCGTGATAAATTGAAAGCTGACAATTTCGACGATAGTCTGGCAACTATTGGGCAAGTCAGCTAATCGCTTCGAAAGGTTGCCGGCAAAATGACTGGCGAAATAATCATGTGAATGGGATTTCACGTAGTTAAATACCGATTGCCGAATATCGGCGCGAAAACGGGGGAAGGTATAAATCTGCATAACTCCCTGCACACGATTAAGCAGCTCACTGATTAACCAAAATAAAGTCAGCAGAATAACCACACCCTTAACCGCGCCATAGACTGCCACGCGAGGACCTTGAAAGTCATGCAAGGTGTTGACAATCAGTTTTAAGAAATAAGGAAACAGCGAATCATTGAGCGCCCATGCCACTGAAATGCCAAAGAATATCGCGAATTTGACGCTTTGTTTGCGGGCAAAATGAAAAATAAAAGCTAAAGAGCGTGTGGGTAAATTCATAAATCACCTGAGTTGAAAATTCAGAACAAGTTAGTTGGACGATGAGCGAACCTCGAAGCAACTACTTGCCGCGAGATTTTTCAAACAGATATTTTCATGAATGTTCCTTTATGGAATGATTGAGAGCCGAACAATATATATAAAATAATCGACGATAGCAAGCGATTTTTACCAGATCGGAAAAATTGAGAAACAGGCCGAGATTTAGGTAATTTTCATAGATTAACAAGACAAAGGCCTCAAGAGAGGCCTTAAATACTCAGCACCAATGTAGATTGTCTTCTCTTCACTGGGCTGGCTACACTGGGCGGACCTTTGTGTAGTCTTGAATGCCTGATGCTAAGACTTACGCAGTGCAGGTTACTATTTAAGTATATATGATTATGGTTATTTTTTCAATCTATTTCTGCGATTCTTATCCTTCATAAATGTACTCCTAATTTACCAAGATTTAAACCATGAAGAACACATTCATAAATTTTTTTCATTTGTTCCCTGCCCAATCTGTTCTTAAAATACTCTCTTTTACCTCGTAAGTTGCGCCTGCCAAGCAGCACTAAATCAAGTCTGTGAAAGCCAACCGTGTATATCATATCGCCTTTTAGCCAGCTGTCATGATTTTGAAACATTCCTATCATGGGCATTGATTGTTTCGGAATTTTATAATGATAAGGTTGTACTGTGGTGGGTTCAACAGTGCTCAGGGGCACAATAGTAACCAGGTTATTCCTTCCTTTAATCAGATCGGTAAGAATTATCACAGGACGTTTGCATTTGACCATTTCCGGCTCTTTAAAGCCTGCCGAAAAATCACAAAATAAAATTTGGCCAGATTTGGGATGAATAGTGATAGGCATCTTAATTGTCCTTTTCTAACAAGTAGATAGTTTATTATTAAGGGTAAAGAAGTAGACTTCCATTCAGATTTATTTTCCAACAGAAACCAGCTGTTGTATACTCCCTCCCGGATAGTTGAAGGATAACCAACCCATTTCAGGGTGAATCTCAACAAACATTTATGGAGAGGTGGCTGAGCGGTCGAAAGCGGCGGTCTTGAAAACCGTTGAGGGCAACCCCCTCCCAGGGTTCGAATCCCTGCCTCTCCGCCAGCCGTTTCATCAAAAGGAATTATTAAAGTGCGATCTGAAATTCGTGTACTATTAGTAGACGATCATAGTTTAGTCAGAGCAGGGATTCGCCGCATATTATCAGAAACCAAACATATCCAGATTGTCGGTGAAGCCGAATCTGGCAATGAAGCCGTCGACCTTGCCCTCCAATTAAAACCCCAAGTCATATTGATGGATTTGAAAATGCCGGGTATGGATGGTTTGGAAGCGGCTCGCCAAATCCTCTCAGCCAATCCCCAAATCCAGATTTTAATTACCAGCGTCTGTCTGGATGAAGTTTTATTGCCGCGATTGTTCCAAGATGGCATCAAGGGCTTTTTTAGCAAGAGCAGCGGTGCCAAAGAATTGATGAAGGCGATTGAGCAAATCTATGAAAACGAACGTTACATCAGCCCCATATTTGCCCGTCAATTAGGCATCAAAAATCTAGATTCCCGCGTATTATTCGCGTTTGATGATCTTTCTGAGCGAGAGCTGCAAGTGGTACTGCTTATTATTGAAGGTGAAACAGTGCAAGATATCTCCGATCGGTTAAATATCAATCGTAAAACCATTAATAGTTATCGAACTCGGTCATTTCATAAACTGAATGTTAAAAATGATGTCGAGTTGACCTTGTTAGCTTCCAGGCAAGGCCTACTCAAAGACCCAGCTCTTTTGCTGAAGCCGTGAGCTATGTAACAACGTACGTCGTCCCGAGCAGAGCGAGGGATCTCCAGAACGTGGCACAATACTTAACATAGACACCATGTCGTTTTAAAAGCCAGATTAAGGAGGTCCCTCGCTTCGCTCGGGATGACGTGGGGTGGGTCGGGGTGACATTATCTTGACATTATCGGCATGAGAAGAGTCAATGGATTCTAATTTCGACCCCAAAGCCTTCATCGAAACATTACCCACCCGGCCCGGCGTTTATCAGATGCTGAACGAAACCGGCCAGGTGCTGTATGTGGGAAAAGCGCGTAATTTAAAAGACCGAGTATCCAGCTATTTTCGTAGCTCGGGCTTGGACACCAAAACATTAGCCTTAGTCCAGCGCATCGCCAACATAAAAATCACCGTCACCCTCAGCGAAAATGAAGCGCTGCTATTAGAAAGCAACCTCATCAAGCAGCTGCGACCGCACTATAATATTTTATTACGTGATGACAAATCGTATCCGTATTTATTATTATCCGCGCATCCAGACTTCCCAAGCTTAAATTTTCATCGCGGCGCCCGACTGGAAAAAGGCGAGTATTTTGGGCCTTATCCCAGCGCAGGCGCTGTTCACGAAACCATGGATCTTCTCCAAAAACTGTTTAAAATCCGCCAGTGCAGTGATTCCTTTTTCAAAAGTCGAACTCGACCTTGCTTGCAATATCAAATCAAACGTTGTACCGCCCCGTGCGTCGGTTATATTGATCCGCCCGCCTACCAAGACAATGTCCAACTGACACGATTATTTTTACAAGGAAAAGACGATACCGTACTCAAACAGCTGGCAGAAAAAATGGAAAAAGCCGCATCGCAATTATCATTTGAAGAAGCAGCGCGCGCTCGCGACCAAATCCGAACCTTACAACAAATCCGTGCCAAGCAGTCGATTAGTATGCAAGGCGGGGATGTCGATGTCATTGCCGCCGTGGGTCGTCAAGGCGTCGTAGTCGTTGAAGTACTCTATATTCGTGCCGGTCGATTAATCGGCAATAAATCTTTTTTTCCTAAGTTACCCGGCGATGTCAGCATCGAAGAAGCGTTAACTTCTTTCTTACCGCAATACTATTTAAGCCCGCAACGGGGAGAAACTTTTCCAAAACGCATTTTTCTGAACCAAGCCATCAAAGATCAACCCTGGATCGAAGCGGCATTATCCGAACGCTGGCAACATCGGATTTTTATTATGACACCGATGCGCGGCCAAGCCTTGCAATGGCTTAAAATGGCGCAGCTGAATGCCGAACAGGCATTGACCAGCCATTTATCCACACAGCAACATTACTACCAATGGCTAGAATCCCTACAACAAGAACTCAAACTGGCTAATTTACCACGACGTTTGGAATGCTTCGATATCAGCCATACTCTAGGCGAAGCAACCGTTGCCTCTTGTGTGGTGTTTGGCGAAGAAGGCCCGATCAAAGCCGCTTACCGACGTTTCAATATCACCGGAGTCACTCCGGGAGATGATTACGGCGCCATGAAGCAAGCATTAACTCGGCATTACACCCGTTTGAAAGCCGCCGACGGTGAGTTGCCCGATATCTTGTTGATCGACGGTGGCAAAGGGCAGCTAGCCAAAGCAGAGGAGATGTTGGAAGAAGTGCAAGTCAGCGGCGTGGTGTTATTAGCCATCGCCAAGGGGCCGACGCGTAAGCCCGGTTTGGAAACCATTTTCGTCAGCGGTTGGTCGCAACCCTTGCGTTTGGCTGCAGATTCTCAAGCCCTGCATTTGCTGCAACGGATTCGCGATGAAGCCCATCGCTTTGCCATCACCGGTCATCGTCAACAACGTGCGAAAGCTCGCCTGCGCTCACCTTTGGAAGATATTCCTGGCATAGGCCCTAAACGCCGACGGGAACTGTTACGACATTTCGGCGGTATGCAAGGTATTATGCGCGCCAGTGTTGAAGAATTGACACAAGTCACCGGCATCCGCGCCGACCTAGCTAAACGGTTGTATGACATTCTGCACGGCACGTAACCACTTTTCTTTTCTTCTATTGCTCATTTATTGTTGGTAGAATACGAACCATGACTATCCCTAACATGCTCACCTGTTTACGAATCCTATTAATCCCCATTTTCGTGGCGTGTTTCTATTTGCCATTCCCCTGGGCACATATGGCGACGGCCATCTTATTTGCCATCGCAGGACTGACCGATTGGCTGGATGGTTTCCTTGCCCGCAATCTTCACCAAGGCTCCCAATTTGGCACTTTCCTCGACCCATTGGCAGATAAACTGGCCGTAGCGGTGGCACTGGTATTAGTCGTGGGCGAGTTTGGCGTCTATTATTTCACCATCCCGGCAGCGATTATCGTCGCCCGCGAAATTTTGATTTCAGGGTTACGGGAATGGATGGCGGAAATAGGGAAGCGCGCTAACATAAAAGTGGTGTGGATAGCCAAATTTAAAACGGCCGCACAGATGATAGCATTGATACTGCTGCTGCTATACCATCACCCCTATAGCCCGGTTGCCATCAAGGTCATAGGCTTAGTGCTTTTATACATCGCCGCTTTACTGACCTTGTGGTCTATGCTGTTGTACTTAAAAGCCGCGTGGTCGGACTTGACTTTTTCGTCAAATAAACAATAATAGACATCCTTTATTATTCTTTAGCGGGAATAGCTCAGTTGGTAGAGCACAACCTTGCCAAGGTTGGGGTCGCGAGTTCGAGTCTCGTTTCCCGCTCCAGTCAAATTTCAAAACTTTGGGTCTTTTGGGTCTTTCCCAATTACGGGGGCAGTTTTTCAAGAACATAATACCCTAACCCTTAATCGATAGTTTTCAAAATTTTTAAACCCATACGCACGACGTTGAATTAACTTGGGTCTTTCCCAATTAAGGGGGTAGATCATCAACCACATAATACACGGGTCTTTGCGTTGTGCCACATTCGGGGGGTCCCTCGCTTCGCTCGGGATGACGTGGAGCGTCGAGATGGCGGGGAGCGTCGGGGTGGCGTGGAGTGCTTGGGATGAGGTGGGGTTACAGATTCTATAGGATCATTATTTTTCACTTTGGTTATGGGGGTGGGATGTCGCCGGATCTAAGAAAAAGTAAGGAAAAGAAAGCAAAATCTGGAGAAACAAAAAAGAGAAAACAACCGAGTAAAACATCGCTGGGTGAGCTGAGGGCGAAACTGAACGAAATCTTTGATTCCAAGATCAATTTTTCTAAGTTTAAGCGCGAACAGTGCGAAAATCGGTTTCGATATTTGAAAATGTTAATCGGTCAGGCTTTGACACGGCAGGCTGAAAGCGATTCAACGCTTCAACATCAATTAGAGGGATTGAATCTAGATTTTTTCTGTAATATTGAGACTATTGAGTTATCAGCCGAAGATTTTAAGTGGCTAGCTTCTGGTATTAATGAAACAGACTATAATATACGTTCTCCATACGGGAAGTATGCCCAAGGATACATGAAATCTGAGATTATAGTATGGTGTCTGCCATTACCAAAAGGCTTGCCGCCACCTGATGGAATATTTGACCGTCTGAGAAAATGTCTTGAATCAGTGCAAGAAAAACCGGCTTCTAAAAAAAAATCATCGACTAGCCCTCCTCCCTCTCTTCCGACATTTTCATCCAGCAGCACCTCGTATTCTCCCGCATTATCTATGCCGTCTTCTTTTCCTAATAACTTCTCTAGCTCAAGTTCTTTGTCCACGCTTCGTCAAAGCGATCCTGTGGCAAAAATATTTGAGCAAGGGTGGAAATATTTTCTATGGGAACAATATTTTCAGGCGTTGACTTTTTTACATGTAGCAGCTGAACGTCATTTTCTTCTGGCTGATTTGCTGCTAGCGCAAATATATAGTTTGTCTGAAAACCCTCTTTTAGATAAACCCGGCAGGGCACAATTTCATAAGAAAAAATGGCTGGATAATTATCTTACCTTTTTGGGTATCAAGGCTCCAGAGGAAGCCCTAACAAAAATTACAGATCCCCGCCACCTGATTTTTCTAGCTCAAACCTGTGTGTTCTTTAATGCCTCTATACTGGAGGAAGGCCGAGATAGAAAACTAGATATAGCACATCAACCCCCTAATGTGCTCTCTAAGATAAAGGAAGCCCTGGAGAGAAACCTAGAGTTGATACATAGACTTCTTCGAAAAGCAGCTGAAACCGGTAATACTGAGGCAGAATCTCAGTTAGCTCAATATTATATGAAAGTAGGTGAGGAGAGAATACCAAAGGATGACAGTCCAGCCTGGATGTATCTTCACAAGGCTACGGTAAATAAGGACGCAAAAGCGATGCTCATTATAGGCCGCCATCATGAAACTTTCTGGCGTAAATCTGAAGCATTCAGCTGCTTTAGTATGGCAGCAGCGCAAGGATTTGCCCAAGCTCAGTTAGAGCTGGCCAACGCTTATATCAGAGGTTCAATTACCCCCGTTAATCACCAAAAAGCAATGGAATGGTGTATCAAGGCCGCAATACAGGGCTATGCTCCAGCACAGGTTAGATTAGGAAATTTCTATGAGACCATAGTCACCCCACCACAACCTGTACATGCGTTTGGTTGCTACGCCATGGCTGCGGCGCAAGGAGATGCGGATGCCTACTATCATTTAGGTCATTGCTATGAACGAGGAATGGGTGTCGGTATCAGTGTGGAACAAGCACGAATATGGTATCGAAAGAGTGCGGAGCTAGAAAATGTTGCTGCGAAATTGGCATTAGACAAACTGCCAACGTCATCCGGGATTTATCCAGGCGCTGGTAGTGGCAGTGTTTTGCTGTCCTCCTCTTCCAGCTCTTCCTCTAGCTCCAGTTCTTCTTCAGGAGTACAGCAAGACCCAGCCGAAGAAACATTTGCACAAGGTTGGAAGTATTTCATATTGGGTCAATATTTACAGGCTTCACCCTTTTTCTTGGCAGCTGCTTCTCTTGACTACTCCCTAGCCCATTTACTGGTGGCAATACTATCCAGAAAAAATGGTAGCGCTAGCAGGGCAAATGATCATGCGACAAAATGGCAACATGCTTATTGTCAGTTTTTTGATATTGAGAATCTAGACCAAGTTCTAGAACAAGTTACAAACCCTGTTCATCTGTGTTATTTAGGTTTAATGTATCGATATATAATGGCCAATCGTGATATGGCAATTAAATGTTTCGAAAAAGCGTTTCAAGCAAAAAATATAGACGCACAATACTTTCTTTCGCAAAAAATAGGGCATGATATTTTCGCCGGCAACAAAAAGCAAAAATTTGATTGGCTAAGAGATGCTGCAGAAAAAGGCCATCCTTTAGCTCAAAACGATCTAGCTGCAACCTATGCAAAAGGTGAAGTCACTTTGCTTGATGATAAAGCAGCATTCGAATGGTATAAAAAGTCTGCAGATCAAGGAAATGCTACGTCTCAGTTTAATCTAGCTACTAGATATCTAAATGGCAGAGTCGTCGCATCTGATGTCAAGCAAGCATTCAATTGGCTTAGTAAGAGCGCAATACAGGGAAATTCAAACGCACTAACGCTATTGGGAAAATTTTATGGGCGAGGGATAGGTACTATCGTTGATCGTCAACAATCATTAGCGTGTTTTAGTATGGCTGGGCAAGTGGATATTAGCAGTTCAAAGGCTTATGATGGGTTAGGACTTTTTTATACGATAGCAGAAAAGAGTGAGGGACAAGCACGAATATGGTATGAAAAAGCAGCGAATTATGGTAGCCGCGAAGCGAAAGCTGCATTAGAGAAGTTACCTCCGCTATCGGGTTCTCTAATGCCTTTGGGCGGAGGAGTTTTTCCTAGGCCATCCTCTTCCAGCAGTAGCTCCTCTAGTAGCAGCTCATCCTCGTCATCCTTTGGCACACTAGGACCCAGTTATACATCTTTCGCTAGCAGCTCTTCGTGGTCTTCTGCCATGAGCATTCCTACCTTGGAAATGGATTCCAAACCTAAACAAAAAGAATTCGATGACAGTAAACTAACGCCATGGGAATTCGTTGAATTGGATCGTTACAACAATATCCCCCCTCGAAACCCAGCCCGTCCCGATGATAAAGACAATTCCCATGTTTCCTTTGCACATTTAGCAGCGCTAATGAAGCTGGGTGTTTTCATTCGCATGTTCTCGTATAAAGGGGATGATCCGTATAGTAAATCGGCGGGATGTGATAATGAAATTTCGCGTTTACAAAAACCGGGTACTAATCGAAACATTCGCTTAAAAAATATAAGGTTCGGAACAGATCGAAGTATTGTGTTTGACGCGTATCAATGGAAATGGATTAAGCGAGTAATTGATGAAACAAAACCTCGTGGAGTCAATGACCCGGATAAAAAAGAGCCGAAGAAAGTGCCTGCTTCGTTCTTTTGCAGTGATATAGATAATGTGAGCTTTGACAGAGGTGACTATTATTTTGGTTTTATCTATGATCTGCGCCGAGTTAAAACCAATAAAAGGTTCAATTTTTTTGAAAATGCCTTGACCGCTTTTGGATTATGGCTTAACCAAGATAAAAACAACTTTAACTTTGAGCCACCATGGATTCCTATCTTCGACCGATCAGGTAAAAAGATAGGTGAAAAAGTAATGCCATCTGGCCATTCATTGGAGGAAATTTATCAATTCGTTGTAAACAGATACAAGCAAGGTGGGCGCATCGAACCTACGGAATCCCTTATTAAAACCTGTATAGAAGCTTTGGTGGGTATAAGGACAAAGATTAATTCCCCACAAGCACGGCTCATGGTATTTGATAAGCAATACGCGGTTAGGAAAAGACTAGGGATTTTTGTGCCCATAGTATATGCATCCGGTAAAGCCTACGATGTTCAGGAAATCACCGATGATATGTTGGTTAGGGATATAAAAGCAATTATGGAACATCCTCAAGATCGTTATTACCCGGTATTAAGGAGTTATTTTTTAGATGGACATATCGAGCCTGATACCCCGTTAGCTAAATTATTGCTCACTGAGATCGATAAAGATGCTGACACCCCGCCTCAATTTAAATTATTGCGCGCATTATTGTCTCTTAAAACGGGTGGCGCGGAGCTAATAGAGGGGCTAATAGAGGCAATAGGATTTAAAAAAATTACGACCAAGGAATGGGATTTTATTCTACATTGCCTGAACGAAGCGGATTTATTCTCTAGTTTTGTGTTGAGAGCAGGAAATAAACCTCCCGCTGAATTCATCAGTCGCTTAATGAAAGATCCCGACAATCAAAAAAAGGTGGTTAATACGTTTTTAAATCAGTTTGATGTAGATGAGACTTTTCAGCAGTTACCGGAATTTTGTAAAAAATTGGCGGTTCATCTGACCCCCGACTCCTGGCAATTAATTGTGGATGCCTGTATGAAATTCTCGCGTGGACAAACTCTAGCGCAAATAATGAACTATTTCCCTCGAGCCAATGATTGGCGACAGGCGGATACTAATTCAAATTTGTGCCATCTTTTGGCGAGAACCAGTTTTTCTAGCGTAGAAGCAATGGACAAACTACAACCCGAACTGCTACGCATAACAAACCGACATAACCAGACTCCTATTGATATCGCATTGGCATGTAACAATGAGAGTTTCTTGAAGCAAGCACTTTCTATATTGCAAAAAAATGTGAATGAGGAGGAAGATGACCGGCTCGCAGTAGTGACTCCTGAAGAACTCATTGCTAAAATCCAAACCTATTTGGATACACAGGAATCATCTATATCCAGTAGCTCAAGTAGTTCTTCTGGCGTCGGCAGCGCTCTTAGCACCAGCAGCGCCCGTTTTTTTGGAAGTCCGCCACGAGGAAGTGGAGAATTGGAAAATTCAGGAGATATAAAAGTTAAAAAAGAGCAACCCAGTCCTTTAGAAATAAAACGAGAACACCAAGAAAAAAGAAGCAACACTTTCTGCCAGTTCCTGGAAAAAGTAAACGGCCGAGAGAATCCCATCATCAATGAAGAGGACGATGAAGATCCTTCCGTTGCCTTGCCACCACCCATTTAACTCCCCAAGCGCTCCACGTCATCCAGCCTCCCCGTCATCCCGAACGTAGTGAGGGACCTCCTGAATGTGGCACTCACTCTCCCCGCGCCATTCAGTAGATCCCTCGCTGCGCTCCCAAAGACGTCATTGTAAATTATTGATTTTACAAGGACGTCTTTTGAGATATTTCCCGCCGAAGGCGGGTGGAGCCACTCAGGATGACGTGGAGCGCTCGGGGTGACGGGTGCGCTCGGGGTGACGTGGTGTGTTCAGAGTGGCGTGGGGGGGTCGGGATGACGTTGGGGCTCTAAATGAAAAATGGCCCGATGTCGCCACAGCAAATACACCGCAGCACCGGCAATAATGACTTCAAAACGATACATGGCTCGCAACGAGATGTATTCGTTGGCAAGATTTAACAGCAAGTAAACGATTAATATTAACCCGGCAGTGAGGCTATTAAACGTCGATTGCACGCGACCCTGGTAATTGATATCTGTCAAAATTTGGGCTCGAGAGGTAATTAAAGCCCAAACGCCTAAATTAACGCCGACCAAAAAATACAAAATATTGGCGGTTAACAAATGAGCAATGAAACTGAATATCAAAAATATCAAGGTAATCAGGCCTGTTTGCACCAATACGACTCGGTCCATAGACCAGGTTTCCACCAGCAAAGGACTTAAAACCCCGCCTAGAATAACGCCTACGGATAAACAAGCTTCCAATAAACCGAATTGCGAAGCAGTGGCATGCAGAATTTGGGTGGCAAAGGGCGCGAGTAATATAGGCGCCGTCAACAAGTTCACCATTAATAATAATTGGGCCGTATACAAAATCCGCAACGAACGGTGTTGCCAGAGGTAGTGGGCCGCTTCTTTAAAATCCGCCAAAAAATGGCCGTGTAAGTCCTTTCTCAAGGTGTCGGAGAGGTAATTCACCGATTTCATACGTAACAAGCAGAAGGTAGAAAACAGAAATAATACCCCACAGAGGGCAACAGTTAGCCGAGTTGAATGAAGCGCGATAATGAAACCAGCGCTACCCATGCCAGCCACGTTGCCGAATTCATAGGCCATAGAGATAATGGCATTGGCCTGCACTAATTTAGGCGGGGAAACGAGTTCACGGATATAGGTAAACGCAGCTGGCCCGTATAAATTACCGAATATACTCAGCAAAATAGCGGTGAGGTAAATCACTTGGGGTGACATTTGCGGGATAAAAGTGGCAATGCTGAGTAAAAGAACAGCTCGGGTTCCGCAGCTGATAATCAGTAATATCTGACGCGGGTAGCGATCGGTAATAACCCCACAAAAAGGGCCCATAATCACGGTAGGTCCCCAGAAGCACATCATCAAAAAAGCGACGGCGGCTAAGGAGCTTTGTTTGGAGTGTAATAATTCCCAGGTCATGGAAATATACATTAAGCCATTGCTAATGGTAGAAAAAACACAGTTTTTAGCGAACCAGCGGAAGGGTTGTAATTTCAATACCTGCCAATTGTTTACGATGGAAGACATAAGTCACCCTCACATGTCTGCTTTACGCTACCCGCAGATGGTCTGTGCCAAGCAGGCAAGACCATAAATAAGCAATTGAAAACGAGGGTTAATCGCATAAGCCGGACTACACAAGGTAAGGGCATTACTGATAAGTATAGTTGATGATTAGGCTTATGGGACAAGGTTAAAAAGGGTATACTATCGGCATGACTCCCCTGGAATACTACCAAAAGAAGATAGCCGCTGGCGAAATTTTGCCTGACCCACAACAATACCTAGTCATGGCGCGTTTTGATCAGCTCCACCAACAACTCCTAGCCCCCAGCCAACGCAGTTTCTGGCCATGGTGCCAGAAAAAACCCTTTCGCGGCTTGTACTTATGGGGAAGTGTCGGCATAGGTAAAACGTTTCTCGTCGATACTTTTTATTACACATTACCGTTCCCCGAAAAACAGCGGGTGCATTTTTATGCGTTTATGCGGCAAATCCATGAGGAGCTTCGCACCCTACAGGGCACCAAAAATCCACTACGACACATCGCCCAGGTATGGGCAAAACAAACACGGGTATTGTGTTTAGACGAATTGATTATTCATGACATTGCCGATGCGTTACTGCTGGGGAATTTGTTACGGGCCCTGATCGATGCCGGTATTTGCGTCATTTTCACAGCCAATGTGCCCCCCGATGATCTGTATCGCAATGGCATACAACGCCATTTATTTTTACCGACTATTGCTTATTTTAAACGACATCTGGATGTGATCGAGTTGAACGTCGCAGAAGATTACCGAACGAATTATGGGCGAGAGAAACGCTATTATCATTACCCTTTAACGGTGGAGAATGAAGCGAGAATGGCAGCAGACTTTGCTTTTTTTTCCAAAGGGGTTTCTCCCATAGAAACGCCATTGATTATTTGTCATCGAAAAATTCGGGTTAAAAAATATGCGGACGGTGTGGCCTGGTTTGATTTTTTAGATATTTGCAATATTCCGCGCAGTCAAGAAGATTACTTGGCCATCGTCGCGCAATTCCATACTATTTTAGTCAGCGGTTTAGTGGCTATTGCTGCGAACAATCACGATTTAGCCCGATCGTTCATTCGTTTCATCGATGTGCTTTATGATGCTAAAACCCGGTTAATTATAACCGCGGACCAGCCCATTGAGCAGATTTACACAGCCGGTCCTTTATTGTTCGAGTTTGCGCGCACGCGCTCACGTTTGACGCAAATGCAAGGTTTGCAATGGGGGAGTGAGGAGTAAGTTAAGCAGCCGGTGGGGGAGGGGTGGAGTTGTCTGCTTTTTTCTTGTCCAAGTTACGGTACGTGATGCGCCCTTTTGATAGGTCGTAAGGGGTCATTTCGACCGTGACGGCGTCGCCGGTTAGAATACGAATGTAGTTTTTGCGCATTTTGCCGGAGATATGGGCGGTAATGACGTGCCCGTTTTCTAATTTGACTCGAAACATGGTGTTGGGTAGTGCCTCAACGACCACGCCTTCCATCTCAATGTGTTCTTCTTTCGCCATGATAAAGCCCTTGGGTTATTCGGGTGAGAATGATGCCTTAAACAAAGAAAATAAGCAACTCGGAGCCGGTTCACACTCCGAGCCAGTTAACCCAGAGCCAGTTTTACTCCGAGCCAGTTCGCGCAGAGCCAGGTTCACTTGGAGCCAGTTCGCGCATGAAGTATCCCAGGGGCTGGCTGCAGACACGCATGAATACATCCGTGTAGCTCCCTAATTCGTCCCTGAATTAGAGGGTCTGCAGCCAGCCCCTGGGATACTTCATGCTTACTTGGGCAGTCCGTCTCACCCGTCATTGCGAGCGAAGCGCGGCAATCTCCAGGGGGGGGCCTCCTCATTTGGATTGCCACGTTGACTATTTCAATGATTAGTCTTTCTGGACCCGCAAGAAAATATCTTCATTTACTCTTTTTATCAGTTATACTGTTGGCACTCAAAAACAACACACCAAACACCAACTCCTCAGGAAGAAAATAATGCTAAAAAAAATAATTTTCGCCGTCTTACTCGTTTCTTATGGCAGCTTTGCCATCGCTAAGGAAGCTTCGACTTCACAAGAGGTTGCAGCAGATGTTGTCAGTATTAAAACTCCCCAAGTGCAGATTGCAGCGCCAACTAACCATGTCACTGAAGTGTTTATGGAGTTGGACAACAACGGCAATCACTCTCACGATGTAATTGCTGCCTATAGTCCTATTGCTAAACGTGTGCAATTACACCGCACTATGGCACAAAGCGGGCAAAGCACTATGCAACAAGTGCGGTTCATAGCGATAGCCCCTCATCATGAGCAAGACCTCAAGCAAGGTGGGTTCCATGTGATGTTAATTGGTCTCAACAAACCGATTAACAAAGGTGACCATGTTCCTGTGGTATTGTTATTTGATGACGGCAGCTACCTGAACGTGAACGTCCCCGCTGTTTAAAACCAACATAGGAGCGCGCCGAACCGCCCATAGGCGTCAACTTAAGAAAATAACTCCTTCTCCCCTTGTGTGAGCGTTGCTGAATAAATCGAAAAAACTCCTTCTCCCCTTGTGGGAGAAGGATATTTATTAAACGCCCGCGCTTCCAGAGGATTTTATTCCATTCTTATTCTTTATAAACGTCGATGCGTCACTGCTGGAAAATCGTGACGAAGCTGATGTAGGTGAGCGATGTCTATTTTAGCGCAAATAACGCCAATCCCCTCGGCCAATTGGCTTAACACATTTCCCCAAGGATCCACTATCATGCTGTGTCCATAAGTGCTGCGAATCGGGGAATGAATCCCCGTTTGGCAGGCATAAATACCGTAGCAAAAATTTTCTATGGCGCGACAGCGGCTCAGAATTTCAAAATGAGCCATCCCGGTTTTTACCGTAAAGGCCGCTGGAACAGCGATGATTTCAGCGCCTTTCTCAAGTAGGGCGCGAAATAATTCCGGGAAACGCAAATCGTAACAAATCGCCAAACCCAGTCGCCCAAAAGGCGTATCAACGACTATCACCTCTTCACCGGGCTCAATTCTTTCCGATTCTCGATGTACTTCCTGTCCTTTGGTAATCGTGACATCAAATAAATGGATTTTGTCATAACGCCCCCGCACCACGCCCTGTGCATCATAAACAAGGCAGGCGGCTCTGACGCGTTCATTTGTTATGTCTGCTTGAACGTTGTTTCGGCGGGATCCGGAACCCTCGCGTGACCTCTTTGCTGTGACAACCTGTTCCGAGTCATCGCTATTTGTGGTGACCAGGGGAATGGTGCCACCGACAATCCAAAGTTGATTCTTTTGTGCCTGCTCCGCCAGGAAATCCTGAACATGCCCTTGACCAAATGTTTCAGCAATCGTTTTTTGTTCAGTCTGATTAGCGCCGATTTGAGGAAACATTTCTGGTAGCACAGCCAGCTGCGCACCCTTCTCTGCCGCTTCTGCTAATAATTTTGCAGCCTGCGCAAGATTATGGGCTAACTCAGGCGTGGAGGTCATTTGAATAGCAGAAACAATAGTCATGGCTTCATTCCAATAATGTGCTACCCTGACAGTAGGCCCTGCAAAAGGTAATGGGCGCGCGAACTGCTACAGGGCGTCGAGCTAAGAACAACAAACGGGATGCTGAAGAGCATTCAAGGAAGAATTATATGTGCTTAATTTTATTAGCGCAAAAAGTTCACCCAGATTATCCATTAATTATCCTTTTTAATCGAGATGAACAATACACGCGCCCCACTCAGCCACTATCCTATTGGCCAGAACACGCGATATACGGCGGCCGTGATTTAGTGGGGGAGGGCACGTGGTTAGCGATACAAGCTTCCGGTCGTTTTGCCTTAGTGACTAATGTGCACTCCAACCAACCTAATGTGGCGTCATTCACTTCCAGAGGTTTATTAGTGAGTGACTATTTAAGTACCGATATTTCTCCGCTAATTTATCTACAACAAATCCGCCGACATCGCGCCGAATTTAATCCGTTTAACCTGATTTGCGGTGACCTGCAATCGATTTATTATTATTGCAATGAAACCGATGAAACGATGGAAATAAATAAGGGCTTATACGGTTTAAGCAATGCATTTTTAGAAACGCCTTGGCCGAAAGTGGAGCGAGCAAAAAAATTATTTCGTCCTATCTTAGCTCAACCCGTTATAGCAGTGACAGACTGTCTATTCGTGTTGGCTGATCGACAGATACCGCCACCCCAACAAGATGCGCACGACGCTATTTTCGTCGTAGGCACTGAACATGGCACCCGCTCTTCCAGCGTCATTCGTGTAAGCAATACCGGTGAAGTACTTTTTCATGAAGAATCGTTTCGGCCACGTGGAGAGGCTGAGCGGTCAACGGAAATGATGTTTTACCTAAACGCAGCAGATCATTAAGGAAAAAATGATTCAAGGATACTTTTGATAATCTAACTTTAATAATCAGGATGTCGATGATAGAATGAGTCATGCGGACAATATGAACCACTTTAGTATTGACGTATATACCCACTGCGATCTAGAGATGGATTGATCGTTTTTTAAAAATCACCGCAAAGAGTGATAAAAGAATGAAACAGATTGGACAATGGTTTTTCAACAGTAAAGAAAGTAAAATCGCAGATCTTAAACAACCTCTAACAGCCATCAATAGTATTCCGGAAGACGACCCAGAAAAAATTGTAGTCTCCGAACCCCCACTGACTCCTGAAGAAATAAAGGCACGACAAAGAGAGCTAACTGAAATTCAAGATAAAATATTGGCAGCGGAAGGAAACCGTCATTTTTCCCGATGTTTGCCCAATCTCCCTTATTTCTTAGGTTCCCTGGCATCTATCGTTTCATCAGGAGGTGCCGGTTACGGCATCTATATTTTACATGGGCTAGGAAAAGCAGCGGATGACCAAGTTAGACAAGCGGTGGACGCTTATTATCATCAACTGTTTAATAATCAAACGTGCAGCGAAATCGAAGGTGTGTCGATGGCCGAGTATTGTGCTGGATCGGGTTATGGGGCGCTTATTTATCCCTTACTAAAGCAGGTAAAGGCCATGGCCAACTATGCCTATGAAAGTTGTGCACAAATTGAAACGGAAATGTGTGGTATATCGAGCTATTCTTATGGAGAACTCGGGTTGGGCTTTGCAGCTGCATGTTTTTTGTTAGGTGGAGTTGTTTTATTCGATTACGGGAGCACTCGCGATCGTTGGTTACCGGTTAAAGGGAGTGATATTCTGAATGAGAGGGAAAAGCAAATATTAAGAGACTTGGACATTAATTCGGATGAGAAACCACTTAAGGTAGTAGAGGACATTAAAGAGATGCAAGAGAAATTCAAGGAAGACATGGACCGCTTAGAGAAGGACTCGGAGACATTAAATTTGATTGAAAAAGGGAATGACGAAAAAGTTAGCCGAGGTTTCCGTTAACTTGTAGAAAGAGCACGTCGTCGTGCGAGTAGTTACGATTTATTTTATTCTGAAAACATCGAGCTGACGGATTCTTTATGATTGACTCGGTAAATAGTCTCTGCCAATAAATCACTAATGCTGAGTTGGCGAATTTTCGACACGCGTTTAGCGGCTTCGGTTAAAGGAATGGTGTTGGTGACAATCAATTCGTCTAATTGGGATTCGCCGATGTTTTGCAGAGCATTCCCGGAGAGCACTGCGTGAGTGCAATAGGCCGTCACCGTGGCAGCGCCACGTTCTTTCAAGGCCTTCGCCGCCTGGCACAACGTGCCGCCGGTATCCACCATATCATCGACAATAATGCAATTGCGGCCATCGGCTTCACCGATGATATTCATAATCTCCGCTTCATTAGGGCGGGGGCGACGTTTGTCGATAATCGCTAAATCGCAATCGTTCAGTTGTTTTGCCGTCGCTCTCGCTCTTAACACACCCCCGACATCGGGTGATACGATGAGTGGATTTTTATAATGCTTTTGACGGATATCATCTAACAGTACGGGCGTGGCGTAAATATTATCGACGGGAATATAGAAAAAACCTTGGATTTGATCGGCGTGCAAATCCACCGTAATGATGCGATTAATGCCAACGACCGAAAGCATATCGGCAATGACCTTAGCGGTGATAGGCACCCGTGCCGAACGGACTCGCCGATCTTGACGACCATAACCAAAATAAGGAACGACAGCCGTAATGGTGGCTGCGGAGGAGCGGCGCAATGCATCCGCCATCGCCAACAACTCCATCAAATTATCGTTACTGGGGGCGCAGGTGGGTTGAATGATAAAACTGTGCTGACCTCGGACATTCTCAATAATTTCCACCATGGTTTCGCCATCGCTAAAGCGACCGACGTTCGCTTTTCCTAGCGGGATGTTGAGGTGTTGGACGACATGTCTGGCAAGTTCAGGGTTGGCATTACCTGTAAAAATTTTAATGTCAGACACAAAACGTTTCCTCGATAGGTGGAGTGAGTAAGCTAGATTTTATTATAAGGGTAGGAGTGGCTGGGGTGCTAGGATTCGAACCTAGGTATGCGGAGATCAAAACCCTGTGCCTTACCGCTTGGCGACACCCCAAATAAAACTCATTGCGGTCAATGATGATTCAAGTCTTTTAATTTTGATATGCCCGGCCGCCGATGTCAATGCTCAGTACAACAAAAAAACAAAATGGGGGGACAAAAAAAGAAGGGCTTACCGTAGTAAGCCCTTCCTGGGTCCTACCAAACTTGCTCAAAAGCTCCAGTTTTTAATCACCAGGCTCACTCGAAGGTTGGGGTTCATCAGCCATATACGTCGTGGTAAATCCACTTGCTGCACGGTCGTATAATCGGTGTAGCTAATCGTCCACCCTTGCTGTGATAACTGCTTCAAATGATTAGAAGCATCATAGCTAGTACGAGTGGCTTTGCCTGGGGCCGGTATGCCACGCACCCAATAATACAGATTCGAGAGCGGTAGCTGCCAACCTAACTGTTTCTGCATCAGTTGTTCCGGCGATGCAGCACTGGCGGTTGACTTGCCTGATTGTGCTAAAGTCACTTGACCGGGATGGCCGGTGATTTGGACTTTGCCTAAACTCAGGGGCCCATACAGGGCGATTGAATATTGCGATCCTTGTTGATCCCATTGTACCGATGCAAAATCTGTGCCGGTCTGATGCTGAATGCTAACCGAGCCTTTCAAGTTCCACGACGTAATTTGTTTCGCTTGCGTCGTGTTGCCTTGAGGAGCAGCACTGGTAGTTGCATTAGCGGCAGGCTGTTGCTGATTTTGTGGACCAGTAACCGCAGGCGCAGCGGGTGTAGATACAGATGGGGGCGGAGTGACGCTAGCGCAACCAACTAACAGCAGGCCAGCGACTAAGGGGGTAAGTTTCCATACTTGAGTTTTCATGCCACGATTATGAAACGATTTATTTTTAATAGCAAATATTTTTTAAATTATTGATGCCTTAGCGACCGTTCCTTGCCGCCGGGGTAGGGTATGGTTTATGCTAAATCATGTCTTTCATCGTCTACGGCCTTAACCACCACACCGCACCCGTTGCCATTCGCGAGCGAGTCGTGTTCACACCGGAAAACACGCCGGCGACGTTGCACGCCTTATTGCAGTCCGGTGCGGCGAATGAGGCGATGATTTTATCGACGTGCAATCGTACCGAAATCTATGGAAAAACAACCGATCCGCACCAATTAACGCAGTGGCTGAATCACCACCTCCCCCTCACCGATTCATGCCAACCCAGCACCGTTCCTCCGCAAAACTATTGGTACCAGCGAGAAGATCAACAAGCCGTCAGCCATATTATGAGAGTGGCCAGCGGCCTAGACTCGCAAATACTCGGCGAACCGCAAATACTCGGCCAACTGAAGAAAGCCTTTCTATTAGCACAACAAGCCGGCAGTATTGGCAGCCAGTTGCAACGCTTATTACAGCGGGTATTCGCCGTCACCAAACAAGTTCGCAGCTTGACAGGCGTCGGTGCTAGCCCCGTCTCGGTGGCTTATGCGGCGGTGGGCCTAGCCAAACGTATTTTTACCGATATCCGTAAATGTCGGGTGTTGTTAATCGGTGCAGGGCAGACCATGGAACTGGCCGCTTTGCATCTAAGCGACTGCGGAGTCAAACGCTTGGTCATCGCCAATCGCCAAATCACACGCGCACAGCGGTTAGCTCAACCCTTTCATGGCCATGCCATTGCTCTGGAAGATATTCCCGTTTATCTTCAACAAACAGACGTGGTATTAGCGGCTGTCGGCAGCGCGCTGCCAATTATAGGCAAAGGCATGGTAGAGTATGCGTTAAAATCAGGAAAACGTCGGCCGCTATTGATGGTGGACCTTTCCATGCCGCGTAGTATTGAACCCCAGGTCAATGACCTGGAAGATGTGTATTTGTATAATCTCGACCATTTAACCGAGATAGTCGAAGAAAATCGCCACTTGCGTCAGGCCTCAGCCGCGCAGGCAGAGGCGATGATTGATACCCAAGCTCGGTATTTTATGCGCCAGCTGCAAGCATTAGATGCGGTATCGATGATCCGTGATTATCGAACCAAACTTGAGGTCATTCGGCAAGAGGAAATGACCCGCGCCCGGGCGGCATTGGCCAATGGTCAAGAACCGGCGGCCGTTTTGGCGAATGTGACTCGTACACTCACCAATAAAATCATGCATAATCCAACCCTGCAATTGCATCAAGCGGCATTTGATGGCCAATGGGAATTACTGTTGGCGGCCAAAAAATTGCTGGATATACAAGAACGATAACCGGTGCTATATGACTGACGGTACACGAAAAACCACAGGAACTCTTTATGTGATCGCAGCGCCCTCCGGCGCAGGTAAAACCAGTTTAACGCGTGCCCTGGTACAAACCACCTCACAGTTACAGATCTCCATATCACACACCACACGGGGTAAACGTGCCGATGAGCAACACGGCGTACATTACTGGTTTGTCGACCCCGATGAATTCAAGACCATGATTCAAGCCGAGGCGTTTTTGGAATACGCCCAAGTGTTTGGTCATTACTACGGCACTTCTAGGCAATGGGTCGAGGAACAGTTGCAGGCAGGCATTGACGTGATTTTAGAGATCGATTGGCAGGGCGCAAGACAGGTGCAGGCCTTATTCCCTTCTTCCTGCAGCATTTTTATCATCCCGCCTTCCCCGGAATTACTCCGGGAGCGGTTACAAACCCGGCGACAAGATGCCTCAGCCGTGATCGAGCAACGATTGGCCGGCGCCAGTGCAGAAGTGGCCCATTACCCGGAATTTGATTACCTGGTAGTGAATGATGTCTTTGAAAAGGCATTAGGTGATTTACAGGCGATTATCCACGCCAACCGGCTGAAACGGGAGAAACAAGTCGTTAAGCACGTGAAGTTACTGGCGGAATTAATTAATCGCCATTATAATCCTGGCTAACATAGCCACAGTATCCTGCCTAGGGCGGTATATGTGGAATTTATAATTCTTACATGAGGTTAAACTCTAATGGCGCGAGTGACAGTCCAAGATTGTTTAGAACGTATTCCGAATCGTTTCGTATTAGTCATGATTGCTTCCAAACGAGCAAGACAACTAGAAATGGGTGGTGCTGAACCCAATGTACCTTGGGAAAACGACAAACCCACCGTCGTCGCCTTGAGAGAAATCGCCGAAGGGAAAGTAGACGCAGATATTTTAGAAGATGCTTATGCAACCCTTGAAATTTCAACAGCCGAGCGCATTTCCCATCCGGTTTCCGGGGAAACCGGTGAGGCTATTTAAAAAGCTTCTACGAAAATTGGATTATCTACCGCGTGAAGCGGTAGATAAAATCTATTTAGCCTTTACAGTAGCCGCCGAAGCGCACCAAACGCAAAGTCGTGATTCGGGTGAGCCTTACATCACTCATCCATTAGCGGTCGCCGGCATTCTGGCCGACATGCACATGGACCCGCAAACCATCATGGCCGCCTTATTACATGATGTCATCGAAGACACCCACGTCAGCAAAGAAAAACTAACCGAACAATTTGATGACACCGTCGCTGAATTAGTCGACGGTGTGAGCAAACTCACCCAAATTGAATTTAAAAATCGCGCCGAAGCACAAGCCGGTAATTTCCATAAGATGGTGATGGCCATGTCCCGCGACATCCGCGTCATGATTATCAAACTGGCCGATCGTCTCCACAATATGCGAACCTTGGTTGCGCTAAATCCCCAAAAGCGCCGCCGCATTGCCCGTGAAACCCTAGAAATTTTTGCCCCCATCGCCAATCGGTTAGGGATGCATACGATCTACACGGAATTAGAAAATCTGGGTTTTGCGGCACTTTATCCCAACCGTTACCGGGTATTAAAAAATTCGGTGCATCGTGTGCTTGGTGATCAGAAAAAAATCATGAGCCTGGTTGATAAGGCATTGCAAGAAGCGATTATTCAGAACAAACTGCCGTCGTCACATGTGTCGGGTCGAGAGAAAAATTTATATAGCATCTACCGAAAAATGCAGATGCGTGGTACCCCTTTCAAGGAAATAACTGACGTTTACGGTTTTCGAATTATTACCGATAGCATCGACAGTTGTTACCGTGCTCTCGGAATTGTGCATTCCCTTTACAAACCATTGCCCGAAAAATTCAAAGATTACATCGCCATACCTAAAGCCAACGGTTACCAATCGTTGCACACCACCTTGTTTGGTCCATTTGGTATGCCTATTGAGGTGCAGATTCGCTCTCGCCATATGGATCAAGTGGCCAACAGCGGTATTGCCGCGCATTGGCTTTATAAATCCGATGATAAAACCTTGGATGAGTCTCAGGTGCGCGCTCAGCAATGGGTGAAGAACCTGCTGGAAATGCAGCAAAAAACCGGTAGTTCCATTGAGTTTATCGAAAACGTTAAAATCGATTTATTTCCGGATGAGGTCTATATATTCACGCCCAAAGGTTCGATTATGGAGTTGCCGAAAGGGGCGACCGTCATCGATTTTGCGTATGCGGTGCATACCGATGTCGGCAATTTTTGTGTAGCGGCCAAAATTGATCGACAACTAGCGCCGTTATCCACGGTGTTAGTCAGCGGCCAAACCGTCGAAATCATCACCTCGCCCAGTTCCCAACCCAATTCCTCGTGGTTGGATTTTGTCGTGACTGCGCGTGCGCGCAGCGGCATTCGTCATTTTCTAAAAACGCAACGCCGTCAAGAATCGATTGCGCTGGGTAAAGAATTATTGAAAAAAGCCTTGGATCGGTTATCGATTAATTTGAAAAAGATTTCCCCCCAAGTTGTTCAACAAGTATTGGATGAAGCGAAAGCTGAATCCTTCGATGATTTGTTAGAAGAAATTGGCTTGGGGAATCGTTTGGGTATGTTGGTGGCTCATCAATTAGCGGTAGCCAGCCACGGGGCGAGTAATGTCGAAATCATCGCCCTGCCGGATACCAAACCATTAGTGATTAAGGGCACAGAAGGTGTTGTCGTTCATTTTGCGACGTGCTGTCATCCTATTCCGGGCGATGCGATCGTCGGAGTGCTCAGTGCCGGTCAAGGCTTGGTCATTCATAGCGAACAGTGTCGGCGCATTTTAAAACAACGTCGTCAACCGGAAAAATGCATGGCGGTTTCTTGGGCGAAAGTGGTGCAAGGTGAATTTATTGCCGCCATTCGCGTCGTCGGCGAAAATCAACGCGGCGTGTTGGCGAAGTTAGCCCAAGCCATTGCCGATGCCGATGCCAATATCGATGATATTTCCGTGACGGAACGCGATGCTCACCATTACGTCAATGTGTTCAAATTGCACGTGCGTGATCGAGTGCACTTGGCGCAAGTCATTCGGAATTTGCGTCATGTCAAAACCGTGATCAAAGTATCCAGGAAGTAATTTATGAAACAAGTGATTCAAACCAATGAAGCCCCCCAAGCGATTGGTACTTATTCTCAAGCGGTCAAAGTGGGTAATACGGTTTATCTCTCCGGGCAAATCCCCCTAGACCCTAAAACCCAAGATTTAGTCACCGGTGATATCAAAACACAAATCCAACAAATTTTTGCCAATATCGCCGCAGTAGCTCGAGCCGCCGGAGGCAGTTTAGAAAGCATCGTGAAATTGACCATTTATATACGCGATTTCGCACATTTTCCGATTATCAACCAAGTGATGAGCGATTTATTTACCGAGCCCTACCCCGCTCGTGCCGTAATCGGCGTCGCCTCCTTACCCAAAGACACACAAGTGGAGATTGACGCGATCCTATGTTTATAGAGCCACAATGGTGGGCACGCTGCGCTTTGCCCACCCTTACTTTTTCGATCAACTGTGAGTGAGTATTAGATTAGATGGTAGCACTGTAAGCCCCCTCTCCCGCGCGAGGGGCTTGAATAAAGGCTCTGAACGTGTTCGCGGGAGAGGGTTGGGGAGAGGGCGAATGGATAGCGCGAGACTTTACCCTCTCCCCTAACCCTCTCCCGCGAATAGGTTTGCAGCTTTTGTCCAAACTCCTCGCGCGGGAGAGGGGGTTTACAGTGCTAATCGTTAATCCAGTGCCTACTCATAGTTGACTAAAAAAGATGTGTGCATACCCTAGGGTTGGGAAATGAACAAAGCCCTAATGAAGCAGCGATCTCGTGAATTGCGAGCGAACAGCAGGCGGCCAGCCCGCGCTTCCAGGATTTGCCGTTAATGACAACTGTGAAAACTAAATTGCCAAATTTAGCAAACTTACCTTGCACCGAGCTGCGAGGCGTCGGTGCGCAAATGTCTACCTACTTGCAAAAACTCGGCATTAACACCGTGCAAGATTTACTCTTCCACCTACCTTCCCGTTACCAAGACCGCACCCGTTGCATACCCATCGGTTCCGTTCGAGCTGGTGATCATGTCGTGATAACAGGCCAGGTCACCGACGTCACCATCCGCCAAGCCCGTCGTCGCAGTTTACTTTGCCAGCTAAACGACAACAGCGGCACTATCACGCTGCGTTTTTTCCACTTCAACCAATCGCAATGGCAATCGCTAATGCGAGAAAAAAAATCCCTACGCTGTTTCGGCGAAGTGCGCCACGGCCGCGATGGTTTTGAGATGGTGCATCCAGAATATCGTTTCATCGATGAAAACCAACCCATGCCGGTGGAAGAAAACCTCACCCCCATTTACCCCAGCACCGAAGGAATCCAACAAACCGGTTTTCGACGCCTCACCGATCAAGCCCTAACGCTATTGCAACGCATGGGCAATGTCATCGACTACTTGCCAGAAGAAGTGCGCCACACCTTTACTTTACCGGAATTAATTCACGCCATTACTTACGTCCACAGACCACCGCCAGAAGCGGATAAAGCCCAACTCATGACCGGCAAACATCCCACCCAACAACGACTGGCATTCGAAGAACTACTCGCTCATCACTTGAGCCGAATTCAATTACGCATCCGATTTCAACAACGCCAAGCGCCGATCATGGCGACCACACCATCTGACCTAAATCGCTTTCTTCAGCAACTGCCATTCACATTAACATCTGCACAACAACGGGTGATGCAAGAAATCCACGCTGACCTAAGTCAAAATAAACCGATGCTGCGCTTAGTGCAAGGCGACGTCGGTTCTGGCAAAACCGTGGTAGCAGCCATGGCAGCATTCCAAACGGTCATCAGTGGTTACCAAGTGGCCGTGATGACACCCACCGAATTATTAGCAGAACAACATTTCGCAAGTTTTCGACGTTGGTTTGAACCATTAAATATATCCGTGGCGTTTTTAGCCAGCCGCTTAAAAGCAAGTGAGCGGCGAACTGCACTGGCGGCCATTGCCGATGGCAGTGCGCAACTAGTGGTGGGCACTCACGCATTGTTTCAACAAGATGTGCAATTCGCTCGTTTAGGCTTAGTGATTATTGACGAACAGCATCGTTTTGGCGTACAACAACGATTAGCACTGTGGGAAAAAGGTCGGCAACCGTATTTACCGCACCAACTGATTATGACCGCCACACCTATCCCACGCACGCTGGCGATGACCGCGTACACCGAGTTAGATTATTCCGTCATCGATGAATTACCGCCAGGAAGAAAAGCACCGATCACGGTATCCATCGCCAACACTCGTCGAGAAGAAGTAATCGCCCGCATTTTTGCGGCGTGTCGAGCCGGGCGACAAGCATATTGGGTATGCACGCTAATTACGGAATCGGAAGTCCTGCAATGCCAGGCCGCGGAAGCGACAGCCGCGTTATTAATGGCGGCATTACCCGAATTACGGTTGGGTTTAATTCATGGCCGACTCAAACCGGCGGAAAAAGATCAAATCATGCAGGCGTTTCGAGCTGGCAATATCGACTTATTAATAGCGACCACGGTGATTGAAGTCGGTGTCGATGTGCCCAACGCCACCTTAATGGTCATCGAAAATCCAGAACGCTTAGGCCTTTCACAACTGCATCAATTACGCGGCCGAATCGGCCGCGGCCACGAACTCAGCCATTGTGTGTTGCTGTATCAGCTGCCCTTATCCTATTCCGCCAAACAACGATTGTCGGTGTTAAAAGATAGCAGTGACGGATTTGTGATTGCCGAAAAAGATTTGCAACTGCGCGGACCCGGCGATGTCTTAGGCACTCGCCAAACGGGTTTGTTGCAATTACGCATAGCAGATGTAGTTCGCGATCAACAATTGTTGCCTTCCGTTCAAAAAGCAAGCACACTATTATTAAAAAAATACCCGGAGCAGGTAGGGTTATTGATCGAGCGTTGGATTGCGCAGAAAGAACAATACGCACAGGTATGAACTGCCATTTCATCCCTGGGGGCGCTCCCAGGGAATGCTGAATCAAGTTTTAAGGAAGAGGGTGAATGAGGGAATAGTGTAGAGAAGAAAATAAGATAAGAGAGGAGTATAGTCGATGACAGATTTAAAAAGAATTCCATCCCATTTAAGGGAGCCGCTTGTATCCCCAGTAAGTTCATCCTCCCCTAAACCATCAGTACTTTTCACAATTAGTGGAATGAATCGAGAAGGTAGTGAAGCTAACTTGCCGAATTCAGGATCTATTAATTCATCCTTCAATAGCATTCAGAATTCCAGCACTGACAGCATAACTTTTTCAGGCTCAACGCAAAATTTTACTGATATTGAGGAAGTAGCAGAGGAAAAGCTCCCAAGTTATCGATGTATCTCCCCAGCCACTCGTCGAAGAATAAAATTGATCGGTGGCACGATGATTCTGGGTTTAAAAAGCTTAACCACCGGGGTATTTTTGTATAATGTGCTATATGAAAACATCCTAAAGCTAGGCAAATCCTTAGAAATAAGCGCTAATTTATCGCCACTTAATAAAGGTTTAGCCGCCGCCATGGCTGCCGCCAGTGGCCTACAAACGTTGTTCTTAGCCAATCCCATTGATCAACAGCCACATCAACCGGTCGATTCAAAGGAAGAAGAGCAAACTTGGCCTCAAGTCTCTTTTTTACGATTTAATCAATTGATGGCTGGCATCAATTTCTCGCTGGGCAGCTTCGCCATCTTGTCCAATTTTTCAGATAACTGGAACCCATCGCTTCCCGGATTGGCGGGTTTTACCATGCTAAACTGGTTGGTTGATGTCTCTTTTTACTTTATGTATATGGGACCCAATATTGAAAAACATGCGCATAGTTTTTATTCTTTTTTGATAGACATAAGAGAAGGAAATTTTACAAGGCCAGAGTTATATCAACTGCCATTAATAATAGATACGCTCAATAAAATTGGTAATATTAGCCTGTTTAAATTTTTAACGAATGCGCTGAATGCGAATGAGATTCCCACCTTAATAAATAACATTCACCAAATTGAAGGAGATTACCAGTCAGATGTCACCAAATGTGCATTAGCCATGGCATCTTTAGGTTGTTATCTGATGGTATTTAGTAAATTTCTACCGATTTACTCTCGAAATTTTAATTCCGAATTTGATCAAATTAGCGAAGAGAAATTAAGAAAAACCAAGCTGCCCAAACTGCAATTTGTAGGAGAAACCGCCTTGTCTTCATTGCAATCAGCTGCAATGACAGGTTTGATCTATCAGCACAGCAAGGGCAGTGAGCTGGTAAGACTGGTGAAGGCCTTGCTACCCGGAGCAATTATTGAACTAAGCAGTATTTACACGCATTATTATGTGTTATTACGGGAACAATGTTTAGCGGATAAAGCAAAAGACGCCCAGCAATCCCCCAGGAATCAAAATAGCGTTAACCCTTATGCATCCCCCTTTTCGGGAATGTCTACCACGAGTGCGGGAGACGGTAAAAGAGGAAAAGGGAGTATGGCTTCAATTGATCTGCCACCTTCTCCTAGACAACCTAAAAAATCAGTCATTTTATTTTTGTTTGATAATATAAAAGAGGAGCAATGGTCATTTATAAACAAGCTTATTGGTGATATAAAGAAAAAAATAGAAGATAAAGTGTTTTTAAGTGACAAAATCGATTCGGAAGTTAAAGCATCTCTAAAAGAAAAGGCTCCAAAAGCTAAGCATGCGATTAGATGCAGTACACAGCCAGCTGAAAATAATGAGGTTGAAGCTAGATCCCTTGAGCAACGTCAATTAAATTGCATACAAGATTTGCGAGATAGAAGATTTCGTCATAAAGCTATCATTGTTGTCAATGCTTCTAAGGAACTGCACAAAGAATATCGACAGAGGAAAGATGACAGAATCTTTATGCTACTGCCATCGGAAAACATGGAAACACTGCAGGCAGAAGTGAAAGCTACACTCCGCTATATTGAAGAAAATCAATCACCTTCTGCTTTAGTAGAGCAGGTGAGGGGACTATTGCCAAGGCAACCTACCGAGGGATTTTTCAACACAGTTAATTTTGTTGCTCAGGCGGCAAAAGCTTTTTTATTGTTAAGGTATGGTCTGGAAGCCATTCGATTGGTGCTGGGTAAAGATACCCTGCCTTGGCAAGAACAACTCGCTTTATTGGCATTAGCCATCCCTATGGTGGAAGGAGAAAGATATGTTCATGGGAAGCGCATGCTACCCATTGTTAAAAACCACCATCTCAAATGGGCAGTGCTCGCCGAGCAAGATGAAAAATCGTTTTTGCAAAAAACCTATGGCTTTTTCCAACCGATAGATTCCTTCCGCCCATCTAGTTTATTGAGAACAAAAGTGCGGCTTCAAAAAGCGTCATCTTCTGAAACGGAAGATCATGAAGAGCAAGAACGGAGAAGTCCGGTAGAAAGAAGTCCCGTATAAGCCCCTGGAATTGAAGGCAGCTCAAAGGTAGTCAGGGGAATACCATATCGTTACGTCGTCTCGGCATCTTCAGTGGTGGGCACGCTGCGCTTTGCCCACCACAAAAATTTGATGCTGTTAAGGGTGGGGTGTGTTTCGCTTTGTCCTTATTTTTGGCAATGAATGGTAGGGTGGGCAAAGTGAAGCGTGCCCACCATTCGCGATGAGATTTTTAGGAGTAATAATATACTGAATACTTGACTCCTTGTCGCGCTCCCAGATAAACAACTTAACATTTTCTTAATTATCACTTCACTTAACCTCCTAAATTTGGTAAACTCTCCGCTGTTTTCAAGATTCAAATCCATTCCCTCAAAATTATTAGTAAAGAATAAAAATTTATAAAGTATTTTCACTCAATTTGTTAAATCTGACGAGAGTAAAACGAATTGAATGCTTAGCTTAAGTCCTGTGATTCTGGCTGGTACTCCTCACCCGACCTATTATCTTGGTATCCGCATTTTTGTTCCATAGCAGTAACAAAATTCAAATCCTGGGGATTTGGATCGAATTATCTTTGCTTAAATAATGTACTTGGCTGCGATTCGTGCTCGAAAATGTAATCCGAAAATCAAAAAAATGGGGTGCATATCGAAACTGCAGTAAGAAAAACTATTGTTGTAACTATAATATTGCCCCACTCATAATAATAACTTAATGAAGGAGAAATTAACGGTGGCTGATAATAAAAAACAAAAAGAAAAAAAAGGTAAAGGTACGGGTACTTTGGCTGGTGTAATGGCTACACCCTCTACAGAGGGTTTAACAAGAGTTGCTTCCTCCATAAATGCTTATGACTCCACCTTTGGGATGGTTGTTTCTTCTAACACTCACAGCGGTGAATTCGATTCAAACGGAGCACCCGTACTCCAGTACCCTATCTTTCAATCTTCAGCAGATTTCTTGCAGCACGATTCGGATGATTCTACTCCGAAGACACAATCCGGTTGGGGCAAAAGAACAAAAAAAGTAGGGAAAGGAAGCATGTACTTTGTTTCCTATGGTTCTTTGGCACTGGAACCATTTTTCTCAATATTTATGGGAACTAACGCAAATCAAGCTTTAACCGCAATCTTAGATGTGTTTGGCTCGCCAAGTGATTCCTGGGCAAGAACAGTTGGCAAAATCTTTATCTGGGGTACTTCGGCAGTTAATTTACTGTTAGATTTGATTTCTGTCAATGCGGAGCAGGATACGTATGACATTCGTCATGAGGGTCCAAAACCTCCTAAACAAAATTATCAATTAAAAACTCTTCTTTATTATATAAACCTGAGCTTTGCTATAGTGGGATGGGGTGCTTTGGCCCAAGCGGATTTGGATGGAATGAATGATATATTTAAAATAAAAAACAACGAAGAACAAGGTGTATTAATGGTTGCAATGGCGATTTTTGGCATTGCTTATTACTACATGTTTAGTAAAACGAATGTGGGGAAACATGCAGATGGTGTGGTTGGTTTTTTTAAAAATGAAGAGAAGAAGAAGGAATTTTTAAAACGATGTGAAAAGGAAATTGAAAATCTACCCCCCGAACTTGGGAACAAAGTCAGACGATTTATAGAAAGGTACCTACGTCCCTTCAGTTTGTATTTTGAAAAATATAAAACGCCCCTCTATGTCTTGATTGCTCGAGGAGCTGCCACGGCAGGCATTATAGATGATTTAACAACGAGGGGTATGGGAATTGACAAGCAAAACGTACCTAGGATAATAGCCACGGCAACTTTCGGTCTTATTGGAGCATATGTGTCCTTAATGTCGCGATCTTTGCCTGCGATGAAGCCTTATACCAATGAAAAGTGGCATGATATCACGGAAGAGGAATTTTTGGAGTTTAGAAGAAATTCAACATGGAAAGATGTAGCAAAACGAATGGCGAGCTGGGCAACAGTAGCTGATGCAATACAGGGTTCCGCATTAGCTGGGTTGATTTGGCACAATCTCGCGGAAAGCATGCCTTTTTGGTCTAAAGCACTCGTCTCTGGAGTACTACCATCAGCAATTATTGCCAATAGTCTACATGTATCCTGGTTGACAAAAACGGTTAATCAAATTTTAAAAGATAAATCCGAAAAGAAAGAAAAAGTAGAACAAATCGAAGAAAAAACTAATGGAACATTAAAAATAGCGAAAGAAAATGATATAAAGAGCAGCGTACCTAAAGAATACAAGTATGAAACTTCGACAATGATTAAGGAAATGAAGGATGAAGCTCATGAAACTCCTAAAATTTCTAAAAAGTCGCAAGATGAAAAACCTAGAATTACTATGATTGCTCATCCTGATGTTTGGGAGGAGCAAAGCATAATGGAATTTAAAAAAGAGATAGGTCGCTATGCGAATAGTTTGGACACTGCATTTGAAACAGGGGATTGGCCCAAAGGGAATCCTACTGATGATGCTGTGATTAAGGGTATATCCAGAAAAGTAAAAACAAGTAATTTAGTCATTGTGGCTACCAGTTCAATTGCTGTGAAGGAAGCCTGTGATGAATTGCGAGGCGATAAACAAACAAAAGCGAGTATAAAAATAATATTTGAATCAGCAAATCACAAGTTTGATTGGAGTAAAGAGGAAAGTCAGAACAAAGAGATAATGGAGCTTGTAAAAGAGGATAGTGAGGTGCCGGGGTTAGGAAAGCATCGAAAACAAGTAATGCATGAGATTACACAGTTTATATCTAAAGATTTAATGGACAAGATCGGCAAGGCATTATTTGAAGAGAAAAAAGATAAGTGGTGGAGTGTTCCTACAGCCCTCACATTATTAAATATTTTAGCTGGAATTCCGCGGTTGGGGTCCAATTATTTTTATGTCGATAGCGCCTCTACTCTAATAGCCAATCTTACTGGGTGGGATCAATTAAATCCCGATCCGACGACAAAAATATTAATCATGATCGCATTGATGCTGCAAGTCGTGCGCGGAGATAGAGCAGTCTATGCAGGGGAATTGGAAAATTCAATCAAACATTACTGGGCTAAGTTAGCAGTGGGGCTTGATGGGGAGCAACATCAATATTATATAGGTAAATTATGGAATGCTTTTTTTAAAGCTCGACAGGAATACGACCCACTCGTATTGATTCAAGTATTTCGACAGTTAACAGGGGAAATTGCCCAAAGAGCGGAAGAAAATGCGCTTAGGGTTGAAGAAGCAAAAAATTCTAAATCGGAAGAATGGCAGGTGACTAAATTTTTCCGTAGTGGTTTTTCGTCAACAAAATCTAAGTCAACGGAAAAAGAGCCACTTCTGCAACCCACAGATCGTGATCAACCTGTACCGGTGGATCATACAAAAAATGGGTCAAATGGGGTGCTGGTTGATTCAGCTGGTGGGACAGGTCAAGATATTGAATCAGCGGCTACGACTCCAACCACTACTTCAGAAGTTGCAACTGAAGCTCAGGGAAAATGGGGGACACTTGGTAGATTATTCACCCCCTCATCACGATCAACAACTAGATCTGATGATGATAGTAAAGCCAAAGAAACTAGTGAGAGTGGTTATGAAAATTCGGAAAAGGTGGAAAATAGAGGAGGGAGAAGACCCGGCAGTGGTTGTATAGTCTCTTAAATCAAGACATTTCATACCTTAAGAACGCGGGAATGTTCTACCCGCAAAAACTCCTTCTCCCCTTGTGGGAGAAGGTGCCGAAGGCGGATGAGGGGTAAGTATCAGAAGGCTTTCACCCCTCATCCGCCCTAACGGGCACCTTCTCCCACAAGGGGGGAAGGAGTATTTATAGGCAGTGGGCCCGCCGCGCTCCCAGGGGGGGAAATCCTTACCGTTTTTATCATTCTGTGGTATCATAGGCCCAGTATTTTTATACATCTGGGCTTATGCGCCGCAAACCTGTTTTGACAATCATTTTAGCCGTTGTTGTCGTCGTCGGCTTCGCTATATACCTTAGCTATCGCCACTCCGCCCACCATGCTGAGCCAAGGACTTTGGTCGCCGCCAGTGTGGCAACCCAGAAAGACGTTAATGTCGAAGTTCAAGCCATGGGCACGGTGGAGGCTGCTAACTCAGTCGCTATCCGGTCCCGAGTCGATGGGCAATTAATCCAAGTCGGTCTTCATGATGGGGATAAAGTCAGCACGGGCCAACTGCTCTTCGCCATTGATCCTCGCCCCTTTGACGCCCAGCTGCAGCAAGCGCAGGCGACCTTGGTGCGCGACCAGGCCCAGTTGAAAAATGTCACCGATATTGCCGTTCGTAACGGTAAATTAGTCGGCAAAGGCTATGTCGGCCAGCAAGATTATGAAACCCTGAAAGCCAATGTCACCGCCGCCCAGGCTACTGTTACCGCCGATATGGCCGCTGTCGACAATGCCCAATTGCAGTTGGAATACGCGACCATTCGAGCGCCCTTGAACGGTCGTGCCGGTGAAGTGTTGTTGCAACCCGGTAACCAAGTGAAGGCCAGTGATGCTAATCCTTTAGTCGTTATCAATCAAATTTCCCCCATTTCTATTAAGTTTGCGTTGCCTGAACAGAATTTGCCGTTATTGCAGCATCAACTCACTCTTGGCCCCATTACGGTCCTAGCTAAAACCGGTAAGGAGGGTCAGACCCTGGCCGTAGGGAAATTGAGTTTTGTCGACAATACCGTGAATTCAACGACCGGCACCATTGCGTTAAAAGCCACTTTTGAGAATGCCGACCAACGGTTATGGCCGGGTCAGTTTGTGTTGGTGCAATTACCCATACAGCGAGTCAACCAAGCGGTGATCGTGCCGACCCGCGCTATTCAAAACGGTCAATCGGGTAATTATGTCTTTGTGGTCGATAAAGATTTGCGCGCGGTCTTGCAACCGGTGGTGATAGGGGCGGAAGTGGCTGATAATACGGTGATAGAGAAGGGGGTGCAGGTGGGTCAAAAAGTGGTAACCGCCGGCCAGCTTAATATCACTAATGGTATGTTGGTGCGGTTGCAATAACCCCCGTTCCATTTCCCCTCTCCCGCTTGCGGGAGAGGGCTAGGGAGAGGGTGGTATGAGGTGGCTGCCAATTCCAAACAGCCCTCTCCCTAACCCTCTCCCGCAAGCGGGAGAGGGGAATGTATAGAGAGGGGGATGTATAGAGAGATGGGTATTTACTTTGAACTTCAGTGAAATTTTCATACGTCGGCCCGTCATGACCACCTTGGTTATGCTTGGGTTGCTGGTAATAGGCATAGCCGGTTATCGGGGCCTCCCCATTTCCGACCTGCCCAATGTCGATTTCCCGACCATCCAAGTCAGCGCTACCTTGCCGGGAGCTAACCCGGATACCATGGCTTCTGCTGTTGCCACGCCTTTAGAACAACAGTTTTCCAGTATCGCCGGGGTCAGTTCCATGACCTCCAGCAGCACCTTAGGCAATACCCAAATTACCTTACAATTTGACTTAGATCGCAACATCGATGGTGCCGCACAAGACGTACAAGCAGCCATCTCGGCAGCCTCGGGGCGCTTACCCAGTGGCATGCCCAGCTTACCCACTTACCGTAAAATCAACCCGGCTGTCGCACCCATTATGTATTTGGTGCTGCGTGCGCCCAACTTACCGTTATCGTTGGTGGATGAATACGCTGAAACCTTACTTGCGCAGCGCATTTCCACGATTACTGGCGTGGCTCAAGTCAGCGTATTCGGTTCGCAAAAATACGCCGTGCGTATCCAACTGAATCCCGATGTGTTGACGACCCGGCAGCTGGATGTCAATACCGTCATGAACGCCATTCAGGCGAATAATGTCAACCTGCCCACCGGCACTTTAAACGGTCCTGAGCAAAATTATTTCATCCAAGCAAACGGTCAATTAGAAAACGCCGCCGCTTACCGGCCACTCATTGTCGCCTACCGCGATGGCGCTCCGGTGCGTTTACAGGAATTAGGCCGTGTCGTCGATAGCGTCGAAAACACCCGATTGGCCAGCTGGTATAACGATCAACGCGCCGTCGCGTTAGCTGTGTCACGACAACCAGGCACGAATACCATTGCCATTGCTAATGCCATTCATCAGATGTTGCCTGCCTTCCAAAAACAATTGCCGGCCGGTATTGAACTCAAGGTGATGTACGATCGATCCGATTCGATTAGGGCCTCCGTGCATGACGTTAAATTCAGCATGTTGCTAGCGGCGATTTTAGTGTTGTTCGTGATATTTGCCTTCCTGCGCAAATTATCGGCGACGTTAATTCCGAGTTTGGCATTGCCATTATCATTAATCGCCACGTTCGCTATTATCCATCAATGCCATTTTAGTTTGGATAATATGTCGTTACTGGCATTAACCCTAGCCGTGGGCTTTGTGGTCGATGACGCGATTGTCATGTTGGAAAATATTGTGCGCCACATGGAAATGGGTAAAACCCCTTTTCAGGCCGCCTTAGATGGTTCCAAAGAAATTAGCTTTACCATCGTATCCATGACCTTATCGCTGATGGTGGTGTTTTTACCCTTACTGTTTATGGGCGGTTTATTGGGTCGATTATTCCATGAATTTGCAGTCACCATTTGCGTCACCATTCTGGTATCGGGTTTTATTGCCGTCAGTTTAACACCCATGTTATGCAGTCGCTGGTTACAACCTCATCAAACGATGGCACCGTGGCTACGAAATTTTCTGGCTCGTCCCAAAGCTGCGCAGTGCAACCAATATATCCAACACGGATTACAGCTCTTTGAACGATGCTTCGCTTGGTTATTGATGAAATACACCGATAGTTTGCAATGGGTATTAGCGCATCGTCGGTGGATGGGCGGTGTTTTTTTCCTGACGTTGGTGTTCACGGCTGTATTGTTTGTGATTACCCCCAAGGGTTTTATGCCCAGTGAAGATACCGGGCAATTGTTCGCGTATACCGAAGCCGACCCGGCCATGTCATTCACCGCCATGTCAGAAAAACAACGGCAATTAGCACGCTTGATTCAAGAAAATCCCAACGTCGAAGGAGTGATGTCCAGCGTCGGTGCTGGCGGTTTCAGTATTACCCCAAATTCCGGTCGATTATTTATCCGCCTGAAACCGCGGGGACAACGTCATTTAAGCGCGGATAAAATTGTCCAAGTTTTGCGCCCCAAATTGGCGAGTGTGCCAGGCGTCAATGTCTACTTGCAAAATACCCAGAGCATACGCGTGGGCGGCCATGTCACGAAAAGCCCGTATCAATTTACGATACAAGGCCCAGACTCTAAAGAGTTAAATCGTTGGGCCAGTATCCTCACCGATCACATCAGTCAGCTGCCCGGTTTGCAAGATGTCACCACCGACGTGCAAATGAGTGGTCCACAGGTGTTCGTGCAAATCCACCGGGATAAAGCCGCCGCCTTAGGTATTACGCCGCAGACAATAGAAGATACGCTGGCCAGTGCCTATGGTGGTCGACAGATTTCCACTATCTATTCGTCGTTGGACGATTACCAAGTGTTGCTGGAGCTGGATCCTGCCTATCAGTCACGGCCCGAAGGGTTATCACACCTGTATCTGCGCTCGTCCACCAATCAATTGGTGCCGCTGAGCGCCGTGGCAGATGTTACGCAGGGGATTGGCCCCATGACGATTAATCACCAAGGCCAATTACCGGCGATTACTATTTCGTTTAACGTCAGGCCAAATACCTCGATTGGCGATGCGATGTCGGCCATCACCGCTTTAGAAAAGAAACTGAGTTTACCAGTGACTATCACCAGTAATTTTCAAGGCACGGCACAGGCGTTCAAAGATTCCACGAAAGGAATGGGATTTTTACTCTTATTCGCGGTCATCGTGATTTATATTTTACTGGGCATTCTCTACGAGAGTTTTTGGCATCCATTAACCGTATTATCTGGTTTACCTTCAGCGGGTGTTGGCGCGTTATTGGCGCTGTTAATTTTTCATGTTGAATTGGACGTGTATGCGTTTATCGGCATCATCATGCTCACCGGTATCGTCAAGAAAAACGCCATTATGATGATTGACTTTGCTATTGAGGCGCAAAAAACCGGTAAAGATGCGGTCGAAGCTATTTATTCCGCTTGCCTCACTCGGTTTCGGCCGATTATGATGACCACTCTGGCCGCTTTTCTAGGCGTGTTACCGATCGCCTTATCCTTTGGCGCCGGTTCTGAAACGCGCAGGCCCTTAGGTGTGGCAGTGACCGGCGGCTTGGTATTATCTCAGTTACTGACGTTATACATTACTCCCGTCGTTTATTTGTATCTGGAAAAATTAAAAGCGCGCTTTGGGAAGTCGAATGCAGAGCCCGTGACTGAGTTACTGCAACCCCCGTTACTGCAAAGAAAAAACAAAACATCAGTAACAGACAAAAGCTGAAGCCCTGAAAGGGGAATTTAGATTTAGGATAATGTGATGCGTAAATTCTCACTAATTTTAGGATTGATATTAATCGCAATCATTGTCATCTGGGCGCTACGACCCTCATCCTTACCGCAAACGGTATTACTTATCAACCAACATCGTTATCAAGTAGAAATCGCCAATACTCCCGCCACTCAAGCAAGAGGTCTCTCAGGCCGCACCTCCCTGGCTAACAACCAAGGCATGTATTTTATCTTCCAAGACACGAAACCACGTCGATTCTGGATGAAGGAAATGAAATTCCCCTTGGACATCCTCTGGATTAAAGACCACCAAATAATCGCCATTACCGCCAATGTGCCTCCCCCCGCTGCGCAAACACCACTGGCCAAACTATCCAGATACCCCTCCCCTGAACCCGTCAACAAAGTACTGGAATTACCAGCAGGCACTGCAGCGAAAGATGAAATAAAAGAAGGTGATACTGTCATTCAGCAGTAAGAATACCGCTGATGATGAAAAGACGAAGCAAAGGCAGGATATGAACTAAGCTTCTAAAACCCCATCCACTAAGGTCAGGGTTCGATTCATGCGGGCGGCTAAACTCAAATCATGGGTGACGATGACGAAACTGGTTTTTAAGCGCTCATTTAAACCCAGCATCAATTCGACTATGTGTTCGGCTGTGCGTTTATCTAGGTTACCGGTGGGCTCATCGGCCAATACGCAGGCAGGGTTATTCACTAAAGCGCGGGCAATGGCGACGCGTTGACGTTCACCACCGGATAACTCACCTAAACGATGAGTAATGCGGTGGCTTAATTCCACTTGTGCTAGCATCGCCTCAGCGCGTTCTTTCGCTTCTTTAGTATTGACGCCGCCGATTAACAAAGGCATGGCCACGTTTTCCATGGCATTAAATTCGGGCAGCAGGTGATGGAACTGATACACAAAACCCAATTGCCGATTGCGCAACTGACTGCGTTTTAATTCCGATAACGAATGAATATTCACGCCGGATACCCACACCTGACCACTGCTGGGTTTATCCAAACCGCCCAACAAATGCAGCAACGTGCTTTTACCGGCGCCAGAAGCGCCGACGATAGCCACTCGCTCACTGGGGTTCACAGTTAAACTGATATTTTTTAAAACTTCGACCTGCAACTTGCCATCTGTATATCGTTTGGATATCTCATTGGCATTTAAAACACTGGTGGAGATAACCGATTTAGGCACATTATTCATAACGCAATGCCTCAGCTGGCTGTGTGCGTGACGCTTGCCAGGCAGGGTAGAGGGTGGCTAGCAGGCTAAGCACCAAGGCAATAGCGCAGACTTGCCAAACATCGCTCCACTCCAAACGCGAAGGGAGGTAGTTGATGAAATAAATCGACGAGGAAATAAACTCGACGTGAAATACTTTTTGAATGACATTCACCACCGCACTGACATTCGCCGCTAAAAGAAGCCCACCAATAAAACCTAAAATGGTACCCACTAATCCGATAATAAATCCTTGCACAATAAACGTTGCCATAATGGTGCTGGGCGGCGCGCCAAAGGTGCGCAGAATAGCAATATCGGCGCGTTTATCATTCACCGCCATCACTAATGAGGAAACCAGATTAAACGCAGCGACGGCAATGATAAACAGCAGTAACAGGAAGATCATGGTTTTTTCCATGCGCATGGCTTTGAAGAAAGTACCGTATTCCTGAGTCCAATTGGTGATATTGTAATCGGCCGGTAATTTTTGTTGCAATTCATCTGCCACAGCGGGAGCAGCGTATAAATCGCTGACTTTCACACGCAAGCCCACGGCCGCGCTGCCCAATTGATAAAGCACTTGGGCGTCGTTCATATTGATATAAACCATACCGGAATCGAGGTTAGGATTTTCTTCGACGTGGAAAATGCCGCTGATGGTAAATTGTTTCAAACGGGGAAAAACGCCCAGCGGCGATGAATTTAATTGCGGAGTGAACAGAATGACTTTGTCGCCGACGCCCAACTCCAGCGTACTGGCCAGCCCTTCGCCTATCACCATATTGTAACTGCCCGGCTGCAGAGTGTTAAAACTGCCTTGCACCAAACGCTTACTCATCGAAGACACTTTACTGTCTTGGTCCGGTAATATGCCTGACACCATGACCGGGCCCGTGCCACCGCCATGGGTGACCATGCCCTGCGAGTTCACAAAAGGCGCAACAGCGACGACTTGTGGTTGTTGTTGGACTTGCTGTTGTAAGGCTTGCCAGTTATCAATATGACCATTGACACTATTGATGGTCACTTGATTGGCGAGATTGAATAAATGGTTACGAATCTCGTAGTCAAAACCGTTCATCACCGACAAGACTGTAATTAATACCGTCACGCCCAGGGCAATGCCTAGCATAGAGGCTAAGGAGATAAAGGAAATAAAATGCTGACGACGTTTGGCGCGGGTGTAGCGTAAGCCGATGTAGAGTGCCAGAGGTCTAAACATGGTTCATAATCTTAAAAAGTGAATTTGCTGGTGCCCGGGGCCGGAGTCGAACCGGCACGGGATATTATCCCGAGGGATTTTAAGTCCCTTGCGTCTACCTATTCCGCCACCCGGGCAGTATGTCCGTATTCTGCGGTATTATTGCCAACAGAGCAAATTTCTTATGAGGCTGGGGTCGGAATCGAACCGGCGTCCACGGCTTTGCAGGCCGCTGCATAACCACTCTGCCACCCAGCCAAGGTTGGCTATGATGTCACAAATTTCATTCAAGAGGAAGGAGTTATTTTCTTAGTAAATAGAATAGAGTAATCTAGCCGCATGTATACTGAAATGCAGCTACAAGACATCACGATAGAGGTGTGGAAGAAGAAAGTAAAAACCCTTCGGCTCCATGTTTGCCCACCGCACGGCCGTGTCTATGTCTCCGCACCGCAGCGGATGAAGCTAGAGGTAATTCAGCAGTTTGTGTTATCTAAGATCAGCTGGATTCGAGTACAACAACAAAAGGTTCAAGAACGATTACAGCAGCGCCGTCTAGCGAATAACAATGATTATTATGTGTTGGGAAAAGCTTATCCACTGCAAATACAAGAAGGTACCGGGCCTGCCCACGTTGAGTTAGCGACCGATCATTTGCGTTTATCGCTAAATCCCGAAGCCCATGCCAGAAAACAAGAAGTGATAGACGAATGGTATCGCCAACTCATGAAGCAAACGACGCTGAGCTTAATGACAAAATGGCAGCCCACAATTGGGGTCACTGTGCTTCGGGTTTTGTATCGGAAAATGAAATCGAGGTGGGGCAGTTGTAACCCGCATACCAAAAGTATCACATTAAATACGGAACTCATCAAAATGCCTTTTCATTGCTTAGAATACGTGGTCGTGCATGAAATGGTGCATTTATTGGAGGCGTCGCATAATTGGCGTTTTCAAGCGTTCATGGATCGATTTATACCCCATTGGCGTAGCCATCGAACCGAATTGAACCGGTTAGGGTTGGCGATTGACCAACCCTGCTGACTTTACCGTGATTGAGATTGGATAAGCTATGTTAACTCCGGACGCGCTTTGTTTACCCACCGACACCATAGCACCGATGCCCTGGACGGCTGTTGACTTACAACCCTTAAGGCAATTTTTAGTGCATCAACGCATTCCTAAACAGGAATGGCCGGTGTTAAGTCCAGTCACTGCATTACAATTACCTGCGCCGTACGACTTTCTTTTAACGCAGCCGCTGATGACGGTAGGCATTACCGAGTATTATCAGCGTACACCTAAAATCAGAACGCCGTTATACGCTATACAGGAAAATGCGCAACAGACGTTTGCTCGTGCCATTGTCATGATTATTGATCGTGATTCGCAGCGCAATAATGCCTTGATCGCCGATCCATTAGGCGAGGCAGAATTAGTGGAGCTGGGTTTAATTCAAATGAATTTGGCGGTATTATCCAAGCCATTGGTAGATAACCTACGACACAGTCAAGTGCCTTTTGGAGCATTGTTGGTTGATTATCAGATGAAAACCCGCCCCGATCGAACGCACTATTTCAAAGTCGTTGGTAATGCCTTAGCGCCATACCTGGCTCATAACAATCAGGTGGTTTTGTATGGCCGTGCGAATACGTTGATTTGCGAAAAGAGCGGCCAATGGTTGGCCAGAACTGTCGAAATATTAACCGGGATAAAAGAGAGTGATGTTAGCCGATCTGAAAGATCTAGAACACCCGCCTTCTCATCAATCCCATCAACCTAAAAGCCACTACTAAAACGATCCTACCCCCGCTTAGGTTCGGGTGTTTCCTAGGATTTGAAATATTTAAATCATGTTATGGAAGAATTCATCAATATTTGAGACAATAAAAATGCTATGGACCACAATAAATATGAAAATTACATAAAATTGTATTTATTTATAATGATTTGTTGTATTTTTTATTGAATCGCGCGAGAACTTGTTGCCATGGCTCACTACCAAACCGTTATTACGTTCTTGATCTACATTTTTGGCATGTTCCTACTGGGTTGGTGGGGGTATAGATCCACCCAAAACCTTTCCGATTATATCTTAGGCGGTCGAAAGCTGGGGAAATGGGTGACGGCCTTATCGGCCGGGGCTTCCGATATGAGCGGGTGGCTGCTCATGGGTTTACCGGGAGCAATTTATCTCTCCGGTATTTCCGGCGCATGGATAGCCATTGGCCTGGTCATAGGAGCCTGGCTTAATTGGCGATTTGTGGCTTCTCGATTGCGAAGTTTCACTGAAAAATGCCGTAATTCCCTCACCATTCCAGATTACCTAGACGCTCGTTTTCAAGATAAATCCCATAGTCTGCGCATCATTGCCGTCAGTGTTATTTTAATTTTCTTCACCATTTATTGCGCTTCCGGGGTGGTGGCTAGCGCGAAATTATTCCAAAATATGTTCGGTGTGCCTTATGAAACAGCCATTTGGGTGGGTGCGATCGCAACGATCTTATATGTTTTTCTGGGAGGTTTTTTGGCTGTCAGTTGGACTGATACCATACAGGCCTCATTGATGATTACCGCTTTAATTTTAGTACCGCTGATGATTATTCACGCCAATGGCGGCGTGGCGCATAGCATAGGCACCATTGTGGCTAGCAAACCCACGCACGTCAATATGATTAACCACCTCAGTGTTGTGGGCATTATTTCCATGTTAGGTTGGGGATTAGGGTACTTTGGTCAACCTCATATTCTCGTGCGTTTTATGGCGGCTAAATCATCTGATACCATTCCCGGCGCGCGACGCATCAGTATTGTTTGGATGAGTTTGTGTTTATTTGGCGCTGTCAGCATTGGTTTTTTTGGTTATGCGTATTTTTCCACTCACCCAGACATCGGTGCAGCGGTTATTGCTAATCCAGAATTAGTCTTTATTGAGTCCGCAAAACATTTTTTTAATCCTTGGATTGCCGGCTTTTTATTAGCGGCTATTCTGGCCGCGATCATGAGCACCTTATCTTGTCAGCTATTGGTTTGCTCCAGCGCATTGACCAAAGATATTTATAAAACATTCTTGCGTAGAAATGCGTCGCAGCGAGAGTTAGTATGGTGCGGTCGCATAATGGTGTTGTTGATTGCTTGCATTGCTATATGGATCGCTCAAAATCCGGAGAGTAAGGTACTGCAAATCGTCAGTTATGCCTGGGCCGGATTTGGGGCAGCATTTGGCCCGGTGATTCTATTATCATTGGTCTGGCCGCGTTTAACCAAAAACGGGGCTCTAGCGAGCATCCTGGTCGGTTGTGTTACTGTTTTGGTATGGAAACAATTTGCCTGGTTCCAGCTTTATGAAATAGTGCCGGGATTTATATTCGCTACGCTTGCAGCTGTTATGGTCAGTTTAGGCGGTCGCCCACCGGTGGCCATGGTTAAGCAATTATTTCCCGAGACGAAAGGCTCGGATGAATCGTTGGCTGAGTTAGGGGTAGTAGCCGTCGATTGTGAGCGAAATCATTGAGTTGAAACCCCTGTATAAAAAATTAATCGTAGGTAAAAAATGGTAATTGATGATTTAGAGTTAGCGAATTTAAGAAAGAAAAATGGTACTGATAGTAGCCAACCACCCAGTTCATCTGCTTTAGGAATTACAGCCAGTCCTCCAAGCGCTCCTTTGGAGGAAAAAGAGAGTCTATTAGAGAGCTTTCAGAAATTTTTAGAAAAACATACTGATCCCGAACTTCATCGAAAGTTTTTGGAAAATTGCGCACGTTCGCCTCTGGACGATGACCTCCTATCAATGCTTATTTTTATGTTGGAGCATACAAAAAGCATCCCGCTTACCCCCTGGGACAATCAGAAAAACTTAATGCAAAACGTTTTAAATCAGATAGCAAGGCGTGTTGAGGAAGGCGATCCACTGTACGAATTTGTAAATCATGCCCATAAAAATGGATGCAAGTTAGAAGATTCAAATGCGATGTCGGAGTTCAAGTCTCCTAAAAAACTGGCTGACGATGATGTTCGTAAGCATATTTGTAATTTCTTTATAATTTGTAACAGCAATTTTTTTGCTAAAGGTGTTGTTGAGTCATCTTTTAATTTGTTAGATAAGTTCTCCGAACAGAAAAATGTAAAACCATCGCTGGAATTTGTTTTGCTAAAAGGCATGAGTGCGGGTAATAATTTTAAAAATCTTATCAGTGAAAAAGCCGATTCCGATAAGTTAATCTATAGGTTTCTTTCATTTTTAGATCAACGAAAAGAAGCACACCCAGCAGGAGTATTAGCTTGCTTGACTGGAGAATCAGGTAGGGAGCTATGTTACCGAATCACCTCTTGCCGAGATCTTGAGCGGGTGAAAACATTTTTGGCATTAATTGCTTATTTAAATGAACACCTGCAAACGAATCGTGACAAATTAATGGGATGTATTCAGTTTTGCGGTTTCCCCATTCTGCGTCACAAAAATTCAGAATTAAATGCTCAATTCTTGAAATTGCTCATCGCTTTTAAAGAATCAAATTTATCATCTCATGTTTTAGAGATGATGAAATTTCCTGATTATTATCATCCGGCGAGGAGGACAGATAACAATATCGCAAAAGCTGCACTTTTGCCTAATTTTTGCGTCGCGGTATTGTCTCAGGCTGATGTGTCATTCAAAAAGGAATTTTTAGAATTTTTAGAAACATTAGATCAGCCAGAGAATTTTAGCAAATTTATAATACCGCCCATTTTAATGCATATCGCTGTGAATGGGGTTGGCGACAGACTTTATGAATGTGAACTTCTTGGTGCATGGGATCAACTTATTCAACAAGAAGACTGGGAAACTTTGTTATTTTTATTTCAAAATGATTTCTTGAGTGGAAGATTGTTGATTAACAGCAAAGGAATGTTACCCGTGTTTGCCCAGGAGGAATCAGTAGAATTTGCCGCCATTCAAAAATCTGATTGTCCTAATGTAGTGGATGCGATGGAGTGGTTAAAGAAATGCCGTCGTGACGATATTGAAAAATTAATAGCGTATATTTCAGAGAATATCAGTAAAACTGAGGGTGAAAAACGAAGCAAATTAAATAAATTACTGCAATTGTTAGAGATCGTTGTTAACACGAGTGGATTTAATACCCTGAGGGAAACTAGTCATGATGAAGATGATAAGAAGTTAAAAACAGGGTTTAGAAAATTTCACGATGATAGGGGTGGTTCATTTGGTATACCTAGAAGTACCGCTTTTTCGTTAGATGAGCGTGTTTTACTCGCAGATGATCGTTCTTTACTCCTAGAGGCAATTAGTAGCCAAAATGGACAGTTACTTTGTGAGTGCATCGAGAGGGGACTGTTTGATCGTAAGATCGGTAAAGATAGGAAAGAAACTGGATATCAAGTGTTGAGATCTTTTGGTGCTGATGTTATTGGAAACACAAAAAAGGCTGTATACAAATATATTAAGGGACTAGAAAATACTAAGGAAAAATACCAAATAGTGGGTAGTGCATGCAAGGGTGGTGAGGCATACCCTTTAGGCAGGTTTTTTAAATTTAAAACCCATCAATTTGGATTCAATCCGAGATCAGGGGTGGGTACTTATGGCAAATTGGAAAAACTATATGATAAGTTAGAAAAAATATTTGGGTCTAAGAAGACTGATTTACAATCAAACAGCGGTTCCTCATCAGGTAGCCATTCTATGTCTTCGAGTTCCCCCTCATCTAGCCCCTCTCAAGTATTATTGTCAACGTCAAGCATTGCTGCATCGAGCAGTCGATTTTTAAGTTCCTCACGCGCATTACCGAGTGATTGTACCTCTTCAAGTCCTTTTTCATTAGTTGAGTCAAAGAATGACTCCAGTCTGCAAGTGATATCTATACATGAAGAAGAGAAGATAAAATTATCCGGTTATATAAAAGAGCTAAAGAAAGCAATAAATTCCTTGTGGAAGGTAAGTAATACTGAGATGTCTCATTTAGCTCCGGAAGACCCAAGTGTTGAACCTGTTTTGCGCGGAATTGAAGCTCATGAAAGGCGCATTGAGGTTTTAGAAAAGATGCGGCAAGGAAAATCAATCACTCATAGTGAACATAGGTTGCTTCTGAAAATGGGGCCACTTGCAGAAGACACTTTTATAAATAACTACCTAGATAACTTTCAAGATGAAAAAACCCCCTCACCTGGTGTGAAGTGAAGGGTCTATAGTTACATGGGTTCTGTCTAGCTATCAGAAGGGGTGGCGCGGAGGGGGAGCCCTTGTTTTGCCCCAGCAAAACGAGGTACCGCAGCGACAAGACCCCGTATCTTCAGATTTATAGAGTGGATAAGTGAGGGGTGGCTGAGCTGTTGCGTCTTTTGAGTCATCGTCTCCCGGGAGCGCAGGCGAGCCGCCGTGCTCCCAGGGGAAGAGACCACTTTACTAGGGGGTAAGGCAGCTGCTCTGACCAAATGCTACACAATAACCAGCTACCGTACGCGTTGCTGACGGTGGGCACACGAAAGGTTGTACACAATAGCTGGGTGAGCTGGGCTGAAAGATTTGAACCCCGTCTGCTGTCATGGGATAAGTGCATAACACTTGAGCACCCGCATCACCTGTTGAGGCAATCACAAAATTTAGTTTTTGGACAGGGGGGCAATTGGGGGAAGCATAAAAATTAGAGACCCAATTTCCGGCAGGAGTCCCGCCAGTGGCACTATAAAAATGATTATTGCCGCTGACACTGCAAGTCAGTGAAGTCGCGGCTGGGCAGGTAACAGTGGTTGGAGTGGGTGCCGTGGCAAAGGCTGCACTGGTAAAGAGAATGCCGAAAATAGCGGCGGCAAAGCAAATGGATTTCTTCATGATTCATGATCTCCTATGGAAAAGTGGCATACATTTGATTGTTAAGGGATTATTGTGGGCTACACCGAATAATTCCCAAATTCCCAAAGCATTATAAGTCAAGGAGAGAGGATTTAAAACGTAAATTTGGTCCAACCCAACCATTTTTTGCTCCTTATCTCTATTTTTTTGTTTTTAATTATGTTAATATTATAAAATATGAGACGAAAAGCAATATATTGAATATCTTTCGGTGACAGTTTTCATGAGTTCGTTATTACCCAAAAAGACTGAGCTTAGTCCTTTGCCCAGTAGCTCCCCCAGCATCAATACTCCACCCAGCATTCTCCCCGGTTCTATTAAATCTGCGCACGTACCGTTGGAGAGCAAATCGCCAGGGGGGGAAGTATCCAGCGCATTTATGGCCTTACGTCATTGCATGATCCAACGTAAGAAACCAGCAACCGTTGTCTTGACTATTTTGCAAGCATTATTGGAAGGAGCGCCACTTTCAAAGTCGACATACAAAGACATAACCCAAAAACATGCAAGATTAGTTTACTCTTTTATTGACAATACGGTCGCTGGTAATTTAGATAATGCTTTTATTAATATCTCAAAAAATCAAGAAGCCATTGTTCAATTTCTAAATCACATTGAAAAAAAAGGTTTTATTACTGGGGACGAAAAAGGTAAAGTTTTAGGAGAGTCTAACAATATTCCATTAAAATCCAGGGTTGAAACACCGACTCTAGTGGCAGAGGAGAACAGAGAAAAAGTAATTTCTCTTTATTTAAAGTTTTGCGCTGAATTAAATTTATTTTTTTTCGAAGAAGAAAAAAGCTCCTTAAAAGCTTTTGGTCTATTAGCGGCGCTTAGTAAAAAATGCTCAAGTAGAAGATTTTCTCGTTGGTTGGACGAGATGAATCCTTCCAATAATTTTGACAATATGACTATGTTTTCACCCAAAGTCATTGGTTCATTCCTGAATTTATTAAATAGCCTTCGTAAAAAACACCCTGAAAAAATACTTACCTGGCTGACAGCGTTTGATTCCAAATTCAGCTATTTACTAGCTATACATCAACCTAAGGAAGTGTTAGAGAGATTTATTACCCTAATGGAGGAATTACTAAGGCAGGGTTTGAGTAAAGAAAATAGGGTAAAATTTATTGATAGCATACGATTTTTTGGCTTTGCTATTATGGAAACCCCAGAGCATGATATAAAGCATCGATTCATAGAATTGTTGGAGTCTCTTGCTAAGTCAAAGAAAAGCGATGTTCTAAATTTACTTAAACAGCCGTTTGGAAGCTACTATCCCAATATATGTACAGCAGTGGCAATGCAAACTGAAGCGTCAGTTAAAGAGAGTTTTCTCCGGCTTTTACGTGATTTGTGCCTGCCATCTCGCCCAACCGAACTAACTGCTTTTTTACTCCCTTATATTGTCTTTATTTCAGATCATCGAATAGAGAACTTATCACCGAATCAAAATTCGATGTTTAAAGAGTTGGTTAAACAAAAAGATGTCAAATCATTGTTTTTTTTATTTAGCCAAGGTTTTTTAGATGGAAGTTTTTATTCGAATCAAGGCCAGGTATATATAGAAAAATCGGCAAGTATAGGAATGACTCCAAAAATTTTTTCGCAGCAACCGAAAGATTCTGGCACACCGTTAACTACTGGTTATCAATGGTTGGAACAAAATGTTAGCGCCAGTGAACTATGGAAAGTAAGGAACGCTATATACTCTTATCTACTGAGTGTTACATCTCCGGACCAGCGGAAGAAGTACTTAGGGTGTCCTGGTATACAAAAGTTCTTTAGCATTTGTGATAAAGTTTTAGAAAAAACCCCCGACCCTCTGCTCGATGAGATATTCGTGGAAGAAATTAGATTAAATACCACGGGTATCCCTAAATCAAATTATTTTGATGGGGAGAGTAAAAGAATCAAAGAGTTTCCTGTCGAAGAAGATTTAGAAACATCAACCACTCTCGTTGTCTCTCATCCAGACAGCAAGATGGCGCCTCTTTCTGATCTCGAAAAATTAGAAAAACTATTTTTAAACTTATTTGAGGCAGCGAGTACCGGAGATAAAGATTTTTACAAAAGATTTTTTGATAGGTTATATGAATATTCAGAGTTTGATAATAATGCAATGAATAAATTGTTATTTGGTTTTATCTGTCAGGGGTGTATACCCAAAGAAGCATACAAACACTTGAGTCAAACAAGTGTAAATTTATTGTTGAGAAAGGCAGATGATCTAAAATATGAAAGTATTCCTTTAAAGAGCTTTATACAGTGGGTGGGAGACGATGAAATCGAGAGTTCAGGGTCTTTAAATTTAGATTCAAAGCCTTTACAACCGATACCTGCTCGTTCAGATAAGTGTGTTATAAGTACCCATCAAATGATTGAGATGCTAAGAGTACTGGTTGATCCGAGAGGAGACTTTTCTAGTATTACTAAACAAGATCCTATCATAGTCCATCGATTTTTGGACTTATTAAATAAGATGGCAGAAAAAGATCGTGTGGGTGTATTGGACTTTTTACACGAAATTCGCAATAAAGATTCGGTTTTCAGCTATGAACTTGCTAATAATTGTCCAGATGAAACGGTTAATTTATTTTTAAAATTAATCGATAAACTTCGAATCATGAGTGAAAAAGATAAAAATTATGGTTATATCAGGATTATTGCTCATATGTTGGAATATAGTGGATTCCCCATTATGCTTAAACACAGTGAGGCAGTAAAAAAACAATTTTTAGATTTAATTACTGCCTTAATTTCTACAGAAATTGATCTTAATGAAGAGAATAGCTTGATCGCTGTTGAAAAAAAGAGATCAGCACCAGGCAAAATGGAAAAACAGAGCTCTAGCAAAAAACCGAAGGCCAGCAATTTAGTAGCTGCTATTCATCAGTTAATGTTGAAGCCATACCCAGAGAAAAATAATTTAAATTTAGCTTGGGCAGTGGCTTGGCAAGACGATATGAGTATTAAAGAGCAGTTTTTTGGTTTATTGAAGGCCATTCGCAAATATAATTTAGAAACGATGCCATTTATATTGCCCCATTTATTACTCAAATTTAATAATGTCTCTGATAAACCTGTTGAAACGGATTTTAAGAAAAAAACTGTTTTCAATGCTCTGGCTGATAGGAATGATGGAAAAACTCTAGTTGCTCTGTTGAAGGATGGTTTGTTAAACGAGTCATATTGTGTTGACGATCAAGGTTTCTTTGTGGCAAGTAGGATTACTCCTAGTACGAGTTCGCCTTATATTTCTAGTTCGCCTGATCTTCAGTTTTTAACATGGATGGTTAAATTTAGGCTAGCTGATGAACTAAGCAGAGAGCGGATCAATGGGTATGAGTGGCTTGATAAATACGATAAAAATACACTAAAAAAAGCTAAGAAAGCGATGTGTGAGTATTTGCTAGGATTGAAAACCAGTCAAAACAAATTAGATCTTTTGAAAGATGCTTGCGATTCTGATAAAGATTTAGGTAAACTCTTTATACTTCAAACGGGTTTTTTAAAAACCAGTAAAGAGAGAGGGTCATTGAAAGAATTGAATGATGAATTATTAAAGTTGAGAAAAAATTTCCAGCCTTTACCGAAACCAGAGAAATCAAGCTTTTTTTCAACTCAAAGCCTCTCTTCAGCACCTCCCTCTACACCCTCATCTGATTCCACGTCCTCTAAAAAACCCGGTAGTAAGTGAAGAGAACAGCTCTCCTAGGAGCATGGGCTGGGCTCGCCTGCGCCTCAAGGGTGATTTTTTAATTTCACAGTTGATGCCTCTTTTTTTTGTTTAATGTGTGCCACGTTCAGGGGGTCCCTCACTACGCTCGGGATGACGTGGAGTGTTTGAGATGGCGTGGGAGTTGCTAAAATTGATGGCTTAGTTTTATTTTCTTCATAATCCAAAAAGCTCTCGATGCGCATACGATGGCTATGCAGCCGCAGATGGCCATCATGATCATAATCGGGCGTAAGCTACCATCTGCCAGTTCAACTGATAAAGCACTAAGACTACCCCCAATCACTAAATGTATTGCTCCCATCAGCGCAACGGCGGTTGCCGTATTGTTTGGAAAACATTGTAAATAACAGGCTTGATTATTAGGCGATATCGCACCGAACAGACCAATGGTCAGCATGATAAATGGTGTAAATGCGAGTAGGTGAATAGGGGTGAAATGGATCAGCAGACATAGAGCCAGAATGACAACCGCTTGAGCGCAGACGGCCCAAATCAGCAACGTTCCCGGGTAAAACCAGCGTAACAACCAACGGTTCAACAAATTAAGCAAGCACATGACGACAATATTAAGGCCAAATAAAAGTGAGAACTGAAAATTTGACAAAGAAAACCATTGCTGATAAATAAACGAGGCATGGGTCAAAAATATAGTCATGATGCTAAAGACAAAGGCTTGCACTAAGATTAAATAGACGCCCAGCTCATTCTTAAGAATCAAAGCATAACCAGCAAAGAATGAAAATTTCTTAGGTTCAGATTTAGCAAGCGGCTTAATATTAAAAATAAAAATCCGTAGTAATAAAATGGTAAGCAAAGCATAAACGCATAAAAATATAAAAATGCCCTGCCAACCTGTTCGGCTAATGATAAGGCTGCCAATACTGGGCGCCAATGCAGGTGCAATGGTGGAGATTAACGCCACCATACTAATTAACTTGACGGTTTCTTTGCCGATGGTACGATCCCGGATGATGGCAGGGATGCTGACAACGCTCCAACCACCACCTAACGCTTGGATGACGCGCCACAGCAGCAGCTCCGTGAACGTATGGCTGAACGCCAACATGAGGCTGGCAAAGGCAAAAATGAGCAAGCCGGAAAATATCACTTTAGCGCGACCAAGGTAATCGGAGAGCGGCCCCCCAATCAATTGACTAAGCGCTAGCCCAAATATATACACACTGAGGGTAAGACCCATGTGTTCATCTGTGGTCTGCATCGCGGCAGCCATGATGGGAAAGGCTGGAAGGTAGGTATCCAAGGCAAAGCGACCCAGCGCAACGGCTATCGCTAGGATAATAGGAATTTTTATTGAGTTCATCACGGTATTCTTCTGTTCTTCTTGTTTTCTTATAATATCAATCAGCGGTATAAGCCTCTATGATATCGCTAATTTTTATATAAGAATATTACCTAAAATATTGTAGAAATAAAACCGAATAAGTAAAGATAATTAATAAAAACAGACACTCTATCGGTGAGAAATTATGAGCTCTTCAAATTCCAACGAATTTGCTGGCAGTGGTTCGTCAAGCACTAGCCAGTACTCAGACCATCTTCTTAGTTCTAGCATTCCATATAAAGGGATAGGGGATATTAAATCCCGTCCTGTTTTGGAGGTGAGAAGCATAAAGGAAGAATTCGAGACACTACTAGGCGTAGTTATCGAGAGGGATAAACCAAATGCTTATTTATTGACCATTCTGCAGGCGCTTATCGAAAAAAAGGCAATCCCCGAGAAGGCATATAAAGCAATCGATAGGGAAAAAGCCAGAATAGCTTATTCCTTTATTCAAATGGGTCTTAGCAGTGATGTCGATGGAGCTATTATTAGCATAAAAGAAAATCGAGATTCTGTCACGCATTTTTTAGAACATATCCTAAAAAAAGGATTTATTACCAGCCAAGAAAAAGAAGAAATTTTTGGCAAGCCTAACGAAATACCGTTAGATGTGAAAATATCGGCAACCCGGGTAGAGTTTAATACGGATAAGCTAATTTACTATTTTTTGAAAACCTGTGTTAGCTTGGGTTTGAATTTTTTTCAGGAAAGCGAACTTTCAAAATCGGCTTTTCATCTCTTAGCTGCCTTGATGCGAAAATACGTGAATGACGATACCTGTCATTTACTTTACCTGGTAAACCCTTTAAAAAAATTTGATGCAATCACCCAGCAATCTTCAGAAGTCATGTCTTTATTCTTAATGTTGTTAGACGATCTTCGAAAGAAAAGTATCGAAAAAACCCTAATGTTGTTGACAGCCGAGGATTCCGAATTTAGCTATTTGCTAGCAAAATGCCAATCGGACGAGGTTATTAGAGATTTTCTAACATTCTTGGACGCTTTATTGAGGCAGGGGTTAAATCGTGAGAATAGCCAAGAATTTATCGATATTTTAAGCTCGCTTGGCTTGCCACTCATGTCCAGAAAAGGGGATATGGTGCAAAATCAATACTTAACGCTACTAGAATCTTTTAGCACTTTGAAGGAAGAAAATAAAGCGAAAGTTTTAAATTTGATAAAAGAGCCAATGGGTAATTTTACTAATTTATGTGCAGTAGTGGCGGCTCGAGATGAGGCTGCAATTAAAATAAGGTTTTTAAAAATTCTTCAGCGTTTAAGTGAGCCAGGCAACCTAACCCCCTTTATATTGCCTTATATTGCGGTACGGACGTTAGAAGACGAAGCTATTAAAATTCTATCAGAAAATAGGACTATGTTTAATCAATTGGCGAAAACGCAAGATGGTGAAACATTATTTTTTTTAATTCGACAGGGATTTATCGGTGGAAGTTTTAGGCAAAAATTAGGGTACATGACTATAGTCATTGATGAAGAATCTGATTTTCAAGTTTACCCTGAAACATCGGATCCCCTTAACCCCTTGATTAATGGCTATCAATGGTTACATCAGTATAGCACCGCAGAAAAATTAGAGCAGGCTATAAGTGCGTTGTCTACCTATGTTTTGGATCAAAAATCATCGATACAGAGAGATAAGCTGTTGGATGAAATATACAAGGAAAAAACTCACTTAGGGGAATTCCTTTTCGTGTGTGAACAGGTTTTAGGAAAAAAAAGAGACGTGCTTTTTCATGAAGTTTTACAAGAAAAGGTAAGATTAAATTGCGTAGGGTTGCCAAAAAAACATGTTTTTGATTGGAAGAAAGGCAAATTTTTTGAAATCAAGAGTGATGAGAAATTAAGGAATAGCGATTCGTTAAGCCCTTCCTCTGCACCCGCTGATTCTCAAGGTATCTCTGCCGATCTGACGCAGGATCAAGAAAATATAAGAGTTTTGTTTTTAGCATTGCTTCGTGTGGCTCATGCAGAGCTCAAAGACTTTTATAAGGTCTTTTTTAGAAGATTTATGTACCAAGATGCACATTATAAAAAAATAATGTTCTCCTTTACTAGGTTGGGTTTTATACCAGAAGAGTCTTATCACTATATGGGTGAAAATCTTGTCAATAGCCTTCTTAAAAAAGCTACTGAGAGTGATGAAAAAACCCAGGCTTTGACAACTTTTACGGGTTGGGCGGAAGGAGTGCATCAAGACATTAGAAGGTCGACGATGTCTGGTGAACGTGTTGTCTCGTTAACCGCTAAAATGTTACCCAGCACCTCTGAAAAAGAAGTGATAGATATCAATTCCGTGATGGAATTGTTTAGAAGCTTAGAATTTAATTGGTTTTCTAGTGGAAAAATAGCTGAGGTATGTTTTAATTTGATTGATTGTTTCAGCAAAAACAAGGCGATTCGAAGGAAAAAAATCATAGACTTAATGCAAATAATGATCTCTTGTTACGATTTTTCATGCATCACTACTCAATCATCAAAAATTAATCATCGATTTCTGAGCTTACTGGCTAGGTTGTCGGAAGAAGTTCCATCGGAAACTTTAAATTTTATACATAGGCATGCGTTATATTTTGGCAGTGCTTTGTGTGAAATGGCCCGAGGAGAATTGACCGTACTGTTTTTAATGTTGATGAATAAATTTAGAATTAAAAATATAGGAAACCAAACTAATCTAGTTAAAATTGTGCATTGCTTAGAGGATTGTGGATTTTCAATTATGGAGAAACATGAAGCACATATAAGGCATCAATATATCGATTTGGTTATTTCCCTCATGAATGAAGAAAAGATAATACGGAGACTTTATACAAATAAAAAAGAAAAAAGTCCAAAAGATAGTAAACTGCCAAACCAAATTGAATTGATGCTGGCGATTCATCAGTTGCTCATTAAGCCGTATGGACAATATCAGAATTTTTGCTGGTCAGTAGCCCATCAAGGAAATAAAGAGGTTAAAGAAAAATTATGGGAAGCATTGGGCTATATAAATCAGTTTCCATGCTTAAGGATGACGCCTTATTTATTACCTAATTTTCGCCTAAAATATAGAAATATTTCTGATAGTGAATGTACGCGTTCTTTTTATAGAAAATCAGTTTTCAAAGAGCTGGTTGATAAAAGGGATGGGGCATCTCTGCTTATGTTGATTGAAAAAGGGCTAATAGCAGGGAATTTCTTTATCAACCAAGATGGTTTTTTTGTTTCTCAAATGTATAAAACTTCTTCTGCGGATACAGTAATACTGAAAGAACTTCCTCATTCCCCTGATATGGGTGTGGGTAGTAGGGTGGTTATCAATGGCTACGATTGGCTTCTCCAGTACGATAGGCGTATGATAGCAAAAGGAAAAGAATTATTATGTAAATATTTGCTGGATTTAGGCACTAGCCAGAAAAAATATCAGCTTTTGAAGCAGGCATTAAATCCAATCTGTCATTTAGGTAAATTCTTTATTCTAAGGAAGCATCGTTTGGGGGGTGATCCTACTATTGAGAAAGGAACTTATAAAAAAATAAATGATGAATGTAAAGGATTAGAAGCGATATTTAATAAACAAACCAATTCATCAATAGATACTTCTTTGACTTCTTCTTCCTCTTCTTCTGCCTTTTTTTCTTCGAGTTCAGGAGCCGCACCTCCCCTACAGACACCCCGAGAAGAAACGTCTACGCATCGTCTAGAAGCAAAGAAACTTAGGTAAGAATTTACATAACTACTCCTGAGAGAACAATATGCCTCGCCACTCATGGTTCAATCACCTATTACTCGTTTGCTGCATTTTTTTATGCCCGCAAAGCTTCGCAGGTACTGCAGGTTCCTTGGCTTCCCCTGCTCAGTATCTCAGTAACTATCCAGTGGATTTTTGGCACCTCTTAACCGCTCCCGTGCAATTTTCTCAAGAAGATTGGCTGAAGGCCGCGGACGTGTTGGGCGTAGGCGCTGCCTTATTGGCTTTTGATGGTAATATACGAGACGCCATCACCGATAATCAAACCCCATCCTTACAAAATATCGCCAATGTTGTCCACCCATTGGGTGTTTGGCAAGTGCTTGCACCAGGAATCGTGGCGACTTACGGCCTTAGCTATGCGGTAAAAGATGCTCACCTACGAGAAACGGCATTGCTGAGCATGGAAAGCTTGGTAGTATCAGGCGCTTTTGTCCAGATTTTAAAAACGGCCACGCACCGAGTTCGTCCTTGCTCCAGCGGTGACGATGGTTCCGCTTATGATTTTTTAGGGCCAGGCATTAATGGTTCACAAATGTCTTTTCCATCAGGAGATGCAGCCAATGCGTTTGCGATTGCCAGCGTGGTCGCGCATGAATACCCCGATAATCGAGCCGTGGCTATTTTCTCTTACGGTCTCGCAAGCCTCGTAGCTCTAGAACGTTTAGAATTAAATAAGCATTATTCCTCTGATGTTTATTTTGGTGCAGTCATCGGGTATTTTACGGGAAGTTATTTGGTCAAGCAGCACAGTTCGCTACAATCAAAACACCTCACTATTGCGCCAACGATAAATCATGGTTTAGGAGTAGAGATGACGTGGGTTAGTTAACCATTCTTTAATGTGCTGAATGTGGATTCATCCGATGTGGCGAGGCTATGGGAAGCAGTGCTAGTGGTTTTAGCGCTTGAACTGCTACTAGAAGAGAACTTCATGCGCTGACTGTTGGGAGGAGGAAAAACTAGAGACCGCAAATCAAGCTTCGTTAAAATAAACTCTAAATGGTCTAGATGTTTTTTTTGTCCGTAATGAGGAAAACGTTCAGTTAGCTCCATCAAAAGCTGGCATCGGCCTTCTAATTCCTCCAATTTTTCCTGTGTATAACTTTCATGCACGTCAGGGCCGGAAATTTTTTTAAAATCTTCATCAAGTGCCTGATAGAATTCAGATAAAGCTTTGCCAATAGTTTCAAAATTTTGTTCGGACTGAGTAATGAGTTTTTCGAATCTTTCCGGCAATTGTCCTAATAGAATTTTTTTTTTGATTCCCAGTAAAATAATATTTTCTAAAATACGTTTAAGTTTGTTTTTTAAATAAATTGTATGGTCATCAATAAAATTACATTGTACAGATAATCGTTTTGGAAATAGATCTAGAGCACGTATAAATTTTTTTTGTACCTCAGATAAAGTCACGTACGCCCTATTAAATTGGTTAATTAATGTATTTATTTCGACATCTTTAATGGAAGGAGTGTCAACCAACGCTTTGTGTTCCTTATCTTGTGTAGGAGGAGTGCTAACCAATGTTTTGAGTTCATTCAGCGGTTTGTGCTCTTTCTCAACTGGGGTAGGTGAAAAATTATTTATCTCTCCCAGCCTCTGACAAATATTATCTTCCATGCGTTTTTGAGTCTGTTTTGCTAACGTGCTTTTTTTTAAATAATCTTTTAATGTCGCATATTGTTCTTTTAGTAAGCGTATTGATACTAAAAAAAGTTTATTTATCTGTGTATCCTTGGCAAGAAGCAGTGGTTCCGGTCTATAGAAAAGTAATAATTTTTCATAATTAGTGTCGATCAATTTATGTTGGGTATCGAGTTCTGTGTGAACTTCTTTCTTGAGAGATAGAAAAAACTCAGTAAGTTCTTTTTTTGTGCTATAGAATTTTTCGATCGTTTCGAATTCGTATTTATGCCAATTAATGTTAACTTCCAATGAAATCGAGTCAGAATCAGATTTAGCTAATTTATACAATTTTTTTAAGTTCAACTCGGTGAATGCTGTCAATTTTTCTGTGAGTTTCTCTTTTTTCATTAGCTCCAGCTTCTCTTTGAGCGCCAATTTTTTCTCAAGCTTCAATTTTTCTTCTGAACTAAATTCTTTTATGGGAACCAGTTTTTCTTTAAGACCTAATTTTTCTGCAATTGCCAATTTTTCGGTGGGCTCTAATTCTTTTATTGGCTCCAATTCTTTTAATTGATCTAGATATTTTTTTGCCTTCTCAATGATCAATTCTTTGAATTTTATGAAGTCTTCAATACAGTTTTCATGTGAATTGGGCGATGATAATAAATTGGATGGCAACGATATGCCCAAGAGGCTTTGTAATAAAGACGTAGATTTGCCTATGGATGGCGTTTTCTCTTGTTCTTTTTCTTTTTTATCCAAGTTCATTCCCACGTAAATATTTTTGAAATTCGGCGGAACTTCTGCCTATTATTTTTATCTATCAGTACTATTTCATGTCTTTTAAGGAATTCCGCAATGGCCATGCTTTAAAATCCACCAAGCTTGCTCTCCGCGCTTTAGAATAATTAATTTTAACTTCGGAGTTATTTGATTTGCAATATACTCGGATCAACCCGAACGAAAACCGAATCTCCTAAAACGGTGAGCATGTTGTCAGCATATACCTCACACAGAATGCGAGTCTTACGCTCAACCTGACCTTCGACTCGGGCCTTAAGCACCAGCGGCACTCCCAACGGTGTTGGCTTAATGTATTTCACGCCCAGAGAGCCAGTCACACAATAGATACGCGGCAGTGTCCCAGCCTCTCGTCCCTCCAAACGGTAATGATGCGCCATAGCCGTCCAATTCGAGTGGCAATCAATTAAGCAACTAATCAACCCGCCATAAACCAATGACGGCCAGCCGACGTAACGTGCATCCGGTACAAACGTCATGGTCACGTGCACGTCGTCGGCATCCCAATAGCTTTTAATTCGCAGGCCATCAAGGTTCTTGGGACCGCAGCCAAAACAAACACCCTCTGGTTCTGCGAGATCTTGCAAAGCATTCATCGGTGTGCTCATAAGATTTCCAGTAGAAAATTGCATGATAGCTTATGACGTTTGAGAATTCTTTCTTTAGTATTATTCTAAATTAACATAAAATTTTTTCAAACTTTTTATCGCATCAAGCACCTCTTGGTAAAGGGCTTCAAATTGCTCAAACTTCTTATTTTTTAGCGAAATTTCCAAGGTTCTTACGGCATACAAGAGTTTAGGTGTGTGCGTATAGCATAACCCGCCATGGATTTTATGGACGATTGTTATTAATAAATTCCAATCATTGGATTTATATGCATTTCTAATATCAGTACAATCCTCGGATAAGGAATTTAACAATAACTCCAATAATTCTTTTTTATAACCTTTCTCTATGACCGATAATTCAACTTTACAAGAACGGGAAGAAGTTGACTTCTTTTTCTGTACTGGGTTGAGCGCTAATTTTTTTCCTAAAATATAATTCATCTGAATGCTTATAGCTTGCTTTTTTGTTAATGGCTTGGTCATGACCGCATCCATTCCTGCTTTTAGGCATTCCTTTTTTATAGCTTTAGTCATATGAGCACTCAGCCCAATAATGGGGACCGCAGGGAGAGTGTTATGTATTCTCTCAGCTGCTCTTAGATTTTCTGACACGACAAAACTAGTCATATCGGGTAATTCAATATCCATGAAAACAAGCTGATATTTCCCTGGTTCAAACTTTCGTAGTGCCTGTTCACCCGAGTCTGCAATGTCAACTCTTCCGCCGATACTCGTTAAAATTTCCTGGGCGATCTTTTGGGCAGTGGGGTTGTCTTCTATCAGCAAGATAGAAGGGCTTATATCCATGTTTACGGGGCCTTCTGGCAGCGAAGGAACGATAGGGTGCTTTGACCTAGGTGAAGTCTTAGCTCCTTTTTCAGATTTAGGTGGGATCTGTAAGGGTAGGGTGACCACGAATTGGCTGCCTTTGCCTTCTTCGCTGTTAACATGGATTTCGCCACCCATCGTTTTCACTAAGGTATCCACAATATGCAAACCCAGGCCGCTGCCCTCCGAAGTGCTTTTGCCTAGTGGTGTTAATCTTGTATAGCGTTCAAAAATGATGGCTTGTTTCTTTTTGGCAATGCCTATGCCGGTGTCATCTATGCTAAATTGTATAAGAATGTATTGTTTATGGCTCCTAGTTAATTTAGACCGAAGCACAATCCCGCCTTTTGGGGTGAATTTGATGGCATTGCCGATGAGATTTAACAGAATGCGATAAATGCCGATCCGGCTGCCGAATAAGCGTTCTGGGATATGCGAGTCGTGTTGAATAGCCAAGGTTAAATTTTTTTCTTTGAGGGCAGGTTGGAATAAATCAGCGATATTCTCGAGTAATATTTTTACATGAAAATCTTCGTTAGGGAGTGTTAATTCGCCATTTTCGGCTTGCACGGTTGTCAGGCAATTATCAAAAAATTGCAATAGTTGTTGGCCAGCCAATAAAATGCTTTTGGAAAGATGAACGCTTTCTTCGTCTTGAAGCCTATGGGTTAGTATGTCGGCGAGGCCAATGAGTCCTGATAGCGGTGTTTTCACATCATGACTCATATGAGCGATAAATTCGCTTTTGGCTGAACTGGCCATTTCCGCCTGTTCTTTGGCTAACCGTAATTCGATCAGTCCTTCATGTTTTCGCATTGCCTTCCCTTTGCCGATGATAAGATCTCGTCAGATTATAGCCAAGGAAAGAAGGGGTCAAGCTCTCATCATCTATAGCTAGCCATTCCAGGCCTGTCTCCTGGGATTCCTTATCATCAGCTTTTCATCCTGATCTTCCATTTTTGCATCCTCTGAAACTTGAACCTGGATCGCAGCAATAGTGCTATGAACCATGGGTGCAATCATGCCTTGAGCTCGTCGCTGACCAGAGCGCAGCTCTTGGAAATTACGTTTTGCCTCAGCGCCAAGGTTGTTAGCTGTATTGAGCGCGTTTTCTGCTGGGGTTATATTTTTGCAGCATATCCCCATAGCGAAAAAACAACCACTTAACAAATACAGAAGGCCGGCGGCCGTTCCATAGCAACATACCTCACCTACCTTTATCGCTTTTTCTTTTTTATTTAATTCCATATCTAGACCTTTGCTTAATTTACAAGAATTAATATTGTATAATAGAAATCAGTTAAATGCGCAATAAAAATCAAATTTTATTAATAAATACTATATTTATTTAGTAAAAGCTTTTAGAGGGATAACTATGTCTATACGGCAATATCAATTATTTATTAACGGTCAATGGTGTGATCCATCCGCAGGTGAATGGATAGATTCGATTAACCCATTTTCAAACCAAGTTTGGGCAAGAATACCGCGAGCGAATGCAGCAGATGTGGATAAGGCATGCATCGCAGCTAATAATGCCTTTCCGCAATGGTCCAATCTGCAGCCGAATAAGCGGGCTGAATTACTGCGAAAATTAGCCGATCAATTAATAAAGAAAGCAGATTTCCTGGCAGAAATTGAAGTAAATGATAATGGTAAAATCATTAGCGAAGTTTCACCGCAAATGAATTATATACCGAATCATTATTATTACTATGCTGGCTTGGCCGATACCATTATGGGCGATACCATTAATGTCGATAAGCCTGGGAATGTTGCTTTTACGCAGTACGAACCGTTAGGAGTGGTGGTGGCGATTACCGCCTGGAACTCGCCTTTGATGCAAATGGCATGGAAAATAGCACCGGCATTGGCTGTCGGTAATACCGTTGTTATTAAGCCATCGGAGTATACTTCGGTTTCGGCATTTGAGTTTGCTAAAATTGCCGAAGAGGTCGGTTTTCCAGCGGGTGTGATTAATGTGGTATCGGGTTATGGTTCTGAGATCGGCACGGCACTCATCACCCACCCCAAGGTGGCAAAAATAGCATTTACTGGCGGTAGCGCTACTGGCGCTCAGGTTTATTCTGAAGCAGCAAAACATTTAAAAAAGGTGACATTGGAATTGGGCGGTAAATCCCCGAATATAGTTTTTGCGGACGCTGACATAGACAATGCCGTGAAAGGGGCTGTTTCGGGTATTTTTGCGGCCACAGGCCAGACTTGTATCGCTGGCTCCAGGCTGCTACTGCAAGAAAGTATTCACGATGAATTTGTGGCGAAGTTGGTCGATTTTACTAAAATGGCTCAGATGGGTAACCCCATGAGCCGTACGACTCAAATTGGCCCGGTAACGACTCCCGCACAATATGAAAAAATACTGAATTACATTGAAATTGCAAAGAAAGAAGGTGCGAAATGCATGTTGGGTGGAAAACCGGCGATGCGGGAAAGTTGTGAAAAAAGTCCGTGGTTTATTGAGCCGACCATTTTTACCGAAGTAAATAATCACATGAGAATTGCTCAAGAAGAGGTTTTTGGGCCAGTATTATCGGTCATTAAATTTAAGGACGTGGCAGAAGCCATCGATATTGCCAATGATACCCCATACGGATTAGCTGCGGGAATATGGACTCAGGATATTAAAAAGGCTTTACAATTACCTAAGCAAATAAAAGCGGGAACCATTTGGGTAAATACCTATCATTTAGTGCCATTTGGTGGTTATAAGCAGTCTGGGTTAGGCCGAGAAAACGGCGTCAACCCTATTTATGAGTACTTGCAAGTAAAAAGCACGTTTATCAACACCGAAGAAAACACTCAAAATCCTTTTGTATTAAAATAGAAAGAGGGGTGAGTAGTCATGGCCCCCTAATGTATCACTGGATCTTGGCATCCTTGCCGGGACGACGTGCGAGTAGCTACTGAAGTGTTGTATTTCGATCGAAGGATTTTTATAACATTTAGAAATCATTTGTAAGCCCCTGGGAGCGCGGGCGAGCCGCCCGGGCTCCCAGGGGCGGGGTTTTAAGGGACGATGTTGTTTGGATTATTGACAAATTGAGAGGTAGCGATATCAACGGAGCTGAGATGAAGAGCTTCAACTCCAAAATGTTGATTGTTACTAAACAGGGAGTTATTAGCAGTCAGATTAAATACACCAGGTAAGAAATTTTCAGCAAAAATTCCATCAACGGTATTGTCGTTAAATGTCGAATTATTAGCGATCAGGTTAAATGTACCATTTGAATAATTAACAGCGTCAATCCCATCATGGCTATTGTTGTTAAAAGTCGAATTATTGGCGGTTAGGTTAATTGTACCATTTGAGAAATTTTGAGCAAAAATTCCATCATTATGGTTGCCGTTAAACATCGAGTTATTGGCGGTTAGGTTAATTGTACCATCGAAGTCATTGTTAGCTTGAATCCCATAGCTATTGCCGTTAAATGTCGAATTATTGGCGGTTAGGTTAAATGTACCGGCGAGATCTTCAGCAAAAAGCCCATCTTGTGTATTTCCATTAAATGTGGAATTATTGGCGGTTAGGTTAAATGTACCACCGAGATCTTGAGCAAAAAGCCCATCTTGTGTATTTCCATTAAATGTGGAATTAATAGTCGTGAGGTTAAACGAGCTACCATAATCTACAGCATAAAGACCATCAACCGCATTCTCATTGAAAGTCGAGTTCTTAACCGTTATGTTAGTAGTCCCAGTATTAGCAACTTGAATGCCCATATCATTATTGTCATTGAAGCTTGAATCATCGATTAATATATTGGCTACACTGTCAAGATCGAGATTAATGCCGTCGCCGTTGTCATTGTCATTAAAACTTGAATTTTTGATTTTTAAATTGAATACCTCGTTATTATCCGCGATTTGTGCTATCCCTAAACCTGTGCCGTTGTCATTAAGTTGAGAGGAATCAATGGTCACATTGAAAATACTGCTGGGATTGTGAGCATCCAATAAGACAATCCCCTCGTTATTATTATTAAAGGTAGAACGACGAATAGTAAAATTCGTTTGAGCATTGGTGTTGGTTTCGAGATCAATTACAGCACCATCACCGGAATGGTTGTTGTTCAAGGCAGAGTGATTAATGGCTAAATTTAATATGGGATTAGTGGCATTATGAACAAGGGCAGCCAGACCGTCACTACCATTGCCACTGAGACTTGAATAATTAATAGTGACATTCATCACACTGTCTTGTCCGGATTCATTCAAGTCAATACCATCGTCAAGATTGTTATTTAACGTAGAGGTGTTCACCGCTAGATTGAGTATACCGCCGGCGGTATTTCTGGCAGATATCGCGTCGAGAAATTGGGTATTGCTAATATCGGTGTTATCCACTTCCATACTGACCTGGCCAGCTCCGTCATTCTCCAGTATCATGGCATCGCCATTCCCGTCACCGCCCGTGATTCGAATCGAAGTCACGACAATGTCCGAATTACCGGTGTCGACTGTCCAAACAAAACCATTGTCTCCTCCACCTTCTGAATTCTCAAAATCAATCACCGGACGATTATCGCCGGAGGCCGGCTGAACGAATAATCTGCCCTTATAGCTTTGGCGCCCGTAGATACTGTCATTCATGAGGTCAATTTCAGTGGTGGAAACGTAGGAGCCGATATTGCCATTAAAGAAGAAGTTGGTATTGTTCTTGCTATTCGCATCATCGACGTTCGATTGGGTTAAACCAATGTAAGGATGTTCGTAAGTGCCCTCACCCGTGACCAGACCGGGAGCAGTATCATCGGGTAAGAAGAAGGAAATATCATCCATGACCACATCAAAGTCACCAGTGGCTTTGGTTTGCCTCAGAATGGGTTGTGCCGTATGTGAACTGCCACCCACGGCAATTAAGTTACGCTGAATGGGATCGACCATCCGCTGGGTGAGATCGCCGGAGAAGCGCTGCGGTGTATGGCGACCGCCGAAGTGATAAGCCAGGCCCACTTTAACGGTATTATGTGCAAAGTTGTCATAGCCCTCGCTGACATCGAAATCTAAACGGTCATTCACTGGCACTTCCAAACGTGCCACGCCACCAGTAATATCCTGGGCATCTTTGGGGCTGAAATGGTAACCACCGACGTAAATTTTCGGATTGTCTCTCATCGGTAGCCGGAAACCCAGTTGTACATCTTCACCGACACCGACCGATTCGTAGGTATTGAACAACTGATCGTATTCGGTATGACCGGCAAAGCTAACGGAATCGTAATCGCCTATTTCGCTACCAAACGCATTACCGGTGGAAACTCGCTCAGAGCCAGTGGGGATATACACGTTAGCACTGAAATCGACAACATCGCCTAAGCGTTCGATACCCGGGCTGACGAACCAGAACGAATGGCCAGCAGGGGAATGGTTGTAATCACCGAATACGTACGCACCTACTAGACCGTATTTATCAGTGAGCTCACGACCACCCAAACCGAGAGCAGCAGAATAATCATTACCGTTATGGTATAGAGCCTGCGGATCGACATAAAAAAAGCTGGCATTCCGGCCCGTCAATGGGATGAGGGCATCACCATAGCCGGTGGTGAGATCACCACTTAATCCCGTGATGGAAACCCCTGGTGCGTAGGGAAGAAAAGCATTGGCATTACTTGGATCCGCGTAAGTGTTTGCAAACGCATGACCTACCAAAAAGAAACAGCTGCCGACGACGGCGCTTTTGCTTAATTTTTGGCAGTTATAGAGAAAAGAGATAGGGAAAAAAGGGTGTGCCATGCTGCGACCTCCTGGAATGCAAAAATGAAATGGTAACTACTTACGCCGTCGCCCCGGAATACTTTCCTTCTCCAACTTGCGACCAACGGAAGTCCCTGTGGGATGGGAGAAGGTGCCGAAGGCGGATGAGCGGTTTAAAATTAAACAAAATTCATTACATTATCACAATGTTGAAAAGCATTTGCAAGCATACCATGACAAGAGGCAAGAAAAAAAGGCCGTCCTCCCGGCCTGGATGCCTATGGGCATCAAGCCAAGAGTTTTATTTCCTTCTCCCATCCCACAGGGACTTCCGTTGGTCGCAAGTTGAAGAAGGAAAATTTGATACTTATGTATAAACCCATGGCACTCATACTGGGTGAGGTAACTAATTTATGGGTAATGATATGGCAGCGACAGGACCCCGTATCTAGAGACTTACAGAATACTATCTAAGTTAATATGCTAGTGAGTCTGTGCAATTCATACGAATGCTTGCCTAGTGTTCACTAGGCAAATGTAATTTATGAAAAAATCGATGCACCACCGGCGTGAAAATCAAACCTATGATTAAAATAAAAGATAAGCCACTAAATAGAGCATAAAATCCCGCAAACAGCTTTCCTGCCGTGGTTTGCAATTGAGCTAACGGCCCCATGCCTGATAAAATCATCGCAGCATTCACAAACGCATCTATCCAAGACATGTTTTCCGTGAGATGATAACCTAGCATGCCGATAAATTCTGCGACAGCAATAGCCAGTAATCCTAAGAAAGTGCTTAATAAAAAGCGAGCGTAAAATTTTCTCTTAGGTAACAATGGCTTTTGATAATGTTCATACATCGAAGATTGCTCCTAAATCGTCCAATTGCTTATGATAATATTTAGTATTGGTTTTGGGAATAGATTATTGAAGGCAAGGCGCAAGCTCTCGAAGCAATTCTCGCTATCACCTGCATATTCCACTGCCAAGGAGCAGAGCTCATAAGCGGCTTTTAAAAAAACAGAAAGGTTGTCATGTGAACACCTTCTCCCTTTGTTTTTCTTCTGGGTCTGTAATGCTAGGCTGCTGTTATCAACGATGGGGGTTGAAGAATGTCCTTGTTTGGCAGCTAAGTGATAAAGTCTGATCGCCTCTTTGGGATCTTTTTTAACGCCGATACCATGTTGATAGCAAGTTCCAAGATCATATTGTGCCCAAGCATATCCTTGTTCGGCAGCTGAGTGATAAAGCTTGACAGCATTGTTAATAGCCTCTTTAACTTTGTCATCTTGTTGAGGATGAGCTGCTTTAGCCTTGTTAAATAGTTCTTCGAGGGATTCTTGTTGCCCTAGAGAATTAATATCTAAAGGGTTTGGAATTTTTAGCTGCTGAGTTCTTTCACGTAGTGAAGTTTTTTCATCGTCCGTTGTAGTCATAGGTTGACCTCTAATCGATTTTTTATCGTCATGACGTACACTGGAAATCGTTAGGGACTAACATGACGCCTTTCTTCTTATTCTTGGGTAATTTTACACATAACAGCTAAATTTGCCATGGCTTGATTCATAACAGATTGAATAGCGTTTCCAAGACTCATGACAGATGCCTTACTTAGGCGAGCAAATGTTTTCAGGCTCATCATCAACAATTCCGAAATTACTAGAAATCACTGTCGCTAGCCCCGTAATTTCTTGATAGTGTTCTTTTGTAATTTTAGGGATATTGAGTCTTGACGATTGACTATGGAGCGGACTTTGAGTCTTTAGCAGATGAACGAACGAGCTATTTTTGCTGTCAGATATATTCGGATTGCTAAGCTGTTTAACCCTAAATTTTTCATATAGTTTATCTGATTTTTCCATTATTTGGTCGATAGCTTCTATATTATCGCTTATAGTTTTTAAAAATTGTTCACCGATAATAAAGCAAATTTTGTGGGCGATGGATTGTATTTCTAACAGTCTGGATAATTGCTGAGTTTGTTTTTTTAAATTTGATTTTTCGCCATATTTTATAAGTAATTCTTCGGCCTCTATGCGTAAGTTCTGAAGCTCAATTATTAATTCATGATCTATCGTTGGAACGCCGGTCGGTCTTTTACTATATCTTCCCCATCGAGTGGTATCTAGATCCTTAGAATTTTCGAATGGATTTATTTTATTGGAGATTTCCTCCTCAGAGTCATCGTCTTCTGCCGCTTTTTCATATTCAGAATCTTCCTCATCTGATTCTTCTTCCGCTTCGAGTTCAATACAGCAGACATCTATAAAAGAAGCTTCGGTTAAAATAGCATTATGAAAAGTAGTGTTATCCAGAAGCATACTGTCAAAAACAGATTTTACCAAATGAGCACCATCAAATTTCATATTGGTTAGATCCAATGGGGGTTTAACAGAAGAGAAATTTATGCCTGGTGCAAATACTATCTCTGAAAAATCTCTTTTTCCGAAATAGTATAATTCTACAAATCGTTCGATTGTCATTGGTGGGCGGTGATCGGTGCCAGAAATGCGTTTTTCTGGATTATATTTTATTGTTTTCCCTTCTTCCGTCATATTTGTACCTATTGGTTTTATTTGAGTTACTGCAGTAAGCAATACGAGAGACTAACTTCTTCCTCAGAGTTTATCACCCGCAAAAAGGGAACGGAATGCTATAATTAAAGAATGATTAAATGAGGACTAAATATGCTAAAAATGTATAATAAATTGCTAAAAATGACACTTATTTTGGCAATCCCAAGTTTAGCCCACGCCACATATGCTGTAGACGCTACAGAAATGAATGAATATTGCGCCACTCATAGTTCTTCTTATGCTCAACAAAAATGTGCCAATTATTTTCAAGGATATTGGTATGAAAATGAGAATTATTATTATGATGGACATTATAATGATGAGGAACCCTATAATTATTACCCCTATCCATATGTTTATCCCGATTATTACACCGATTATTACCCCTATTATTACTACAACCCATACTATTACCCTGCAAATGTGACCATTGAGAATGAAGGAAGTGAATAACAGTAAGGATTTTTTGAGTGGATTAGTACTTGATTTGCCCCTATCTACAGTGAACCACTGATATCTGCAAATTTCCCAGGCAAATTAGGATCGTTTTGCTCTACCACCTGTTCTGGTTTTTTCCATTCTTCCTGTATGGGTACAACACCTGCCCACACAGGGTGTTCCATATCTTCAGGTGAATCTGTCGGCGGCCCCTGCCTTGATTTAAATGCAGCCTCATGAATGGGCATATGTAAAATCATTGTTGCTGATAACTCTTTTTTGGTCGGCAAGCGGACATATTGCCATCGATCAGGTACCCAGTGCTCTAAAAAACGTTCCATATGTTTTAATTTATTTTCTTCAGCGACCGCTTCAAAATTTCCATAGATACATACTGAGCGGTAATTCATGGAATGGTGTAGGGCTGATCGCGCCAATACCAAGCCATCAATATGTGTAATGGTAATACAAGTTTGTTTGCCAGACTGCAAGGACCGCATGAGACGGCTCCCGGTTGAGCCATGGATATATAAATGATTGTTTTCTCGCCATACAGCCATAGGAATGGCATGAACATGGTTGTCATCATAAAAAGCGATAGTCGCAAACAAGGCCTTATCTATCACGTCATGGATTTTTTCTGAATCGTAACTTGCCCGTTCCTTTAGGCGTTTAACCTGGGTTCTCTTTGTCATCGTTAAGTTCTTATGCATAAGTAGCTCCTTTCAAAGTGGACTTAACTTTAGCAAACTTATCGTATAGTATATAGAACCAGTTGTAAACGCGTAATGGTGCCAGATCAGTGACCCTTCAAGGCTGTATCGAGTCTCAATAAGTGCAAGATAAATGGTACCTAGCCAAAGCTTCTTGATGGTCACTGATTGGGATATACTGCATACTCACTGAGAAATTAGATTGCTCGCCTATATATTCTTGTTGGGGTGTGAAATTAAATTGGATAACAGGTTGTTTCAGATCGGCGTGACCTTCAGAATAAGCAAATGGACAATCTTTAGCATGATCGCAAACTTTTATGTAAAGAAAAATAGTGCCTGCAGGCGGGATCTCTTTCGGGGTTAACTGACAGGTAAATTTATAAAGTTTTGTTGGATCTAATGCCAGAACCTGATCTCCTAATCCTGCTGTATTTTTTGTTGCATTTAAAGACATATCAATGGGTTCTGCCAGCGCAGAATTAAACGCTAGGCCGAATAAACAAAAAGCAATCAATGTTCTCATATGTTATCTCGCTATTGTATGGAAAAGGTCATCATAGCGGATATTAGAAATTTAGTTGTATAAGGTTTGTATAACGCTTAAAAACATGAGTTATTTAGGACTTAAAACCACACTAAATCGTGCACCACCAAGCGGAGAGTCACTGACTAACAATTTCCCGTTGTGACGCTTGACTATGATGTCTGCAATAGCAAGGCCTAAACCAAATCCTGGCGCATTGGATTCTAATGTGACAAAAGGTGAAAAAATATGGGTTTTATCGGCTTCATCTATAGCAGTTCCATCATCATCGACATGGATAATAACACAGCCTGATTTTTGTTCCGCATGTAATTCAACCTGCGAATCAGCATGTTTTAATCCATTATTAATTAAATTATAAAGTACATGCTTCATCAGTTCAGAATCAAACGTCAGTGTGGTGCCTTCTGGTATCTGTGAATCCAGAATCATTCTTTTCGGTGCTTGCCGATATTTGGCAATGATAGCAGCCAACCACTGATTAATATCTACATCTTGGTAATGTAATGGATATTCTTCGGCACTAAAACGCGCATAATTTAAAAAATCGCTCACCAGATTGTTTAAATCAGATAAATCTTCTTTAAGACTAATGATGCCCTGTTGGCCTTTCTCGGTAAGATGTTCCTGCTCCAGGCTATTCACAGTAAATAACATGGTTGAAATTGGCGTTCGACATTCGTGTGCAATAAATCGAGTTAAATTGCGCTGTGACTGAATAAGATTTTGAATTCTGTTGCCCATTTTTAAAATGTTATCGTATAGCCTGCGCAAAGTGGAGTGAGGACTTATCCTTTTCGGCGGGGTTGAAAAATCAGCCTGACTGAATTGTTTGGTCAATTTATAAACGCTGTTTAAGCTTCTGCTAAATAGATACGTGAGTAGAATAATGAATACTAGAGTTAGCAAAATAAAAAATAGAAGCAAAACACCCCAGTAATTTTTCATATAGGCAGGATAAGAAATTGGCCCAATCTGTAATAAGTTATTTTGCCCTGGCAAATGCGCGTAAAGATATTTAATTTCACCTGAACTGTTTGCGTCACTTAAAGCAACCGCATCGTGTTGCAAAGCAGAAGAAATTGATGGAGACACTGCATTGGCTGGAATAATAGCCAAAGGCAATTCATAGCTAGTTTGCAATTGTTGCAATTTTTCCGGCCAACGTGTTCGTTGCGTCTGTGATAATTCCAATGTAATTAAGTGAGTCATCCAGGCAGAAGCAGGCCGAGCGACCACTTGAATGGGCACGTCTTGCATTCTAAGAGCATAATGGCTCAGCCCAATGCGCTGATATAAAAACAAATCCTGAATTTCATAACCAAAAAAAGCTTGACTCCCACCACGCACTAAAATGAATTTACCCGCCAGTAAGCGCTGTTTTTGCTTATCTGAAAGAGAAATATTGGAGAGTGGCAGTATTGAAGCGGCTGTGCCATAGGCTGGTTGTAATTGTTTGATGACAGTCGGCCACATGGCTTCAGGATATTGCTTGAGCTGTTGTTGCAAGGAATAAAAACCACCTCGATACATCTGTTCCATCACTTGCTCTGACCCGTGTTCTTGTATGGCCTGATAAATCCAATAAATCCCCGCGCCCGCAATAATCCCTAGGACACATAGACTAAACAGGTATTTTAATAACAGTCGAAACATTAGGCGTTCCAGGCAGTGGAGATAAAAACATATCCTTTGGCATGCACGGTTTTAATGCGGTAAGGCTCCTCAATATTATCTTGTAATTTTTTGCGTAAATAAGAAATGCGCAGATCAATGGTTCTATCAATGCCGTCAAAACTAACCCCACGCAAGACTTGCATAATGTTTTCACGATTGACGATGCGATCAGCATTTTTAGCTAAGAATACCAGCAATTCAAATTCCAGTGGTTTTAGATCTATGCGAGTACCGGATAGCGTGACCACACGTTCGATAATATTCAGGTGTAAATTGCCAAAAACCAGCTCTTTTAACTGGGCTGGCTGATGATGACGACGCTGCAGAGCCTCAAGCCTTGCCAATAGAACTTTGGGTTCAATAGGTTTAACCACATAATCGTCAGCACCGCTCATTAACCCTTCGATCTGATCCTGATCGGTATCCAATGCCGTTAGCATGAGTATTAGGCCGCGATAATCACCACGTACGGATTGGCAGACCTGGACGCCATCAAACCCAGGCAGCATAACATCCAGAATAACGATGTCAGGCTGATGTTTTAATATGTAATAGACCGCCTTATCACCTCGGGTTTCATGAGTGACACTATAGCCATTTTCTTGAAGATAAGCCTGGATGCTTAACGCCAGCTTTTTGTTATCCTCAACTAATAAAATTTGAACCATGATTCTGTCTCAAAGGGCTAAGAGAGTGGATTCATGACCAGTATCTGTTAGGTTTAATGAAATTTCAATATCTTTAAGGGAACCGTGTCTATAGTTAACCCTTGCGGGGATGGAGATTGTTTACTAATTAGACAAAATCTTGCATATAGGGCGTCTCTTTTATAAATGATTGATTAATTTTTCTCGAAATTATAAATCAAATTATTTTAGGTATTTGTATAAGGTTTGTATAAGGTCTATGCGCCAAAAAATATTAACAACTTAATATCTCCTCATAACGACTCAGCCATACAAAACTTATACAACAAATAATTAATATTTATTGTATCTTTGCCATTGTGAAAATTCATCATCGTAAAAACCAAAGAGAGGTATATTATGTTTAGATCAACTAAGAATTTTTTAAATAACAATTGTTTGTATATCGCTGGAAAATTAACATTAGTTCTAATATTCGCCAGCATATTTTTTCTTCTAGCGGGATGTAACACGGTGGCAGGAGCAGGTGAAGATATTCAATCATTAGCAGGGAAGAAAAAGCCTACTTATAATTGTGTACCATTAGTTAATACTGTTGTAGCCAATCCATCACCTAAACGCAATAAATTATCTCATTAATTACAATAGTGTTTGGAGTATTGCTGTGCTAGGTGCTCAAGTTTGATACACCCTAGGCTCTCCCTACATTTCCTTTTAAAAAGCTATCAAAGTGGACTTACTTTTAGTAAACTTACCATATAGCGTATAGAACCAGTTATAAGCGCGTTATGGTGCCAGATGAGTGACATTTCAGAGTTAATTTTGCAATTACAGCAGTATTTCATCCAGTTGAGATCTTCTGCTTTACCCCGATATAAACAGCTTTATGAGGGATTGCGCCAGCAGATTCTGGATGGATTATTGTTGCCGGGAATGCGCCTACCTTCTTCGCGGGTATTGGCAAACGAATTGGGACTGGCTAGAAATACCAGCTTGGCGGCCATTGAGCAATTATGTCTGGAAGGGTATGCGATAGCGCGGCCAAATTCTGGCGTTTATATCCTGCCCACATCCCCCACATTTCGAGAGAGCAAGAATCAGAGTATTAGCAAGGCAATGTCACTTGGGTTGTCTATGCGTGGCAAAAGAATGATAGCCCCTTTGAAAGCTAAGCCTAGTCAGGGGGCTTTTACTGTAGGATTACCCGATTTAAAACAATTTCCTTTTCCGCTATGGCAGCGATATATTGCGCGGCACGCGCGCAACCCGCAATTGGCTTGGCAAGCCTACCCCTGCCAGGGTGGGCATCCGGAATTACGACAAACGATTGCCGATTACGTTCGCTTGACTCGGGGGATTCACTGTGATTATGCCCAAGTGCTGATCACCCATAGCACCCAGCAAAGCCTGCAATTAGTTGCCGATTTATTGGCTGATCCCGGAGATCCGGTTTGGATGGAAGATCCCGGATATATGGGCGCCCGTTGTGCTTTAGAGGCAGCCAATCTAGCTATTACTTATCAGCCAATTGATAGTGAAGGTTTGTCGCCACCTTTAAAAGCATGGCAACAAGCGCCAAAGCTGATTTATACCACACCTTCTCATCAATATCCCACCGGGGTTGTGATGAGCGCAGCTCGCCGCAGGCAGCTATTGGCATTAGCGAAGCAACATCAATCCTGGCTATTGGAGGATGATTATGACAGTGAGTTTCGTTACGTAGGCAACCCCATTGCCGCCTTGCATGCGTTAGAACCTGAGCAGGTGATTTATCTTGGCACGTTCAGTAAGAGTTTTTTCCCTGCTTTGGGCATCGCTTATATGGTATTACCCAAGCACTTAATCGACGATTTTCGTGCAGCACAAGCCCGTTATCTACGGGAACCCTCGTATGTTTTGCAAAAAGCCTTGGCGGATTTTATCCGCGATGGACACGCCAGTGCCCACATCCGAAAAATGCGCCGCGAATATCTGGTTAGGCGTGATACGTTAATCGCATTACTTCAATCTGAAATAGGTGCGCTAGTGAGTTTACAAGGTTTAGAAACAGGGCTGCATTTAGTCGTTCATTTGCCAACGCAAATGAGTGATCAGCTGATTGCTGCTAAAGCGGAAGAAGCGGGTATCACCACACGGGCGCTCACAGATTGTTATGCTAAGCCCACATGCCAACATGTTTCTGGTCTAGTATTAGGCTTTGGCAATACCGCACCAGAGGACATCTTACGAGCCGGTAAAGTTTTATGCCAAATAATTCAAAATGAGGCAACCACCTATGGCTAAATTTATTCTGATTCATGGCGCCTGGCACGGCAGCTGGTGCTGGGAACGTATTATTCCTTTATTAGAACAGCAAGGGCATAGCGTTTTAGCCCCTGATTTACCCGGTATGGGAAAGGACTCGACACCACTTGACACCATTACTTTAGATTATTGGGCGCAGTTTGTAGCTGACTTGGTGCGACAACAAGCAGAACCGGTTCTGTTGCTAGGACATAGTCGAGGGGGAATTGTCATTAGCCAGGCTGCGGAATATGCCAGCGCACACATTCAAAAACTCATTTATCTGTCTGCATTTCTGGTGCCCAACGGCGCCACTTTAGTTGACATGGTGCGTACATACAATCCCAATCCGGAAGCACAGCAGAATAAATATATTTTGTCCGCTGACAAGAAGTTTTCAACCACCATCCCAGAAGCGATTCCAAACCTTTTTTACAACACAACACCTGAATGCTGGGCAAACCGTGCTGCATCGCAGGTCAGTCAAGAACCCATGGTGGTCTCTTCCACACCGCTTAAGCTTAGTGAACAGTATTTTGGTTCAGTTCCGCGGATTTATATTGAATGTCGACAAGATAAAGCCGTTCCAATCGCTTTGCAACGAGCGATGATATCCGCTTTACCATGCCAGGAAGTACTTTCATTAGATACTGATCATTCGCCATTTTATTCGGCACCTGAGTTATTGGTGCAAAAATTACTGCATTGCGCCACTGGTTCTCACTCATGACGCTCTGAGGCGATGGCTTTTAAATATTCAGGACTGGTACCACAACATCCGCCAAGAACTTTTATGCCATATTTTTGGTTTAATTCCAACATAGCAATCGTCCAATCAGCCACACTTTCTGCTTTAAGCACTGAAGATTGGTCGAGATCACTATGATCAAGAGAAGAACCATTGGCGAGAAATCCAATTAATCTATTGAATAAATTTTTAGGCTGATGTTGTGCGCACAAAAAAGATGGGTAAGAACAATTGACCATATACCCAACAGGCCTATTTTTTGTGATTTGATCAATACTGTTAATAGCATCGCAAAGAGGTGTGTTATCCAGTAAGCAGGCTTCACGGTTGATAACAAAACTAATAAAATAGGGAATAGAAGTTTTCTCCAAAGCTAGCGCAATGCCTTTAGCCTCTTCAAGGCAAGGCATTGTTTCAGCAATAATAAAGTCAGGAGAAGCTGCGGCTAATTCCCTTACTTGCCAAGCATGAAATTCCACTGCTTCCGCGCAGGACAAACCTTGGTTTGGTTGATAAGCATCTCCTTTACAACCCATTATGCCGCCAATCTTTATTTTGTTTTTAATGTGAGAATATTGCTCTCTTATTTCTTGCATAAACCGGATTGCATCGGCATTTATGCTTGCGTTTATGCCAGAATTAATGACTCTTTCAGAATTAGTTCGCCAAGTTGGACTACACATTAAAAAAGGAAGGTTTGCTTCCACTGCTATTTCAAGATAACTTCGATACAATGAAGAAAGTATGCTACGTCCTGGCGGATCATATATTAGTGGGGCATGGATTAACGTTGGATGAAGTGCAGCAGAAGAGCAATATCGTAATTGTTCAACGATAGCGCCCTCCATTAAAATTTTAGGATGAGAGTTGATTAGGTTTTTCATTTTGAAGACCCAATATAAAGTTCCTTGCATTTGCAGTTTTGTAAATGGATTGTTATTATTCATAGACAAAAAAACCCATCGGGGTGCGCATTATATGAAATAAGAGGCGTGGTGGGTGTTGTTAATTATATTCTAGCTCGATATTATCGAGTGGGTCAATTAAAATAAAAAAGCATTAGGGTGCCAGATTCTATGATTTTATTAGAAACAAAACGTCTAGTTGTTAAATCTATTTCTATGGATAATTTAAAAGAAATAAATGAATTATACTCTGATCCTGAAGTTATGTTTTATGAAGGCGTTAGGAATTGTGAAGAGACTCGGGTGTTTGTAAATAAAATGATCGAACATCATAAAAAACACAACTTTAGCTCCGGAAATGTGTATGAGAAAGAAACTGATTTATTTATTGGCCGTTCTGGTTTGGTTTTTTTAGAAATGGATGATACTCAACCTGAAATTGAGCTAGGTTATATTTTACATCAAAAATTTTGGGGGAAAGGATATGCGACTGAATTATCTATGGCTTTCCTGGAATGGGGTTTTAAAAATTTATCTGTACCTAAGTTAGTTGGAATTGTAAGGTTAGAAAATTTTAAATCACGCCGTGTTTTAGAGAAGATTGGAATGAACTATGTCGGTAATATAAAGTCCTGGGGGGAAGAATCGGCTAAATACGAGATTTCTAAAGAACAATTTAACAAAAAGACCCTGGAACCTTAATCTACTATCCCCCGTCATCCCGAGCGTAGCGAGGGATCTCCTGAATGTGGCACGTATTAAATAAAAGAAAAATGACCTGGTGAATGCATTGAATCCAAACTGGGAGGATTTGTATCAAGAAATAATGGTGTAATTTTACGATGGTTTACCTATTTAATGCACTAATGTGATTAAGAAATAAAATTTATTTATAAATAAATTTTCTTGTATAGTGTAATCTTATGCAAAAAAGTCCAGCAAAATGCTTACATTACTTTTCTTTGGATTTATGCTTTAATAGACACTACCGTAAGTTATGGCTAAAAGGATTTAACGGGGAATAGTTAGGATTCGCTCTATTAAGGATAACTAGGACCTGGGAAGGGCATGATGCCCTTTTCTTTTTTTCCTCATTACGAAGAGTATTTCATGTGGGGGTTAGATCATTTGTTCATCTGATGATCTGTAAGTATTTCCTCAATAACACGCCAATCGATACGTTTTTCGCCTGGGAACGCCCAGCATAGCGCCTTCCATAATGCCCAACCACGTCCGCGTGCCCAAGTGTCTTTATCAAGATTCAGTGCAGAACGAAAGGCTTCTCGACTTTCATTGGTGAATAAGGTCCAGGCGATGGCCAAATCACAGGCTGGGTCACCCATGCCCAACTGACCAAAATCAATCACGGCGCATAATTGTCCGTTATTCACTAATAAATTGCCAACAGCGACGTCACCATGAATCCAAACAGGGGGAAGTTGCCAACAGGAGGCAAGTGCTAGATCCCAAATTTCAATTATTGCTTCAATAGAATACTTGTCATTTATATTTTTTAAGGCTTCCTGGGTTTCTGAGTTATAAATAGCAAGACTACCGCCTCGATAAAAGTTATGTTCTCCTGGCAAGGGCCCGTCCGTGACATCACAATGCTGTAACGTGCTTAAAAATTCCCCTAAATCTACGGCAAATTGATTCAGATTGCTGATGCGCTCAATTGAGGCGGTATCGCCATCAAGCCATTTATAAATTGACCAATAAAATGGATAACCGGCTGCGGGCTCGCCCATTTTAAGAGGGGTAGCAATAGGTAAAGGTACTCGGGGTGCTAATTTTGGCAACCAAAAGTGCTCTTTTTTGACCTGATCGGAATATTGTCTTTGAGTTGGCAGTCGAACTGTCATGTGTTGGCCGAGGCGAAAGGTTTTGTTATCCCATCCACCGGGTATAATTGGATTAATTTCCAAGTTAGCCCATTCTGGAAACTGTTTGGTAATTAGTGCTTGCACCAGCGGAACATTGATAGGAATTTCTTTCATAAATATTGACCCAGATAAAGCAAGAACAAAACACCAAAATCAAACATATCCTTCAAAATACAAACAATAGTAGCATAAGTTTACGTTGATTTACCCATTTAATACATTAATGCGATAAAGAAATAAAATTTATTTGTAAATAAATTTCTTGTATAGTGTAATCTTATAAAAAATTTCCAGCAAAATGCTTACATTACTTTTTTGTGGATTTATGGTTTAATAAGAACTGCCATAAGTTATGGCTAAAAGGATTTAACGGGGAATAGTTAGGAGTCGCGTTATTAAGGATAACTAGGACCTGGGAAGGGCATGATGCCCTTTTCTTTTTTTCAGCTGATGAGTATGTTCCAAAATGGAACATACTGTCTCTTCTTCTAACCCATATGCAGGAAGAAAAATGGGTCGCCTGTAATCAATAATTCCAACCTTATATCCAAAAATCAAATATATCACTTAAAGTTTAACTAATAATAGCATAAACTCGCCTTGATTTACCCATTCGATATGCTAATGAGATATAAAAATAAAATCTATTTATAAATAAAATTCTTGTATAGTGTAATATTATGCAAAAAAGTCCAGTAAAATGCTTACATTACTTTTTTGCGGATTTATGGTTTAATAGGCACTACCGTAAGTTATGGCTAAAAGGATTTAACGGGGAATAGTTAGGAGTCGTGTTATTAAGGATAACTAGGACCTGGGAAGGGCATGATGCCCTTTTCTTTTATTGGATTGTCAACATGTTCAAAAATTAAATTTCTTCTTTTATGTTAAACTTAATATCGAATATTCAGGTGAATCTAGATGATTGGTTAATGTCCGACTTGTCTCATCAGCGATCCGACACATCATCTAAACTGCGCAAAAGATCTTCATACGTAAAAGGGCCATTAAATCGATGGTTATTTATAAAAAATGAAGGTGTTCCGTTGACACCGCTGCGTACACCACCCATAAAATCATTCTGAATTTTTTTATCAAAAATCTCATTTTCAATTGCAGATTGCAGCTCACTACTGGATAGATTTAAAGATTCAGCATAGCCCAATAAATCTGAAAGCTCTAAATGCTCTTGATTTTCATACAGCAAATCGTGCATTTCCCAAAATTTTCCCTTATTGCCCGCAAATTCTGCAGTTATTGCTGCAATTCCAGCATGAGGATGACTGTCCACTATTGGAAAATTTCTGAATATAAATCGCAAACGGTTTCCAAAGTGTTTCTGCAGTCGTTTAATGATGGGATAGGCCATCCCGCAATAAGGGCATTCATAATCACCATATTCAACTAATGTTAGAGAAGCTTGTTCATTTCCTTGTATATGATCTTCTGATGATACAGGTATTTTTAACATGGTCATTTTCCTAATTGGGTAATGCTTCTAATGCCTCGAGAATACCGTCGGCACCGGGATTTTCTGCTACAGGGGATAGATAACTCCATGTGACCACACCGTTTTTATCGATGACGAATAATGCGCGTTCACAACAACCGTCTTTTTCGCGATAAGCACCATATTGTTTGGCTACAGCACCTTTAGGCTCAAAATCAGCGAGTAAAGGAAAATGTAAGCTTTGATGTTGTGCAAAAGCATCATGACACCACACCCCATCCACCGAAATACCCAATAGCTCAGCTTTAAATTTTCGAAATTCAGGAAGTACGGCATTTAATAACACCATTTGATCACCACATACTGGACTCCAATCTGCAGGGTAAAAGGCAAGAATAACAGGCCGACCCTTAAGTTCATTGAGTGATAAAGATTGGTCAGCAGTGACGTGTAATGTGAAATCCGGAGCAGGTGTATTGGGTGTTAGTATATTTGGCATATCCATTTCCTTCCTATTGACTGTTTATAAATGCAAGCAAGTCTGCATTAACTTTGTCTTTCAGTGTTGAACACAGGCCATGTGGGGCGCCAGGATAAATCTTAAGCGTAGCCTCCGCGATTAGGTTTACTGACAATTTTGCTGAATCATCAATTGGCACAATCTGATCATCATCGCCATGAATTATTAATGTGGGAACTTGTATCTTTTTAAGGTCTTCGGTGAAATCTGTTTCAGAAAATGCCTTAATACAATCAAAAACAGCCTTGAAACTTGCTTGCATACCTTGCGACCAGAAGGAATCTCGTAATCCTTGGGAAACTTTAGCTCCTGGTCGATTAGCGCCATAAAATGGAGCACTCAAATCTTTAAAAAATTGAGAGCGATCATCGTGAACATTTCTGCGGATTTCGTCAAAAACCGATATATCAAGACCGTTGGGATTGTCTTTCGTTTTTAACATTAAGGGTGGGACAGCACTGATGAGTATGGCCTTGGCTACTGTTCGTTTATTACCCTGACGAGCAATATAGCGCACTACCTCCCCTCCTCCTGTTGAATGCCCAACATGAATGGCGTCTTTAAGATGCAATGCATCGACAAGTTTTGCCAAATCGTCAGCGTAAGTATTCATATCATTACCATTCCAAGGCTGGCCCGAACGACCATGTCCGCGACGATCATGGGCTATACAACGATAACCGTGAGAAGCTAAAAAAAACATTTGATCTTCCCAAGCATCTGCATTCAATGGCCAGCCATGACTAAACACAATAGGCTGACCGCTACCCCAATCTTTGTAATAAAGATCAATGCTTTCTGAGCTATCTTTTCCGACGTTGATAACTGGCATGCTGAACTCCTTTTATATGAAAATTCCTAGGATACTAAATGTTTATGCTGGAAGATTAGTATGGTTCCGTGGGGTCAAGTCTTGACCATATTATTACCCACTAATAAAATTTAGATTAACTTAAGAGAGGCATAAAACGCAAGACTAATCATACTTTGATGATCTTGCCCCAATACTTCGGACACTGTGGATCTGCGCGTCATCATTTTGCTAGTGGCCTAGTGAATACAATCAAAAGACGAATCCCTTCTTTGCGGGAATAGAGGGTCTGGATTTATACTATTAAAGGCAAATGGCTGATTTTCTGAAAATAAGGCGTAAACCCAGACTAGACCCCTTTCCTTAGTTATGGAATTAGCTACTATTTTTTAGCAGAAATGATCGGTGAAAATTGTGGCCTGATGATAACCTCCACCGGGCAAATAGTTGCATCAGAATGAATAATTTCGGCAGTCACTTTAGCGATATTTTCAGGTTGGATCATTTTCTCGGGTATTAAATTCGCCTCTGAGTTAACCATGGGAGTATTGATATAACCCGGGCATAAAACCGATACCTTAACACCTTGTTCCCTAACTTCCTCAAAAATAGCATGTGCAAAACCGACTAACCCATATTTACTGGCGCAGTAGGCTGATACAAAGGGCGAAGCTTGTTTGCCGGCAATGGAAGAAATGTAAATGATAGCGCGTTTACGTTGGTGGGTATTTTCCTTCAGTAAATGCGGCAAGCATAATCGTGTTAAGTGCATACTCGCTAATAAATTAGTTTCCACTACTTGACGCCATTCATCGTCTTTATCATCCACTAATAATTTTCTATGAAGAATGCCCTGGCTTAAAATAAGGATGTCTAAATTTCCTTGTTGTTGGATAAATTGTTCAACTGCAGATTCAAGTGCTGCTGCCTTAGTAACATCAACTGGAAGTATAACTGCGGTTCCGCCAGCTTCGTGACACTGATCAGCTGTTTCCTGCAAACGATCTTGATGTCGGGCCATTAATCCCAGCGTAGCGCCTTGACTTGCCAATTCGATGGCGATGGTGCGGCCTAAACCTTGACTGGCTCCTACTAGTAGGGCGGTATGATTTTTGAGAGATTGCATTTTGTCTCCATTACAAGTAAACAAAGTCTATCCATAAATGAATTTTTTGTATAGTGTAAAGCTTCTGCAAAAGGGAGGCAATTCTGGATGGATGTCTTATTAAAAGCAAATGGCTGATTTTCTGAAGATAAGGCAGAAATCCAGACTTGACCCTTTCATCTCAGCCAACGTGGAAAATCTATTACGGAACGGACAAAATCCCCGATTGAAATTGCTCACACTGATTTTAGAGCTGAACTTTATCAAGAAGCACGAAAAATGGACTACCTTTGAAAAACTGTTTGAAATTCAGTTGTTGCAGTAGTCGATTTTGAATTACTATCGGTTATTGATGAGCTGAAGTCAGAACTCAAAGACGAATCTTCGAGTAAAGGTGGTTTTTTTTGATTCTGATGAACAGCGGAAAAACCCAGATTTGAGATCATGGTGCCAAAAGAATGATTCTGTTTTTCATCTGTATCCTCGTTCTTTTTGTCGTAGTGTTTAACCTTGATTTGTGCTGCTAGATAGCCTTGTTTAGCGGCCTTTTGATACCATTCCAACGCTTGTTTTACATCAGGTAAGACACCTATCCCATTTTCGTAACATTGCCCTAAACTATATTGCGCTGCTGCATAATTTTGAACTGCAGCTGCTTGATACAAGCTCACCGCTTGTTTTGCATCGACCGGAACGCCTATTCCGTTTTCGTGACATCGTCCAAAGTTATATTGAGCTGCCGCATGGTTCTGTGCTGCAGCCGCTCGATACCATCCCACTGCTTGTTTTGCATCGGCTGGGATGATGACAGTTCCGTTCTCACAACGCATTCCATTTTCCCAATACATCCCCAGATTGCATTGCGCGGCTGGATGATTTCGCATAGCAGCTTCTACAAGCCACTTCGCTGCTTCAATAGGATCTTGTGGGACGCCGGCTCCTCCCGCATAATACAGCACAAGCCTATATTGTGCTTCTGCAGAACCCTGCGCTGCCTCTTTCAGTTCTCGCACTACATGCGGCTCAGCGCCTATACCTTGGGAATGGTACTCCCAAAGCTTGGCTTGTGCATCCTGATAGTTATGTTCGGCGGCTTTTTGAAACCATTTCATTGCCTCATTTAGGTCTTTTGTAACGCCTGTCCCCTGTTCATAACACATCCCCATGCTAAACTCCGCCATGGGGTAACCTTGTTCAGCGGCTTTTTGCTGCCATTTCAGGGCTTCTTTTATATCTTGTGGCACGCCATCTCCACGCCCATAGCACCCACCAAGATTGAATTGCGCCATTGCATCATTTTGCTTAGCAGCTAGACGATACCACTTCACAGCTTCTTTTAAATCTTTTGGAACGCCTTCGCCATTTTGATAAAATGTCCCAAGGTTAAATTGGGCCGAGGCAAAGCCTTGCTTAGCGGCTTGCTTATATAATTTTATGCCTTCTTCTCGATCTTTTGGCATAGCTGAATCCCAAAAATACATCTTCGCAAGATTATATTGCGCGACTGCCAAACCTTGGTCGGCAGCTCTGCGATGCCATCTTACGGCTTCAATTGGATTGAGTGAGACGCCTATCCCTCTTGCATAAAATATTCCAAGATTAGTTTGTGACAAGGCATGGCCTTGCAAGGCAGCCGCTTTGAACCATTTCGCGGCTTCTTCTAAATGTTCAGAGTCGCCAAGAAGCAAATAACGGCATGCCAGAATATATTGCGCCTGCGAATTTCCACTTTCCGCCAGCCTTCTCACTTGCTCACACCAAGTGGAATTATTTTCCTGATTTTTGTATAATTCTTCCGCCCCATGGTTCTGTGAAGAAATGCTCTCCAGAAAGGCGATTTTCTTGCCCGAATTTTGACCTATATTTGGATTAGGCGCCAACGGAATATTCCGTCCAATTAACATTGTGCTGTCAGGCTGATTAGTAATTTTGGGTAAAACAATCTTTGCTTTCTTTTCTAACAGCTCAACGATGTCTTGTTTTCCTTCTTTTTTCGCCTGCTTCAATGCCTCTTGCCAAGCCGGATAGAAACCTGCCTGTGTATTCTTTTGGAATTTTCTTGGCGTGATAATATCAATAAAAAGACTGACGATCGCTGTATTATTCATTTCAATAGCGCGCTGGAGAGGCGATCCGGGATATAGATTCTCCGGTGTTATCATGAAATGACCCAGTACCGCCAGACTACGGATGATAGATTTACTGTTTTCACTCCTTTCTTTGTCGTTGATGACCTTATTCGCTGCATCAACAGCCAACAGAAATACATCGATTTTTTCTTGATGGCTTTGAAACTTAGTTTGCAGTTGCCTGACCAAGAGCGCTACTTCAATATCGTTATACGATTGGATTGCCTTCCTTAAATCCTGTACCGAGACATTTTTATATTTGACTTCTTTTTGCTCCTTAAGCGGTGCCTCTGGAATATAAATCCTGACATCAAGGGGGGATAAATGCTCTTCAGGCAGTGTTACCTCGGGCAGCGGCAGCTTTTTAAACTTGATGTCAGTTTTTTTATTATCGATGAGCTTGGAAGGTGGTGCAGAAAGTTTTAATAAATCACGTTCGAGCTGAGCCTCCATTATTTTTAAAGTTTTCTTACGCGGCAGGTTTTCTGGAACAGGAACGCGAATAACCGCTTCCAATACCGGATGGTCTTTTAAGCTGAGTTGGTAAGCGTCGCGCCGGGCATTCTTCGGTAGGTGGCTTTGATGAGAAAATCGACCGTCTACCTCCAGGTTAAAGTATTTCTTTCTCTCTTTGTCGTAAATGACGTAATCGAGATAACAATAACCCCTGCGCACTTCTTCGCCTATTATCTGATAACGCGACTTGAACCATTCTTGCTGTTGGAGATAAAGGCCAAATTGATGTTGCAACCCTTTTTTTACAATAGGCGGCTGATTTCTTTCCAAATGCTCGATGATAGACGGCGGCAACGGTTGATGGGGACGGGTCAAACAAAGAAATTCAGCTATTTTTTGTAAATCGATCTCTCTTTGAGGATCAATTGATTCTGGGTCTGTGTCCGTTTTTGATTTTCCCTGGTTCAGCTTTTCAAAAAAAAGTTTAAGCAGATTTTCAGTGGGTTTTAAATCACGCCAACCTGACCCGGCGGGTAATACCAAAGCGTATAAGGCATCCGCCAAATCTGAACCTTTCATCCTGGAGCTTCCTCTCCTACATTCTTTATCCAGAAAAGCAAGAATCTCGCCGATTTGAGGTTTTAAATCGTCCCCAACTTGTCTGCCTGCCTGGAGGAGTTTACCCGCAGCCAGCAATAACTGGCAAAAGCTGAATACTGGTTTTTCAGGAGAGCTTAATGCCTCATTCAGCAATGCCTTTAAATTTTTTATTTGAACTGGTTTTGTGTTTGAAGAGAGCACATTGATCTGCGTGACGATATGGGCAATGTCGTTGGCAATCTGCACACGAATAGTGATTTCCGCAGTTTTGCCGGCTGAGCCAGTCTTCCTAATTTTTTCTTCTTTTTCATTTTTTAGGTTCTGGCTAAGTAAAGCACTTAATATATCGACATTTAAATTAGCAATGTCCCGCACACCTTGGTAATCAATTAATGTCCGCAAATCCCTTAGTCCATCTCGAATCTGGTCAATACGGCCGGTTTTTAATAAACCCGCTAACAATTTATTGATGGTATCGGCTTTGAGTGGTCGCACTAAATGATAATTTTCCGCCAAATTGCCAAACCCATTTAGCAATTGAGCAGCGATGCTGCTCGGTAAGGTGGGGATTGTCGTCAATTCTCTTTCCACCCCGGCGGACCAATCTTTCCATCCAGCCGATGCCTGCGGTAGAAACATCTGTTCTTTGGCGAATAAGCCTAAGAATTCTATGGCGCGCGAAAATTGCTCCAGAGAAATTAATTGCCTGCCATAGGCAAGCTTGAGCACATCAAGGAAGGCACCTGGAGGAAAGCGTTCCGCCGCATCCATTGAATCTGTAGATGGCCTGAATAGCTTAAAGCAGCATGCAAATAAAGTATCGACTGCATAAGATTGGTTTTTTCCTACTTGAAAGGACTGGCTTGTGGGAATAGGAAACAGAATCGATAGATCAGTGATTGCTTGGAGAAATTGAGTTATTGTCAGGGGACTAGCCAGGTTTCTATTTGAGACTAATTTCTCATTAAATAAATTGATGGCCTCTCTAATAAATTTTTGTATATTCTCAATAGTAACTTTCTGTGATTTGGAAAACTCATCAGAGTAATCATTTAAGCTGATCAGGGTAGCACTTAAGGCTGCGAAGGGGTCTGGTTGTTTGTTTAACCAGATTTTATAATTCTGAGAGCTGGAAATCCATCCCTCGATTAAGGAAAACTTAAGGATCTGAACTGAAGGTTCTTCATATTTACTTTCTTGAGCTTGCATCACATGGCCTCGGCTAATTATGACCAATACCAATAACGGAGCTTTCGTATTACCGGATGTGATTCCTGTAATGGGAATGGCCAATTGTGTAAATAATACCAAGATATGCCATAAGTTGATAATAATATCAACGAAAAGCTTCTTGTCCGGGGGGGGGGAGCAGCTTGCTACCCTACGAGAATCTCTAGTACAGGTTGTAGTGGTAGTCGCGCTGGTTTTGGGTTGGGGAAAAATTGGTGGAGAGGGGTCAAATCTGGATCTATGCTGTATTAAAAGCAAGTGGCTAATTTTCTGAAAATAAGGCAGAAATCCAGACTTGACCCCTTTCCCTTTTTCTTGGGCGGGATATCGTCTATTTTCCTAAAGTAACAAAAAGGATAAAGTTTACATCTACCCAATATTAATTAAAAAAGCTTTCTAAAAAGCTTTTTTGGTGTTAATATTGTCTCTTATTATCAATGATGATGAAGAGAACCATGCAAATTAATGACCTTATTGACGACATATTAACTGATTGGAAAGATCAAAGGCCTGATATTAACTGTAGCGGCAAGGCTGTGGTTTGTAGAATCTTGCGCTGTTATACAATGGTAATTGCTGGTTTAGATAAATCTCTAAAGCCCCTGGGTATTTCACCGAATGATTTTTCAGTCTTAGTAACCATCCGACGTAAGGGACCCCGGGCTGAAATAGCAGTCAAGCAGATTATGGCGGAGGTGCTCGTCACATCCGGTGGGATGACTAACCTTCTAAATAAACTCATTCAGTTAAAGCTAATAACCAAAAGAAAAGGCACTACGCTGGAAGATGCCCGCTCAGCTTTTATTAAGCTAACCCCAAAAGGCCTGGATTTGATTGATAGAGCCATGGAGGTTCAAGCTGCTTGTGAGCGTAAATTGACACAAGCACTATCAACTACAGAAAAGAAACAACTGTCTGAGTTATTAAAAAAAATGCTACAAGAGGATTACTAATATGCTGGAAATCAATCATAAGCAACTGGTTAAACGGTATTTTGAAGAAGTATGGAATAAAGGCAATTTAGATGTGCTCGATGAAATAGTATCCCAAGACTATATTAACCACAATCCTGGTATTGCAAACCCTGCCTCTGGTCCCGCAGGATTAAAGCCTATTGTGGCAGCAATCCGCAAAGCTTTTCCAGATTTAAACTATATCATACAGAATATGGTGGTATCTGACGATCAAGTTGCAGTCCATACCATTATGCAGGGAACCCATAGCGGTGATTTTTTTGGTATATCGCCCACAAACAAAAAGATTAAAGTCGATCAAATGCAAATTGAGCGCATTGCAAACAATAAAATTGTTGAACATTGGCGCATAACGGATGAAATCACACTACTTAAACAATTAGGTCAATTAGGTTAACCGCATGCCTGTAGCAAATTTAAAATCAAGTCATCTTTATTACGAACAATATGGCCATGGTCAAGACCTAGTTTTAATTGGAGGTTTCACAGCAGATCATACTGTTTGGGCTGATATGATTGAGCCGCTATCGCAATTTTATCGCATTTTAGTTTTTGATAATCCGGGCGCTGGACGCTCATACGTTCCTACTGGTAATTATTCGTTAGAAACGATGTGCAAAGATATTGTTGCCTTGCTTGATTATTTAAACATCCAGCGTGCTCATTTTATCGGCCATTCGATGGGTGCTGCCCTCTTAATGCAACTTTGTATTGAATGCCCCCATAAAATAGATAAAGCCATTTTATGTGGAGGCCCTGCATGTGTTCCTATTATTGCAAGAATGCAAATTGAGGGATTACGCTACGCCATTGTACATCAATTCCCCAGCCAGTATATTTCCTTATCCGTTTTACCTTGGCTATATGGTCGTCGCTTTTTAAATGATACTAAAAGGCTAGAGAATTTAAATATTAAGTTAATGGAAAACCCATATCCTCAATCGCTAACCGGGTTTATCCTTCAAGCCGATTTATTACTGGATTATGACCTTTCATCTCGTTTACAGCAAATTAAAACAGATTGTCTCATTGTAGCAGCTGATGAAGATTTATTAATTCCGATTCATTGTCTTTCATTCTTAAAAAAATATATACCGCATTCTAGATTAGAGATTATTAGTAAAGGTGTCGGGCATATGTTCCATGTGGAAGAGCCTTTGCAGTTAGCGAAATTAGCTCAAGATTACTTGGCAGGCGATCTATGAAAAATAAATTTGAGCATATCCATACGGTAACAGCAGAAGCACTGCAAAATAATCCGCACTGGAATATGCCTTATGTTCCAGCCCTCAAGGTATTATCGGGTAAGCCTGTTTATATTTCTGGCGTCAATGCTGCCCCAATTTATCATAGCCATCCACACAATCCGAAAGAATTTGAAGAAATAGATTATATCTCTTCAAATCAAGCAAAATTAACAATGGAGAATCTAAAAACAATAGTCCATGCATCTGGCGGGACATTAAATGATATTGTGCAATTACTTATTTTTATTGTTGATGTAGTTAAAAATGGAGATGCTATAAACCAGATTATTTCTGGCTACTTTGGCGATCATTTATTTACCTCAACCGTTATAGGAATCAATAACCTAATAACTGACCCCAAACTAGTTTTAGAAATAACTGCTGTTGCCTATATTGATTGATTAATATTAGAAGCCTCTCCGACCCTTTGATTGTTGTTGTATCTTGTACCGTTAACGCATAATCTTTAGCTTCATTGGTCTGCTGTAGGAAGAATCCATGGACTGTCATCATGCGTTGGGCCCTAACATTAGCCCTAATTTGTATACCTTTGGCTGCGCTGCCAGCGCAAGCGCCACATCAGAGAATCCGAGTACCAGCTCCCATCGGCCAGCTTGTCGACGTGGGCGGATATCGTGTCCATCTCTATTGCATGGGTACCGGAAGTCCTACAGTTGTTATTGTGGGCGCAGGGTTCTCCTTTGAATGGGGCCTGGTTCAACCCGAAGTTGCACGTTTTACCCGAGTGTGTACCTATGACCATTCTGGAATTGGCTGGAGTGATCCTGGCCCTAAAGACTCATGCTCGCTGCGGGCGAATGAGGTGCACCTTGCCTTGAAGAAGGCAGGGATTTCAGGGCCTTATGTTTTAGTGGGTCACTCCCTGGGGGCTTTGGTAGCACGTCTCTACGTTGGAGAATATCCAAATGGAGTCGCGGGTATGGTTTTTGTTGATCATGCGTTCCGTGTTCCTCCACCAAGGGGTGAGACAGCTCCAACCTTAAAATTATGGGGTCAAGTCTGATTATGTAAAGATTATGGGGTCAAGTCTGAAATCTTAAGTACCACCCCGCTATTTAAAAGAATCTGCTTAAAATTTCAGACTTGATCCCCTCATCACGATTCAATAGATGAGGTTATTTTAGGTGATGCTTTAACTCTGGACAGTATAGGCATATGCTTATCAAATATTTGCTCAACTTCGTAATAAAGACGACAATTCACCGATTTCTGCCGTTAGTAGATTACGTAAAAGCAGCAATGTAATGTGGTTAGAATCATTACGCATCCGATATGCAGCCGCCGCGAAAATAGTTCGTGCTGCATTAATCCAAAATGGGTCCTGAGCGGTAGGAGTCATTGGAATCAAGGCAGCAGCCAGGTTTTCAAAATCCGTTTTATCGCGACACTTATGCTATAGATTCCAAGAAACTCCTCTCTCATCTAGTGGATTCATTAAACTATCGCTATCAGACCTATAAAATTGGCTGACCAAACTGCAGCTTTTGTCACAAACAATTGCTCTTTCGCTTCGCGTCCGGATTTGATCCAACAGAGATTTAATCACAGTGGACTTTCCAGATCCGGTGGTGCCATGAACCATAAAATGCTGCAATTCTGATAAAAGGGGTAATGGGAGCTTCTCCTTATATAGCCATCCAATTATTTCAAAATTCAGAATAGTCTATTATTAATTACTGCATTGTCATTTATTTTTGAAATGGTACTCTGTTTATAAATTATGCAACAAACAGAGGTATAAAAGATGACGTTTTTTAGCGAAGAGAAAAAATTAGTGAGAACTGAGCCGGTAGAAGTGCTTACCTATGAAGAAGCGTATAGAAGGCTGACTGCACACATACGCATGAATTATTGGAACATTCAGGATGTTGAGGACTCTAAAGTACATAGAGTACGTAGGTTTCAACCTGTAGAAGGAGGCCAGGTAAGTGATGGCTCAGGTTATTTCGGGAAAAGGCGACTAATAAAGTTTCTGAATGAAATTGCAGATGGCGGAAAGGAAGATGCAACCTGCATGGCATTATTGGACTTAGTGACAAAAAAATTAAACTCCCCTGGAGGCCATGAATTCCCCCAATGTCTCGCAAATGCGATTCTTTCCGGTGATATTTTTGAGGCTAGCGCAAGAACGGAGCAACAGCACAAAATTAAATTGCATAGTGTCGATGCCAAAAACTGGCGGAAACAAATAGAAAGTGCAAAGGCTCAGGCTGAAGATCTAAATGACAGACTTAAAATTCAACTGATCTCATTACTCAACAGTGATGGTGGTGGGATGAGTGATCTGTCACACCTTGGTCCATAAGGACATACAAGAGATAAGACCTTGGTAGGTTAGTCAAAAATGGGCTGAATAGTGACAAGCTATTCAGCCCAACTCTGTGCTATCTTTTTCAGATAATCCGCCATTAATCTGATATTGCTATCCGCATAGACCCGGCGATGGTAAAGATACATTTTAATCGCAATTGGCTGCTCATCCTTTAATTTTATCTCGACCAATTCACCCCGCTTAAGCTCTTCTTTGATCAAAATATCCGTACACCAGATTAACCCCATATCTGCCAATGCCGCACATAAAACGTTGTACCCTGAACTGGAAGCATAATTGCCAGAAACATAAATCCTTTTGTTATTAGCCAGCACCCATTCATTATTGGGCGAAATACGCTTAGCGATTAAACAATTGTGGTTCTGCAAGTCGGCTGCATTTTTAGGAGAACCATATTTTTTTACATAGGCTGGTGTGGCGTAAATGCTGCGATGAATGGTAAATAAATATTCTTTAACCAATTGGCTATCTTTAATGTCTATTTCAGTAATGACCAGATCTGCCATGCCATTTAATAAATCCGTTGGTGCATTTTCTTCCGTCGTTTGCAGCTGTATTTTTGGATATTTTTGCAGAAACTTCTTGAAATGCTTAATAAAATATTGAGAATAAAAAGCTCCCGCTATACCAATAATGAGTCTGCCATGGGGTTCTGTTTCAATTGAATTCACTGCGCCTTGAGCATTTTCAATGTCAGCCAGTATTTTATTGACATGCATCAGATAAATTTCACCTGCCTCGGTCAATTCTATATGCCGGGTAGTTCTGTTCAATAATTTCTTTTTGAGCAGGCTCTCTAAATGCTTGATTTGACCGGTGAGCGTAGAAGTAGAAACATCTAAATGCCGAGCTGCCTGGCTGAAGCCTTTATGCTCAGCAATCCCTTTGAATCCTCGCATACAAGAAAGTAGATCTAAAGACATTAAATGATCCCCAAAGTGATTGTTTCAAAATTTAGAATAGTCTATTATATATCAACATATTGTCAATTTTTTTTGGAATGGTATCATGGTTGATATTATGTAACAAGAAAGAGGCGAAGCACCAGGAACCATTCAAAAGGAGGGGAAATATGGCTACTTTCTGTACCGTTATCAGGTTCGGAAACCATCGAGCCATTCGGTGGGTTAGTGTTACTTCCTGGCGAAGATTAAAATGAGTCGAATTGATTATTCAGCTTTTGCGCTGGAGGGATTTAAAATTACCCTATTTTGCATGAGCATTATAGGTTTACTTAAGCTATTTGGTGCAGCGAATGAGTCTTTACTAATCCCATTTAACATGGCAGTCATGTCTGCTGCGGCCACCTTTTCAGTGAACAAAAAACATTTAGCTCATGTCAGTTTGGGTAGCAGTGTTGTAGTTATTTCAACTATTCTAGGCGGTGTCCTCGGCTTTTATTTTTAATTTTCTCTCTCGGATTCTCTTATTATTTAAAAGTATTTTTCATAGAATTGTTTGTATTTGGGTTTGCACATCTCTTGGGAGATTACCATAATGTGGTGGCCTTGGATCGCATTATTCTGACTTGCATCGGAGGGTTGATTGTCATCACAGTTACGTTAATGCTGTATTGGATAAAAGTGGAAGTCTAACTTGCTGATATCCGACTATCACCCATTGCAATAAAATCATTTGGAAAAATAATGAACGCTACAACCTATAGACTTGATACAAAAGAACCCCATATTCTGGGGTTGACCCTGCTCAGCGCTTTCGGAGCGATGGGCGCCATTTTAATGACACCAGCGCTACCGACCATTGCCCGCTATTTTAATGTCAGCATGGGTGTGTCACAACTAACGGTAACGAGCTTTTTACTGGGCTATGCGTTAGGGCAATTAATTTATGGGCCAATTGCCAATCGCTTGGGCCGAAAACCGGCATTTTACATGGGTATTTTTCTGGCCACTCTGGGGTCATTGTTTAGTATTCTTTCTTCACCGGTAGAATCATTTTCTTTATTAATTATCGGGCGATTGCTAGAGGCATTTGGTTCGAGTGTAGGATTGGTAGTGTGCTTCACCTTGATTAATGATTTTTATTATCCAAAGGAGGCACGCCGTGTTACAGGGCTGATGGTTATAGCTTTTGCCATTATTCCAGGCATTGCGGTCGCCGTCGGTGGATTATTGACACAATATGTGGGTTGGCAAGGGTGTTTTTATTTTTTATTAATCTATGGTTTAGCATTGATTTATCCCGCTGCTAAAATGCCAGAAACCTTAAGCCAACCCGATATACTTGCATTGCATTATCGACAAATTTATAAAAATTATGCAACCATATTTAAAAATAAGCTGTTACTTGGATTTTCTGCCTGCTCCGGTTTTTCTAGCGCCTGCATTTACGTATTTGGTGCTGAAGGCCCATTTATTGGAATTCATTTGCTAGGCATCTCACCAGCAACTTATGGCTTATTGGGATTACTACCATTCTTAGGTACGCTGATCGGCTGTTTAATTAATATTCGCCTTGCTTTTGTCAAAGCTATGACGATGCTCAAAGCTGCGTTTGTCATTGAATTGATTGCCACAGTTTTTATGTTATTCTGCTTTGTATTTCATTTCGTTAATTTGTTTACTCTGTTAGCACCCATGGCACTACTTTGTTTAGGTCACGCTATTTTATCCAGCACTGCGTTATCTTTAGCTATGACGTATGCCGAAGATAAAGCGAATGGATCTGCAGTCATGAATTTCGTTGTCATGTGTATGCCAGTATTAATGACTTTTTTGTTAGGTATGTTGCATGTGGGGGCTGCTTGGATTTTACCGCTGATTCTCATGATTGCATTGGGGTTAATGCTTGCTGTTTATTGTATATGGCTGCGAGTAAACTTCTCATAGTGGTGACTTTCATTGACTTATTGCTTAGTTATTTTTCCAAAATTAAAGCAATTATTGACTCGCTGGCTCTAATGTATTTTTCAACGAAGGCTTAGGTGTATTGATTATTAGGGCTACTAAACCACTAAACATTACATATCCTATCAAAACATACAGTAAATTATTCGCGAATAATACCCTTGGAAATGGCACCTTGGTTATTCATCACAGCCGAACCATCTGGGGTAATGCTCAACATGGAGCCACCCGGCATTTGGCTGGTGATCATACCGGAAAATGTTCTGGCCGTAGTGTCAAAATGGTTGGCGGAAGTGTTATGTGCGTTATGTGTACTGAAATGGGTGTTTGCCGGGCTGAAGTTGCCGCTGGCCCCTTCTCCAGCGCTAGCCGATGCACTGGATTGCAATGCATTGCCGACATACTGTGCAGCGTGTGACAGCATTCGGTGCATCCCTCCTACAATGCCAGTCACCAGTAGAGGCACACTCAGCGAAAGATAGCCAGCCAGGCTCGACATGTCAGCGTTCACCTGTGCCAACCCAGAGACGGTGGAAAGCGTTAATCCTTGCGTATTACCAGGTAGCGTAGCTGCACCCACAGCAATGTGAAAATGGGGTCAAGTCCTGGATTTATGCCTTATTAAAAGCAAATGGCTGATGTTCCAAAAATAAGGCAGAAATCCAGACTTGACCCCTTTCCTCTTTTAGAAACTCAGCTCGTTTCTGTGCTAACCAAGAGAAAATATCACTGTGTTGATAACGCTCCATCGCAAAGGTGTCAATACTGTCGCCGATTTTATCGGATGCCCATAACAGGCACTGCAAATCCGCCAAAGTGAGCAACACATCGTTGAGCAGGCTAGCTAAAATTTATACTGTTTGTTCACCGGCTCCTGTCAGCGGGGCAACTTCTAGTACAAATCCCTGGCTTTTTTTGTTATAAAAGACATCTGGATCGTAGGTTTCATAAGGCAATAGGCTGGACAGAGGATATTGGTCAAAGAAATCACCCAGCAAATGGGAGGGTTTTTTTACTGACAACAAATTGTATAGACTATCCCAGACAGCCAGCGATAGTCTCGCTCCAATCTGAGAAATTGAACCAATCTTTCATTAGGATTATCCTATCAAGCGAGGAATTTAAAAATGAAACTAAAAGATAAAATTGCATTAATTACAGGTGGGTCTAGCGGCATTGGATTAGCAACTGCAAAATTGTTTTTGCAAGAAGGTGCTAAAGTCATCATTACTGGAAGAGATAAAACAAAATTAAAAACAATAAAAGAGCAATTACATGGCAAGGTTTTAGCAGTACCAGTTGATGTCACACAGTTAAATGAGATCGATGATCTTTACCAGGAAATCACTAAGCATTTCAACTCCAAAATTGATATTCTTATTGCGAATGCCGGCATTGTCGATGCCACTCCAATTGATAAAGTCACAGAAGAATCTTTTGACAAAATAATGTCCGTTAATTTAAAAGGAGCCTATTTTACTGTGCAAAGATCATTACCATACTTAAATAGCCCAGCCTCAGTTATTTTAATTTCTTCTTTAGCTGCTAAATCTGGCATGGAGAATTTTTCGGTTTATTGTGCTTCCAAAGCAGCCATTATTTCACTTAGCAAAACATTCGCAGCTGAATTAGCGCCAAGGAGTATACGCGTCAATTCAATCTCACCTGGCGTTGTACGTACACCTATTTTTGATCAAATTGGCGTAACAGAACAAGATCTGCAAGAATGGTCTAACTTGATTCCATTGAAAAGAGCTGCAGAACCCGATGAAATTGCTACTATGGCACTTTACCTTGCATCTGATGATGCATCTTATGTGACAGCAGCTGATTTTGCTGTAGATGCAGGACTATCTGGGATTTCGTCATTTTAACAAATCTTTTTCAGAGGAAAAAATATGCTGCCGGATTATCCGCAACTAATCTTGTTTTTAACCGCGTTTCTTTTTCTTCCTACTTTGCCTTGGTCGATCATCGTGTGGAATTGATCCAAGCTATTGCATTGGACGCATGGGACAGCTAAAATTGGGGTTTAGGGTAGTGCATCCAGTAAGTCACAATGGAAATAAACTGCAGAAAAATAAATACTTTTTGAAGAATAATGGCGTAGTCATGGTGGTTTCCGAAAATCAGGCATTGATTTTTACCTTAAATTGAAAGAGAGCCATATATTGTCCCGCGCCCAACGTTTAATCCATTTATTGCAATTATTACGTCACCACCGTTTTCCAGTATCTGGAGCCTCTCTAGCGAATGAGCTTAGTATCAGCCTGCGCACTTTGTACCGTGATATCAGTACCTTACAGGCACAGGGAGCACAGATTGAAGGAGCGGCAGGCTTAGGTTATGTTTTACGTCCTGGATTTATGTTGCCACCCTTGATGTTTTCTGAGGAAGAAATTGAAGCCTTAGTGCTGGGATCACGCTGGGTGGCTGCCCGGGGAGACGAGCGATTAAAATCAGCCGCTAACAGTGCCCTGCATAAAATTGCTGCCGTCTTACCCACTGACTTGCGCAATGAACTCGATGCCAACACATTATTACCAGGCCCACCAGCAGAACGAATCACCGATATGACTGATGTGGCACAGATTCGCAAGGTTATTCGCGCTGAATACAAAGCGACTGTTGATTATCAAGATGCCCAAGGTAATGCCACCACTCGCATCATCTGGCCGTTTGCATTGGGGTATTTTGATCATGTGCGTATATTGATTGCTTGGTGTGAATTGCGCAATGGATTCCGCCATTTTCGTGCTGATCGTATCAATCAATTTATTGCTAGCCAGGAATCTTATCCTCGCAAGCGGCAAGCTTTGTTAAAAGCATGGCGACAAGAAATCATTGCAACTGGTGACTGCTGACAAAAACTGACACAAGGTAGGGTTACTCTAGGCATCTAAAGCAATCTTTTTAATTCCTATGGAGCATTCCTATGTCAGAACCAAACATGATTATTTTGTACGTCAATGATCCCCTACGCAGCGCAAAATTATATGGCGATTTACTGCAAAAAACACCGCTTGAATTACATCCCACATTTGCCTCGTTTACCTTAGACAGTGGTATCATGCTGGGTTTATGGTCGCGTCATACTGCAGAACCCACTGCTATATGTACTGGCGGTGGTGGAGAAATCGCTTTTACAGTAGCCGATCAAGCCGCAGTGGATGCCCTATACAAAGACTGGACAAACCGTGGTTTAGTTGTTGCACAAAAGCCAGTAGCAATGGATTTTGGCTACACTTTTGTGGTGCTGGATCCTGATCAGCATCGTCTGCGCATATTTGCACCATTGTCAGCCTAGGAAGAAGAATATACATGAAAAAACGAAGAAAATATGGGCAATGCAGGCAGAGGATTTGGGTGGCAAGCGTAAATATATTGCGGATTTTGAAATATATGATCAAAGAGCAGCCGATTCCAATTAAGCAGTCATTGATATTTATATAGGAATTGAAGAGCCAGTGAAAAATGGGGTCAAGTCTGGATTTATGCCTTATTAAAAGCAAATGGCTGATTTTCTAAAAATAAGACAGAAATCCAGACTTGACCCCCTTATCTTGCTCATTAGTTCACATTTTGATAGCGGAAAAAACTAAAAAACTACTGCTGAGTGCAACCTTTAAAATCCAAACGAACTACGCTGGGCGAAGCGGATATATAATTATGATTATCATCTGATTTTAAAATAACAGGACCACTAGATAAAGTAATAACCCCTGAACAAGTATATACGTTTTCAGCACACCCTTGATCCGCTCCATAAAGATTTTTCATTTGGTCTGAATCAAGCGGGATTGTGCCTGGAGCTACCGTAGGATTATCGTATGAAATTGTTTGGACTAACGAGCTACAAGTTTTTCCAGCCCATATAGTTACATTATCGATAACCAATCCGGCATCAGGAACCCCCTCATGGATTTCTGTATATACTCCCTGTCCGTTGCCTGTATATGCTCCGGGGGTAATAAATGGATTATTGGGAGCTGCCGATAAAGAAGAAAATACGGTAATTGCACTTATAAAAGTCACTACTTTTAACATTTTGCGTTGATAAATTTTCATCATTCCCCCCAACTTATTGTATTTTTATAAAAAATTACCTGGAAAACTGCCATTTTTAATAATTATAGCATAGTTTAAGCTCTTCGATTAAATAATTATCGCTTCCAAAAAATTGTCAGGGAAGGCAAGATTTTTCCAGGTTGGTGTGTTCAAGTGCCGAAGTTACCTTACCAATAGCCAGCAATTTGGATAATATGATTTAGAGGCTAACCTCTTGTCCTATGCTCAATCACAAATGAACTTGAGCTAAACTTGCTCCGTTTTCTAGCTCCTTGTGTTTCGTACCTATTCCCCGGTTATCATTAAAATTATAAATATCATTATGATCTTGAATTCGCCTTTGAACGCCTTGAAATTTTAATTGGGCTTCTGCGCGGCGCATTAAAGCCTTAACGCCCTGTTAAACCCAATTCATTTAATGCCAACGTGTCCCGGGCTGATGGAGTTTTCTCTTCTCTAACAGGTTGTCTTGAAAAAATGGAGAAGGGTCTTGTTTCCTGTTGGGAGGCACCTAAATCTTTATTTTCTGAGGGTAATAGGCTGGGAAAATAGGAAAAGAAGGCATTCATAACGATGTTTATAAGCCCTGGAGGTAAATATTCAATCGTCCAATAGCTTAGGATAATATTTAGTATTGGTTTTGGAAATAGGTGATTGCAAACAAGCCGTAATTCCTGAACATCTGGAGTACCAATGTTTCTTTCAAATAGAGTTCGTTTTGTTTCTAAAACTTTATTGGGTCCGCTGGTATAAGTGGTATAATTACCAATTGAAAGCTTATGTGGAGTTCGACTTAATAAATCAGCTATTTCTTTTTCGTTCTTTACAGGATCTTGTGTAAGAAATGTTTGGCGGATAATTAATTGCCACAGCTCTTTCTCATCATCCGCTTCTGCATTTTCCAGCTCACTTTGAAACTTATTCACGCTTAGTTTTTTTAGAGCACTATCACTGCCTCGTGCAGCCGCTAAACGATATTGCCGTATGGCTTCTTTAATATCTTTATTTACCCCTTCGCCCGCCTCGTAACATAAACCTAAATTGTACGCTGAATTCCGGCATCCTTGACTCATTGCTAACTTATACCAATGTACGGCCTTTTTGACATCTTTTTTTACTCCTGTGCCGAGATGGTAAGCAACACCCAGGCACGTTTGCGCTGACACATTCCCCTGTTTAGCTGCTAACTGATACCATCGAAATGCTTCTTCCTCATTTTTTTCAACTCCTATGCCTTGGTCATAAAAACTACCCAAGGCATGACGCGCTGAGGCATTCCCCTGTTTAGCTGCTAACTGATACCATCGAAATGCTTCATTTACATTTTCTTTAACCCCTCTGCCGTAATCATAAAAAATACCCAGGGCATGTTGTGCTGAGGCATTCCCCTGTTTTGCTGCCAACTCATACCACCGAAATGCTTCTTTCTCATTTTTTTCAACGGCTATTCCACGCTCATAAAAAAAACCTAATGACCGCTGCGCTGAGGCTTTTCCCTGTTTAGCGGCTAATTGATACCACCAAAATGCTTTTTTCAGATTTTTTTCGACTCCCATGCCACGTTCATAAAAAATACCCAAGGCACGTTGTGCTGAGGCATTCCCCTGTTTAGCCGCTAACTCATACCACCGAAATGCTTCTTTCTCATTTTTTCCAACGGCTATGCCGCGCTCATAAAAAAACCCTAGCGCATACTGCGCTGACGCATTCTTTTGTTTGGCTGCTAAGTGAAACCACCAAAATGCTTGATCGATATTTTTTTCAACGCCTGTGCCATTTTTATAACAAACACCTAATTCATATAGTGCTGGTGGATTTTTTCGGCCAGTCACTAATTTAAATAAGCGTGCAACTTTCTCATTATCCTTTTCCATACCACATTACCATTTTCACCCTAAAATTTGTTAATAAATTAACTTACGCTAACTCCTGCCATTTTGGGAGACGTCTTAGTGCCCCGGGAATCAAACGAATTTATATATGGTGGGCGGACTCCCTGTTCAGAAAGCGTCATTTGAATACTTGCCCTCTTTTTTTCTCTTCTGAGAAGGGTGGCAGTGACGATGGCTTGTTACTATCAGCAACAGAGGTTGCAGCAGGTTGAGGAAAAAATCTGGCTTTTTCTCTTAGCGGCGTACACAAATCAAGAGCCTTTTGTGCATCAGCATGCCCTTGTGCAGCAGCCAAGCGATAAAGTCTGAGGGCTTCTTGGCGATTTTTTTCAACACCCATGCCTTGTCCTTTTCATAACAATTTCCAAGCTCATATTGTGCATTGGCATACCCTTGTTCGGCAGATAAGCGAAAAAACCTGGTGGCCTCTTGGAGAGAGGGGTCAAATCTGGATTTATGCTGTGTTAAAAGCAAATGGCTGATGTTCTGAAAATAAGGCAGAAATCCAGACTTGACCCTTTTTTCCAGACGTGACCCCTTTTTTCAAGGCAGAAATCCAGACTTGACCCAAAGACCCCCTTTATTTTACTGGTGGGCCGTGTAGGGATCGAACCTACGACCTATTGATTAAGAGTCCCAGGCAAGTTGCTTTTGGCGATACATCACAATAAATAACAATAACTAAATCAAAGAGTTAGAAATTTTTCATGGTTTCCTGATATTGTTATTGATTGTCATTATTTGCCTGTAAATGTCCCATGAGTGTCCCTAGAACTCAAGCCTTCTCTTTTATTTTTTCCAGTTGGGGTAGATAATTCCCTTTAGTGATGACTTTTTGACCACTGACTTTTTCTAACTGCTTGCGGGCATCTCCCGCGATTTTTCCACCTGCTTTTGCCGCTTTCTTGTTTTCAGTAAGCCCTTTGGTATCACGGCGTCGGGTAATTTCTGTAGTTGAAGCCTCACCTAGCATAGAGAAGATAAGCTCTAAGTCTGTCATATGATCGCGTAAATTTTCCCGTTTCAAACCTTTGTATTGCTGATATTCGCTGGGGGTCATACCAAATGTGGCTTTGGATATCTCAGCAGTCAGTATGGCAAAATTTTGGGCTTCTTGAACACCGCGACTTTTCCATTCTTCAGTCAATTCGTCACGGATCGCAATCCCCCTCATGCGCTTTTCAATCCAGGCATCGGGATAGCCTTTGGCCTTATATAGTTCCCTAGTGCGCTGAGTTCCCAATTCTGGGTTCTCGATTTCTTGGACTCGTTCATAACCCACTTTGGCTAACCATAGCTTAAAAGGTTCAGCTTTGGGGGACGTAATAGATTGGATAATACGGAAGATACCCTTTGTATTTGCACAAGTTATGGCCCTGTTCTTACCATCAGCCGCTTGCATTTCAAGGGGGGTACAAATTGTACCCCAGTTGAGGTTAAGCTCAGTATCGCGAGAACGCAGGCGTTTAATGTACTGCCTTACGTCAGAGCTATCGGTTAGTACAGCCACAATATCAGCTATCGCAAACCACCACTCATCATTGTGTAAAACACGTCGAATAGCATAATTATTAAATATTGGTAAGTTTGAATCTGACATGTAAACAACTCCTCTGATCTACTCTTTACTTTATAATTTAATGAATATTGTCCAGATGCCGAAAAAGTAATTCTAAAAAGGAAAGGCAGGCGTACAAAAATTGCCAAAGAGGCAGATTTTTGCTGGTTGGCGTGTTCAAGCACCTAAAATCAGCTTACCACCAGCCGGGGAATGAGGCAATACCGTGATTTATGAGCAAAGCCTATCTCGAACTTTGCATTTTCAGCTGTAAAGTAGTCAACTACTAAGCAAATCTTGATAGTGCCAAACTGAAAATAAGTGTATGATTTCGTAAAATGCAGCCAGTCATTATTAGTGCATAATCAAAGTTAAATGATAAGTATGATTATTAGAAAAAAGAAAAAAGGGGGCCAAGTCTGAATTTATGCCGTATTAAAAGCTAATGGCTGATTTTCTGAAAATAAGGCATAAATCCAGACTTGACCCCCTTAGGGTCCAGAACTTTAATTCTAAAATTCTGCTTAAAAATAATTATGTACAATTTCAATAAAAAATCATTAGCAAGTGAGTTATGGAATAGTTTAAATTCTTTATCTGAAAAATTTATTGACATATTCTCGTTAAGCTTTAAAGGAAGCATATATAATTCACAACCACTTATAAGATGGTTGGATTTTTTAAATAGATATGTTCCTCCTAAACCACGCAGCATAAAATACTCTGATAGATTTCCGAAAGCAAATTTAACAAAAAATACAGCTACTGGGTTAAATATTTTAGAATCTTTATTTACTGATGGCCAAAATGTAAATCCCTATCAAGGAAGGGGTCTAACGCTTAGAAATGATACTAGTGGAGAAAATAGAAAAGCAAAAACTGATTTGTTATTCGCAGACTGGGGTATATTACATTTTCATTTAACTGAAAAGCCTCTGATTGAAGGAGATTTTTTTTCGAAACCCGCTGACTACCTTCTTTTTTGCATTATCAGTGATGAGTCAGTTTTGTGCATAGACATTCTTCCACACCCTGATTTTAAAGGTTTTTCTGAACCCTCTTTAATTGAAACTGCGCATAGAAACTGGCCTGAATACCTGGAATCTTATAAAGTGGGGGTCAATGCTAAAGCATCAACTAATAACCAATTAAGTCGAGATGATATTAATCATTATCGCACATTAGGAATTAACTGCCCTTTTGAATTGAGCGGAGTGACATATTATAGTCCCGGATTAGGCATGATGGCGAATGGAGTCTCTTGTAAAGTTTTCATGAACTTACAGAGGCTGAATAGAGATATTGAAACTCTTGCAAAAATGATTGCAGCTGATTCAAGCCTATTTCAAAAGGAGCTTTCTTCTTCTGAAGTAATGAATCCAATTTTCTCTTTTGAGCTTTCAGAACGAGGTTTAGTCTTAGGAGAATTAAATTCTAAAATCGCATTTGTTTTTCCAAAGAGAGATACGGAAGTAGATTTTCTTGCAGAGATAAGCGAATTAATGTTACCAGATTGGGTAATTTCTAATGATAAGGTCAAAAAATATTATAACTTATTTTAATATTTTTTAAATTGATATGAACCGAGGACAATTCGAAGGGAAGAAAGCTGAATGGCGAGGAGTTAGATAGGGTGAAATTAACTACCACTATCACTATTAGTTGGTCTTGAGAATTTTTTTAATAACTACCCTATAGGCTAAGAAAATTCGCACTATAAAGATGTGGGAATTTTTAAAAAAGATATTCAAAAAAACCAACTTCGTTTATGCAAATTTACCGACGCAATTGAACCCAAGGGCGTAAATTTTAGAAATGTAAATCTGCTTGGAGCTAAAATTACAATCGAAAAATCAGCCTCCGTAAAGAGTGTTTTAATACTGCATTGCCCAGCTGAGAAAAAAAGACAGCGCACATAAATTCATGCGCTGGTCATATACCGCTGCAATAACACTCTTATGTCTTTTTGAAATTCCATCGAAGGCCAATAAGGAAAAGAGCTATTAATGTAATAGATAAGGTAGATTCCACAAATCCAAGTAAAATATAAAAAAAACTATTGTAATCTTTCGTGAATATTAAACTATAAGGCTTTATTATTTGTTGTAGAGACAGAAATAACCCACTAAAGAGATAACTCATTATTTTAGAGAAAAGACATTCCGGGAATCTTTCTCCAGATAAAATTTTGCCAGTCGCTTTTATTAAACTATATACAACGCCACTGATTCCCCAAAGTAAAAAAAGGCTACAGAAAGGCTTTAAGGTGTTTGTGCCATAATCCGATAATTTTCGATAACAGCAACTTAAAAAACGCTCCCAGCGGTTCCACCTGGTAGTTTTTTCTAGTGCAAATTGCATTAGAAAAAAGTAATCACTTTGCTCGGCGTACATATTATTATTCTTAGTAAGGTTATATATCTCTCTGAGCCTAAAATACTGATTTTCCATAGCATAAAAATCTTTCTTTTCTCTATTAAATTTCTCCGCTTTGAAATTGCTTGTTGAATAATGTTGATTAGTTAATTTTGAAAAATCAAAATCATCGCGTCTTGGAAGGGTGATTATTTTTTTAGTGAAATCACATTCAAAAAATGCTGGGCATAAATAAAATTTTGTATCACGAATGTCCAATATGTTAACTTTAATATTTCTAAAATTTAATTCCAGCTCGCAAATACTATTAATCATTCTAAAGGTGTTGATTTCTGAATTTACCCAGTGGACTCCATAATTGGCAGAATCCAACCGGAGGGGTTTATTTTTCTCAAAATAAAAGTACGATCTATCAATCAGCGCCACATCTCTGAATTTACACTCCTCAATCTTAAGGTAACTGGATACTTCAGATTCCTTGAGATAGAAATAGTCAACCTTAATCTTGGTTATATTATTTATACCATTAATCCTACAATAAGATAAATCAAGTGTGTTGAGATCAACTCCCCTAATAGCGAAACTCCAAAGCTCAGCTCCATTAAAATTTAATTGTTCTAGCTTTCCGCAGGATTTTACTTCAAGATCTTGTATGCTAATAAATTGGAAATTCTCTTTTCCCTCGTTAAGCATTTCATCAAAAATCTTCTTCTTATTTATACTTTTTTCCTCAAGTTCTATAGGTAAATGCAAAGCACAAAATGATTGACCATTAAAGGAATATAAATCTTGAAGGTCATTTTGAAATTGACACGTCAGCGGATTGGGTATTTGCATGTTTTTTAGTGTTGGGTGATTTTTTAACCCTTCGGGAATTACGCAACAACAGTCAGATTTTTTATACATTGAAGTTCTCTCTTCAAAAGAAATTACACAGCTTTAATTTCAACTATTTTATCTATACAGACTTTGCTTTCCACTCAAGCTATTAAAAACATTGGTCATGCCAGTCATTATTTTTTAGGGCATGACAATTACTATACCGAAGAACAAACCTTAAGCAAAGACCGCAGTCAGTGGTGGGGAAGCGGCGCTCAAGCATTAGGCTTATCTGGCACTATAGACAGTGAGTTATTTACCCAACTACTCAAAGGAAAATTACCTACCGGTAAACAACTAGGCAAGGTTGAAGATGATAGTGTCAAGCATCGTCCTGGATTCGATTTAACTTTCAGCACACCAAAATCTGTTTCACTGCTTGCTCTGCTGGGTGGAGACAAACGTATTTTTTCAGCCGTTGGGCGCGCTACCGATAAAGCGCTTGCCCTGATTGAACGAAATTTAGCTAAAGCACGTGTTACGAAAAACGGCGTGACTGATTACCAAAAGACTGGCAATTTGGTCGTCGTCGGTGTTACAGAAAGGGGGCAGTCCATCAAAAAATTCCCTAAGTAGGCGATTCAACTTCTCAGGTGATCTTATGATGTTTTATAAATATTTACCAGGATTGACGAAGATGGATTGCTCGTCTGGGTAGCACTACAGTAGCACCAGGTGGGTTTTATTTTTTCCTTAACTCAAATTGATTGCCTAATTGTTTGATTTTATTTGATATTTTGGTGGGCCGTGTAGGGATCGAACCTACGACCTATTGATTAAGAGTCAACTGCTCTACCAACTGAGCTAACGGCCCATAAGTTATAAGATACCTGTAAAATCAGTAATTTACAAGGACTTGTTCCACGTTCTTTTTCCTAATAGAAAAGTGTTTGCGTGATTTTTGCGTGACCCCCTCAATTTTAGCAGATTTGCCGCAGTTTAAAACTTCCAAGAGTGATGCTTTCTTGGCCGCTAACCTACGGTTGTATGTGCTATCAGCTGCATGAGTTGAGTTCGCGCTTATCCCTCTGACAGATGCTAGAATCGAAGAATCGCGTTTTACACAGGCTTTATTCGCTGCTGCAACTAAGTTAGCCAGTTCCGCGGCAGAATAATGTGTAGTGAAACGCTAACTCTTATGGCCTAACAAATCTTGGCGATCTTCAAAACTTACACCTGCAGCCCTTAAACGGCGGCCAAAGGTGTGTTTTAGATCATGTACTCTGACATCTATTCCCATTTGTTTGCGCGCTCTTTTCCAGGCAGCAAAAAGTAAAAGATACTCTAAAATGAACGCGTGATTTCTGCGTGATTCACTTATGCATAGTTCTGCAAATTGCAGTGGACTTTCCGCCTAAAAATATTTAAAAATCAAAAGATTATGGATCTGCTTAAGAGTCGACGGCTCTACCAACTGAGCTAACGGCCCCATAGCTACCTGTAAAATCAGTAATTTACAAGGACGTTCCATAAAGGCTATACACGAAGTTCTGGAATTCGTTCCATCTACTTAGCCTCGATCAATTGGCCGAATATCGGTGGTGTGCGTATTGGTAATAGCCCAAATGATGGCGCAGTTGCTGTTGATGACATGAATGAAAACACTAGTTTTTTCTATGTGCATTGGTATCATTACTCAGTGATGCAAATACTCAGTGAATTAAGCAGCGGATGCCGAGAGGGCGATGATTTTGGCTTAATCTATCTGAGTGAGCTGGATCCTGCTTGTGAAGATGATACGTTGACATTAACGCTATTCCCCGAACAACGCAATTTGCTAATAGTTACTACTCTCATCCATGATTTATGGAGATACGATGCTCATTTTTCTTTTTATTATCGCCCAGCCGCCCCCCGTGCTTATCTTCATTTAATAAAAGCGGTAACCGCAGTTCATCTGTTAAGGACTCTTTAATTCTTTTCGTTTTAAAAAAATCACCTGTTGTAGTTTTTTGAGGAGATTCATTCTTGGTTTCTTTAGGGAATAACTTCTCAAAATGTTCGTTATTGATATCCTTTAATAATTTCAATGCCGTTTGTTGTAGTATGTGGGCTTCCACACGATCTAGCGCAACTATTAAATTGACAGCCGCATCAGTCAATGCCGGTGTAATTAGGGGTATAAACTGAGAACCTTCTTTTTGTTGCACAAGGATATTGGCTAATTCGATAGCAAGCCTAAGCGCTGGTTGGAATTCAGGATTTTTTTCCATTTGTTCCACTAAACCGATCATTAATTGCGCTGTGCTATGCAAAGTTTCGAATACAGGCGATGGTTTTTCAGATCGTTTGTAATAATTGGTTATCGTACCAAATAGTTTTGTAGCCTGTTTTATGTTTTCTAAAGAGGCATTTTCATCCAGTAAGCTTCGAATGACATGATGTGCATCAATGCAAGTTATTCCATTAATCCTATCTACGCTTAAGTCGTTAATGACCCAGCCGATGAGACTCCTTGCGTATTCAAATCTATCCTCATCCAGGTGTAGTGCCAAAGTATGATAATTAGCAATTAATGAATCCAGAATGTGATCTAACCGCTCGATAGCTTGAGCATGAAATGTATCACGAATATAATTTCGAATAGTTTCTTTTCTTGCTTCAATTTGCTCTCGGCGAATTTTCCCTAGAAAATAAAACACAAGAGTGGCAATAAAACAAGTGACAACGAGAGGGTCCGCAATTAAATCCTCTATTGGTTCGTTTCTTAACATAATGATCCCGACCCCCCCGAGCAGCATTGATGTACCCATGGTCGAAATCCATATGGGATTACAACCATTCCAACCACCGTCAGGATAATTTATCTCCCGCCAGATCTGTTGATTATCTGTTGTAGGCGGAGGTGTTCTTACTTCGACCTCTAGCGGTGCAGGTTCAATTGGCGCTGGTCTGGGTTGTCGAACGTAGAGATAGGTCCCATCATCCAGATAGCTTACTTCCACCCTGCTAAAACCGACAAGATTATCTGAACGATAATCTCTTCGGATGCCTTTTTTACTGTCTGGATGCTGAATACATAATTCATCATTGCTGCCCCTAACGATACTTCCGATAACTGTCTTAGATTCCATAAAATCTCCCCTAAATTACTTCATAAAATCTTAATAATACACGCTATACGTTGTAGGGTGTTAAATTGACCACTTATTCCAAGAGTTTGCGATAAACAATAAAACCTGAACGTTCAGCAATACTATTGTATAATTGCATCGCCGTCTGATTCGTTTCATGAGTCAACCAATACAAGCGTGTTGCCTGTCCGTATGCAGTTTGATGAAATATCTGAGCTAGATTGACTGCAAAAAGAAAAAGATACTCTAAAATGAACGCGTGATTTTTGCGTGATTCAGTTATGAACTGTTATGCACAGTGCTGCAAATTGCAGTGGACTTTCCGCCTAGAAATATCTAAAAATCAAAAGGTTATGGTTAAAGTCCCCGCTTAAGAGTCAACTGCTCTACCAGCTGAGCTAACGGCCCTAAACACATATAATACCTATAAAATCACTATATTATAAGGACTTGTGCCACATTCTTTTTCCTAATGCAGAGTCGCTTGCGTAATTTTACGTGACCCTTACCAATGATGACTCAATTAAACCAATAACGACAATTAAATGTGTATAGAGCACTTTTATAAAGCCATGCGCCATCATTTTGGCAGTACCCTAGTGAATGCAATCAAAAGGTAAATCCGCTATTTGCGGAAGTAGAAGTTTGGTTGATGTCGTTTTTTTGAACAACTGATCTCTCTGTAATGATTTGAGCTGATTTTTTTGATTCAATGGAGTTAGCAAAAATAGAAAATTTCTTATATTCTTTTTTATATTCATCCGTGTGGCTCTTTTTATTATGAGTTTCTTGCCATAAAGTTACATTAATGAGTTGATTATCAAAATAATTCCTAACCAATTCACCTCGCAACGCTTTCTCTACTTCTAGGGAATCAATAGCCCAGTCAACAAGATCTGAGTAATTCATCAATGAACCATTTAGCGGTTTTTCTAAAATCACGCCATCTTGCGCATATAAATGGTAGATTTCATTTTCTCTATAAAATTTTATATTGGGGTGAAGCCCAAAGAAGCGTAAATAAGTACTTCCCCAATCATCACTGTCACGATCCATTCCAATATAGTCATTAGCAATGACTTTATATCGTGAAGTATCTTCAACGGGAACGGGCCGGATTCCTGTATAGAATAGTAACTGCCCTGGTCTCTTTTTATATTGGTCACCGTAACGATATGCATCCAGTAAATTCCTGCACCCTGAGAATCCATAAAGAGGTTGGTTGTAAAGAGTATGGTGTGTCGGGGAAGCATAATCCTGTTTCTCTTGTATGAACTTCTCTCTTGCCTCCGAACGGTACAAGCTATCAGAAAAGAAAATATCTTTTTTTGTTATCAAATCATGCCTGATTGTTGGATTGCGTTCATTTTCTAATAATGGGTCCATGAGCACGCGTACACTGGGACCATCATAAATTGGAAGGGTGCAGGGATCTTTTGGATTAAATGTAGATTTAGAATAAAAGAACGTTCGCTGCACGCGAAATAAAATTAATAACGCAAATAAAAATAGCGTTACAAATGCCTGTCGATTTTCTGAACGTTCTCTTCGATACAACATTCAAATTTCCACATTATAATTAGAATTTTATATTAGAATAATAACTTCTACCACCGAAGGAGAGAAGTCTTTAGATTGTACGAATAGTTATTCTTTCGGTATAGTATTTTAAAAATCAAAAGGATACGTGGTTAGAACCCCGCTTAAGAGTCAACTGCTCTACCAGCTGAGCTAACGGCCCAAAACTCATAAGATACTTGTAAAATCAGTAATTTACGAGCCTTGTTTCACGTTCTGTTGTCTAATGCAAAATCGCTGGCGTGACTTTTGCGTGACCCCCATTATGGCAGGCAATACCGGAAACAGCAAATCCTGACCTTCCCAACTAAGCGGATGCGGCTTGCGCTTATCCAATTGTGGCAAACAGCTTGATTTTAGGAGCACTTGCTAGCCAGGTAAGACCACTTCATCCAGCCATTCTTCGCACACTCAATGCATTCGCAGGTGCTAACCTGTTGGTATTACAAGGTGAATGGATGGGAAAATAATAATTCGACCCTGATTATAAGGATGACAATTGTCCAATTTTTAAACAAAGCAACTAAAGTATGGTTCATCACTTTTAGCTCACAGAACCTTTTTAGCAATCATAACGATACGATCAGATTTTAAATTCAAAAATTTTGATCCATCAATGCTACATTGATCTAGGACTTTAAATCCATTTCTAGAAAGCATAATTTTTAATCGTTTTGCGCTATATACCTGCAATGTATGTGTACTTGTTTTTACTTTTGGTTTGTTTGTTCCTTGTTGCAAAATATAAGTTGTGTAGGAAGCCAAAATTCCGTCTTCCATTATGGTGCTATATTGGATTTTACGAGCTTTGATGTTACCAAACATTTTTAGCCAATCAATTGACAGTTTAGTGATGTTGTCACTCTTTAATAAGTAATTTATATTATCGATATCAAAGACGTAAATTCCATCCTTTTTTAGATTTTTATGAATATTCCGCATAGCTTTTTCAAAATCTAATTCCGTAAGATGTCCTACTGCACTAAAAATAGTAATAACTGCATCAAATTGACCCACTTGAACATGTCGCATGTCCCCTTTTAAAAACTTTATATCCATTTTTTCTTCTTTGGCTTTTGTTTTAGCGATTTTTAACATCTGCGTGTTGATATCATAGCCAACCACTTCGTACCCAAGCTTTGTTAGCCATAGCGCCTGAGATCCTGTGCCACAAGTCAGATCAAGAATGGTTTTAACCTTGTATTTTTTTAGAATTCTTTCAACAGTTTGATTGGTTATTCTCGAATCTTTTTCGTTCAAGCTATCATAATATTTGGCAACTTGATTGTAGAGTGAAGATTTAGCGCTTGTATGAGTTATTTTTTGCTTTAAATTTTGGTACATCTTCTTGACAGACATGGTGAAAAATTTCGATGGAGAAAGTGCCCTAATTGAACAGGGGTTAAAGAATAAAGATACTGTTCTATTCGTTGGCGTATGGGAGCGAATAAACAACTCAGGATTTAATTCCCTCGAATTCGAGGAAATTAAACTTGAGGCTGGCCGAAATAGTTTCTACTTATCAGCAAAAAAATGGATTGAATGTACCTCAGCGAATTATTGTAATTCTTCTCCATTCATTTCTTCTTCCAACTATTTATACTTTTTCTTTCTCACTTGAAATTTTGTTAAGGGTGGCTGGCATAACGTAAATCATATGATGATCAAAATCAAAATACACCAAATTACGTATATAAAAAATACTACCCACTAAGCCATCAAATGGTGCTTTCGAGGGCAACTTACTTTCTAATTTAAACCAGGTATCAGCCAGTTTTTCTCCTTTCGAAGTAGTCAGGGGCGTTGATTTCGTGCTGATACAATTTTTGTTGTAGGGCGATGTAATGGGGCAAGGTTGTGTAATAAACCCAACTGCATAGGAAGGTTTAATAACTGAAACAGGAATTGCGCCAGTATCCCAACTCAATAGAATAGGTTTTCCACTAAAGTATAATTGTGTTAATAAATGCCCAGTAAACGGGGTCGATGGCCAATTTTTAATATCTATAGCGGGTTGCGTATTTGGCCTGAAAAAAGTTACTTTAGTGTGAGGGTAATCTAACAGAATATTAAACTGAGACAATAATTGATAACCAATTAGCCCATTCTTGGAGGCTTCGCTTTCCTTAAAATTAGCATCATTTCCTCCCCAGAGCTTTGTCAGTAAAGCTCCTTTCACATTTTTAACAGTAAAATGACCTACATGGACTTCCGGTATGATGAATTCATCTTCACAATGCTGTCCGTCAGTTGAAAGTGAACAAATTTTGTTACCAGTAAAATGAACCTGAATATTTTTTAGAGCTTCTTTAGTTAAGGCAAGTCCATATTTTTTTGCGCCGGTGTCAAACAAAATAGGTAAGGTTTTGCCCTGGATAGTAATCGTGATTGACGGTAACCCATAAGGAGCAGGGTTTCCTGTATCAAGCTTTAAAGGCATGGAATCTTCTTTAGTTTCTAAAGGTAGCCCTGAGCTCAAGCCAGTGACTAGCAATAGAAAGAAAGTGAGTAGTTTATTCTTAAAATGCATATGTTAACTTGATTTATATGTATGAGAGGGCAGTCATCATACGCCACTTCCTTCTAACCCTCCAGTCAAAGAGAGCCAATTTTTTATCTATTCGTCTAATAAAGAAAAAAACCAGTTATCCACAGTTTCTGTGGATAACTTTGTGGATAGCTCGTGGGTGAAAGCTCGGATTCCTCTATTTTACTAGCAGGGATACAGATTGAGCAGCAAATGTGCAATATAAATTTTATCTTTTTAAATCAGTAGATTGCACAGGTTTCCTCAACTGATCCCCCATCTTTTCCTTTCAAACCTCGCTTAGATGAGCTTTCCATCCTGGGTTGTGTATAAACGGATGGTGAAGGTTCAGAAATTAGGGATGTGGGGTCAAATCTGGATTTATGCCATATTAAAAGCAAATGGCTGATTTTCTGAAAATAAGGCAGAAATCGAGACTTGACCCCCTTATCTTCACGTCGTCAAGAGGATTAAAGAAGGTTATAATTCATCGCTGCCGCTCTTCGCCGGGTTTCAAGGAGCGGTAGGGTGTCAGGATGGGTCAAGAAAGGGCGGACAGTGATGATGAGAGTATTTATTCGATCAATTTTAATCCTGCTGGGGATGGTAGTTTGTCCTGCTTTAGCAGTAACTAGCCAACAACCGTTGCCGGCAGAGCAAGCCTTTGTGCTTTCGGCATCGTTGTTCGGAAAAGATACCGTTTTATTGAAGTGGCAAATGGCGCCGCAGCATTATCTGTATCAGGAACGCTTCGTATTTAAGGTAGTGGCGCCGGCCAATGCTACCGTGGGTAGCATACTTTATCCGCCCGGTCAGCCGAAAGAAGACAAGGTATTGGGGAACTATCATATCTACGATCAGCAGTTAACCATTCCCGTTCCTATTATTAATCCTGACCCCACCTCGACCGTTCTGCAGATCACTTATCAAGGATGCTCCGAAGACGGTTACTGTTATCCGCCGACAACGGTGAATGCCAATATCAATTTTTCAGCGGGTTCAGTCGCCCTGACAAAAACAGTGACCGCTAAGCCGGTCGTGAATCAGCAAGATCGATTTTTACAATTACTGAATAGCCAACGCATCTTCACCATATTTTTTGCATTTATTGGTTTTGGAATATTGCTGTCTTTCACACCTTGTGTGCTACCGATGTTACCGATTATTTCTGGGATTATTATCGGGCAGCGTCAGCAGGTCACCACAGCCAAAGCCTTTCGATTATCCGCCGTTTACGTGGTCAGCATGGCGATTACTTACGCTATTGCCGGGATTCTGGTCGGCTATTTAGGTAGCAGTGTGCAAACGGCTTTTCAAAAGCCCTGGATATTAATATTATTTAGTTTATTGTTTGTGTTTCTGGCCCTTTCTTTTTTTGGTCTGTATGAAATTCGAATGCCGGCCCGCCTAGAAGAACGTATCGCCAAGTGGAGTCGCCATCAAAAAAGCGGACATTATATCGGTGTCGCCATCATGGGTTGCTTGGCCACATTGATTGTTTCACCGTGCATCACGCCAGCTCTGGTCGGGGTTTTAGGTTACATCGGGCGAACTGGTGATGCAGTGCTCGGTGGAGTAGCACTATTTGCCTTAGGCATTGGCATGGGCCTGCCCATTATCATTGTCTGTATGGCTGGTGGTAAGTTATTGCCAAAAGCCGGGCGATGGATGAGAACAGTGGAAACCGTGTTTGGCGTGTTTTTTCTGGCCATGGCCATCTGGATTTTAAGCCGAATTTTGCCAGGCCCAATCACCTTGCTGTTATGGTCAGCGCTGTTCATCATCAGCGCCATTTACATGGGTGCCTTGTCGACCACCCCTGAACATGGCTGGGGCAAGCTATGGAAGGGCTGTGGTTGGCTCTTCTTTATCTATGGAGTTTTGCTGCTAGTAGGTGCTGCTCAGGGGGCAAATAACCCGTTGCAGCCGCTAACCACCCACAAATTTATATCGAGCAGTGCTCAACCATCGCAACCGTTGTTTACCCAAGTGAACACGCTGGATGCGGTACAACAAGCAATTACCAATGCAAAAAATCAGAAAAAACCGGTATTATTAGATTTTTACGCGGACTGGTGTGTCAGCTGCCAAGAAATGGAGCATGGCTTGTGGCAGGATGCGAATGTGCGTCAACAATTAGGAAAAGTGGTTGCCTTGCAGGCAAACATCACCGCAAACGATGCTCAAGACAAAACATTAATGGCTAATTTCAAAATCATCGCACCGCCGACGGTACTCTTCTTTAACGCCCAAGGGCAGTGGCTTAGCACCTTGACCTTAGTGGGCAAGCCCAGCACGGAGGAGTTCTTAGCGCATCTCTCAGCGGCCGCTAAAGGCTAATTTTCTGCGAATGAGTCGGTAAAATCGTCGAACTAGACAGTAAAGCGAAAGCCAGTCATAATGGTATTTTAAATACCGTTGTGGGTAAAAAATCTATGGATATTAGAAAAGTCAAAAAACTGATAGAGCTTCTGCAAGAAACGGGTATCGGTGAAATTGAAATTCATGAGGGTGAAGAATCCGTCCGCATCAGTCGTTATCAGGTGGCGCCTAACATCAGTGGTTACGCAGCGTATCCAGCGCCTGTTAGCCCTGCCGCTGCCCCCGCTCAACCAGCCACTCCAGCAATCGAAGCCAAAGAAACCGGCATGGCTGCGGCTCCGCATCAGGAAGGTCATGTCATTAAATCGCCTATGGTCGGCACCGTTTACCTTGCTTCGGCTCCAGGTGAAAAACCGTTTGTGGAAGTAGGGAAGTTCGTTAATGTTGGCGATACGGTGTGTGTGATCGAAGCCATGAAAATGTTTAATCAAATCGAGGCGGATAAAGCCGGTGTGGTCAGCGCCCGTTTGATTGAAAATGGGAACCCGGTCGAATACGATCAACCGCTTTTTATCATTGAGTAACCTATGCTTAAAAAAGTTCTCATCGCCAATCGCGGGGAAATTGCGCTGCGAATCCTGCGCGCCTGTAAAGAATTAGGCATAAAAACAGTCGCCATTTACTCAAGCGCCGATCAAAACCTCATGCATGTGCGGCTCGCCGATGAAGCGGTTTGCATTGGTCCTGCTAATTCTGCAGACAGTTACCTCAATATCCCTGCCGTCATTAGTGCGGCTGAAATCACCCATGCGGACGCCATTCATCCCGGTTATGGATTTTTGGCCGAAAATGCCGATTTTGCCGAACGAGTGGAAACCAGTGGTTTTGTGTTTATTGGTCCCCGAGCAGAAACCATTGAGCTCATGGGCAACAAAGTCTCTGCCATTAATGCCATGCAAAAAGCTGGCATTCCCTGTGTGCCAGGTTCCGATGGTGCCTTAGGGAATGATAACGAAGAAAATCTGCGCATTGCCGATAAGATCGGCTATCCCGTGATCATTAAAGCAGCCGGTGGTGGTGGTGGGCGTGGTATGCGTGTGGTTCATAATCGGGAACTGCTCTCAAATTCCATTGCCATGACGCGCACCGAAGCAGAAGCAGCTTTCGGTGACCCCCGCGTGTATATGGAAAAATTCTTAGAAAATCCTCGTCACATTGAAATACAAGTTTTAGGTGATGGTAAAGGTAACGCCATACATTTGGGTGAGCGCGATTGTTCCATGCAGCGCCGTCACCAAAAAGTATTAGAAGAAGCTCCAGCCCCGGGCATTACCGAAAAGCAGCGGCAGTTTATCGGTGGCCGTTGTGTGAAAGCCTGTCAAGAAATGCAATACCGGGGTGCGGGAACGTTTGAATTTCTTTACGAGCACGGCGAATTCTATTTTATCGAAATGAATACCCGTGTCCAGGTTGAGCATCCCGTCACTGAACTGATTACACGCATGGATATTGTCAAAGAACAGCTGCATATCGCTTCCGGAAAAACATTACGCCATCACCAGGATACGATTAAAATAGCCGGGCATGCTATTGAATGCCGTATCAATGCCGAAGATCCAAAATCCTTTATCCCCTCGCCGGGAACGATCAGCTTATACCATCCGCCTGGTGGGCCGGGGGTGCGCGTGGATACCCATATTTACACCGGTTATCGAGTACCGCCGTATTACGATTCGATGATCGCGAAAGTCATCACCTATGGTGAAAACCGTCAAATCGCTATCGCGCGCATGCGCAATGCGCTGGAAGAAATCATTATTGAAGGCATTAAGACCAATATCCCCTTGCAACAGGAAATTCTAGCCGACCCGCATTTTGTCGAAGGGGAAACGAATATCCATTATCTTGAGAAAAAACTAGGTATCAAATCGACATGACATGGCAGAAATTGACGCTCACCATTCCGGCTGATTCGGTAGAAATAGTCGGTGAGCTATTAGAAGCATCGGGAGCAGTTGCCGTTACCTGCGCTGCTGCTGCGGATGAAGAATTATACGAACCCGCGCCGGGAACTACGCCACTTTGGCAGTGTACCGCCGTTACCGGTCTCTTTCCGGAAGCGGTTGATCTGGCAAAAGTCAAAACTATGGTCGCGCAGGCTATTGCCCCCTTAGTGATAGAAGCCTGTCACACCGAACCTCTGATCGAACAGGATTGGCAGAGAGCATGTATGGACGCATTCAAACCCGTTTGTTTTAGTGATCGGCTATGGGTATACCCTAGTTGGCAAATACCCCCGGAGCTCGATAAACCCTCGGTATTATTAGACCCCGGTTTAGCGTTTGGCACCGGCAGCCACCCGACCACAGCGCTTTGCCTGGAATGGTTAGCGCAGCACTTGCAAGGCGCTGGCGAAGTGGTGGATTATGGTTGTGGATCCGGAATTTTAGCCATTGCCGCCATCAAATTAGGAGCAACCCGGGTTTGGGCTGTGGATAATGACCCACAAGCCTTGGAAGCAACGGCTGAAAACGCTAGGCGTAATGAACTGAGTGAGCAAGAATTATTTATTGTGGATCCAGAGAGTTTACCGGCAGTGCAAGCGGATGTCGTCGTAGCAAATATTTTGGCCAATCCATTAATGATGTTAGCGCCGCGATTAGCCTCTGTGGTGCGGCCGGGTGGAAACCTGGTATTATCCGGGCTGTTGGATCATCAAGAAGATACGGTGATTCAGGCTTACCAAAATTGGTTTACATTTCATCCGTCAGTCGTCAAAGAGGGCTGGTTATGCTTGTCGGCTGAGAAAAAAAATCACTCCTAAAAATACCAGGAATAGCACCGTGTTTTTGCGGTATTTTTTCTATAGCGCTTAATGCTTACAAATATTTATTATTATTCTTCGGAATACCTGAGTTATAATGGTTTTTCTGCAGTATTAACTTCAATGTCCTAAATGTTATTGGATAACACGCTATGAAAATTGAAAACACCGCGATTCTTGATGTCAAGGATGTCTCGGCTAACCAAATGCCTTTACGGGAATATGTCCGTCAAGTCATGGAAAATTATTTTTCCCGTTTGGATACCACGATGCTACCCACGCAATTATACGATTTAGTGATGGAAGAAGTAGAGCCATCCTTATTGGCGGTTACACTGAAGTACACCCGCAATAATCAGTGCAAAGCATCGAAAGTATTGGGCATTAGCCGCAGTACTTTACGGAAAAAGCTGAAAATTTACGACATGGAAGGCAAATAACATTCTGTTAATTCAGTAACACTGACGCCATTTTTTACATTATAAAACCAATGACCGCTACTACCCATCACCCGATTATCCAACGTGCACTGCTCAGTGTTTCCGATAAAACTGGAATCGTTGATTTTGCTAAAGCCTTGCAGTCGCTAGGCATTGAATTGCTTTCCACCGGCGGAACGGCAGAACTTCTGCGCCAAGCAGGCATTGCGGTGACAGAAGTGGCCGATTACACTGGCTTCCCTGAAATCATGGGCGGCCGGGTGAAAACCTTGCATCCGAAAATCCACGGTGGCTTATTGGGTCGCCGCGGCGTGGATGAAGCCGTCATGGCTACGCACGGGATTGCGCCCATCGATCTCGTCGTCGTCAATCTTTATCCATTTGTGGAAACGCTAAAGCAAGCCGATTGTCGTTTGGCGCAAGCGATTGAACAAATCGACGTCGGCGGCCCGACCATGCTTCGAGCGGCTGCGAAAAATTACGTTTCGGTTACCACGGTTGTTTCCCCCGAGGATTACCCCGCCATTCTGCAGGAAATGACAGAGCAGGGTGGGGCCACGACACTGGCCACCCGGTTTCGACAAGCCCAAAAAGTCTTTTCCCACACCGCCCATTACGAAGCAGCCATTGCCAATTACTTAAACGCCATGCATTTAGATGAAACGGCCGACGATTTTCCCGCCACTTTTACGGTGCAGTTTCATAAAAAACAAGATCTACGCTATGGCGAAAACCCTCACCAAAAAGCCGCTTTTTACGTGGAAAACGGCGGAGAGGCCAATATTGCCCATGCGTATCAACACCAAGGTAAGGAGCTTTCTTTTAACAACATCGCCGATAGTAATGCGGCCTTGGAATGTGTGAAGGCATTTAATGGTTCCAATGCCTGCGTAATTGTCAAACACGCCAACCCGTGTGGGGTGGCTTTGGGGGATAGCCAATTACACGCCTATCAGCGGGCGTTTGCCACCGACCCAACCTCCGCTTTTGGGGGCATTATCGCCTTTAATCAGGCATTGGCGGCCGATACGGTTAGAGCCATCCTAGAGGCGCAATTTGTGGAAGTGCTGATAGCGCCAGAAGTCACTCCGGAAGCATTGACCTTATTGGCGCATAAACCGAATATTCGTGTATTAAGCTGTGGTTACTGGCAAAGCCCAGAACCTGCCTGGGATTTTGAGCGAATCAATGGGGGTTTATTGGTGCAAGAGCGGGATGTCATGACGTTATCGCCTAAAGATCTCAAGGTTGTTACCCAGCGGCAACCGACCATACAAGAGTTTCAGGATTTGTTGTTTGCGTGGGAAGTGGTGAAGTGCGTGAAATCCAATGCCATCGTCTATGCCAAACAGCATAGTACGGTAGGCATCGGCGCCGGCCAGATGAGCCGGGTGTTCAGCGCTATTATTGCCAATCTAAAGGCGGCCGACGCGAGTTTGGAAGTATCCGGTGCCGTGATGGCCTCTGATGCCTTTTTCCCCTTCCGGGATGGTGTCGATGCTGCTGCTGAAGCGGGCATTACCGCCATTATTCAACCCGGCGGTTCCATCCGTGACTCAGAAGTCATCCAGGCAGCTGACGCTGCCGGGTTGACGATGTTATTTACTGGGGTTAGGCATTTTAGGCATTAGAATAACTAAAAGATTTTGATGGTTCATCAAATCCGATTTCTGATGGTGAGGCAGGCAACCCCAACCCCAAGTCCTCGCCATCAATACGTGATTCATCACGTGAGGTATTCGTTCTTTGATTAGCTTCAGCTCTGTATTGAGCACGCTGATTTTGCTGCTCCTCCTCTTTCTTCTTCGCATTAGAATCTGCTTCATAGGATGAGGCAAGTATCGTCGCAAAAAGGATTACGGCTAGGGCAGCGGCTCCTACACAAATGGCAATCATTGGGTTGCTCATCACATTCTTGAATGCCTCTGGGGCTGCATAATGACCTAGATAGAGGGATCCACCAGTAGCACCTGCACCGGTTGCGAATGCACCGATCGTATATTTATTTTCTTCAAAAAAGCTCATACTTTACTCTCCTCTCATTAAACTAGGTATGAAGTCAGTTAACTGTCTGACCATCACCTAGATTTTAGAATATGTTCCAATTCTACACGAGAATAATTAAAGATTTATTAAAATAGAGGAGTTTGGCGTGTTTTTAAGTAGAGGCAGGGGCAGTTATCCCTAGAAGCGCGGGCAAGCAGCCCTTGCTCCTAGGGATCAAATTAGTTGTTTACAACGAAGGACGGGGATTGAGTATTGGGTGAGCTGGTAGACAGGGGTAAGCCTGGTGCGACAGTATTATTTTCTTCACCAGACACCTCTTCACCATCACCAGGCACGCTACTATAATAATAACTTAAGTCTTCTAGCGGATTTTGCTTTTTGGACCGTTGATAAGCGAAGTACATCGTGAGGGCAATAATAGCCACTGCTACCATCCCGATACCGATGGCAGCATCTATGTGATGAGTCATAAAATTCACAAATTCTTCTGGTTTGGCAAGATAGCCTATGACGATAGGTGCGGCGGTGATAGGAGTACTTACGGCTCCGGCTTTTGCAGAAGACACGCCGTGTCTATTTTTATCTAAAAATCGTTCCACCCTAGCTTTTTTTTCCAACCACTCTTGTCTTGCATTATCTAAAAAATTGCTCATAACTTCATTTCCTCTAAGAATGATAAGGTATTACCTACGGTTTTACTTTGGTAACTACTGCTCACCTAAATGATTGAGTATTTAAACTACCTAAACTACCTGTAGGTGAGAGAGCCACATTGGGGCCGTCGCTAGAGTCTACCAGAATATATGGTTCATCAGGATCCTCATCTATTTTCGTATGGGGATCCGTCTCTGATACATATTGATGCATCTCAGAATCCCATTTTTGTTGTGAGTGTCGATAAGCGACATACATGAGTGCAGCAATTATCAATAGGGTTACCACCCCAACGACCGCGGTAGCTGCTACGTGTTGAGTGACAAATTGCAGAAATTCCTCCGGTTTTAAACAATAGCTGATGACCACAGGCGCACTTGCTAAAACAGAGCTTCCCACGCCAACCTTTGCAGAGAAAATTCCGTGTCTATTTTTTTCTAGAAAATTTTTCATAGCTCCTCCTGATAAAAAGTGACAATAGGTTTCCCAGGGTATTGACTTATTGAACGATTAGTTACGACGGACTAAAGAGCTGACGGGTATGCGAAACTCATTTACCTTGTTATTTAAGTTATCTTTATTTTCACAAAACGCATGGCCGTAAATAATTTCAAATGTGGCAGAGCATTGCCCTTGATTATTTACTGGATAATGCTGCAAAAATTGTGCAAAGCGATATTTTCCAGTCCAGGTTTTTCGTCGCTCAGATAGTAGATTTTGACCACCCGTATTTTTTAAATCACGGAGTAGATCGTGCACTTTGTTATAAACCAACGTCAATATTTCCCTATCCATCACCGGATCAACAAACCGAGCTTGCAATAAAGCATCCCCGACATCGTGTAGATCAAGAAATAAATGAACATGGGCATAATCATCGACAGCAGCCCAGCTGGATCGTAATTCTTGTAGGGTATCCGGTCCTAACGTGGAAAATAAAAATAAACCAGGCGATTTTAATACACGTTGCATTTCACTAAATAAAATGGGCAGCTGCATGCACCACGGCAACATAAGATTAGATAATATTAAATCAAAATGCGCCGGAGGAAAAGGCAATTGATACGCATCTGCCGCCAACCAATGTAAATTTGGGAAAGTTAAATTTTTTTCCCCGTTCTTGAGCATATTCTCGGCAAAATCGACGGCGTAAATTTGCGCAGTGGGGTATCGTTTTGCTAATAATTGGCTAACATAACCTGTTCCCGCGCCGATATCTAAAATAGTCGCGGGTTGAATGCGCATGTAATCCAATCGTTCTATTAATCGATCAGCGACTTCTTTGCTGAGCACGGCAGCGGCATCGTAAGTGCCAGCGGCTCGATTGAAAGCCGTTTGCAGCACAGCTGGGTCGTACAAATCCTCAGGGAGAATGGTCATGATAATGAATACGTGGTTTAAAAAAATATATTATGGGTTGTTTCCGAGTATCTGTGTGCTGTGCGATGCCGATACGCATCAGTCAGCGCTTTGCACACCTTGCCGCCAGGAATTGCCATGGCTGGATAATCCGTGCTCGCTGTGTGCGCTGCCTTGTGGAGATACCTCGTTGTCACCCGCCGTTTGTGGAGCGTGTTTGCACCAACCGCCTCCGTTTCATGCAATGCTGGCGCTCTTCGATTATTTGCCGCCTATCGATTATTGTATACTATCACTAAAATTTCGTGAAAAGTTAGAATTCGCCAAAGTTTTAGGGGAACTGTTGGCGGAATCGGTCATTCCGCATTATAAGGGAAAACCGCTGCCTGAGTTACTGATTCCTGTGCCGCTACATAGGCGCCGATTGCAAGAGCGAGGGTTTAATCAGGCATTGGAGATTGCACGACCTATCGCTAGAAAATTACGGATTCCCATAGACACCCGAAACTGTCAGCGAATTCTATCGACGCAACCCCAGTCTCACGAACCTGCCGAGCAACGGCGGAAAAATCTCCGAGATGCGTTTAAAGTGGCGCCCGATTTGGGCGTGAGCCATGTCGCGATTATCGATGATGTGGTGACCACTGGCAGCACGGTGACCGAGCTGGCACTTACTTTGCAAAAAAGTGGCGTGAAGCAAATGGATGTCTGGTGCATTGTTCGTACTTGTTTGAAGACCTAGGGTATGCACACATTTTTAATCAACTGTGAGTAGGCACTGGAGATTAACGATTAGCACTGTAAACCCCTAATCTAATTAAGCATGGCATTCCCTCCTTTGAAAATGAACAACTCTTAGTTAACTGCTCACTTGGGTGGTACAGATTCATTTGTCTATTTATGTTACAATGACAAACTTAATCTTTTATCGACTCAGGCGGCTTATGGAACTTTTACAGGCATTTCAACAATGTCCTTTGATAGCTATTCTGCGTGGGATTCAGCCGCACGAGGCGGTTGCGATTGGCACAGCATTGGTGACGAATGGCTTTCGTTGCCTTGAAGTACCGTTAAATTCCCCCGGGGCACTAGATAGTATTGCCTTCTTGGCTGAGGCTTTTCAGCATCGGGCGGTGATTAGTGCTGGCACGGTCACTCAAGTAGGGCAGGTGGGTGATGTCGCGGCGCACGGGGGGCGGTTGATTGTCATGCCGCACACGGATCCGGTGATTATCCATGCAGCGAAAGAGCAGGGGTTATATTGCATACCCGGGTTCAGTTCCCCCACAGAAGCATTTACTGCAATTGCCGCAGGCGCGGACGCTTTAAAATTATTTCCGGCGCCTATTCCCGGAATATTAAAAGCGATCAAAACGATTCTACCTCAACAGATCGCGGTTTTTCCTATGGGTGGCATTACCCCAGCGGTGATACCGCATTACTTACAAGCAGGTGCCGACGGTTTCGGTTTGGGTACTCATCTTTATCAGCCGGGTGATTCACCCGAGACAGTTGCTAAAAACGCAAAGGCTTTTTATGACTCACTTCGCCAATTATCCTAGTTTAAAGAATCGTCATGTCTTGATTACCGGTGGTGCGAATGGCATTGGCGCTGCAATGGTGCGTCAATTTTGTGCGCAAGGCAGTCGGGTGACTTTTCTCGATATCGACGTGACTCGCGCGCAACAATTAGTCGCGGATATTCAACGGCAGAACCTAACCCCACCTTTGTTTATCGCCTGTGATTTATGTGATATTCCCGCCTTAAAGAAGGCCGTTACCACAGCAGAAAATACCTGGGGGCATGTGCAGGTGCTAGTGAATAATGCTGCCAGTGACGAACGTCATCAAACATTAGCCGTTACTGAAGAACGTTGGCGACAAATATTCCAAGTGAATCTCGATCAGCAATTTTTTGCTGCGCAAGCAATTATTCCCGGTATGATTCGTGAGGGTGGGGGTGCCATTATTAATTTCAGTTCGAATTGTTTTTTGTTGGGTCAAAACGACGACTATATTGGTTATAACACCGCTAAATCCGCTATTATCGGTTTAACTCGGGGATTGGGCCGAGAGTTTGGCAAACACAATATTCGCGTCAATAGCCTGCTGCCAGGATGGGTAATGACGGAGAGGCAAGTCGAAAAATGGTTGACGCCAAAGGCGGAACAGGAATTATTAAACGGGCAAGCATTGAAAGAAAAATTATACCCAGATGATATCGCCCGCATGGCTTTATTCTTAGCTGCCGACGATAGCCGCATGTGCAGCCAACAAACCTTTATTGTCGATGCCGGCCGAGTTTAAAGCGTTATAGCCAATAAGCGGTTGTCGTCATAACCTTAGAAAAATACCGCATCAATAGTTTAATCATGGCAGGTAATTCCATGGCGCCAGCGGTGATGGCAACTGTGGCATGATGCGCTTCGTCTTCACGCATTTGTTCTAGAATTGCTTTACTTTTTAAATCCCCGTTAGGGAGCTGCTGCAAGTGTTGTTCTAAATGATTGACCACTTGCCGTTCCGTTTCAGCCACAAACCCTAAATTCCAAGCATCCCCCGCCCAACCTGCTAATAAACCAATTAAAAAAGAACCACCATACCAAAACGGATTTAAATAACTGGGGTGGCTGTTTAATTCTTGCAACCGTTGTTGGCACCAAGCTAAATGATCGTTTTCTTCCAGCGCCGCTTGCTTCATGGAATCCTTCACTTGCGCAGTACGGGCAGTGAGTGCTTGCGCATGGTAAAGCGCCTGAGCGCTTATTTCTCCCGTATGATTGACTCGCATCAAACCTTGGCTGCAACGCTGTTCCGTGGCTGACAAAGTGGGTTCGGCCAGGTTTGCATCGGGATGGGCCCGTTGCGATACTGCTTTATTGCCCATGGTTTGTAAGGTTTGATTTAGGTGAATCAGGCAACGATCGATAAAAGAATACTGACGTAAATTCATAAGCACGCTACTCCTTACGTTTGCTTTGCCATAGTTAAATAGGATTCATGCAAGGTCTGAACACGCTGGGCCAGCGTGTCTAGATCGGTGTCATTATCGATAATATCATCGGCAATCGTCAAACGTTTATTACGCGAAGATTGGCTTTGTAGGATTTGATCAATGGCGGATGGACTGAGCTTGTCGCGCTGTTGCACGCGCTGGCTTTGCGTGGATTCGGGGACATCGACGACGAGGATTCTATCCACTAAAGCGAGTGATTGACTGACTTCCGTTAGCAGGGGGATGACCAATAAACAATAAGGGGTATGTAAACGGCTGACTTGCTCTGCCATGGCTTTGAGAATAGCGGGGTGCAGTAATGCTTCTAACCATTGGCGTTGTTCAGGTTGGGCAAAGATGATAGAACGTAGAAACGCTCGATTTAATTGGCCGTGCTCGTCTTGTGCTGCCGGTCCAAAATGCGCAAAGATCTGTGATAACAGCTCGGGGTGAGTGGTGAGTACTTCACGGGCAATAACATCAGCATCAATGACAGGTACGCCTAATTGCGCAAATAAATGGGCAACGGTTGATTTACCGCTGCCAATACCGCCGGTTAATCCAACTTTTAACATAGGCAAACCCGATTAAACTTTAACTCCTAAAGCTTGCAATTGCGTAATAAGCCCAGCCAGTCGTTCGGCATTAGGGGCGAATACCTGTATTTTTGCCAAAGACTCTTGATCGCGGCGTAATCCCGCCTGAAATTGGGGAATCTCAAAACTACCACCCGCTTCGGTAATCGTATCCAATACGCGATTCATCATACCACTATCTAATAAATGGCCTTGTAAGCAAATCACTTGATCGACAATGTCAGAGTGAAACTGGCGTTGAGCGGATTTCTGATTAGGTACGGGTTGCGTTAAGCATAGACTTAAACACTTCGCCGCACCACCGGCTAACATGAATTCACTCAGTGGTGTCGTAATGACTTCCAAACCCCAGGCGGCTAGTTGCTTTCGTAATGCCGGTGAGGCTTGATTACAAATATAAGCACCTTCGCAAATAATGGCATTGCACGAAAAATGGGTGGCATCCTCATCACTGACGGCAAGGCGTTTTTCTTTAGGTATGCGGGCGTGTAACAATGCCAAAGAAGCTTGGTCAAACGCGGGCGGGTAATAGACGATGCGGCCGTCGGGCAAGGGAGCAAAACACGTATCCAAATGATAAAAACGCTGATCCACTAATCGCAGCGAGACCACTTCGACATCAAAAATATCGCATAAGCGGCGTTGCACTTCCAAAGAACTGCGCACGCCGTAGCCCGCCCATAACAGTCGTTCACCCGGCTGGAATAAGGCGTCGCCTTCGCCTTCAAAGGTGGCTTCACCGGTGAGATGAGCGATTTTGTAACCTTGTTGGTGAAACCATTCGGTAAAATAAGCTTCTTCACCACTGCGCTGGGGAAAACGAAAAACCGAAGGAACAAAGGTATCACCCAGCGCTAGGCCAGCGTTGGCGGTGAATGGCATATCTGGCAGACCGGGTGCAGGAGGAATTAGTAAAACGTGGGTGCGGGCGGATAAAATTTCATAAAGTGCTTGCCATTGTTGGGTGGCGACTTCTTTTTGGGCTTGACCGACATGGCCTTCCATCCAGGGATTGATAACGTATTCCACTCCGAAGTAATGAGGGGGACACATAGCCCAACGAATCGTTTTTGATTGTTGCCGCATAAAGCCTCATGATTTTTTTAAGGGCTTACATCATAGCTTTGAAATTTTAACAAAACAACCACAAGCTAGTGCGTGTGAGCAACGCCGGGCGAGCAGTGAGGAAAATGAGATTATTTCTTTTTCAAAGCGGCCAGCAATTGGTCAAACGATTTTACAAATTTATCGACACCCTCATTCTCAAGCTGCTGCGTTATTTTTTCCAAGCTAACACCCAGTGTGGGTAATTGCTGAAATGCCCAATTTGCCTGATCGATATTCTGCTCTAACTGGGGTTTTGGATCGCCATGATCGCGATAAGCATCCAAAGTTTCCATGGGCAAGGTATTGATAGTATCAGCGCCAATCAACGCTTCAACATACATCACATCACTATAAGCTGGATTCTTGGTACTGGTGCTGGCCCATAATAGCCGTTGTGGGTGCGCGCCCTTTTCCGCTAATTTTTGGAAGCGCTCACTCTGGGTTAATTTTTTATAATATTGATACGCTATTTTTGCCGAAGCGATGGCAACCTGTCCCTGCAATTTTTTGGCAATCGACGCTTTCTCATCACCTGCTGCACTCATTTTATTCAGCAGCGGATCGAGCAATACATCAATACGGCTCAAGAAAAAACTGGCCACCGATCTGATTTGCTGAAGCGACTCTCCTTTTGCAAGGCGTTGTTCTAAACCAACGAGATAAGCCTGGGCCACTTCTTCATAGCGCGGCACGCCAAAAAGCAAGGTGACATTGATATTAATGCCTTCACTGATTAACTGCGTAATCGCGGGCAACCCTGCTTTTGTGCCTGGTACCTTGATCATCACGTTAGGGCGATTGACAGCCTTCCATAGCTGTCGAGCTTCAGCAACAGTGCCCTGAGTATCGTGAGCAAGATGGGGATTCACTTCTAAACTGACATAGCCATCTTTTCCGTGCGTCTGTTGATAGAGATCACGAAATTGATCGGCGGCATTTTGTATATCGTGTTGCGTGAGGGCTGCATAAATGGCGCTAATATCTTTACCAGATTGCCGCATGCTTTGAATATCTTGATCGTAGTCGCTGCTTTCGGCGATGGCTTTTTCAAAAATGGAAGGATTGGATGTCACCCCTTTTAAACCATCGGCAGCGATTAATTGCTTGAGTTTACCGTTGGTAATAATTTCACGGCTGATAAAATCTAACCAGATGGCTTGACCAAGGTTTTCCAGTTTTTTTAACGGATTCACTTGCATTTACTTAACTCCTTGTAATTGAATCGCTGCCTTTTCATCCAAATACCAAACGGTCTTACCCTGCTCACAGCGAATCAATTGCGCCGGATAGTGTAATGGTTTAAAAGGCCCTTGCAACACGTCCCGCACGGCTATTGCTTTCTCTTCCCCCGTCACCAAAAAGCCTATTTTTTTACAGTGATTCAGCGCAGGCGGTGTCAATGTCATGCGGTACATCTGTAACTTGGGAACCCATAATGCGTCAACCAGTTTGCTAGTACCCATCGCCAGGTAATTTTTGACTAACTCACTGTCAGGCATCAATGAAGCAGTATGGGCATTGGCTCCCAAACCCAGATAGACTAAATCAAATAAGGGCTGCGCACCCTGAAATTCGCTACGCAGGGTCTGTTCGTATTGTTCAGCCGCAGCCATTGGATCTTTTAAATCCGTTGGCATCGGGTAAATATGTTCAGGTAATACGGGCACCTTAGAAAATAAATGTGCATACGCTACATGATAATTACTGGCGGCATTATCTTTGGGAACATAACGCTCATCGCCAAAGAAAAACTTTATTTTCTGCCAGGGAATGGGTGCGGTTTGCGAACATTGCACCAGCGTATCATAAAAAAGTTTGGGTGTTTCTCCCCCGGCCAGCACCACCGTAAAAAAGGGTTGCTTATGAATCGTAAGAATGGCTTCCCTAATAAAATCCTGCGCAGCAGCCTCATATAAAGCGGATGCATCTGGCAATATATGCAATAGGTAATCATTGATTACAACAGCCATTCTCTGCCATCTCGCCGAATTAATTCTTCACCTGCTTTCGGTCCCCAGGATTGGGGTAAATAATTCGGAAAATCACGTGATGGCAGCGCGCCCCAGATATCTAAAATAGGCTGCACGATACCCCAAGCGTTTTCCTCCATCTCCGCACGTGCAAATAGGGTATGGTCACCGTTCATGCAATCATACAGCACCGTCTCGTAACCGGTTTTCGGTTCGATGCCAAAATAATCGCCGTATTTGAAATCCATATTCACCGCGCCTAATTGCGCCGAAGCCCCGGGGATTTTGGCATTAAATCGTAAGGAGATTCCTTCATCCGGTTGAATTTTAATGCACAGCAAATTGGGCAAAATTTTTTGATGGTTACCAAACAAAATCGACGGCCCTGATTTAAATTGAATGATAATTTCTGAGGCGCGAGCTTGCAGTCGTTTTCCCGTGCGTAAATAAAAAGGCACATGCAGCCAGCGCCAATTATCCAGCAGTAATTTTAAGGCAATATACGTTTCGGTATTGGAATTCGGATCCACGTTTTTTTCTTGGCGATAACCCGGCACTTTGACACCGTTCATTTGCCCCTCACCGTATTGACCACGCACGGCATATTGCAAGACTTGTTCAGGGGTATACTTCACAATGCTATGCAATAATTTGGATTTTTCATCTTGGATATAATTCGCGGAAAATGATACCGGTGGTTCCATAGCGATCAAACTTAATACTTGAAACAAATGATTAGGCACCATGTCGCGTAAAGCGCCAGCCTGATCATAATAAGCACCCCTTGACTCCACACCCAACGTCTCGGCGATGGTAATCTGCACATGATCAATATAGCGGTGATTCCATATGGGCTCAAAAATGCCGTTCGAAAAGCGGAACGACAGTAAATTCTGCACCGTTTCCTTACCGAGAAAATGATCGATGCGGAATATTTGCGACTCGTCTACTAATGTCAGTAGTTGTTGATTCAGTTTTTGCGCGGAAGCCAAATCGTGTCCAAACGGTTTTTCGACGACAAGGCGGCGGAAAAATCCCTTTTCCTCAGTCAATAACTTTACTTTATCTAGCTCTGAGGCGACAGGGGCAATGTATTGGGGGGGAACTGCGCAGTAAAATAAATAATTTTGACTGGCGTTTTGATTTTTATGGAGTTGCTCTAGTGTATTTTTTAATGCCACATAGACCTCGGGGTTATCAAAATCACCCGCGAGGTAATCCACACGTTGCATTAATTCAAAACCGACATTTTGCGTTGCAGGATCTTTGATGAAGGTTGCTACATCTTTGGTCAATTGTTCACGAAACGCTTCAGTACTGTAATTCTCTTTCCCTAACCCGACAATACGGAAATTGTCATTCAATAATCCTTGGTGACCTAAATTACAAATAGCAGGGTAAAGCAGTCGTTTGGTTAAATCACCGGTAATACCGAAAATAACCAGTACGCAGGGCTGGGCGGGCTGTGGACGTGCTGACTCCGTGGGTAGATTAGTCACCATTGATGCTCCTGCATTATTCATTTCCTTTAAAATATGATAACTTATATTGAGCAAAAATAGAACCTAAAAGGATTACCCGCATGGAAGATGCAAAATTACCGGCCGAAATCGGCGTGGTCGGCTTAGGAGTTATGGGTAGGAATCTATTATTAAACATGGCCGATCATCATTTCTCTGTCGCCGGTTACGACATTGATGCTGGCAAAGTAGCTAGCCTGGTTAAAGAATCACAAAGACATACTGTTTACGCGACGGGCGACCGGCAAGCATTTGTCCACTCACTGCAGCAACCACGTGCCATTGTCTTGCTAGTTCCTGCAGGCAAACCCGTTGATGCCGCTATCCACGATTTTTTACCCCTGCTAACACCCGGCGATCTGATCATAGACGCAGGCAACTCCTATTTTAAAGATACCGATAGACGCATTCATGACCTTGCCGCAACAGGCATCCATTTCATGGGTATCGGTATATCGGGTGGTGAAGAGGGCGCAAGGCATGGACCTAGCCTTATGCCAGGCGGTACTAAAAAGGCCTATGAACGTGTGCGTTCGGTGTTTGAAGCAATTGCCGCAAAGGTGGATGGCGAACCCTGTGTCACGCATGTCGGGCTTGGATCAGCGGGTCATTTTGTGAAAATGGTTCACAATGGCATTGAATATGGCGTCATGCAACTGATCAGTGAAACCTATGCGTTAATGAAACAAGGACTGGGGTTAACCAATCAACAATTACACGCCGTTTATAGCGAATGGGATCAAGGTGAGCTCGGCAGTTATTTGCTGGAAATCACCAGCCATATTTTTGCAAAACCGGATGACAAAACCAATCATCTACTGATCGATGAAATCACCCCTATTGCGGCGCAAAAAGGCACAGGCATGTGGACTTCACAAACCGCCATGACGTTGCAAGTTCCGGTGCCAACGATTGATATCGCCGTTGCCATGCGCGACTTATCTGGCTTTGTCAGAGAACGAGAGGAGGCCAGCCAAATTTACCCTTCGCCCTCCTTACCGTTGGCAGAAAATGCAGCTGTTTTTATCAGCCAATTACGACATGCGCTCTTCGCCAGCATGATAACTGTGTACGCGCAGGGTATGGCGCTCTTAACAGTGGCATCCGAGAAATTTCAGTATCAACTGCAGCTTGCGGAAATAGCGCGTATTTGGCGTGGTGGTTGTATCATTCGCGCCGCTTTGCTATCGGATATTCTCGCGGCATTTCGTGCGAATGTGGATTTACCGAATTTATTGTTAGCTGATAATCTATCGCAGCTTCTCAAAGCACATCAAGAAGATTTACGTAAAGTGGTCTGCGCAGCGGCGCAAGCGGGTATTGCCGCGCCGGGATTGATGCAATCGTTAGCCTATCTAGATAGTTATCGTAGCGCATGGTTGCCTGCTAATCTTATTCAGGCGCAGCGCGATTATTTTGGTTCCCATACCTATGAGCGAATAGATAGGGAAGGTTCGTTTCATACCCAATGGTGAACGCATTCAGTCAGGATACCCAGCCATGAAACCCAAAACCCAATCTGTTGATCAACTCTGCGTGAATACATTACGCATGCTCTCCATAGACGCTGTTCAAAAAGCCGATAGCGGCCACCCCGGTTTGCCCTTGGATGCCGCGCCCATGGCTTATGTGTTATGGACCCGTCATCTGCGCCATAATCCCCATAACCCGCAGTGGTATAACCGTGACCGCTTTGTGCTTTCCGCAGGTCATGGCTCCATGCTGCTCTATAGCCTATTACATCTTTGCGGCTACGCGCTTTCTCTGAGTCAAATTAAACAATTCCGACAGTGGGGCAGCATCACCCCCGGTCACCCTGAAAGTGAATTAACACCCGGCGTTGAAGTCACTACTGGCCCCTTGGGTCAAGGCTTTGCCAATGGCGTGGGCATGGCCATTGCGGAAAGCTATCTCGCCGCACGTTATAACCGCGAGAACATGAAACTCGTCGATCATTTTACCTATGCGCTAGTCAGTGATGGCGATTTAATGGAAGGTGTTGCCGCAGAAGCGGCCTCCCTTGCAGGGCATTTAAAATTGGGGAAATTGATTTATCTGTACGACTGCAACCACATCACGCTTTCAGCGTCTATACAACTGACCTTCACCGAAAACTGCCAACAGCGTTTCACAGCCTATGGTTGGCATACCCAAACTATCGAAGATGGTAATGATTTGCAAGCCATTGACCAGGCGATTAAAAGCGCACAACTGGAAACAGAGCGTCCATCTTTCATTTTGATCAAAACGCACTTGGGCTACGGTTCCCCACATAAACAAGACACGTTTGGCGCACATGGTTCGCCACTGGGTGAGGAAGAGGTTAAGCTCACTAAACAGCAATTGGGTTGGCCTATGGAACCTGATTTTTACATCCCCCAAGAGGCCGCTTCGCATTTTCGCAAAGCAATAGCACAAGGCGAAAAAGCAGAAAAATTGTGGAATGCCACCCTAAATGCTTACGCACGAAAATATCCGGAATTGGCACGGGAATTTTTACAGTTAATGAATAAAGAGCTACCGACTGGCTGGCATGAAAATATCCCGGTATTTCCGGCCGACCCCAAAGGCATGGCGACGCGTGAAGCGTCTCACAAAGTCATGCAGGCTTTCAGCCCTAACTTACCGGGCTTTATTGGCGGCTCTGCTGATCTCAATCCTTCCACGAAAACGGAATTGATTAATTTTGGAAACTTCCAAAGTCCGCACACGGCCATTGGCGATTTGCAAGGGGCTGTGGAAGGTGGCTGGCATTATGCTGGCCGTAATCTTTATTACGGGGTACGAGAACATGCCATGGGCGCGATCAGCAATGGTTTAGCGACTTTTAATGGTATTATTCCGTTTACAGCGACCTTTTTAACGTTCGCGGATTATATGCGGCCACCGATGCGACTGGCCGCGTTAATGGGTTTGCAAGTGATCTATGTGTTCACCCATGACAGTTTGGCATTGGGTGAAGACGGGCCTACCCATCAACCCGTAGAACAACTGGCCAGCCTGCGCGCGATTCCCAAATTAATAGTCATCCGCCCTGCCGATGCCAATGAAACTGCTCAAGCCTGGCAGTTGGCCATAGAAACGCGTCATACACCGGTTGCGTTAGTACTGACAAGGCAAGCGGTGCCTACACTGGACCGCAAAGCGTTTGCCGGAGCAGAAGGCTTGCGACGCGGTGCTTATATTTTGGCAGATGCTCCAAAAAGCAAGCCAGATATTATTTTAATAGCCAGCGGTTCCGAAGTCAGTTTGATTGTCGCTGCGCAGAAAGAATTGCAAAAGCATCACGTGGCGGTTCGTGTGGTTTCTATGCCGAGCTGGGAATTATTTGCCATGCAATCACCGTCATACCGTGACTCGGTTTTACCAAAAGCAGTTACCAAGCGTCTGGCGGTTGAAGCCGGTGTTTCACAAGGTTGGGAGCGCTATATTGGCGAGCATGGCGCGATCATCAGTGTAGAGAAATTTGGGGCCTCTGCACCTGGAGAAACGGTGATGGAACAGTATGGATTTACGGTAGAAAATGTCTGCAAACATGCTTTAGCGTTATTAAAAAAATAGCGCTAAAGAAATGCAATGCAAATCATCCTGAGAATGCACGCCATCCCGAACGCTCCACGTCATCCCGAACACTCCACGTCATCCCGAGCGTAGCGAGGGATCCCCTGAATGCGGCACAATATTTAACATAGACTGGAATACAAATCATCCCAGCTTGGATTCAATGCATTCACCAGGTCATTTTTCTTTTTTCGCGACCATCCCTTGATCTGCTTTTCTCGCTCAATGGCTGTTACGATATCAGAACAAACATCATAATAAACCAATCGATCCACATTATATTTTTGTGAGAATCCAGCTACCAGTTTATTCTTATGTTCATAAATGCGACGCACTAAATCATTGGTAACCCCAGTATACAAAACATTATTGTGCTTGTTAGCTAAAAGGTAAACGTATGATTCCTTATGCATGTACCATTCCTTACTCAGCTAGATTGTATCGTGATGCCACATCCAGGAGATCCCTCGCTGCGCTCGGGATGACGTGAGGGCTTGGGATTACATGGGGAGTCTAAAATCAAACCTGTCATGAAGGCATTAGTTTGCCTACCATCGTAAAAAATCCAGCGGCTGCTAAAAAGGGGCCGAAAGGTAGGGAAGTGTAATCATGGTTTTTTTCTCGAATCTTCATTAAAAAACCGACTAAGCAGCCTGAGGTGGAAGCCATTAGAATAATAGGTACTAAGGATTGCATACCCCACCAAGCGCCCAGCATCGCTAAGAATTTAAAATCGCCATGACCCATCCCATCAATCCCTCGGTAATATTTAAAAAGAAAGTTAGTGGACCATAAACTGAGGTACCCCAAACTTGCTCCCCAAATGGCTTGATGAACCGAAACAAAAATGGCTTGCGTGTTTATCAGCAGGCCTAACCATAGCAGAGGCAGGGTTAAACAATCCGGTAACAAGCGGTGAGAAAGATCGATGCGAGTTAATAAAATAAATCCCGCGGTAGGCAATAAGCAGAGCAATGTTTTAGCTTGCAAGCCGCCGTGCCAAATAAGAAAGGCAAACATTCCAGCAGTGATGAATTCAATGACGAAAAATTGTCTGGTTAAAAATTGATGGCAAAGGGAGCCCTGTTTTCGAGGAAAGAGGGAATGGAGTGGTAAGTGGCTGCGCAAGGGCAGGAGCGTAGTGCAGGTGGGGCAGGCTATTCGCATGGGAATGGGGGGTGATGGTTTTGCAGGATCATAATCATCCGCATGTTGTCCATGCCAATTTTGTAATAGGGTCCGAGGCAGCCAGTAGGCCAGGATATTAATGAAACTGCCGGTGCAAAGCCCTAGCAAAGCGAATAAAAAAGTATGAAATAGTTTTGAATGATGAAAGAGATTTGAGAGCGCGATCATAAGACACTGCCTAAGCGGAAAATCGGTAAGTACATGGCGATCACCAAGCCACCGACGATGATGCTCAGAAAAATCATCAAGCTTGGTTCCAATAATTGGCTAAATGTATTCACTTTGGTGTTGACACGCTCCGCATAATATTCACTGAGTTTTAAGAGCATGGCATCTAAACGACCAGCCTCTTCGCCAATAGCCACCATTTGCAAGATTCGGCCGGGGAAAAGCTTGGTGTGCTCAAGTGCATCATGTAAGGTTTGTCCTGCTTGTATTTGTTTACTGACTGTGGAGAAAGCAGTGGTGTAGCGAATATGATGGGCAATGTGAGCGACGATGTGTAGACCGTCTAATAAGGGTAATCCTGCTTGGAGTATCATGGCCAGTGTGTAAAAACACCGTGCGATAATTATTTCTTTGAGCACCGGCCCAATAAAAGGTAATCGTAGTAAGAAATTTTGCCAATACACATTCAGCCGTTGGACTTTTCGGAACAGAAAATAAAGTGATACCACACTGACAAGCATGGCAATAAAGCCGATGAAACCGACCGACCGTAATTGTTGGGCTATGTAAATCACAGCGCGGGTCATGCTGGGCAGCGAAGCACCCATTCCGGAAAACAAGGCCTCGAATTGCGGAATCACAAAGAGTAATAATCCGCTGGTGACGGCCACGGCGACCACAAGCACCATTGTTGGATAATAAAGTGCTTTTTTTAAGGTGCGTTTGAGAGTGGTCATTTTTTCACGATGGTCAATAATATGACGTAACACTTGTTCTAATCGACCCATTTGTTCACCGGCAGCAATGAAATGTAAAAAAATAGCATTGAAATATTTTTTATGCTTCGCTAATGCCTCGTTGAGTAAATGACCCTCTTCCACTTGTTTTTTCAATTGATAAATCAGTACGCGCATAGGAGCGATGGCGCTGCTTTCTTGCATAATGTGGAGAGCGGTTGCGAGCGGGATGCCGGCGGTGATTAAGGTGAGTAATTCGCGGCTAAAATCGGTAATGTCTGTGAATTTTATTTTTTTCTGGTGTAACCATTGCCAGTTCTTTTTTTGGACGATGTGAAGCGGGGTGATGTGTTGCGTTTGCAACCAAGCCTCTACTTCAGAGGCTGACATGGCTCGGTGTTCGCCGTGGCTGCGAAAACCGTTATTATCCACACCGTGCCAATCAAATCGTGCCAGAGTCATAAAATGACCCGCTGAATTTCTTCAAGCGTGGTTATCCCTGCGCACACTTTATCGAACGCGGCCGTGCGAAGATCAACCATACCGCATTTTTTAGCCATAGCCATTATTTGTAAGTGAGACGCGCCTTGAATAATGGCATTTGCCAGTTCACTGTCGATGGCTAAAAATTCAAATACGCCGGTGCGACCGTAGTAACCTTTTACGCAACGATCACAACCTTGCGCATTGTAGAATGAAGGCTGGCAGTCATTTTTTGTGGAGAAGCCTAAATTGGCTATTAATTCAGGATCAATGCTGGTTTTCGTTTTGCAATATTCACACAATTTACGCAGTAATCGCTGTGCGATGATGGTGTGCACGGATTGAGCCATGTTAAACGCAGAAACCCCCATCAATAACAGACGATTAATCGTTTCCGCAGCGCTATTGGTGTGCAAAGTGGCTAATACTAAATGACCAGTTTGTGCGGCTTTTAAGGCAATATCGACGGTTTCTAAATCGCGAATTTCCCCGACCATGATAATATCGGGGTCTTGGCGCAAAAAAGCTCTCAAGATTTTTGAGAAAGTTAAATCTGCTTTTAAATTGACATGCACTTGATTCACGCCTGCCAACTGAATTTCCACGGGATCTTCCACCGTGGAGATATTTTTTTCCAAGGTGTTGAGTGCGGTGAGTGCTGTGTATAGCGTAAGTGTTTTGCCACTGCCCGTGGGCCCGGTGACTAAAATCATGCCGTGTGGTTTGTGAATGGCCTGGTGAAATAAGCGCAGTTGCTCGGCAGCCATGCCCAGTTCGTCGCTTTGTAAAGCGACTTGATCGCTCTCTAAAATACGCACGACTGTTTTTTCCCCATGCAGTGTGGGGCAGGTGCTGATACGGCAATCTCGGTGGTTATGCGGAGACACTTCCAGAGAAAAACGGCCGTCTTGCGGCAAGCGACGCTCTGATACATCCAGTTTACCCATTATTTTTAGCCGAGCGGTCAGGCGCTGGGCGAGTTCTAAAGGTACGGAGGTGATTTTGTGTAATAAGCCATCGATGCGCTGACGAATGCGATACGAGGTTTTGTAAGGTTCTAAATGGATATCAGACGCTCGTTTTTTTATCGCGTCTATGAGTAATTCCTGGGCAAAATGGATAACCTGGTCATCGGTTTCAGGATGATGAGCTTGAAAGCGATGGAAGCTGGCATATTGTTGGCGACTACGAAAGTCATCCAGCCGCTGTTTTAATTTATCCCACTCCACCACCACGGCCTGTAGATGGAAATCGGTGTAGAACTTCACCTCGCTGAGCGCGGCTAATTGCGCAGGTTCCGCTATGGCCAGGTGTAGGTGATTGTCTTTGATGTGCAGCGGCAAGAGTTGTTGCTGAAGAACGAAGGATGCATCAAGCACGTTGTCGGCCAGTGGATCGATGGGGGATTGTTGGAGATCGAGGTAGGGGAGGCTAAGGTATTTGGCTAATTGCAGCGCCAGAGTTTTTGTATTAATTTTGCGGGAGTGAGCCAGGTAGGCGAGGGGGGTTAGTTGTGTCTTTTGCGCTTCCGAGGCGACCTCGGCCATTTCTGCTGGTTGTAAAAACCCCGCTGTGACCAGTTGGAGCAGGAACGGGTCGGCAGTGACTGGAGTAGGCTGGGATGATGGGTTGGTTGAGTGGTATTCCATTGCCATGTTGTTCTTCTGGGTTGTGGTGGGTGGTCTATGGGAATGTAGGCCAGCTACACGTGGATTGCAATACCGTAAAACCTTCCTTATACTTTCTGGCTCCGTTGCCTTTGCCTGGGTTGATAAGGGGTCTTTTGGTTGATGTGGGTTTGAGGTGGCAGGGGCAGGAAGATGTGCCGAAATAGCTCAGTTGGTAGAGCAACTGATTCGTAATCAGTAGGTCGGAGGTTCGACTCCTCTTTTCGGCACCATATAAAACCTTTTAAATCAACAAGATAGAATTACAAACCCAACCGGCGTCATAAACAACACCTCTCTGGTGCTACCGTGGTGCTACCGAACCAAGCGAGTCATCCTCATTTCACCTCCGTCAATCCTGGTAAATATCCATAAAACATCTTAAGATCATTTGAGAGGTCGAATTGCCTATTTAGGGATTTTTGGATGGATTGCCCCCCTTCTACAACATCAACAACAAGCCAAAGAAATACCCTTCTGGGTATCCAAGATTTACCGAATTGGTTTAACTTGGAAAACTATGTCCGCGCAAATCAATTAGACTTAGAAGGCTGGATCGTACAGCTGTACTTACGGCAGATGATTCAAGGCTTTTTGTTGCGGGTCGGACTCACCGGCATCGTTGACGATTACCAACTTCCAGATGAGTCTAATGCGCTAAAAGAACCCATCACCTCTATTTCCATACAAGACAGTCTCTTAATCACTGAAGGACTAAAGAATACCGTCGGTATACCACCAAAGTTGTGGCAAGCTCCCTCGCACTTTGATTTCTTTGAACAATCAGATGAGATTACTGACACTGAAAGCGTCTTATCGTGGTTTCACAAAACCGGTTCGGATAAATCTACTCAAGATACCTATTTAGCTGAACAAAATAACAACCACCTGCTTCGCCCTTTTTTGAGGGTTGATTTAACTACACCGGACAGCATCTTATTAGCTTCATTTAAACGCTGGTTAGCGAAAGAACGTAAGCATCTAGCTCGGCAGCGGCTTCAGAAGTTTACAAAGGCGACATTGCGACGTTGGGCAGCAAATCAGGTATTACCTTATATTGACTTAACTTATTGGGCTGATCGTAACAACAAACAAATTCCACACTGGTTGATGGGCAAAGTTTTATTCCCAGGCCACAACCAAGGCGATACGACGGACCGTGCTCGTCAGACGACAGAAAAAACTGCTCAGGAAATCATGACGGAGGCTTGTTTGCAGGCAATGGTCGCTCAGTTGGCAGAACAAACCGGCAAAAAATTGAATCTGAATACTTTCTCTGAAGAACTAGAGAACTTACCTACGCAATATAAAATTCTTTTCTAACGATACTAACCTATTCTCCAATTTTCTCATTCGCAGCTGAATTACTTCATTAATCCTATTCTCTTCATTCAAGAACATAATTTACTTTTCACGTCAAGGGAACAAAAATCCCTATTTTTTCTACCGGTAGAAAATTTCGCAAAAACATCTCCCAGGATAAACCTTCTTCGTTCCGTTATGGTTCCGTCTCCACTCATTTTTAATCAGGAGATATCACCATGTCTAATCCTTCCACATACCAGACTTTGTTCTCTGAAAAACCTACTACCGACCTGTTAACTAGAAAGCAAGCGGCAGCCTATTTAGGCGTTTGCGAAAATACGTTAGCTATCTGGGCTTGTAAAAAGCGTCATTCATTGAAATACATCAAAGTCGGCCGCTTGACTAAATACCGGAAAGCGCATCTGGATGAGTTTCTAGAACGTCAAACCGTTGAACGTCAATATGATTAAGGAGATACCCATGTTAAAAGATGCTTATTTTAAGCTGGGTAATCGTATTGTTTATATGAACCAATTACCTACGCCCGTTATTTATTATCAACAGCAATTTCCCACTATAAAACAGACTGACAAGCATTGGATTAGCGTCCGTTGCTGTTTTCATGAAGACCGACAGCCCAGTTTGCGTCTTAATCTCAAAAACGGCAGCTTCCGGTGTTTTGGGTGCGGAGTGCGTGGGGGCAATGTTCTATCGTTTCATTGTCAACGCTACCAGCTGAGTTTTGCGGAAACTTTACTTGCATTAGGAGGATCGATATGAGTTCTTTGAACCCCAATGCTCCCGAGCAGATAGCTGCACAAGCGCTTTATACGAAAGCCAGTCAATGAGGGGTATGAAAAACAGGCACTCCATGTGTATCAAAATGCACATGGAGAACCCATTTACTGGCGAATCCGTCTAAAACATCCGGTGACTGGAGAAAAATGGTTGCGCCCGCTCAGCAAAGATAAGCAAGGCCGTTTTGTATTAAAGGAACCAGAGTTCTCTGAGAACAAGCCTCTCTATCAACTGCCACGACTATTACAGCAGATAGAAGAAATTGTCTGGATTGTCGAAGGGGAATTATGTGCAGATATGTTAACGAAAGCAGGCATCTTGGTTACCACCTCCGGCAGCATGGATAGCGTTTCAGTTACTGACTGGCAGCCATTGGCAAAGCGTAAGGTGATGATCTGGCCGGATAATGATGAACCTGGCTTGAAATATGCTCATCAAGTAACGGAAAAACTGCGACTGCTGGAATGTGAAGTATCGTGGATCGATATCACTCAGCTACAATTACCCATTAAGGGAGATTGTGTGGATTGGTTGAAACAACATCCGCAAGCTTCTGTCGAGGATATTTTATCACTACCCACCACTCCTCCTTTTAAAAACAAAAAGCAGCCAACAAGTTTGAGTCAAACATCTGCATCTGATGAGCAATTAACTGAATCTAAAAAGAAGCGCCGTTACTCAGCATATACCAATTTATTCAAGGTCAGCGATCAAGGCGTGTTCTACCTCACTGAAGAAGAAACTTTGTGGATTTGCTCTCGATTAGAAGTTAAAGCACTTATTCGTGACAAACATTCCGAAAATTGGGGTAGATTATTGGAATTTTATGATGCTGACGGTCAACTGCATACCTGGGCTATGCCAATGGAAATGCTCAAAGGCAGCGGTGAAGAGATTAAAGGAGAACTGTTGCGCCTAGGCTTGGAAATAGCCGCAGGTAACAAGGTAAGAAATTTACTGATGGCTTATATATTAAGCAGTAATCCTGATGCACGAGCACGCTGCATTAATCGTACCGGATGGCATGACGGAGTATTTGTATTCCCTCATCAAACCATTGGCGAACAAAACGAGTATGTTTTTTTTCAATCGGAGGTGCAATCTAAGGATTACCAGCAATGTGGTAGCTTAGAAGACTGGCAGCAACAGGTTGCCACCCTATGTTGTGGCAATTCACGATTAGTATTGGCAGTCTCTTGTGCTTTTGCCGCCATGCTGCTGCATCACTCCGGCATTGAATCAGGTGGCATCCATTTTGTAGGTGAGTCCAGCAGCGGAAAAACCACCGTATTGCGTGTGGCAGCTTCAGTGTTTGGCAGCAGCAATTATTTAAACCGCTGGCGCGGGACGATTAACGGCTTGGAAGCATTGGCGTCATTGCGTTCTGATACTTTGCTGATCCTGGATGAATTAGCTCAGATTGATGCTAGAGAGGCCGGTGAAATCGCTTACATGCTGGCAAACGGCAGCGGCAAAATTCGAGCTGGTAAAAGTGGTAGCTCCCGCCAACGGCAGGATTGGCGATTATTATTTTTATCCGCCGGCGAAGTCGGCCTGGCGCAGCACATGCTAGAAGCCGATAAAAAAATCCGTGCCGGTCAAGAGGTACGTTTGCTGGATCTCCCCGCTGATGCAGGCAAGAGCTTAGGTATTTTTGAGAACCTACATTCCTACAAATCCGCTGCTGCTCTAAGCAATGCACTTATTAAGCTCAGTGCCACTTATTACGGTTCAGCAGCCATCAGTTTTCTAAAACGCATTACGCAGTCGGAATGCTTGACCAGGCTGCCAACACTGATAAAGATAGTATGTGATAGTTTCTTGAATAAACACTTACCTAAAGATTCCAGTGGCCAAGTCTATCGCGTATGTGAACGATTCGGACTGATTGCAGCAGCAGGAGAGCTGGCCACAGATTTGAGTATCACAGGATGGTCGTCCGGTGAAGCGGAAAAAGCCGCCTCGAATTGCTTTGCGGTTTGGCTGGAATGCCGCGGCGGTACGGGTAATCAGGATAATGTCCGTATATTCTCCCAAGTTAAAGCATTTTTTGAAGCCCATGCGGAATCCAGGTTCAGTCATTGGCAAGTTGAAGTTTCGCATACAGTCAACCGCGCCGGATTTAGAAGAAAGAATAACCAGGAGACACAATTTTATGTATTGCCTGAAGTGTTCCACCAGGAGATCTGCAAAGGGTGGGATCTGCATACCGTCAGCAAGCTATTGCTGGCTGAAGGATGGATTGAGCCGGACAGCCAGGGGAAGGCATATCGACGGGAATATCTACCAGGGATTGGTCGCTCTCGTTGTTATTTATTCACTAATAAGGTGTGGGAATAGATCGCTGGAACTTCCAAAAAACAGTAAAATATCCAGCCAGAATGCAACTAAGCTAAAAACCCTTGTCCCGCTTGTCGCTTTTGTCCCAAGCCAAAAAATTCCAAATAGAACAATGTGTTAGGTAAAATACATGCGGGACAACTAGGAAATTGGCATTTGTCCCACTTGTCCCAAAGCAAAGTTGAAAAGATATCACTAAGTGATATAATAAAAGGAAGAGTTTATGAGAATTTTTAAGTATAAAATATTTCACAAATGGGCTGAGTCCGAAGGCTTAAAAGATAAAGCCCTTAGGCAAGCCGTTGAAGAACTAAAAAATGGTCTCTTTGAAGCTAACTTAGGTTCTGGGCTTTATAAAAAACGAGTTGCCATGCCAGGTAAAGGCAAAAGCGGTGGGTATCGCACATTATTGGCATTTAAAAATGAAGAGAAGGCTTTCTTCATTTATGGGTTTGCTAAAAATGACCGAGCCAACATCGATGAGCATGAAAAACAAGTGTATCGACAGCTTGCGCGAGACTTCTTAGGAATGAACACCATCGCCATTCAAAAAATGTTAGATAATGGCAAGTTATTTGAGGTGCAATGATATGAAAAAAACTTTACTTGAAGTAGCTCACGAAGCGGCGAATGATTTATATGAAGCTGGTGTCATTGATGCCGTGACCATGCGTGAGTATGATGGATTATGTATTCCGCCAGTACGCGACTTAAGCGCGAATCAAATTAAGAAGTTGCGGTTACATGAGAAAGTGAGCCAAGCTGTTTTTGCTAAATACTTGAACACAAGCACGTCCACAGTAAGGCAGTGGGAGCAAGGAGAGAAACATCCTAGGGGTACCTCCTTAAAGCTGCTCAATTTAGTTGCAGAGAAAGGGTTATCTTGGCTTATTTAAGTATAAAAGTTGGGCATAAGCTATAGCTCCTCTATAGCCACACCTTCTGTTTTAATGGCTTTGAAATTTGGGGATTTTCCACAGGCAATATACCTCTCTATTTTCCTAAGCCTGTTGCCAAAGTCGATTTCAGTGAGTAAAAATTTCCAACAGTTTTGCAATGTAATTTACTCCATGCCACTTGCTACTACGGCAATGTCTGGCGGCGCAGTTAACTCAACAGCAAGCTTACATAAATTCCGTAATTCATCATCTGTAAGATTGCTATGATCGTCAGCGGTGGGGTCACTGCCGTGATTCTCTATAACAATACTATCATTAATGAGTTCGAGTTCACCGATGTAATTCATATCTAACCCCTTCTGTTTCAAGTATTTGATGAATCTCCCCAGATTGGACGGGTTGAGCTTGGCTAACTCTGGCATATAAATATGAAGCTTAGTTTCTACATAACTACGTATTGACTTCATGACATCAAGGCGATGCACTGATTCAGGCGCACTTAAATAGGTCAACAGAATTTCGTGTTCGTCATTGTGCTTGGAAACGCACATATCGGACAACCTGTTGTAAGGTGTCAGCACAACACCTGCTAAAGAGTCGGCTTTAAACAACTTAAAGTATTTACTATTGACTGGTACGTGACCAAATAATTTTGCAAATTCCATTGAATGTGTAAGAACAATTACCTGCTTTGCTTTTTCGCTGATTGCGGAGATTTGTTTGCTGGTCTGCTGCTTTCTAAAGAAATCCAAGCTGCTAATAGGATCATCGAATATCAAGATACTGTTGCCAAGATTAATATCTTGCAGTTTTGCTAGAAACAGCGCAAAAGCAAGTGTCGATCTGTCGCCACTACTGAGGGTATTCGCCAATGAATAAGGTGTTTCTCGAGAACCATTTGGATCGAAGGTCATTCCTTTCAATTCTATAGCAAATGTCAGGGTTTCTTTACGTGCAGTATCGGCCTTACGCTCCACTTTGTGGATACGGAATTCTACACCAAAGCTTTTAAGAAGTTTATTAATAGAAGTTTGATAATTCTGTAACAGCTTAACCGACGCAGCGGTGATTTCATTACGCAAGGCAGTAAGTCGTTCGGTAAGAGTTTTCTTTTCTTTTGTCACTATTCGGTAACGTTCTAGTGCCTTATTTGTTATTTCGTTGTGGAAAGCAATTTGCTGACATTTTAGTGCTTCCACATTTTTAACATGTTCCTGTTTCAAAGTATGTAAATCAAGGTGTTGGGCTTTGATTTCTTCAATTTTTACATTCACCGTATCAACGGCTGCATTATAGATTCTCATGGCTGAGATCAGAACTTCTCCGATTCTCAATGCTTTTTCATCGACTTCAGTTGGTTTCAGTGGCTGTAGAATATTCTTTTGTTTTTGTTCAATTAGCCGCATTAGTGCTTCTCGATATTCACTAACCTGTACTGCATAGTTTTCGACAAAAGAAATCGTTAATGGGATAGTGTTATCCATTGCCTGCCAGAAGGTGCAGTTTTCATTATTTCTGCTGACTATTTGCTCAATCAGCAATGCCTTATCATGAGAAAGGCAGCTAGAAGTTTCGGCGGCTAGACTCGCCATTTGATTGATAAGTGCCTGGCATTGTTCTGAAAAAAACTGTCTATAAGCTGCGATCACCTCGCTATCTTTGACGTCTTGAAAACAATATGGGCATTGGTCATTATTTTTTTGGATATCAAGGCCGTGTTTTAACCATTTCTGATGGCTTTGAATATGCTCTTTATACGCTTCGACGTTATCGATCGCATTAATTTCCTGAGCGAGACCGGGCAAATAATCAGGCCATGTAACTACAGACAGCTTTTCTAAAGATTTGTGAGTTTTAATACGCTCAGAGTTACTGATCTGGGTATCTTTTTCAGAAACTTGATTTTTGAGTTTTGTAAAATTCTCGTCTGGCAACTTTTTTGTATTGAGTAGAGTTTTAATATTTAGTATGGCTGCTGATGCTTTGAGCTGATTTTCCAAAGCGGTAATTTCCTTAGTAAGATCAGGAATTTTCTTATCCACCAATTCTTTTAATTCACGAGCTTTTTCTACATTCTCTTCGCCTAGGACGACATAATTAAACAGTTGCCGCTTATGATCCGTGTCTATACCAGCCGTCGAAAAAATATTCTTCTCGATAAATTCTTCATCGAAAATCACAAAGCGGGAATCCGGTAATTTTTTCCAAACATTATTTAGAAAATTGCATTGTTTATCATCTACCTGTAGGCTGACCTCACATGATTCTGTGCCTGAAATAGTTTTGCGGGAGAGTATGCGCTCCGGCTCATTATGTGCCAAAGACTTAATGATCGCGCCCAGTGTTGTCTTGCCCGTACCATTATCCGCATAAATAAGGTTGAAACGTTCAAGTGTACAACTAGACACCTGGGTGCCTTTTGGTATCACTTCATAAAAACGACCAACATTCTTGATATGATTTATATTAAGAAGCATGCTAATTCTATCCTTTCTATTTGTACTACTGAATTACCTACCCTAGAGTGCTAAATTTAGCTTTACAGCTTGGACACTCCCTAAGATTGGGCATAAGAGCATTACGTGCTGTACGAATTTTCTTCATACTAACATCCCAACATCCCGTGCAGTAAGGGTTATCATCTCCGTCAAAAAAGTAGCAACCACCTTTAACCGAGGGTTTCTCATTAGAGAGTATTTGCTGAAGTTCCATTTTCAAAGTATCAATGGCTTTATCTTTTTCAATAGCGAGATTTTTAATTTCTGCGATATTAATCTTGCTATCTGCTAATGCCATCATTAAATCGGCTAATTGAAGCTTATAAGAAGCTAATTGCACTGAGGAGTCAGCATCTTTAACCGCTTTTGCTATCCCTATTGCTGAATCAATCCCCGCCAATGTAGTGCTAATAAGCGTCATTATGTCTGTCATTTTAATATTCTCCATTACGTGTAAATATGTGATTAGAAAAATAATACGATAGTTTTTTGTATAAGTTGTCTTTCTTACTTCCAGTATCTTGATTGGATAAGGTGATAAGGTAACCACCACCCAGATGATTGACTAAAGCGACTAAATGCAATTAAGCAATTATTTTTGATGGAGGAAGAGATAACATGGGCTCCTTATAAGCTTTAAGTTATCTATTTTCTTTAGGATAAATATAATCGCATCCCACCGGCAATTAAAGTTATGAATAGGTGGGTTATCAAACTTAAACAACCCTTAAACCAGTTGCTTTTACCTACTGTAGGCAGGATAATAACCCTGCCTATGAGAGTAGGCGCACCGGCCAGGTGTTAGAGCACCTGAACCGGCACTTCCAAACAACCTTACCTAGAGCGAGGTCATCTGGCAATGTCAGTTTACACCAACGCGCATACGCGCCAAACCCCTTTTTGTACTTTCTACGATTCTTTCCGCAGCGGGCTTATGCCTGTGCGCAGGTCAAAGCCAACCACCGTCCTGTATCACCCCTCCGACCATGATGTGTTTTGGAGCCAGGGCAGTGTTTTCGCTTGCGGAAAAGGAGCCGTTCAAAAGACAATGGGCGGAGTAGACTAGCAGAGGGGGGATTGATGGCGGGGTGTATCTGCCCCACGGCCTGCGCTCCGCTGTTGGTCTTCATCTGCTCGTCTACCCGCCTGACTGTTTATTACAGTTAGGGGGTTAGCATGTATAAACAATTATCTGGTCTTCTGATCGCTATTCAGCCATTGGTGCTGAAGGTTTGTCAGCATCCTGTTTTCGTTGATATTAACTCCATTCAACAACTGCGCCGGTTTGTCGAAATCCATGTCTTTATTGTCTGGGATTTCATTTGTTTGCTCAAAGCCTTACAACGCCAGCTGAGCAGTACGGAATTATTCTGGACGCCACCACACAATCATTTAGGTTGTTATTTAGTCAATTCCTTGGTGGCAGAGGAAGAATCTGACAATTTGGGCAATCACCGCTATTTGAGTCATTTTGAGCTATATGTACAGGCAGTGCAGGAATGCGACGCTAATACACAAGCCATTGAGACTTTTATTAGCTGTATCCGCGGACAAGTCTCTTTAGAGGCTGCATTCTTGCAAAGCCATGTGCCACTGCCAGCACAGGATTTTGTTCGTGACACTTTCAGCGTTATACGTAAAAACAGTCATCAACTAGCCGCATCATTGGCTTTTGCCCGTGAAAATATCACCTCTGGCATGTTCTCCAGCCTGCTGCATCATTTAAGCCAAGAAGAACCCACTCATTCCTTGAAGTGCTTTATACAATATTTCCAGCGCCACATTGAATTAGACAGCGACAAACACAACCAACAAGCTCAATTATTGGTAATCGAACTCTGCGGCAAAGATAAAAACAAGTGGCGGGAAGCCACTGAGACCGCCGTTTTTTCTCTACAAAGCCGCTTGCGGTTGTTAGATGAGATTCACGCCCAGATACTCATTTAAAGGATATAAGCTATGGATGCTTATCAGGACATATTAATCGAAACGATTTTTCAGCATATTCCCCAATACATCTTCTGGAAAAACACCGATTCAGTCTACCTCGGTTGCAACGATAATTACGCTAAGCTGCTGGGATTGAATAAATCCCAAGACATTATTGGCAAAACCGATTATGAAATCGGCTGGCTGCCGGATGGCGATACCGCCGATCAATTTCGCCTGGGTGACCAAGAAACGCTAGCAGGTCGTCACATTACCAATCAAGAAGAATGCCTCTCATTACCCAAGGGTAAAAAAATCCTGACCTTGATAAACAAAGTTCCTTTAATCGATAAGTCTGGTCACGTCCTTGGCGTACTCAGTGTAGCTACCGATATCACTGAGAAGAAGCAAATCGAAGCCCATTTAGCTAAAACCGACCATCAACTCCAAGGCATGGCTATCATCAGTGCCAGTATCGCCCATGAATTACGCACACCTTTGGCAGCATTAAAAAATGCTGCAGAGGCTCTTCACCCTTTACTGCCTCTATTACTGGAAACCTATGAAATAGCTTCTACCAGCCAGCTGCCTATTCCCTCTATTTCTAAAAGAAAGCAACAGTTGCTCGGTACCTTAATAGAGAGTCTAGATCGGAAAGTGGATGAATCCAATCGGATTTTAGACATGATGCTTATGAATAGTCGTTATAACCAAAATAAACATGCTGCTTTGAGAAAATGCTCGATTCGACGATGCCAGTTTAATTAATATTATGATATTCTAGCAATACTCGAAATTTAATATTTTTAATAAACTAATAGCTTGATTTAGTTTAATAATCATACTAAAATTCTAGTATGGCTAGCTTAAACAGAAGTATTTTAAACCAATTTATGACCACAACCCCTCCTGGGGCGGTGCTAACCACCAAGTGGCTAGAACAACGAGGGGTTTCCTCTAAACTTGCCTGGTGGTATGTGCACTCAGGCTGGCTGGAGCGCGTGGGTGATAAAGCCTATAAACGAGCCGGTGATCAAGTTCAATGGCATAGCGCGGTAGCGGCCTTACAAACTCAGCTCAACTTGCCAATACATATTGGCGCAAAAACAGCCTTACAATTATTAGGCAAAACACATTATATTCCTATGCAAGGTATAAAACAGGTTACCCTGTTTGCCGATCCAGGCACACATATACCACTCTGGCTAAGTAATTCTAAACAATGGGCAGTGGAATTTAATATCCATAAAACAGCTTTATTTAAACAGCAGAAATCTTCCCTTGCCATTGTTGACCGGCCTATCGATGGTGTCAATCTGAAACTGTCCAGTCCTGAAAGAGCAGCTATGGAAATGTTAAAACTAGTGCCGAATGAACAATCATTTGAAGAAGCACTTTTACTGTTTGAAAACCTAGCACAACTTCGGCCAGCCATTGTTGAATCCTTACTAAAGCAATGTAATTCAATTAAAGTGAAACGGCTTTTTTTATATTTGGCAGAAAGATGTCAACACGAGTGGTTATCAGCTTTAGATACAAATAAAATCGATTTAGGCCACGGTAAACGTGTGATTGGCCAAGGCGGCACCTATATTGCTAAATATCAATTATCAGTGCCTATAATAAAAGAGGGGTAACATGGACTTCTCATCCGTATATTTCAAGCAAGTGGAACTATTATTGCAAGTTCTGCCATTTATTAATGAACAAGACTGTTTTGCCTTAAAAGGCGGCACTGCTATTAATCTTTTTGTCCTTGATATGCCTCGTTTAAGTGTCGATATTGATCTTGCTTATTTGCCTATTGAACCGAGGGACGAATTTTTAAAAAATTTAACTCTTGCCCTGCAATCTCTTAGCAGCATAATTAAGACTAATACGAATGGTACTCTTCAAATCAAGGAGACCTATACAAAAGAAACTAAGCAGCTAGCAAAATTATTGGTTTATGATAAGGAAATCATGGTCAAGATCGAGCCTAACTTAGTATTACGAGGCTCGGTATTTGAGTGCGAAACTCGCGATTTATGTCAGCAAGCACAAGATCAATTCTTGCAATTTACACGCGTAAGAACTTTATCATTTGCTGATTTATATGGCGGAAAAATCTGCGCAGCTCTATCACGGCAACACCCCAGAGATTTATTTGATATTAAAATACTTCTTGAAAATGAAGGACTCACTGAGGCAGTATGACACCTCCTTGTGATTCGATAGTGTAACAAATTAGTGTCTATTAAAACGGGGTTAGATCACTTGTACTATTCCTCAGAAAATAATACATGTATATCTTGCTACGACTGGTTTTCTTCAACTGATTCTTTCTAAAAAGAATCAGCTAAATATTTCAGGACAATATATTCAAAGCGTTTGAAACTTGCGGGAAGTATCTCTATAATCACTTCATGCTTTATTAAATTATTCGCAAGAGCCTTATGGGTTTGATATATTGCAAACATTGAACCTATTGCAAATTTTATAGGATAAAATATGAACAAGAAAATATTCAAAATTTTTTTCCTGCTATGGATTGGTTCATATTTTTTAAATTCAGCAACAGCACAAACATTGAATACCGATGAAATCCATATTAAAGACTATGTGACACACCATCAGGATGAATCATTGATTCTATTAGAAAAACTGGTCAATACCAACAGTGGCACAGAAAATGTAAATGGGGTTCGTCAAATAGGTGAAATTTTACGCTCTCAGTTTGAACAATTGCGATTTAACACGCACTGGGTTGAAGAGCCTTCAGACATGCACCGAGCGGGAACACTGATCGCAGAGAAAAAGGGTTCCAAAGGCAAACGACTATTATTGATTGGTCATTTGGATACTGTATTCGCTGCTGACAGTCCGTTTCAATCTTTTATACGACATGGAGATAAAGCTACTGGGCCCGGTGTGATTGATGATAAAGGCGGCGATATTGTGATTCTTTATGCATTAAGTGCTTTGCAGGCGACACACTTACTTGATGATGCGACAATTACAGTAGTCTTAACGGGGGATGAGGAGGATTCCGGTAAGCCGGCCGCTATTTCCAGAAAACCGTTAATCGAAGCCGCACAACAAAGTGACATCGCTTTAGATTTTGAATGGGGCTTAGACATCAATACTGCGACTGTTGCCCGCCGCGGAATCAGTCATTGGACAATTTCCGTTCAAGGCAATGGATCACATTCTTCTAATATATTCCAGCCTGATGTAGGCTATGGCGCTATTTTTGAGTTATCACGAATTCTAAATTCAATGCGCGTCGATATGGCAGGAGAAAACAATTTAACGTTCAGTCCAGGATTAATGCTGGGGGGAGAATCTGCAGCCCTCAATAAGTCTAAATCAGAGGGAATGGCTTCTGGTAAAGATACTATTGTGGCAAAAACTGCAATAGCAAAAGGGGATCTAAGATTTTTGACATCAGATCAAAAAAAATCTGCGCAAGACAAGATCACAGCCATTACAAAACAAAATTTATCAGGGACGACAGCAACGGTTGCTTTTCAAGAAGGCATCCCTGCTATGCCTCCCTCTCTGAAGAATCTACAATTACTCGAAAAATATAGCAAGGTAAGCACTGACTTGGGTTATTCCGCGGTTAAACCCACTGATCCAGGCTTGAGAGGGGCAGCTGATATTTCGTATATTGCTGGCATAGTGTCGGCGAATTTGGCAGGTCTAGGACCTGTAGGAACAGGGGCTCATTCTACAAATGAAACCTTGGACGTCTCTTCATTACCCATAGCAATCAAAAGAGCTGCAATTTTAATTTATCGACTTACTCGCTAATTAGCTTACATTGGGTGGTAATATTACCCTTAATCTTTGTGCCTGGCTTTCTCTTAGATGGCGTCTTCATTGGCGCAGCATGCTCAAAGCCATTACGTAACTCAATTTTATTTTCTACCTTCATCGTTTTCTTCCTGGTTTGGTATGTCTCCCAACCGCTTGCTAATCAAGGGGTAGAGGGCAAAACGCTGGTGGATGTCAGCCAAAAGGTTTAAAAACAACTCACGGTGCTCAATTGTATGAAAAATAGTCTGTCGGCTTAACCCACGATTCATAACGTGGTACCAGGCTCCTTCATATTGAATTCTCAGTGGGCGTGACATAATGGCTTATGTTTTCATTATGTTCGAAATGTTTCAATACCGTGTTTTTAAATAACCAGCTATTTGTTTTAATGAGGCATAAATACAGACTTGACCCCTCCTTTGACCCCTCCTTATAAGTCAACTAGGGTCGACTTGATCCTTCTTATAATTTTCCCTTTCCAATAAAAATCATAATTAAATCAAATGGTTGATAAGAGCTCAGCGCACAGCCCAGCTCAATTTTGATCTAAACTAATCAGTGTTTTCTTGGCTATTGTAAAAATTATTTACATTGTGTATAATGTTATACAATATGTATAATTAGGCTAAGAAAGTCCCTATGCCAAGTCGAAAAAAGTTTAACACGCAAAAAATAAAAGCCGAATGCCTCTCGGAAAACACCCTGCTATTACGTGAGGCAAAAAAAATTGTCGAAGCACTTGGCAAAATGTTTGCCCCTTGCTGTGAGGTAGTGCTTCATGACTTAACTCAACCCGAACATTCAATTATTGCTATTGCCTGCCCATTATCTGGCCGCAATATAGGAGAGCCAACCACAGAGCTGGGGTTGGCACGTATTAATGACCCAGAATTTCCAGAGGTAATTCAAAATTACCCAAATAAATTCCCAGACGGTCGTTCTGTTAAAAGTACTTCGATTGGCTTAAAAAACAGCCAGGGAAAATTCATTGCAGCAATTTGTTTAAATTTGGATACCTCATTATTTTCTGCTACGCAGAGAGTTTTGACCCAATTGACTTCTTCTGAACAACCTGTGCTGCCTATTCGAGAAAATTTACGTGCGCGATCGACTGCTCATCTGCGCGAAATGATTGAAACATTTGCGACACAACAAAACACAGAACCCAGAGCATTATCATTCAAGCAACGTCGTCAGTTAATTCGGATATTGAGCGAATCAGGGCTACTAGAGTTACGTGGTGGGGTTCCTTTTGTAGCCGAGGTAATGGGTATCTCTCGGGCTTCCGTTTATAACGTATTAAAATCATTTCATCTAGCTTTGAGGTAATGATGACGCAAACCTGCTTGTATCCTGCTATTGAACCTTATCATTCCGAATTTCTGAATGTCTCGGCGTTACATAGCATTTACTATGAAGAATGTGGTAATCCAAAAGGAAAACCAGTGTTATTCATCCATGGCGGCCCTGGAAGTGGTATTCGTCTCATACATCGCAGTTATTTTAATCCAGAACGATATCGCATCATTTTGGTTGATCAGCGGGGTTGTGGAAAAAGCACGCCTCATGCAGAAACCCGCGAAAATACTACATGGAAACTAATTGCAGATTTTGAAAAAATACGAACGATACTAAAAATAGAACGTTGGATGTTATTTGGCGGTTCATGGGGTAGCACTTTGGCTTTAGCCTATGCACAAAAATATCCAGCAAAGATTACTGAGCTTGTTTTAAGAGGAATATTTTTAGGCCGCCCTAAAGAATTAACATTTATGTATCAACATGGCTCAAGTGAAATTTTTCCAGAGGCCTGGGAAAATTTTATTGGCATTATCCCTGAAAATGAGCGCGACAATATTCAATTGGCCTATCAAAAACGCCTTAACAGTCAAAATAAGGCATTACGTTATAAGGCTGCACAGGCATGGAGTGTGTGGGAGGCTAGCATCAGTTCGCTGTACCCCAATGAAAAATTAATTGAAGGTTTTAGAGATCCAGAATTTGCATTAGCTTTTGCCTGTATCGAAAATCATTATTTTATGAATCAATTATTTTTAGATCCTAACCAATTGCTCAATAATATGCATAAGATCTGCCATATTCCAGGTGCTATTATCCATGGGCGCTATGATATGTGTTGTCCTGTAAGCAATGCCTGGGACTTACATCAAGCATGGCCGAAAGCCAAGCTTCATATCATCCCAGATGCAGGCCATACAGCAACTGAACCGAGCATAACGGCAGAATTAATTAGAACAACTGATCATTTTGCTCAGAATGAAAATCATTGAGGGGAGTTAAATGAGTAAATTTTTTTTAGTGACGGGAGCAACCAAAGGCATAGGGTTGGCAATCAGTCAACGTTTAATCGTCGGTGGGCAAAAAGTCATTGGTATTGCCAGGCGAAACACGCAACCAGAGTTTCCCGATATATTTTATTCGATCGACTTAAGCGACCCTACTGCAACACAAGAAGGTTTTCAGCACATTCATCAAAACTATACCATCAGTGGCATAGTCAATAATGCAGGGATAGCAATACCGCAACCATTGACTGAAATTCAGTTGACTGATTTTCAAGCGGTGTGGGATTTGAATTGTCGCCCTGCATTACAAGCTATGCAAATCTTTACACCAAGCATGCTCAAAAATCATTGGGGCAGGATCGTCAACATCACCAGTCGCGCGGTGCTAGGCGCAATAAACCGAAGTAGTTATGGCGCAGCAAAAGCTGCCTTAGGGAATTTAACTCGCACCTGGGCATTGGAATTGGCAAAAACTGGCATTACAGTCAATGCTGTCGCTCCCGGTCCAACTGAAACTGAATTGTTCCGCCAAACTCACCCTGTGGGGAGTGAAGCTGAACATAAAGTCCTATCTACTATTCCTATGGATCGACTGGGGCAGCCGGATGAAATCGCTGCTGCGATAGAATTTTTATTATCAGATAAGGCCAGTTTTATTACCGGGCAAACGCTTTATGTTGATGGGGGTGGTAGTATTGGTCGTCGTTTAGATTAAAAACTCCGAGGTTATCCATGAAAGAAACTAATCTAGCTGTTACTTATAACGATATTGAGCAGGCGGCTTTAAGGTTAAAAGGTATTGCCCACCGCACTCCCGTTTTCACTTCATCTCAAGCAAATGAAAAAACAGGGGCGCAGGTATTTTTCAAATGTGAAAATTTTCAGCGAATCGGCGCGTTTAAATTTCGTGGAGCTTACAATGCGGTTAGCCAGTTAAGCGATACACAGAAGCAACAAGGCGTGGTCGCTTTTTCCTCGGGCAATCATGCCCAAGCGATTGCATTATCGGCTCGCCTCCTCAATGTGCCTGCAACCATTGTGATGCCAATGGATGCTCCTTCGGTAAAGCTGGAAGCAACACGCGGTTATGGAGCAAACATAGTTCTCTATGACAGAAATAACACCGATCGAGAAGAAATTGCAGCCAATTTAGTGAATCAACATCGATTAACATTGATTCCACCCTATGATCATCCCGATATTATTGCTGGCCAAGGTACTGTGGCTAAAGAGCTATTTGAAGAAGTGGGAGAATTGGATTATCTGTTCGTTCCTTTAGGTGGCGGTGGACTCATTTCAGGTTCAGCTATTTCTGCAGCGCATTTATCACCTCGTTGTGTTGTCATCGGTGTAGAACCAGAAGCTGGAAATGATGCTCAGCAATCGCTAAGAAGTAAAAAGATTGTCAAGATTGCAGTGCCTAATACCATCGCGGATGGCGCACAAACCCAATTTATCGGTAAACTCGTCTTACCGATTTTGATGCAACATGTTAAAGATATAGTCACAGTCAGTGATAATCAGTTACGTGAACAAATGCATTTTTTTGCGGAGCGTATGAAGATCATAGTTGAACCCACGGGATGCCTTGGTGCTGCCGCTATTTTCAACAAAACCGTAGACGTGAAAGGTGCACGAGTTGGTGTGATTCTCAGTGGTGGAAATGTCGACATGAATAAATTTTGCGATTGCGTACGGAGTTTAATATGAAATTAATTGAAACAAGCGATGCTCCTCTTCCTGGAGGGCATTATTCGCAAGCAGTAGTTTCTAATGGATTAGTATTTGTTTCAGGGATCTTACCTTTGATCCCTGATCAGGGAAAATCAATACCGGAAGGGATCAAGGCTCAAACAGAACAAATTTTTCATAATCTTCGAGCTATTTTAAAAACTTCTGGTTCTGATCTTCATCGCCTTGTCAGCGTGCAAATATTTATTACAGATATCAATCTTTGGAAAGAGATTGATGATATTTATAAAAATAATATGGGTACACATAAACCGGCACGTATTGTCATTCCCTGTGGTGGTGCACTGCATTACGATGCATTAATAGAAATGAGCGCCACTGCAGAAATCTCAGAATTTTAAAGCATATAATAATCTTGATCTACAATGTGAACACTTCATTAAAGTTGAGAGAAAAATCGGCTGGTTTGTTGAATGGGATTTTATTCAGCAGCTCCAAAATTTAATTAAGAGGCCACAATAAACGATGATTGCGAAACAAAAAAACATGTTGTTACTCTCTGGTAGCAAAGCAGCTGGCAATCTGCCAGATAATCAAGCACCAGGTTTTCTGGATTGGGCAGAAGCATGGATTAAAGAATTTTTTGCACCTGCAACCCAACAGAATAAACCAATTGTGTTTGTGCCATATGCGCGGCCTGGCGGAATATCTGAGCAGGAATATTTTACTACCGTAGAGCAAAGGTTGAAAAAAATGGATATCGCTACAATGTGTGCGCCTGCAGATAAGGTAACAGAAGAAGTATTGCGAGAGGCAGGCGGTATTTTTATAGGCGGCGGTCACACTCCTACGCTACTACATAAATTACAGACCACCGGCTCTCTAGACATTATCCGTAGAAATGTCGAAACAGGATTAGCTTATTTGGGTAGCAGTGCTGGCACGTTGGTTACCTGTCCCACCATTAAAACCAACAATGACATGCCAGGTCCAGCTCATAATATCATTGATCTTAGCAGTTTAGGTTTAGTTGGCGCACAGATCAATTGTCACTATATGGATGATACTATGCACGATCCTAAACATCAGGGTGAAACACGCGATATACGTTTAAGAGAATTTTGTGTATTTAATCCGAATATTGCCGTGATAGGTTTATACGAAGGTCAGGCGCTACGTGTTATCGGTGATCAAACTCAGCTTTGGACATCCAAGCAAACACGCGGTTTAAGAACACCAGTTTTTCGTAATAATCAACGCATGGAAATTCAGTGTACAATCGAAGTTGCACAGGATGTATCTGATATTTTTCGTGTCGGATGAAACAATTTTAATCATTGACTTTGCAAGGAAACAAGGATGAAGAAAATTATTCAAATCTTTATTCTGTCATTAATGTCTATTTCAACTGGTATGCTGATAATAGTATAGGCGAACAACTTTATAATACCCGATGCGCCATGTGTCATGGCTCTAATGCAGCAGCTACGGGATATTTAGCCCATAAAAGCAACCCACCAACGCCGGATCTGACCACGCCTGCTTTTCAAAAAAGGTTGCGCGAATATCCAGGGGTCATTGTTTCTTCTGTAGTGTTGCGCCCAAACGGTAACTTGATTCCTAATATCTTGAAAGAAAACGGCGTTAAAGTTCCCCCTCATATCTGGACAGAAGATGAATTAAGATCACTCAACATCGGGTTTAAGAATTTGTGCAGCAGGTATTTCTCGGCTCACATTAATATTTGCTTCTTTTTTATTTTTAATTTTTTCAATAAAACTGGTATCACCCAAGATGCTTGGAGAATCTTTATTGCATATATTTATTGGCTCTGGGCAAATCTCGCTTTCGACGAACTGTTTATAAACTGCTATAGGATTATAACTGTGCCAAGGTATGCTCAAGATAAAGCCATGATGGTGCTCCGGTTGAATCAAGAAAAAATCGGCAGCTGCTCCAATGATACTCCTGAGGAAGTTCAACAATATTAGCCTCAACTGGATTTAAGTGAATATAGCGACTAACTTGTAGCAAATAATTGTCTGCATCGATCAAAATAGATTTATATCGTCCTCTGAACAAGGGCCCATCTCTTTTTTGGGACTTATTAAACCGCTGGGTGTATACCCCATCTAGATGTCTCATGGCCCTGCTTAGATTACTCTTGGGGGTGTATAATAATAAATGATAATGGTTGTCCATCAAGCAATAAGCATGGATTTGAACTCCAAAACGCTGGTGGATGTCAGCCAAAAGGTTTAAAAACAACTCACGGTGCTCATTTGTATGAAAAATAGTCTGTCGGCTTAAGCCACGGTTCATAACGTGGTACCAGGCTCCTTCATATTGAATTCTCAGTGGGCGTGACATAATGGCTTATGTTTTCATTATGTTCGAAATGTTTCAATACCGTGTTTTTAAATAACCAGCTATTTGTTTTAATGAGGCATAAATACAGACTTGACCCCTCCTTCAGACTTGACCCCTCCTTTCATCGGGACCACTCTTCAAATTTCAACGGAATTTAGGATAACCTCCTTATCTATTAATAGAGATGCTTGCTTAAATGTTTTTATGTAATAATTTATTGACGGGCATGATAGTTTCCTTTAGGGTATCAAAGATCAGGATTATAAATTTAATAGCAGGAGCAACCTATGTATCATAAAGCATCCCTTTCACGCAGTGCTATCCATGCTATTTTAACCATTGCTGGTTGTTTCATGTTGAACAATGCTTTGGCTGGCAATGTAGAGAATATCCCGCTTACAACTACCCCCATGCCCCTCCCAGGTGTTTCTTTATACGGTCTAGGTGGTGATGGCTTCACGGGCTTGGGTGACCTATTGGCGCCATTGTTTGGGCAGCCAAACAGTTTCACTTTCCTCGACCCACAAATTTATTATCACAATGATGACACCTACACGGGAAGTTTAGGTGTAGGCCATCGGTGGTTAATCGACAATACTAGTATTTTGGGCGCATATGTATTTGGTGATTATAACCGTTCCAACAATGGCCATGCATTTTGGTTTGTCAGCCCTGGTATGGAACGGTTGGGCAAGACTTTAGATTTTAGTGCTAACTTATACATTCCTGTTAGCAGCGAAAATATAAACACGGGCACCAAGTTTGCCAGTCAAACAAACGATTTCAGTCAAGTGACTTTTTCAGGGCACAGTCAATACGATGCACTAGTAAATACATTTGAATCCACTGGTTATGGGGGTGATGCACAAGTTGGGATCCGCTTACCTTTTCGTAATAGCAAGGTTTATCTAGGTGGCTATTATTTTGCGCCCAAAAATACCAGTAACTTTGGTGGCGGCGAAGTCAGCTTTCAAGTGCCTATGAATGATTATGCTAGCATCGTTGTGAGTGACGCTTATGACAACAAATACAATAACACATTTAAGGCAGGATTAACAGTATGGTTTGGCGGGCGTCATACCGGCTATCATTTTACAGGTAATTTAACAGAACGCTTGGTAGATCCAATCCAGCGTAATTTAGTGGCAATAGAAGGTGGATCGCATACCGGAGAACCGATCGTGTCTGGCTCCAAAAACACTGGACAAACAGCACTAGTGGCGTCGAATATTTCTTTCTTTATACCAGGCGATAGCACTACTACCCCAATTGGGAATGGGACTTATGAAGATCCCTACCAAGGTTTAAGCCAAAGTAACGTTGATGATGGCAATGCACAACATAATACTACTTTTTACATTAACTCTGGCAACTATAATGCGTATTATAGCCCTTTGGAGCCAAACTATATCGTACTTAATAACGATCAAGTCTACGGCCGCCAAGACTATTTTCATCAACCTGCTATGGGCAGTGCACGCCCGCTGATTAATTTTGCGAATGGTGGTTTTGAAATTCCAGGGACAGATCTATATGACTCTCTAACTAGCTTGCAGTTAAACGGACCTGCAATTACAACACCCGGACATGCTGGCATTTTTGTGAGTCACGATATTGCCAGTAATCCTAGCCCTCAAACCGTAAGTATCAACGATATGGATATTGAACATTTTGGGGATGGTATTGATCTGTCGAGCTCTGCCTCGCCAAGCCCTCTGTCGGTAGACGTCAATAACTCGACCATCAGTAATAACGGAGGTGGTGCTGAGTTGCTGGGTGTAAATACTGAAGGTGGCATAGCCGCATTTAATGGCAGTACTGCTCCGTTCAATCTCAGTGTCGTTGGTTCAGAGATATTCGATAATAATTATCAAGTTACTACCGATTCTTTTGCCGTTGGCGGTCTTGCCGCAACCAATTTTGGCAATGAAATGAACATTAATGTGGTTGCATCAGTGATATCAGGAAATTCACAAAATCTAACCAATGGGGCTATTGTGGACTCTGTCGGAGGCATCGCAATAACTAATTTCTTTAGCGCACCTGTCGTGAATCTTAACGTCAGCAATTCATCTCTTTCTGGAAACGTGGTGATGGCAGACGAAGGGAGCGACATAGGTGCAGCTGGAGGCCTCGCGTTATTTAACACTGCAACTATGAATGTCAGTGTCAGTAATTCAATATTTTCTAATAATTCAATGGCTGCAAATGATTCCTTAACAGTTTTCAATTCCGTTGGAGGTCTTGCAGCAACCAATATTAACCCTACATCTGTCATGAATATCAATGTTATAAATTCAATATTTTCAGGAAATTCGGTGGCAATAAATGAAACAGGCGGTTCTAATTTTTATGCTGCTGGAGGCCTCGCAGCATACAATAATGGGGCTGTCATGAATATCAATGTTATTGCTTCGACATTCTCAAGGAATTTGATGACAGTAACCGAAACAGCGGGCAGTACACATGTATATAGTTTTGGAGGTCTTGCGGCATACAATGGAGGCACATCCATGAAAATTGATGTCAGTGACTCAAATTTTTCAGGAAATTTATTGACTGCACCTGGTCTTCCCAGTCCGTATGCTGATGGTGGCATCGCGGTGTATAACTCCGCAGGGCCTACGACCACAAACGTTTCCCGATCAACGATGACAAACAATGACAATGGCATTGGTGCATATGGCACAGATAATGCAATAACAGTGGCTAACTCTATCATAGCTGCTAACACAGTGGGGCTCACAGCCAATGGTGGATCCACCATTTATGTCTCCAACCCTCGGTTATTCGATGGTACAGTGAATTTTGATACCCCCGGCAGTATCACATTTAAAAATCTAGTTACCCAGCCTACAACGGGCCAACATGTGTTTTGCGCCTTTGGGATATGCACGGTTAGCCCATAGCATTTTGGAGTGATCTTGCCCCACATGGAATTGTTACATTTATCGTATTTTATGCGACGTTTTAGACATTGGGGAGGTGATACTATTGCCTTTAGTGGGACGAGGGAAAAAGCAGTAACGACTTTAGTAGAACGAAAATCCAGAATGGGATCTCTGATAAAGAGTGACCGCAAATACTCACGAGGTGTCATGGATAAGATAAAAGAGAAATTTGAGAGTCTACCGAAAAAGATGTGTAAAACAATTACATTTGATCAAGGGAGTGAATTTGCTGACTACAGCATAGCGTATTTACCAAAGAATGTTAACTTATATTACCAATAAGGTTATCAAAAGTTTTGAGATCCCTGTTTTCTTGAGTTTAGGTGTTATTCTCACCGGCAGTTTCATTATTACACCGTTACTGATTGTATTACTACTATTTGCCAATGATTTCGTCACCATGTCGATTGGAATTCAATGCCTGGAAAATGGCTCTTGGTAAGCTCAGTTTTAGATATACTTATTGTCAGCATATTAGCGACGAAGGGTATTTTGATGACTGCAATCAATCCAATTTTAATTATTGGGCTTATATTTATTATTTTGGCTTATTTGGTCATTATTGATTTTTTGAAAATCCGATTTTTTTCATATCTAAATATCCGTTAGATTAATTATGACTTTCAAAGCATGAGTATTTTCAGCATGCTCAAAAGTTTCATAAGCTTCCAAAATATTATCAAATTTGAAAAAATGGGTGATTAACTGCTTAGGGTCAATTTTTCCTGAGTGCACAGTCTTTAGTAGCATAGGCGTGGTAACCGTGTCAACCAGCCTGGTGGTGATAGAAATATTCTGAGACCACAACCGCTCCAAATGTAAATCTACCTTAGACCCATGTACGCCAATATTGGCAATGGTTCCACCGGGCGCTACAATATCTTCACAAAAGATAAAAGTCGCAGGTATACCCACGGCTTCTATTGCTGTATCCACACCACGTCCGCCAGTTAACTGCATAACTTTTTCAGCTGCTTTATCGCTACTGCTATTTATCGCTGCAGTTGCTCCCAAACGTTTCGCAACCTCCAGACGATTATCATCCAAGTCGATCATGATAATCTCTGACGGTGAATAAAACTGAGCAGTCAACAATGCAGACAAACCAATGGGTCCAGCCCCTACAATAGCCACCGTATTGCCTGGTTGCACTTTGCCATTTAATACTCCACACTCAAAACCGGTGGGCAAAATATCACTCAACATGACTAATGCATCCTCCTCCATACCTTCCAGGATTTTATAAAGGCTTGTATCAGCATGAGGTATGCGGACATATTGAGCTTGAGTTCCATCAATTTGATTTCCCAGAATCCATCCGCCTGACAGGCAATGGGAGTACATTCCTTTACGGCAGTATTCACACTTGGCGCAAGCCGTAATACAAGAAATGAGAACGTGGTCTCCAGGCTGAAATGCGGTGACATTGGAACCGACCTTATCCACTATTCCTACGCCTTCATGGCCAAAATACGACCGGGAGCGCAGGTGGCAACATCACCTTTGAGAATATGGAGATCAGTGCCGCAAATAGTGGTCTTTTTGACCTTTACAATGGCATCTGTCGGCTCTTTAATGGATGGCGATGGACGATCTTCCAAAGCCTTTTTTCCTGGCCCTTGATAAATCAGTGCTTTCATAATTACCCTCCTTTTGGCTCTTTACTCAACGCTAAACTCTTCAAATGCTTTTAATGCATCGGCCGCAAACATTAATGAAGGACCGCCTCCCATATAAACAGTCATTCCTAGCATCTCGAGAAATTCTTCTCTTGTCACACCCAGTTTTACCAGTGTTTGCACATGAAAACCGATGCAACCATCGCAATGCGAGGCAATCCCTATGGCAAGTGCAATAAGTTCCTTTGTTTTTTTATCTAATGACCCATCTTTGGTTGCAGCCTGAGCTAAGGCACCAAATCCATCCATAACGTTTGGAATTTCTTTGCGAAGTTTTGCTAATGAACCTGAAAGATCCTTCGTAATTTCCTTATACAATTTTGGCATAAAATCTCTCCTAGTATTTTTGGTGAAAATTTAGATATTTTAGAATTATCCTATCTTTTCATGAAAGATCTAAGCTTTGGCAGCTGTCTTTTAAAATTTCCTTCTATTCAATTGTAAATTTTTTACTTTTCTCAATCAGTAAATCATATACCTTATTTTTAAATCCCAGTCGTATTTTTTCTTGTATTCGGAAGGATCCTATTTTCCCCAAATGACTAAAAGTTGCGGCTGATCTTTTTTCATCCATTCTTGTCACTTAGGATAGGCAATGTGATACGGACAGCTTAGCAAAAAAAAGAACATTATGTATACTATAATCTAAAGGCAGCATTACTTCGGAGCAGCAATTCACTTTTTATAAGGAGATAAAATGAAAGCTCAATCGCAACAAAAAGGTAAAATCCTAGTGTTAGTATCAAGCGGACATGGTTTGCCCTTGAAAGATGGCAAAATATACGCAGGTGCTGGCTATTATCTCAACGAACTGACTGTTCCAGTTCGCGCGTTGATGGCGGATGGTTACGAAATCACCTTCGCTAATCCCAAAGGCAACACACCTCAGTTGGATCTCAACTCGGCCACTGCCCAGTTCTTCGGTGGGGACGAGAATAGGCTTCAAGACTATCTGCGTTTCCACGACAGTTTAAATGGGCTCAAAAATCCAGATCGTATTTCAGATGTCATTACCTCGGGTTTAGACCAATACGATGCAGTTTTCGTTCCCGGCGGCCATGGCCCAATGATCGATCTTCTCGATGATCCCAACGTGGGTATCGTGATGAGACACTTTCATGAAACATCTAAGCCCACGGCAGTGCTCTGCCATGGTCCTATTTCTCTTCTGGCGGCTTTTCCGAATGCCGTTGAAGTTGTCGACGCATTGAAGGCAGGTGATGCTGCCGATGCAGTTCGGGCTAAGGCGAAGGATTGGATATACGCCGGGTATAAGATGACTATTTTTTCGACAGCAGAAGAACAGCAACGAGAGCCTGTGGAAATTGGGGGCAAGGTCCTCTTCTACCCAGACTATGCTTTGCAGGTGGCGGGTGGTGACGTAAGTGTAGTAGCTCCATGGCAGAGCTATGTACTTCAAGATCGCGAGCTGATTTCCGGTCAGAATCCGTTCTCTGATGAAGCGCTTTTGAAACTGCTTCTTCAGGCACTTAAAAATAAGAAGTGAAATTTTAAATGAGGGATTATATGACTCAACCACATCAACCAGGCCAGGCCACATTTAAAACAATCTTGAATGAAGATATTAATTGGCAACCTTTTCCAGCTTTTCCACAGGGAGTGCTTCTTGCTGTGCTCGTTGGCAATCCATCTAGTCCTGGTCCTTACATGATCAGGGTGAAGGCTCCCAGTGATGCAAAATTAATGCCACATAAACATCCAGAGGATAGGATCTATACGGTCATGTCGGGAATTTTCTACATTGGTCTCGGTGAAAAGTTTGATAGCGATAAGTTGCAGCCCTATCCACCAGGAAGCATAATTATACTGCCTGGTGATACACCTCATTTCCATTGGGCAAAATCTGGCGAATACATCACACAGGTCACTGCAATCGGGCCACTTGGTCTTGAATATATCGACAGTAATGATGATCCGCGGAAACAAAAGACGACATGACCATGCAAAACTAACAATATCTGCTCGGTGCTACTGTGGTGCTACCGACCGATCGACGATTCATTGGTGGTGGTAGGGTAAAGTTTTTCAAGTTCATTCCTATTTTTCACATATCGACTCACAATGAGATTTAATCCCGCTTCAGTATGCATGTCCACCGGGGTCATATTATCAAATAATAGTTTCGCTCCTCTGGCAATTCTGGCAATTTCAGACTTATTTTCTAGAGAGTTGATAGGCGGTTGGTCACAAATATTTCGACCATTATAAGTGTAAGAGGCGATTTTTTGATGTACGATTCGCGCAAGATCGTCAAAGGCTATATCAACGCTTTGTTTCGAATTGATGGTTCTTCTCATGTAAACAAAGTCATTTAACTGCATCACCGTAAAAAAATGCGTGCCGGTGATCGGGTTGATGCCGTAGGGGGATCGCACGTCGGTTCTAATGCCAATCACATATTTATTGATCAAATTAGCATAGGAAATTTCAACAATGACACCGGGGTCTAGTTGTTCATCCAGCAATGCCACCACTACATTACTTTTCAACAAGAAATAACCCATATCCAGTAGATAAATAATGATCGCTTGGGCTTTATCCACTTCATCTTTTTCTAATTTTTTGGACAAGATATTTTGTAAAATGGTAAACTCAAAACCATCTCTTTGCGGAAGATAAACTTTATAATGATATTTATTTTCTAGGATAGAAACTAATTCGGCATTGAAGACTTTTTGTCGCATAGAAAAAAGGTCGGCTGAAAAATAAATAGTACAAGGGGAAGGAGGTTTTTTTGTTGGCTCATTCGCTGACATTCGAAGAGGTGAAATAAAAAGTAGAATTAGAGAAGCGATGATAGTCCATTTTTTCATGAGTGCTTCCTTAAACATAGAACTGATGGTAAAAATCAAGGCACCGGTTTAAACCATTTGCACCCAAACCCAATGCATACCAAAAATATGAAATGCCCACCACGATAAACCCAAAGCCGTCAACAAGACCAGGGGATTATAACCCAATCTCTAGACAGTTTCATGAATTCAAAACAAACTGAGGCAGTGGATCAATCCAATTAAAACCGGTATACTCGACCCCCTAAATTTAGAAAACCCCGTGTATATAAAGACTTGGTAGATAAGCTCATGATAGATTCCATCGCCCCTCTTGCCCCTCAGCACCATCAGCCGTTACCGTTTTATTTGCCTCATGTCCCAGCTGGCTTTCCCTCTCCAGCAGACGACTACCTTGAAAGTACGCTCGATTTAAATGAGCTGCTCATCAAGCACCCCGTTGCTACTTTCTTTGTCCGTGTCAGCGGTCACTCCATGGTCCATGCTGGTATCCATGACCGCGACATCCTCATTGTAGACCGCAGCTTGCCGCCTGTGCACGGAAAGATTGTGGTAGCTGCCGTGGACGGTCAATTAACCGTCAAGCGATTAAAAAAAACCAAGGACGGTAAAGTTTGGCTGGTGCCTGAAAACAATGACTTCCCAGCCATTGAAGTCAAGCCCGAACAGGATATTTATATCTGGGGGGTTGTCACGAATGTCATCCACCCCGTCTAAACGTGAGCTCAGGCACCCCCTATCTTTGGCACAAACGCTCGTATTTTAGTCGAGTTTGGTGAGAAAATTTTTCGAAAAAGCGCAGCATACATAAGTATGTGAGCATTTTGAGAAAAATTTTCCCGCCAAAATCGGCAAAATACGAGCGTTTCCATCCTGGGGCTGAACTGTTACGTCTAAACACCTCAACGGATACACTCATGTCATCCTCTTATTTCCTGGTAGATTGCAATAATTTCTACGCCTCGTGCGAGCGTTTGTTTAATCCGTCGCTTCGCCATAAACCAGTCGTTGTATTATCTAATAACGATGGTTGCATCATCGCCCGTTCAAATGAAGCCAAAGCGTTGGGTATCCCCATGGGGGCGCCTTTTTACCAATATCGTGAACAAATTCGTCGCCAGGGCGTGGCTGTTTTTTCTTCCAATTACACGTTATATGGTGATATTTCGCAACGCGTGATGAGCACCTTGCATTCATTTTGTAAAAATGTAGAAGTGTATTCCATCGATGAAGCGTTTCTGCAATTTCAAGACGAACCGTGGGAGCTGGAGCACTGCGCCCGTGACTTACGCCAAAAAATCCATACCTGGGTTGGCATTCCCGTTTCCATTGGCATAGCACCGACGAAAACCTTGGCTAAGATCGCCAATCGAGTTGCCAAAAACCAAGCTGCCACGCAAGGTGTATTTGACCTGCGTGACCCGCAGCAACAAGCTATTATCCTTCGAAATTGTGCGACAAAGGATATCTGGGGAATCGGCAACCGATTGGCTGAGCGCCTGAAACCCTTGGGAATCACCACCGCCTTACACTTACGCGATTACCCGACTAAAATGCTACGCAAACATTTTGGTGTGATGGTTGAACGCACGGCATTGGAGTTGAAAGGTATTGCTTGCCTCAGCCTGGAGATGACTAAACCTCGCAAGAATATCATTGCTTCACGCAGCTTTGGTCGATATGTCACTGAATGGAATGACCTAGCTGCTGCGATAAGCCAGTACACTGCTCGCGCCTGCACTCGGTTGCGGGAACAAGATTCCGTGGCGCAGGGGATTCAAGTGTTCATCACCACCAATCCCTTTCAAACTCAAAATCCTCATTACCAAAACAGCAAAATCCAAACCCTAGTCAGCCCTACGGCCGATACGTCTCTCTGGATCCATGCCGCTAAAAAAGCATTACAAGCGATTTATCGTCCTAATTATGCCTACAAAAAAGCCGGCATTATGCTATTGAATATTATTCCCGCTACGATGCAGCAACGGGATTGTTTTATGGAGCATACCGAAAGCACTCTCCGAGAAAATACGAAAAGAAACCAACTGATGTCTCTGATGGATAAGCTGAATGCGGAACAAGGTTCAAAGACTTTATTTCTAGCGGCAGAAGGTGTAAATCTCAGTTGGACCATGCGCTCTGGATTGAAGTCAGATCGCTTCACGACGGATTGGCAAGAGCTGGCTCAAGTCATTGCCTAATTTGTAAATGGCGAGTCTCATGCTTAGATTTGCGCCCGATGTAATGGGGCTAGATCACCTGTACTTATGAGTTTGGAACCGGCCTATAACGAATTTCTCCAAGCGGCATGGGCCGAGCTCTGCTCTTGCCAAGCATTTGAGTTTACTAGATAATGAGCTCAAGTCCATTATCAACATCAAAAGGAACATAGCAGTATGAGTACAGAAAAACTGCAGTCTTTAAAAGAACGAGTCATTTTTTACCGAATTTTTAAAGGACATCCAGAGAGCGAAACTCAAAGAGAAGAAATGATACGGTATTGTGCTGATTCTATTAAACGAGAGTTCGGTAGGTTGACTCCAGCAGAAGTAAAAACAGGAAAAGATTTTTACAAAAACATAGTGGAAAATTTTATTAACACAGGTAGTACATTTTTTGTAATGGCTTTAAATCCACTAGTTAAAGAACAAAAAGAACAATGGATAGGATTATTTCAATTACAACCTATTGTAGATGACGGAAAACTTTTCAGTAAGAAGGGCCTGAAACCAGCCCATTTAAGAAATGTGATTATTGAAAAATCATTTAGAGGCTTGGGATTAGGGAATCTACTGATCCAAACAGTGCGGAAAGAAGCCAGGAAGCTTGGATTTGGCGTTACGTCTCTTGATATCATAAAACCTTCGCTAGAACAATTTTATCTCAAGAATGGTGCGCGTGGAGTAGATGCTCAGCAAGAGGGTCGTCAAGGAAAGACAAGGGCGATAGCACTTGATTTTCATCATCCAAGTAATGGCTTCCCTATACAAAGATTCTTTATTTGGTGTGATATAAAACCAGCTAACCGAGTCGCAGATACAGAAGCGAAAACTCAGGGCGAAGATAAGGAAGAGAAAACTCTGAAACGTTCTAGGCGGTATTCAATCTAATGTAGGGGCAGTTGCGAAAACTATTTTTTATTATAAGGTAGTGTTTAAATAACTGTGTCAGCTTTCTTAAACTGTTATAATTTTATAACAACGGAGAGCAGACATGACAACAAATAATAAAATTGATTTAGCAAACTTTGATTTTAGTCAATTTCAACAAGAAGCCATTGCCAAACTCAAGTCAGGCCAAGCCTTGACTGGTAAGGATGGCATCCTAACCCCGCTGATCAAAGAAATCCTTGAAGCAGCCCTAGAGGGCGAGATGGATTCGCACTTATCTAACTGTAAAAGCCAAGAAGAAAATAACCGCCGTAATGGCAAGCTAAAAAAGACCATAAAAACGGGTACTGGGACATTTGAACTGGAAGCCCCTCGTGACCGTAATGGTAGTTTTGAGCCTGAAATTGTCAAGAAACGGCAAACTGTTTTAAACGAATCCCTCGATAACAAAGTCCTATCCTTATACGCCCTGGGCATGAGCTATGATGCAATAGCTGAGCATTTAGCCGATATGTATGGCCTGGAGGTTTCTGCCCAAAAATTAGCTTAATTACAGATAAGTTACTACCTGTCATCACAGAGTGGTGTAACCGCGCATTAGAATCCGTGTATCCGATTGTTTTTCTGGATGCCATACATTTCAAGGTTCGTGAAGATGGCAAGGTAGTTAGCAAAGCTTTTTATTCTATCCTGGGTGTCAATAAGGATGGCCGAAAAGACATATTAGGGATGTACCTCTCGGAAGCAGAAGGTGCCCATTTTTGGTTGGGTGTACTCAATGACCTGCGTAATAGAGGGGTAGAAGACGTTTTAATAGCCAGCATTGATGGTTTAAAAGGATTTCCTGAGGCTATCACGCAGGTGTTTCCTAAGGCTGAAATCCAGCTTTGTGTAGTTCACCAAATTCGTAATTCGCTCAAATATGTGGTCAGTCGTGATCAAAAATCTTTTATGGAGGATTTAAAGCTGGTATATAAAGCCACCAGTAAAGAATTGGCAGAGCACCACTTGTTGGAATTGGGAGAGAAATGGGGTAAAAAATATCCTGCCGTAATCAAGTCCTGGCAAGCAAATTGGGAGCGTTTATCACAATATTTTAAATACCCGGAGGACCTGAGACGGATTGTTTACACAACCAATATAGTTGAAGGTTTTCACCGACAAATTCGTAAATACACAAAAAGCAAAGGGGCCTTTACTAGTGAAAATGCGCTAGTAAAATTAATATATTGTGCTTGCCAAAAAATCCTAGAAAAGTGGTATCAACCGATGCATAATTGGGGACTGATAGTTTCCCAGCTACAAATATATTTTGACGGACGTCTAAATTTGGAGCTGAGATAACTTTATGCTGACACAGTAGGATGAACACTCTCATATAAAGCTCATAGTGGATAAAACTTCAATGTCATCAACAACTTAGAGGTTCTTGGCTATGCAAATCGCTTTTTTATTCTACGAAGGTATGACCGCATTGGGCGCTGTAGGCCCTCATGAGATTCTTTGCCGTTTACCAGGAGCGAATGTGTTCGGGTTGCAGAACAGGCCTGTTGATGTAAAAACACCGCCAATTTTCTTAACTAATTTATTACTTGCCCATAAACCGCCTGTTTGATCCAAAAAGTTTCTCATCTGTTCACTAATAGGCGTGCCAAAAATGATGGCGTCAGCATCAGTCAACTGTGCAGAGTTAATTGACTTGACTCCTCATTGACCTAGCAATTACCAAGTAGATGATCTTTTTAGTGAGGGAAGATCTATTGAGTCCTCGCTCTCTTTTGCTGTATCTTTAATTTTTTGCTGAAATTCCTCAAGCACTGTAATAAGTACTTCCTCTTTAATTATTGCGTCTTCTTTACTCAATTCGGAGAGGCTAGGTATCGTTGATATTTTTTTTCTTTTGGATTCTAATTCATTCAATTGACTATTACAAAATTCAAAAAATTTTCTAAGTTCGAGTTCTGTTACTTTTGTTAGTTCAAAAGCATCTACTATCTTGTCTGTATAATCAAGAAGTTCTGCAGTCTTAGAAAGCATTATATCGCTCTCCTCTTTTTGTAAAATTCTTTTATTCTCCAATATATTGGTCATCTCTTGAATACAAATTTGTGCTTTATTAATTCTTTTTGAGAGTTTCGATTGCCTAAAAAGACCCTGACTCGTATCAATGATCTTTTTTTCTCCCGTGGGTTCTTTTTTTAAAGGGGTGGAATCAGTTGTACGGCGTTTTTCATCATCTCCCCATTTAACATTCAATGGTTGCAATTCTATTTGTTCTTTTGACATTATTGCCTCGTTTCTATTGGCATAGCACCGACGAAAACCCTGGCTAAATCGCCAATTGAGTCGCCACTTTTTTTGGAGGAGAGCCAGCCATTGCAAATTGCATGGCAATTTTTGTACCAATATCGCCAGCACAGCCAATAATAATGTTATTTTTATTCTTGAATGAATTATTTGAAAAAATTGCCAAAATCGATACTTTTATAGTTTATTTTCACGAGCCATTTGTTATTATGTTCTAATGGTCGCAATTATGCAAGTTAAGCAAAAAATTAGTAATAGATTCCTTCAGATAAGGGATGGATGAGTTAAGATTTCAAATCTAAGACTCACACCATGTTTGATAGATTGTATAAAGCTCATAGTGGATAAAACTTTAATTTCATCAATAATTTAGAGGTGTGCAGCTATGCAAATCGCTTTTTTATTCTACGAAGGTATGACCGCATTGGACGCTGTAGGCCCTCACGAGATTCTTTGCCGTTTACCAGGAGCGAATGTGTTTCGAGTTGCAGAACGGGCAGGTTCCGTTGGCACAGATTCTGGCTTGTTACTTACCGCTGACTATGCGATTGAGGAAGTGACCTCCGCCGATGTACTGCTAATACCGGGTGCCGGTAACGCCAGTACTCTGCGATCTCATCCAAAAGTACTCGCCTGGGTTAAAGCTATTCATAAAACCACCACTTGGACAACATCCGTCTGCACAGGTAGTTTGATTTTAGGCGCTGCTGGATTGTTAAAAGGTGTCAAAGCGACTTCCCATTGGGCAGCTTTGGATCGTTTGCCAGCTTGGGGTGCTGAACCGGTAGCAGCGCGGATAGTAGAATCTGGAAAAATTATGACGGCAGCCGGTGTATCTGCGGGGATTGATATGGCGCTAACACTAGCGGCGAAAATTGCAGGACAACCCATCGCCGAGCGATTGCAGCTGGGAATAGAATATGATCCGGATCCTCCTTTTGATGTGGGTTCACCTGAAAAAGCCAATCCAGAAGTATGTGAAGGTTTACGCGCACGTCTAGTCGAACGATTTGAACCCATAACCCAATAAAGAGGTCAATTATGTTTTGTGCAGTTTATGAATTTGATGTGCTTCCCGGAAAAGAAAATGAATTCAAAGTACTTTGGCATACGGCTACTTTGGAAGTAAAATCACATAACGAAGGCGTAGGGTCTCGCTTGCATAAAGTGGTCGGCAAAGAAAATCAGTGGATTGCCTATGCGCAGTGGCCTAGCAGAGAAAAATGGTTAGGTCATGCCCAACTCATTTTCAACAGCGAACAGCCGCCACAGTGGGTAAAAGCATTGCAAGCTACTATCAATTCCGTCACAGTTTTATGGGAGCTGGATATGGTTGATGATTTGCTTCTGGATGCTACATTATCACCGCATTTAGGCAAAAAATGATGCGTATTTCTCTCTTCTCCATGATAAGATAATTTTTAGGTCCATCTCATAAAGGAGGAAGATAATGAACTCAATTGATTGCATAGATATCATTTCAATTGTTGATCCTGAAGTGTTGGCTATTCCTGTGCAGGAATGTGGGGAAGGCATGATGGATTTAACTCAGCAAGAAGCCATTATGTATGGCGAATCTCCCGAAATACCTAATAACCAAGATTATACGAAAATCCGTCTCACGGTTTATGAAAAATTGTTGGCAGCACAACAACTTTTGCCTGCTCATTTGAAATTCTGTTTATACGAAGGTTATCGAAGTTTGCAATTGCAAGAACAGTTATTTACTCAATGTTCCTGTGACTCATAAAACACCACCTACCTTTCTGCTGCAAGCAGAAAATGATAATGAGGATAACGTGAATGACTCGCTTGTTTATTATATTGCACTCAAGAACGCTGGCGTACCAGTGGAAATGCATTTGTATTCGGAAGGTGGGCATGCTTTTGGGTTGAGGCGCACGAAATATCCTATAACAGCATGGCCGCAGCTGATAGAAACTTGGTTAGATACTATCGGGATGATTCCAAATTAAGGATGTAATAAATGGTCTAATGGTAAAACAGCTATGAGCCAAAATATCCAAATAACAGCAGCCAGTTTAGCAGATTACCCTGTGATACAAAACATGGCGATTTTATATGTCTATGATCTTTCCCGCCAATGTGGCTTCATTTCTCCTGATTGGGCTCTTCCGGCCGATGGTTTATATCAATGTTTCGATTTAAAAGCTTATTTTCAAGAAGCCACACGCCGCGCTTTTTTGATTCGGGTAGATGGCGAGTTGGCAGGGTTTGTGCTCTTAAACCAGAAGGGGGCATCTGCTGCTAATGTCGATTGGAGCATAAATGAATTTTTTATTTTAGCTAAATTTCAGGGCAAAGGGGTTGGGAAATATGTAGCTCAAACTATTTTTACCCAACACCCGGGTGTATGGGAAGTAACTATAATGCCTGAGAATAGCAGTGCATTAGCATTTTGGCAAAAAACCATTTCTGCTTATATGCAGCAATATCATCACTATGAGAAAAAACTCATCCGACCCGGTCAAGCACAACCTTATCGCATGGTTTTCAATTTTGATACGCGATTAAAAATTCAAGAGCTAACACAATCAGAACCGCCAACTATTTTAGACTATATCATCGATTATCATCCAGAAGCTCAGAATGATGGTATCATTCGTGATGGAATTATCCATTTCAACAAGCAGATACTTAAGGAGAACGCCAAACATTGGAGTATTTATGTCAAAAGTGAGCGGCAGCTGATTATTGGAGGAGCATTAATTTGGGAGCATAGCGATGCACTTTATATCGATGTGCTTTGGGTCGATGATGCTTATCGGGGACAAGGGATCGGTCGAAATATCATGCAGAAAATTGAAAATGAAGCAAAGAATAAAGGGTTGGGCAAACTCTACGTAGATACTTTTTCTTTTCAGGCAGAAGAATTTTATACCAAGCAAGGCTTCTACCGTATTGCTATAGTGGATGACTATTTACTAGGGTTTGATCGATGTTATATGCGTAAAATTATTTAAAAATCACCCTCCATTATCCGTGTCATGGTCCTAACATTAAATACTCAAAGGGACTTAATGAAAAAAATCATAGCATCATTCATTTCTGCTAGTATTAATGACTAAAAGAACCAGCTGAATTCAGCAGTGATGGTGTTGCTGGATTTTCCAAGACTATGGGTATTTGCAGATGGGGTTCCCTGTCCTGTGGCTGTTGAACCTAATGGATAGTTTAATTCGTGCTTAAATTCTAATTTTTCTCGGGTATGACGCCAAAGAAAGCCGGTGAGGGTTGCCACGTATCGTTTTTCAGCTAAATTGAGTGCTAAGGCTTGACTCGTCTGACCGTAACCGATTGCTAAAACCATCGGTTTATCCATCATTGCAAAATGATACCCTGTTTCCACAGTCCAGGCCTGAGGCTTAGCACCGTGCTGGTCAAAACTTAAATTATTAACTGCAAATGGGATTAGTGCAGCGTTCCATTCACCGATAAAACTAAAAGAATGTATATTTAGCTTACCGTGGACATTCATGGCTGGAACGTAATGATCGATTTGTTCATCATCCCAAGAAGAGCCAAAACCTTTGAATCCGCTGTTACCTTTTACATCTTGCATCCCATTGGAGTCCGCCATATTGCTAATCAAACCCCCGCCGATATTCCAGCTAGCATCTTGAGAGGACTTATTATAATCCACATTGAAACCCAGTTGATTAAATAAATCATTCCCCTCCCCATCGACTCGAGTGCTCCCTTTATACGAATAAAGCTGCATGGATACCCCGTGTTCTGCATACCCTATTAAGGAGCCAGTGACCTTGGTGAAAGACATCAGACGAGTCAGAGGTGGGGTTAACATGAACGTATTATAAATGCCAAACGGCGCCCAGAAGAGACCTGTGGTGTTATAAAAAGGGGACTTATTTAAGTTACCCAGAGTGATAAAAGCTCGGTCAAAAAAAATGGGTTCATTGAATAAATGTTGCGGATCACTGACCCCCGGTGCATTTGTATTTGAATCATAAGCTAAGGCGGCAAAACCGGTAAGCCAGGGTGTAAGTATTAATTCATTGTAAATTTCAGCCTTATAAAGATATAGATCCTGTAAGGTTTTGCCCGCAAAAGTATCATTTTGATAAGCCCGTACTTGTACTCTTCCGCCTAAGAGAAACCGTAAATAATCAGGTGATAAGAGATGGTGCTGAGCATTATAAAGGTTGATTTTTGAACGTTGTTGTAACAGCAATAAATCGGTGTTGATGTAAGGATAAGCACCGAGGAGCTCGGAACCTTGAAAGGTCGATGGGATGGCTGGGTTTTGAGAGTAGTATGGAAACCAGGCTGAGTCCGGGTACAGCAGATCAGCATTCGTCAATCTAGTAATTAGTAACAACAGAAGTACAACGCGCCACTCTTTTATGTTACGCATACCAACCCCTAGCTCATATATATTGTGGTGATTATTTATAGATAAACAACCATAATACAATTGTGTCTAAAAGTAAATACATAGAAACGGCTGATACTAGCTGAGCATGGGTCAATTTAATTTAAAAAGCCCTTCCGAGGAAGGGCTTTTTATTGGTGGTCATTGAACCAACATGGGGTTATCTATGTGCAACCGCATGGCCGTGGCCGTAATAGATGTTGGTATTACCTACGGTTTTATGACCATAACCAGGATGGTTATTGTAGTTGTACGGATGTGAGTAAACATTACCATTGGGCGATGTATAATAATGCCCACCATGGGCGCCATTATATTTCGTGTAATTTGGATAATAATATGGATTTGTATAGCCTGAATGATAATAGGTATTATTATGATAATAGGTATTATTGTAGTAATAATTCCCACTAGGGTGACCATAATAGCCTGTATTAGCATATCCGGGATTGATACAAATCGGAAGATTGTGAGTCCAGGCTAAGGAACAAAAAGCGGCTTTGTTTGGATACCAAGTATTACCATAATAAAAACCAGCAGCACCGGCCAACGGGGCCAATCCTAGCAAACCAATTACCAAAAAAATTGTTTTAAGCAAATATGAACTTTTTTCTTTCATAAAATATTTCCTCCGCATGCAATACTAATAGTATTAGTATAGCAGTTCTGGAGTTGTTTTGAGATCTTCCCCCCTTAGATCAATGCCTATAACTTATTGATTTTATGTAATAAGTAGCCAGGCTTGCCTAAGTTAATGATACTGCAGCATATTAATTCTTACCGAAAATGGGGAAATAGATATCGTTGCCTTATGGAAAAAATAATGATTCCAAGAAAACTCTTTTTTATGGCTCAACTGTCATTATAAAAGAATAAAGGGGTTGCTATTCCTGAGGCACGGCATCCAGGAGAATAGCCAGTTGTATACAAGGGGTTTCGGTCCGATTACTCCAAGCATGGTTTGTGCCGCGTTGAATGACAATATCCCCTGGTTTTAGTAAGGTTTCGGTGTCTTCCATCATTTTGGTAAAAAAAGAGATTATATCATCGGGTTACCCTACAGAACAGATAAGAAGCGTAATAACATTGTTCCCACTAGGGATCAATGCCCTAGCTCATGTTCTGGAAGGAATACTCAATAAAAACATATATCCCTCGTAAATACTTGACCCCTCCCGTTTGTTAAGAGAAAATTAATAAAGAATACCATGCGTGAATATGGCGCAATTTGCTTATGCTATAGATAATATGAGGTTGAAAAGTGGAAGATAATAAGAAAGCAATAGATAAGATAAATAAGACCAAAAAAACAATTGAATTCCTAAAAACACACCACCAACTTGGCCCGCCATTTGATCAGCTGCTAGAAAAAATTTGGAAGAGTTTTAATTCGGCGTTGGATTGTATTGACATTTGCAAAGATAAAAACCAATTAATGGGCGACCTGCAGCTATTGGTATCGCAGGACGTTTTGCCAGCTTGTTTAAATATTTGCAAACACTTGGCAAAAGAGACTAAACAACAGAACTACCTTTTAGTGAAGAAGTCTTTCTTTGCATTTCAAGAGTTTTTAGAAAACATGCTTATTTTCCTCCGCATTTTTACCAGTGAAAATGAAGTAAGCTTGGGCTGTAAGCAGGATTTGGAGGACTTATTATATGAATTAAAAAAGCAAATGCCCAAACCGCCACCGTCATGTATTGCCCCTACGCTAACTGTGTTAGATCAAAAACCGCCAAGCTCAGCAAGAAATTTAAGGGCCACTATGGTTTTTGGAGCAGGCTCAAATGTCACTACGGCTCCATTAGAAAGTTTAAATGCCACTATAGCCGGAGGAATGTTTCTAAGCGATCCTCAATTTTTGAACAAGTACCCCGCATGGTTTGTTCTCTCGTCAATAGCAATGATAGTCGAAACGCCTTTGCAAAGTGCCGATCGATCAATTCGGGAATGCAGTTTATATTCATCCCCCGAATTTTTTAGACCCGCGACTGAGCATAGCCAGCAAACCCAATCGATGCCAAGTTATACCCATTTTGCATTTAGCACTCCACCGTTATCCAGCGTAAGAGATAATAAACTTACGGAGAGTGGAGGAGACAATCTATTGGTATCCCAAACGCTTCCCTCTACAGATTCTTCTAAAAATTGGCGGCAGAGAATGGAACGGTATTCTGGATTTCCTCGAACTTGCTTTTCACCGGAAGAGGTTCAAGACCCGATAGATAAATTTGAAATTAAATCAGGCAGAAGGAAGTGATGAAAGCATAGGTAGGATATGAATGGGTCCTAACTCATTAACCGAGATATTGAAGCAGGGACCTTGATTGACCCAGTCATCGATGACTGCCGTTTTAAGCTAATTTACGCAGAGCTACAACACCGGCTTCCAAAAAAGAATAAAAAATTTATGACTGAGTCAATCGAACATTCTTTTATTTTGGCGTCCTCGACCATCGGCGGAATCGGCGTTTTTCCCTCCATAATATCCGCGTCAGTATCCATTCATCCGCGCACCCTAAAAAAACACCGATGCCCCGTCGGCTTTTGTTAAATATTGAATTTTCAATCAAATATCTTACGAATAAAATCGACTTTGGCCACGATAAAACGTGTGAAATGTGCATAAATTAAGACAATGAAATACTGGAAAAACCTTAAAACCATATTATACTTATAAAAAGTGATTATTGTAGTGAGAAGACATCATGGCAATGCCAAAAACATTAAAGTTTTTTTCCCTTTTAACAATTGTCATTCCAGTACTAGGCTTGGCCGGACCCGGGGAGATGACAACGAAGTATTTTCCCAAAATAGGTGAGACTAAATATCTTTGTGTAATTGGTGCAGACGAGAGTAACGGAATAGTCCTCTCACCTGCAGGAGGAGTGGATATAAAACCTTTCTCAAAAATGGACATGGAAAAGAAAAAAGATTATATTCTTTACCTGTATACACCATCTACAGGCTGCAATGCTGACAGTTGTACTAACAATTGCTACGATCCTCATTACGTCATAGTAGGATCAACATGGTTTACCCCGCATGATAATAATGGAGTGGTTACCGTTGATATCGGTAACATCTTTACGGATGGATCAATGGAAATTAATCCTACCACTTCTCCTGTAAACGGGGCTACAGAGATTGATTTTACTTATATCAAATAAAAACGGATCTTGCCCTGCCGTCACCACGCTTGTCCACAAATGAGAATCGTAGGAATAGTGAGGTGCTCTACCGTCCTTTCAAAGCCCATGGCAATGGTTCTTAGCGCGGATAGCTAATTAATACAGGCGATTTAAAAAATCCCGGAAAAATAAATAGACACCATTCGTCCAACCAAAACCCGCTTCATTGCTGGAGTAACCGTAACGTATCGTTAACTCTGAGCTGCAACGATAGACGTCGTATTTCTCCACAATTTTTCCGTGTCTGGCAAAATCACGATCAATTAAATTGAGCCATTTTCGAGCAATTCGGCGCGCTGCTTCATCATTTCCATAATTCGCAAGCCCTATGACAGCAAAATATTGCAATGGTGCCCAACCATAGGGTGCATCCCACTGCATATGAGTGACGTATCGACTGGTCACAATGCCGCAGTCCGTTTCTAATGCGGGTAAATTTTCTACGATTCGTTTAGCTTGATCTGAGGAAGCAATACCGGCCCACAAAGGATAAAAAGTGCTTGCATCAATATAAGGTCTCGTTTGTTTGGTTTTGAAATTATAATCAAAATAGTAACCGGTGGTATTGTCCCATAGATAATGATTAATAAATTCGGCTCGTTTCTTAGCTTTGTTTTGCCATAGCTGCGCTTGTTTTATGTCTCCTAGCAGGGCATAGATTTGCTGAGTTTCACTTTCCATTTTGTACAATAAGGAATTGAGTGTGACGGGCGCATAGTCGGTAATGGTTGCGCCAAAGGCTCCATATTGACCTGTTATATCAAATCCTGACTCTCTTAAGCTTCGATCATTGGCGTAAAACAACGGAGTTAATTCGTCTTTATTTTTATCGTAGTATAAATTGACATCATAGTCGGATACAGGATATTGCCGATAATATCCCTTCACTTCATCATAATAGACTTTTCCAGTCGCCTTATCTGGTATCATTGCCTCATAGGTGGGACCTTGGCCTTCTGCGTAATAACGAGATAAACCTATTTCTGGAATTATGTGGGGTGGTCTTGTCCAGAAAGTATATAATTTTTCAACCGAAGGCAATGTTGATTTTAGCCATATTTTATCTTGAGTTTTAGCATACACTGCTAAAATCATTTCCGTCAGCAAGGGTGGTTGCGATCTTTCTAAATGAAATGTCCGGTTAGAGTTTAATATTTTTCCATAATAAGTGATTTCATAAATAAAATTATCCACCATATTTTTTGCTAAGGCGACTTGTTGGGATTCTAATAAACCTAAAATAATAAAATAACTATCCCAACCATACTGTTCATTAAACATGCCACCTGGAACGACATAAGGGTAAGGTAAATAAAGCAAGCCAGGAGGGATATTATGAATGTCAGCAGGTAGGTGTCGTAAAGCAATTTTTTTGAAATCCGCCGCGGGCATTTGTTTCTCTAATTCATTAGAAATTTTTTCTAGGGATGCTTGAGCGGGTATGTAAACTATCCATTTTTTGGGGGTAGGGTTAACCTTTGGATCAATAGCAGCTTGTAATAATTGCGCATTCGAACGAGTTAAGGTGGTCCAATTGTTTTGAATATATTCATATACAGGTGAATTTGTTGGAGGTGCTTGGGTTTGCAGTGAGGTTGGTTTAGCCGCCGTTTGATGAGTATCAATTAATGCATAAGCATTGGTTAAAAATACCGAAAGGATAAAGGATAACAGCCAACGATTTTTTATCTTAATCTGCATGTGATGTCCTTGCGCAGTGTTTGTTGAGAAAGTATAGCAAACCTAACCTAAAAAAGGGTAGTTCAGGGGGGGCAAATAACACTTAGCTATAACACTCCCCAATGGGGGGCTATAATAACCTAAAAACCTATTTGTTAAGACGGCGCACCCTTGGTGTTTTTATGGGGATTTTTGTGATATTTTTGTTAACTTGACTTAATTTTCTACTATCTGTATATTTAGAAAGGTCACTTTAATGGGCAGGGATCAGAGTGTTTGTCTTTTTGTGAAAAATCTGTAGCAGCCTCAATAGTTTTGACATGGATTTTCTTATTAATGAAAGCTCAAGCCATATTTTTTCCATAACCGGCATTATTGTCAAAATTATTTATTCATGGAGGCTATATTATGACACAAGAGAGTAGGGTACAAGACGCAAAAAATTCCTCGGAACAATTACAACAAAAAATAGAACAGTTATATCAACAAAGGGCACGATTTCAAATAGAAATAGAGCCATTGGGAAAACATATAGAAAAATTGAAATTACAATTAAAAAAACAAGAGTTACTACAATTAGAAGACCAGATATTTGACCAAAAATTTAAACCACCTAGAATGTTGGAGGAAGAGCAGAAAGCGCGACTATCACTATCACCTACTAGCTTAGAAGGGCGTGCTCAAGGATTTTCGCTGAGATATACAGATTTGCTTTCCGAATATAAAAAAGACTTCCAAGATCTAGAGCAGGGCAAGACACCTAAGCAGTCTGCAGAGATATGCAAACATTATGAGAAGTTATTGTCGGAAGTAACCACTTTTAAAAAGCTTGCAGAAAAAACTAAAGTGGAACGCTTTATACGAGACGTTAGTATTCTCGAAGGGAATATAGACTTAATACTATGTAAAATACGATGGCAAAAACATCAAGACCGATTGCAAGAACAGACAGGAGAATTGCAAAAACTAGAAGCACAACTGAAAGGAACATCAGTTGGGGTGAAAGAAGTGCTAGATGGAAAACGTACTGCTGCAAAAGACTCAGGATCACCTATTTATGCTACGGCATCATCTGGTTCAGCCATGTCTACATCGGTCTCACCGCCTATTGCTAGTTTGCCACCAGGAAGTGATGATCCGCGGAGTCCTAGTAAGAGATAAAAATTTTATCCCTAACTTCCTTATCCGAAGTTAGGAAAATTATTTGTAAGTGCTTGCACCCTCTATAGAGCCGTCGTCGAGGCATGGGGATGTCTGGACGACGTGCGAGTAGTTACTATTATGTGTACATGGATGAACAGATGAGACAATGGAATTTTTTTAGAATGCCATGGAAAGTTATTTTTGCATTCACACTCCTCGTAATGCCTGCCGTTAGCAATGCTTCTTTTATTGAGGCGACCATGGGCGCTGCGGTTATTAATGACGCGACTGCAGCCTATTATAACCCCGCCGCGTTAACTTTTTTAAAAAATGCTCAAATAATATTGCTAGGCACCCGCGCCGATTTTCATAGTCAATTTACAGGTACGGCAACTCAATCGACGACTGGTTTTAGTCAATCCGGGGTGGCTAATTCGCAATCCAATTATTCATTACCCTCCGGCTATTTGGGATTGCCAATATCGGATAGGATATTTGTTGGTTTAGCCGTAGTAGGGAATAGCTTTAACCGAGATATCGATCAAAGTTCTATTCTGCGCTACGCGATATCAGACAATAATGTGCAAGCGCTTGATATTGTTCCAGCCATGGGTATTAAGTTGAATGATTACCTGTCAATAGGTGCTGGTCTTAATTTTTCACATGCTAATTTTCTCTTCACTCCCGTTTCCGGATTTTCGAATATAGATGTTCCTGATGTGCAAAGCCGTAATGAGGCCAATGCCAATGCGTTGGGTGGTGATGTCGGAATACTTTTAAAACTATCACAGGCAACCCAAATCGGCTTAAACTACCGCAGCGCCATAACGTATCATTTCAATGGCAGCAGCGAGCTGGAAAGTAGTCCTGGTATTTCCTCGAATAGTTTTTCATTTGATTATTGGACTCCGGCCAGATATGTACTTTCTATCAATCAATTTCTCTCGCGTAAGCTAGGTTTGATTAGCACGCTGCAATGGATAAAGTGGGATATCTACAATAAAATTAATGCCAATAACTTAGCGACACAAATAGGTACCACGCCGGTAATTGTATCTAATGTCACGGTTCCGCTGCATTTTCAGAATGGCTGGGTTTACACCTTAGGCGGGTATTATCATTTATCAGACAAATGGGTTATACGTACCGCGGGCAGTTTTGTGCAATCTCCTGGCAATCCGAATTATCAAATAGTTGAAGGAAATAATTTTATTCTAGGAACATCGCTTGGGTATAAATTGAGTAAAGTCATTAGTCTCGATGCCAGTTATGCGCATGCATTTGTGCAAAATCAAACGATTGATGTGCAAAACTCAATTAATACTATTAACGGTATTAATAAGGCCTACCGAAATTCCATTTCTCTGAAAATTACCATGAATGTGTGACGAGAAAACCGCCATATCCCCGTTTAAACTGTTCACTTATCCTACCCGATATATTTGTCCGGTTTGGGCAGGATAATTCTTTTACTACAGCGTGGCCAATAGTGCCGGTGCCACCCACTACAATAATTTTCATTACTTAAAAACTCGCTGATATATTGCATGGGAGGCTTCTGGCCGGAGTTCACGACCGAATTGAAAGTTGGTCTTTATTTCTTTTTTTTCTAAATGGGACATGATAATTCTCAATTCGATAGCAACCCTTCCCGATGTTCTGAAATCTGCCTTGAGTGGTTACAGGTGGCTATCATTATGAAGGGTTTATCTGGGGGATTCAAATGGGATATGCGAATTTTTGGATTGAGAGTGGGGGTATTTCAGCTCAAAATTGACAATAAAAAAAGCCAAGGTTACAATTAAAAACAAGTCTATTTAGTAAATTTTGACATTTGATGGGGATGTCTAACCATGTTCGTAAGAAAATTAGCCCTACTATTGCCATTGTCCTTACTTATTTCAACCGTTGGCTACGCCAATACCAAAAGTTATTATTGTCCGAAAACGAATATGGCGGCTGAAAAATCAAGTGCTGCAATATTCTGGCGCTGCGCCACTGCCGATGGCAATTGTAATGGTAAGGATGTTTTAATCGGGGCAACCTTAATCGATTATCAAGGTGGTCCGCGTTATTTTTGCTCCTATTCTGGGCAAGTGCAAGATTCGATGGTTTCCAGGCACCGATTCCCTTTACCGTCTCCTGAGCAAACTCAATTTAAAGGCCATTGGCAACGGGTGCAAGGTGTCGATAAAATTGTTTGCCAATCCTCTAATCCCCAAGATTGTCCGGTACCCGCTTTTCATAAACAGCCATAGTAACGGTTAAATTATTACCGGGATCAATCGCCCAGAGGATCTGCGTGTTCATCGTTCAGGTAATCCAATGGCAGTGATAATTGGTGCCAACCAATTTTTGGCTGTTTATCGTTAAAACGAACGCCTAAGCCTATTAAGCGAATAGGTTTTTTACCGCGCTGGGCGCCTTGCACCAACAATTGATGAAACAGAGTCAGTTCGAGTTGTTGACTGCTGCATTCCACGGTCGTTTGCGTAAAATCATGGAATTTAATTTTGACAAATATTCCTTTCATGGGTTTGTCACTGTGGCGGGCGAGCCGGGTTTGTAAAGACTGAAATAAATCGTGTAAAACCGTTTGTACGGCAGACACGGAGTTTAAATCGACGGGAAAGGTTTGTTCTACACTAAGTGAACGACGGACTCGATGCGGTTCGACCGGTCGTTCATCAATGCCACGGCATAAACTATGAAGGCGTTCCCCTAATTTTCCCCATGTCTCTCGCAACTGTTGTAAATCGTAGGGTTGTAAATCCTGGCAAATAAGAACACCTTGTTGACGGAGTTTGTTCGCGGTGACTTTGCCGACTCCTGATAGTTTTTCAACAGGTAAAGAAGCCACAAATTCTGCCACTTCTGCTGGGGTGATGACCCATAGACCATCGGGTTTACGCCAGTCACTGGCTACTTTGGCTAAAAACTTATTGGGCGCTACCCCGGCGGAGGCGGTAAGTGCTAATTGGTCTTTGATTCGATGTTTGATTGCCATCGCAATGCGAGTCGCGCTGCCGCCAAATGCCGGACAAGCGGTGACATCTAAGTACGCTTCATCTAACGACAACGGTTCAATAAGTGAAGTAAATTCTTCCAAAATACTCCGAATCGATTGAGAAACTTGCCGATATTTATTCATATCGACGGGCAATAAAATCAATTCAGGGCATAACGACAAGGCCCGACTGGTGGGCATGGCAGAATGCAACCCCCATTGACGGGCTGGGTAATTACACGTACACAATACACCGCGTTGATTGGCAGCACCACCGACTGCTAACGGTTTGCCGCGATATTCCGGGTGGTCTCGTTCTTCTATGGCTGCGTAAAAACAATCCATATCAATGTGGATGATTTTGCGCGCTGGCTGTGTGGGCTGAGTGGTCATAGTCCTTTGGGAGTCTGGTGCGTTAACCGTTATTTTATACTCAATGCAGTTCAAAATGCGAAAAGCATTCGTCCAGGCATTCCTGCTGGGATCAGGTGCACTTTTTTTACGGTATTGCTGTGTTACCAGTGACCTATTAATATTGAGAAATCTCTATCAATTAAGCTTGGAGCACAGCATTCATGTCGGAGGTTTTCAATCAGTTTTTTCTATATCAAATGAAGATACTTTCAGGCTTCTGAGAAATGAAGCCTATTAAGAATTTGCCTATTATGGAGGCAACTGTCAGGAATAATTTAAAGCGGTTATCTCAGTTATTGGCCAGTGGTGCTGATCCAAATGCAGTAGAAGATCATGCCGGGGTCACTCCTTTGCATCATGCTGCTGCTTGTGGGCATTATGAAGCGGCTTTATTGTTGTTAACGGCAGGGGCTATGCTGCTGAAAGAAAATTTTTCCAACATAACCCCCTTAGATATAGCCCGATCACGAAATGATAAACGGCTTGTCGCATTATTTAGTTGTTTTTATAATGATGTAACAGGGAATACACATTAAAAAAATAGAATACTCTGCTCGGACACTGTATATATGGCATAAGTATCGTCTCGGTATTCATGCCCGGACGATGTGCGCTATGTACAATTAGGCTATGATCAACTTTTCTAAAAGTAATAATTGTTTAGAGAAGTCTGCTTCGTTTTCGCTACAAAGGGTGACATGGCCCAGTTTACGGCCGGGGCGTGGGGGTTTGCCGTAAAGGTGGTAATGCGCTTGCGGCAAATTCAGAATTTCCGCTAGCGGGGGTACGTCGCCGATGAAATTCAACATGGCGACTCGTGCTTTGGTTCGCGTGGAGCCCAAGGGTAAACCGGTGATCGCACGTAAATGGTTTTCAAATTGGCTGATATCGGCACCTTCAATAGTCCAATGCCCAGAGTTGTGCACGCGTGGCGCCATTTCGTTGGCAATTAATTGATCGCCGACTTGAAAAAACTCTACGGTTAACACGCCGACATAATCTAATGTCTGCATCATGCGCTCAACATAACCCATCGCTAACTGTTGCAATTCGGGGGATACCCCGCCAATTTGCGACATTCTTAAAATACCGTGTTGGTGTTGATTCACGATCAGCGGATAAAAAACAATTTCACCGGTTAAAGCGCGTGCCGCAATGCAGGAAACTTCTCGCACGAAGGGAACTTTGTTTTCCAAAATCAACGGCTGATTTTGTAATTGTTGCCAGGCCGTTTCCAGATCATTTTCGGAGTGAATAACGAACTGCCCCTTGCCATCGTAACCCCAGCGCCGAGTTTTGAGTACCGCTGGCAAACCGATTTGCTTGGCTGCTTGTTGTAAGTCTGCGTAGGAATCAACAGCGACATATTGGGTGGTTGGCACTTGCAACTGTGTGAAAAAATTTTTCTCATGCAATCGATCTTGAGCGACGGTCAAGGCAGATAGGGTGGGGTGAATGCTGGGGTGATCCAAAGCAGCCAGGGTGGGGGCGTGGATGTTTTCAAATTCGTAGGTGATGACATCGACCCGATCGGCCAATTGTTTTAGTTTAGATTGTTCGGTGTAATCTCCACACACTACTTCGGTGACTTGTGCGGCGGGGCAATCGGTATTTGGATCTAAACAAATGGTTTTAAAGCCCAGAGGGTAAGCAGCCAAAGCCAGCATTTGGGCTAACTGGCCGCCGCCGATAATGCCAATATTCATCGTGTTATTCTTCTCGTGGATCCGAAAGGGCTAAGACTTTTTCTGTTTGACTGGTGCGGTATTGCTGCAGCGCCGCCCGGATTTCCGGGGATTGATGACTTAAAAGCGCAGCGCAAAACAGAGCTGCATTAATAGCGCCGGCCTTACCAATGGCAAATGTCGCCACAGGAATACCGGCGGGCATCTGAACAATCGATAGTAAGGAATCCATGCCTTGTAAGGCAGTGCTTTCCACGGGCACGCCCAATACGGGCAGTGGTGTTTTTGCGGCAATCATACCCGGCAGATGCGCGGCACCGCCTGCACCGGCAATAATAGCCTGGAGGCCGCGTTGTTGCGCGGTTTCACCATAACTGAACAATAAATCGGGAGTTCGGTGTGCGGAGATGATTTTAACTTCGTAGGGGATCTTCAGAGTATCGAGCATGTCTGCACTATTTTTTAATGTCAGCCAATCCGACTTGGACCCCATAATTAAACCGACTAGGGTTGCTTGCATGAATTTCCCCTAAAATAAAATTAAAAAGAAACTAGTTTGCTAAGTTTCGCAACACGTAAGGTAAAATACCACCGTGATGTAAATATTCCAACTCAATTTGTGTATCGACACGGCAGAGCGTTTGTATGATTTCCTGTTTGCCGTTGGCGCGAGTGATCTGCACAGGCACAGGCATGCCGGGTTTTAATTGCGCCAAACCTTGTGCGGTCAACGCTTCACTGCCGTCTAGCTTTAATGTTTTGCGAGTAACCCCGTCTAAAAACTGCAGCGGCAAAATACCCATGCCAATTAAATTCGAGCGATGAATACGTTCAAAACTTTCCGCAATCACCAATTTAACCCCCTGCAAAGCCGGGCCTTTCGCTGCCCAATCGCGTGATGAACCGGTGCCGTATTCCTTACCAGCAATGATGACCAACGGTGTGTGTTCTTGTTGGTAACGCATGGCGGCATCGTAAATAGGCATCACTTCCCCGGTGGGGATGAAGCGGGTTATGCCACCTTCTACCCCAGGCACCATTTCGTTGCGAATGCGGATATTGGCAAAGGTACCACGCATCATCACTTGATGATTGCCGCGACGAGCACCGTAAGAATTAAAATCTTCTGTCGCCACCCCGCACGACTTCAAATAAAGCCCGGCGGGACTCTCCGCTTTGATGTTACCCGCGGGTGAAATATGATCGGTGGTAATGCTGTCACCAAATAAGGCCAAAATCCGAGCATCACAAACATCGGTTATGGGTTGAGGTTTGGCGGGCAAATCCATGAAAAAAGGGGGATTCTGCACGTAGGTTGATTGTTCTTGCCAATGGTAATTTTTGCTGGCAGGCACAGAAATGGCTTGCCAATCGGCATCACCACGAAACACATCGGCGTATTCGCGTTGAAATAATTGATGAGAAATTTTAGCCACCTCGGCTTCAATCTCCGCATTCGATGGCCAAATATCTTTCAAAAAGACCGGTTCGCCTTGTTGATCGTGACCCAAGGCTTGGCTGTGAAGATTAATGCGAGTCGTTCCTGCGAGAGCAAAAGCTACCACCAATGGCGGAGAAGCCAACCAGTTTGCCTTGGTGAGCGGATGGACCCGACCTTCAAAATTACGGTTGCCGGATAACACCGAGCAAACCAACAGATCTTTCGTTAAAATGGCTTCTTGCACGGCGCTGGGCAGTGGGCCTGAGTTGCCAATGCACGTGGTGCAACCATAACCCACTAAATTAAAGCCAAGCTGATCCAAATACGTTTGCAGACCGGCTTGTTGTAAATAATCGGTGACCACTTTTGAGCCAGGTGCTAACGAGGATTTCACCCAAGGTTTGCGCTGCAAACCTTTAGTGACCGCTTTTTTCGCTAATAGACCGGCAGCGATTAAGACATTGGGGTTGGAGGTGTTGGTGCAACTGGTAATCGCTGCGATGACGACAGCACCATCGGTCAGATCGGCATTGGCACCGGCTTGGGTGTTCACCGGCGTTTTACCCATTTCAGCTAAGGTGCGTTCTAGGCTATCCGATAAGTCAGTCAGCAATACCTTATCTTGGGGTCGTTTGGGTCCGGCGACACTGGGTTGTACGGAGCTTAAATCCAATTCCAGGTGGTCGGTGAACACGGGGTCTGGCATATCCTCGGTTCGCCACAAGCCTTGTTGTTTGGCATAGGTTTCGACCAGGGCAATGGTTTGTTCATCTCGACCGGTTAACTGTAAGTAGGCTAACGTTTGTTCATCGACGGGGAAAAACCCGCAGGTGGCCCCGTATTCGGGTGCCATATTGGCAATAGTAGCGCGGTTAGCGAGGGAAAGATGGTTGAGCCCCTCACCATAAAATTCCACAAATTTGCCGACCACTCCTTTTTTACGGAGCAATTGGGTAATGGTGAGTACAAGATCCGTGGCGGTAATTCCTTCGCGCAATTGTCCAAAAAGTTTGACGCCTATCACTTCGGGGATCAGCATGGTAATGGGTTGGCCCAGCATAGCGGCTTCGGCTTCAATGCCGCCGACACCCCAGCCCAGTACACCTAAGCCATTGATCATGGTGGTATGGCTATCGGTGCCAACCAAAGTATCGGGGTAAGCAACTGTCGTGCCGTCGATATCTTGAGTCCATACGGTTTTTGCTAGATATTCTAGGTTCACTTGATGACAAATGCCGGTGCCGGGCGGAACCACTCGAAAATTCTGAAATGCTTGTTGGCCCCAGCGTAAAAACACGTAACGTTCGTGGTTGCGTTGCATCTCTTGTTCGACATTGGTGGTGAAGGCTTGAGCGTTACCGAAGGCATCTACTTGCACTGAGTGATCGATGACTAAATCGACTGGAGTTAATGGGTTGATTTTTTCTGGATTCTTGCCCCAGTTGACCATGGCGTCGCGCATGGCGGCTAAGTCAACGACGGCGGGCACGCCGGTGAAGTCTTGCATTAATACCCGCGCCGGGCGGTAAGCGATTTCACGCGTTGAGGTTTTGTGGGTTAACCATTCGGCGACGGCTTGGATATCGTCACGGGTGACCGTTTGGCCATCTTCATGGCGTAATAAGTTCTCTAGGATGACTTTGAGGGAGAAGGGTAGGCGGGAGCAATCGCTCAATCCCGATTGGTAAGCGGCAGGTAAGCTGTAGTATAAGTAAGTATTGCCAAGTACGGTTAATTCACGTCGCGAATGGAATGTATCTAGTTTCACCGGAGTCTCTTCCTAATTGTTAGCTTAGGGTATGCACACATCTTTTTTAGTCAAGTGTGAGAGTAGGCACCGGATTAACGATTAGCACTGTAAACCCCCTCTCCCGCGCGAGAGTTTGGGCAAAAGCTGCAAACCTATTCGCGGGAGAGGGTAAAGTCTCGCGCTTTCCATTCGCCCTCTCCCCAACCCTCTCCCGCGAACAAGTTCAGAGCCTTTATTCAAGCCCCTCGCGCGGGAGAGGGGGCTTACAGTGCTAACCCCTAATCTAATACTCACTCACAGTTGACTGAAAAAGATGTGTGCATCCCCTAGATTGTTAGCAGGATATGTGGATTAGTGGGGGTAAGCTTACCATAAAAAACCAATAATAATCTTTTATTCTAGCCAATGGCACCCAGGGAGGAAAATTGCGAAATGATGAATCTAGGTCTTTGCATTCCCGAAAAATCGTGTTCTAATAGCGATCCGCTGTTTGTCAGCCGAGTTAGTCAGAGTAAACCAACTATTTAATATTGAGGTCACTAAACGAATGCCCCAAGTTCACATTAGGGATACGGAACCTTTTGATGTCGCGCTGCGCCGTTTTAAACGCGCCTGTGAAAAGGCTGGAATCCTTGCTAAGTTAAGACAATTAGAATTTTACGAGAAACCGACCAGCCGCCGTAAACGCAAACACGCTGCAGCAGTGAAGCGCTGGGAGAAAAAACTCCTAAAAGAAAAAGAAAACATGACGAATCCACGAGGCGCCACCACTGAGCGTAAGCGTGAGAGAAGTTCCCATCATCGCGAATCTTTTTCCCGTTCTGCTGAAAACGAATGAGCACGGAAGATTTAAAAACGCGAATCCAAGACGATATGAAGGCGGCCATGAAGGCGCACGACAGTCGAAAGTTGGGCGTCATTCGGTTATTGCTGGCTGCCATCAAACAACGCGAAGTGGATGAGCGTATCACACTTGACCGCACGCAGGTGTTGGCTGTCATTGATAAAATGCTGAAGCAACGTCAGGACTCTGCCAGCCAATTTCAAAATGCCGGTCGTACCGATTTAGTCGATCAAGAAAATTTTGAAATTTCAGTTTTACAGGAATATCTACCACCGGCATTATCGGAAACAGAAATTACGGCGCTAATTACCCAAACAATGGATAGGCTCCAAGCCACTTCCATTAAAGATATGGGGCGGGTGATGAACGAGTTACGACCGGAATTGCAAGGCCGTGCCGATATGGCGGTGGTCAGCCAATTATTGAAGCAAAAACTTTCTTCTTAGATACATCGTTGATGGTGGGCACGCTGCGGCTTTGCCCACCACGCTTTCCCGTCATCCCGAGCGAAGCGAGGGATCTTCTGAATGTGGCACGCATTAAATAATGATCACGAAAAACGGAAAAATGCCACATTCAGGAGGTCCCTCGCTTCGCTCGGGATGACGTGGAGCGCTCGGGATGCGGGGAAAGGGTGGGCAAAGCGAAGCGTGCCCACCATAAGATGGCAATGCGATGTAGGCCTATAGATGAAAAACGGCATTGCTTTTGATGGGTAGAGAACAGTGCAAAAACATCCGTCGCAAATAAGCGCTCCACAAGAGACAGGGTTTAAGAAAACCTCGGGTTCGCCAGATCGCGTATTGCGCATTCTGCACACGGAGAGTTCACACAACTTTGGTGGTCAGGAACTGCGAACCATCAAAGAAATGGCTTGGTTTCGTCAACGAGGCCACCAAGTATGGTTGGCAGCGGGAGCACAGACAGCGATCGGTAAAATGGCGCAAGAACGAGGGATGGCGCTGGTGCCCATGGTATTCAGTACTCGCCTCCACTTAAAAATTATTGTGCGTCTTATTCGCTTTTGTTTATCCCATCATATCGATCTTATCGTGGCACACAGCGCGCGCGACATGTTCAACTGTGCCTTTGTTTCCAGGCTTACCGGCATCCCACTGATTCGCTACCAACACACCTCCGATCGAATAAGGAATTCTTGGATGCATCGGTTTGCCTGGGGTACCCTGCGCCAGATTGCGACCATATCAGAAGACGGCCGGCGATCTTTGCATGCACAGCTCAAGGCGATGCCCAAAAAAATCGAGGTGCTTGGCACTTACGTGGAACTATCCACATTTCACCCAGGCGTTTCCGCCGAGGGCATCCGAGCGGCGCACGGCATTCCAGAGGATGCGACCTTAATTACGCATATTGGCTGCATTCGTCCAGATAAAGGCCAGAAGGTGCTAGTGTTGGCAGCAGATCAGATTCTACAGCGCCACCCCAATTGCTGGTTCATGTTTGTCGGCGCCCCCACGCAACCCGATTACCTGGAAGAACTCCTGGCGGTGGTCAGCAGTATTCAACACCGTGATCGAATTATATTGATTGGATCCCAAAGCCATGTTGCCCCTTACATCGCAGCGAGTGATATCATTTGCCTCACATCCTTCCGCGAACATTTGTCGCAGGTGATTCCGCAAGCGTTTGCGATGCGCAAACTGGTTGTGGCTTCCAATGCAGGTGGTATACCCGAGTTAGTGCAACACGGAAAAAATGGGTTTCTGTATGAGACGGGCAATCCCACGGCATTGGCGGATACCATTCATAAGTCGCTCACTCAGGATACTGCACCTATCAAAGACGCAGGCTTTGAATTGGCGCAATCTCTGGATATCAGCCGACTCATGGAGCGCACCAGGCAATTATATACGAAGGTGATTAATTGATATTTCAATCTATCCCGGTCGGTATGTATCATCATGTCAATCGCAATGCCGGTGATTTCATCACCGTGAGCATCGACAATTTTCGCCGCCAGATGCAATGGCTGCACCAAGAAAATTACGAAACCCTCAGCGCCGAAAAATGCCTGGCAGCCCTGCGAGGCGAGTACCGCCCTTCACCGCGAAGTTTTGTGATCACTTTTGACGATGCTTGGCTCGATCTGTATGCGTTTGCGTTTCCTATTCTGCGTGAATACGGCCATCACTTCATTCTGTTTACAGTCAGTGATTGGACGGATCAAGCTTCTGGGCAGCCGTCAAAAATGCCAGTGGGTGATTATTTTCCCACTCACGAAGAGGCTAAAAAAATACTCAATGCTGGGCGTGCGCATGAAGTCATTTGCACCTGGGAACAATTGGGAGAAATGCAGGCCAGCGGGCTGTGTTCCATCGAAAATCATTCGGCGACCCATCGCCACGCCACTGAATTGACTCCCGATGAATTACGTGGCGATATACGCCGCTGTGGTGCGGCCATCCAGCATCAACTGGGACGAGAGAGCCAGCACTTCTGTTGGCCGCGCGGCAGATACTCCGCAGACACTCTCGCGATTGCGCGTGAAACAGGCTTGGCAACCACCTATCTGGTTCGTCGTGGTGTAAATCTAGTCGGTGGGCGCTCGTTTGCCGTCAAACGTTTCACGGTGCACGACTATGATGAGCTTTGGCTTAAGAAACAATTGCGTATATTTTCTAACCCAATTTCGGGCTTACTGTACGCGCGGCTCAAACTGGATTGCTGGTTGTGAGCCATCCTTCGTTGCAGATAAAAACCTTCACTGGGTTTTTAATCTTGATTTTTTCGGCTATTTCCTGTAAAAAGTATCTTTCGCTACGCACTACGCAAGCCTGGCTAGGATTAGCCATGAGAAGAATATAAAACGGCTTTTAAACTAACGACTGATTGCGGGAGTTAAGTATGACAAGGAATCTGATTTTTTTTGCAGCGGCATTGCTTTGGGTAGGCCAAGGTGCTTTCGCGCAAACTTCAGCCAAGCAGTCGGCCACCACAAAACCACAGCTTCAACAGGCCACGGTAAAACACTCGGCATCGACCTCAAAGCAAACCAGCCATTTAGCGACAACCCATCACCACGCCCATTTAGCCAGTAGCAGCCATGTGATGGATACCAGCCCGGTGCCCATTACCGTAGTAGGTCTCTCCAAGAAACCGATGGTGTATGCTGCCAATCACCAGGTCAATAGCACGAGCCATCATGCGACGCATTTGGCAGGTAACTCCTACCATGCGCATAGTTATAAGCACCATTATCGGGTAGCGAATACGCCAGTTGGTCAATTAAATGCCACTTCGGCACCGGTGTCTTTAGCCAACAATGAAAATAATACATCCAATGTATCTGTGCCGATTAATATGGCACCCACTACCAACAGTAATGGTAGGCATTCCTTTGCCTGGGCTAATTCGCTTGAACAGCGTCTGGTCAGTTTAGTCAATAAGACGATCAGCACTGTGCATTACAGTAATTATCGGTTGGGTGGCACGGATTATGACCCATCACATGGCGTTTATGTGTTGGATTGTTCCGATTACGTCGATCATTTATTGAACCAGGCTAATCCCCAGGCCTACACTAGTTTAGTGAATTCGGTTCGCACGGAAAAACCGACGACTCAAGATTACTACAACTTCTTTAATCGTCTGCCGTATTTGGCAAATAATGACGGTTGGCGCAAAATTGATAATGTAAACCAGGTTTTACCCGGCGATATTTTAGTTTTTCGCTATAAAAATGGCTACCATAGCCGCAGAGCAGGCGGCCATGTGATGGTGGTCATGAATAAACCGGTACGTAACGACGATGTGTTGTTAGTGCGTGTGGCCGATTCGGCAAGTTCAGGCCATAGCGCGGATACCCGTGGCCCGCATTCTTCTGGCATTGGCATAGGCACTTTGTTATTAAAAGTTGATCCCCGCACCGATCAATTGGCAGCCTATTCTTGGAAAATGGGTGCCCCTTGGAAAGAGAATGTCAATTTTGCGATTGCTAGACCGACTAACGCGTAGTGTAAATACCAAGAGTAAATCAGTATGATTTTTGTCGTTTCTTCGCGCTGCGCAGCAAAGCGCCTATTCGCAGATAGCCATCGCCAGTCAATTGATTGAGCAAACACAGAATATTGAGCAAATGTTGGCGGGGCAATTATCAGCGCAGCTGAATACACTGAAGTGGGCAGATAATCTACGTCAATGATTTATAAAATATTAGCAAGAATGAACCCGATTTATTTAGCTTACTTATTGTTAGAATTTTCTATTAATTATTCAGTATTTAAATAACCCAGAGCTATGACTTTAACAGCACTTTTTTCAATAACTGTGTTAACCATTGTTCATAGTCTTCTGGCGACCAATTTCTTTCAACTACAAACAATCGATACATATCTCGACCTGTAAAAGCCCATAAGATGTCATGGGCTTGAGTGAGAGTCAAATCTTCAGGCAAGCATTGCGTGAGTGTGTGAAGGGTTTCCTTCAGTCGCTTATAGCGACGCTGTTCCCGTTCTTGCGCTAATTTTTTAAATTCGGGAGCCAAAACCATAGCGCCACTAAACATATCTATTTGCTGTTTTTCCGCATCGTACATTTGCCGAGCAATTTTAGCGGCTAACGCTAGACGTTTTTCAGGAGATTTTTCTTTTTGGGCTTGTTCAACAAGGGATTCGCGGGATGGGAAAGACTGATCAAGCAATGCATGCAAAATACCCCTTTTTGATTGAAATAACGCATAGATAGTAGGTGATGAAACTTTGGCAGCCTTGGCTAAATGATCAATAGTAACCAATTCAAACCCTTGTTCTTGAAAAAGTTTTCTGGCGGCCGCAAGAATGCGTTCTCTGGTTTTAGCAGCTTGTGCTTGCCTGGTGCTTGAATTGTAGACCCGTTTTGGTATTGACATATTGGATATAGTATACTATAATTAAATTAATTCAATGTGAGGAGCTTTTTATGCTTAACAATAATTTATCTATCGTCCAATCCTATTATACAGAAATGAGCCAAAAAAACAGGGCAGGTTTGGAAAAATATTTACATTCTAATGTCCACTTTAAGGGGCCATTAGCTGAAATTACTGGCAAAGCTGGAGTACTTGAGGCTATTCAGAAGCTGATGTCTCATTTTAATACACTTACCATAAGGAAATTATTTAGTAAAGAAAATCAGGTAATGATCGTTTATGATTTTGATTTTCCAAAGCCGGTAGGCACCTGTTCAACAGCAGCGCTGATTGATGTAGATGATGGATTAATTCGCAAAATTGAGCTATTTTTTGATGCACGTCCTTTTGGAGCTTTTTGAAAAAAAATCTAGCTGGCAAGAGATATTTTGATTTATAGGTTACTTTTACTTGGAGATTTTTATGCGCATCTTGCCGCTAAATCTATTTATCTTAATTTTATTATTTGCAACTTTACCTCATGTGACTGCTGATATCTATGTGCCCTCCTTACCTGCAATTGCTATCTCATTTGGAGTAAACCCTAGCGAAGTGCAAATGAGTTTTTTCGCTTTCATGGTCGGTTTTGGTCCGGCTCATCTATTTTTTGGGCCATTATCTGACCGAATTGGCCGACGTGGGCCTCTATTAGCCGGTATTGGCATAAGCATCGTTGGCAGTTTGCTTTGCGCTCTATCAAACACAGTTGGGCTATTGTTCTTAGGACGCCTGTTGCAAGGTGTTGGAGTTGCCGCTTGCAATGCAGTGGGAAGATCCGTAACGAGAGATGTGGTATCAGGAAATCATTTAGCGAGATTAAGTTCTCATATGGGAATGATTATGGTACTGGTGCTAGCTACCGCCCCTACGTTGGGAGGTTATATTCAACATTATTTGGGTTGGCGAGCTGTATTTTCTTTTTTATTAATTTATACCGTTTTTATTTGGCTCTATATGTGGAAGTATTTACCGGAAACCAATGTACATTTAAACCCACAGGCTCTCGTATTAAAACACCTTTTGAGCAATTATAAAATTTTAGTAAGCAATAAAAATTTTTTAGGGTATACATTTTGCATGTGCTTTGCATATGCGGGTATGATTGCCTATATTACCGTGGCTCCTTTTCTATTCCAAAACATAATTGGGTTGTCTCCAGTTCAATTTGGTTGGCTGGCTTTTGTCACTGCCGGAGCTGTATTTACTAGTTGTTTTATTAACAGTAAATTAGTGCTTAAGCAAGGTATCAATAAAATGATTTTATTAGGTAATTGTTTGATTCTATCCTCAGGCTTTATCATGCTAGTTTTGGCAGAATTAGGATTTATAAATGTTCTAGTAATTTTGATTCCTATAGTTTTGTTTTGTATGGGCGCTGGCTTGAATTTTAGTAATACATCGGCTGGAGCGTTTCATACTGTTGAGAAAATTGCTGGGTCTGCGGCGGCATTATTTGGGTGCATCCAAATTTTTGGTGGCGCTCTAGCCAGCGGGTTGATGGCTCAATTAAGTCAAAGTAATCAAATACCGTTAGCTTGCGTACTCATCGGGCTGGGAGCCCTCTCTTTATTGGCTTGGAAATTTTTAGCGATCAGCAGTCAAGAAGCACAAACGATATCAGTAGCATAAAAAAGGAAAAGACGGCTATTAATGGCAATTTTCATAGTGTTAGTTATAGGATGGTAAATATTCCGCATATAAAGGGAATATAACCCGAATAGAATTCTCGCAAATAGGGGGTTTAATGAAACTGTATTATTCTAAGGGTGCTTGTTCACTGGCAGTGCGCATTACATTGCATGAGTTACAGCAAGATTGTGATTATGAATCTGTCTCATTGGCCAGTAAAAAAACAGAAACGGGGACGGATTTTCTAGCGATTAATCCTAAGGGGGCGGTGCCAGTGCTCATGCTGGATGATAAAACGACGCTCACAGAAAACGCGGTTATTCAGCAATACCTTGCAGACTCGCACCAAGCTACTCAGTTATTGCCGCCTACTAACGACTTTAACCGTTATCGCGTCTTGGAATGGTTGAATTTTATTAGTACGGAACTGCATAAAAGTTTTGGTCCTTTATTCAGTTCAAATATTCCTGATAATTTGAAGAAGGATGTATTCATACCTCAGCTAAAAAAGCATTTTCAATACGTCGAGCAACAGTTAGGCGATAAGGAATTTTTAATGGGCAAGCAATTTACAATTGCGGATAGTTATTTATTTGTGATGTTGCTTTGGACAAAACATTTCCCAATTTCTTTGCAAGAATTTCCAAATCTGCAGCGATATTTTAATCATCTTAAAAATCGAAACTCAGTGGCAACAGCTTTGAGGGAAGAAGGGATTGGGTCGTAGGGTAGCTTGCATTCGACCAACGCTTAGTGTTTCAACCGTTAACTGCATGATAGAATCTTTCTGTCAATTGTAGTAATTCCGTAATCCCTTGTTTGGCATAGGTTTGATCGAGGAGCTGAACCAAGGCGCTGCCGACCACCACCCCATCACATAATTTCCCCACCTGATGCGCTTGCTCGGGGGTGGAAATGCCAAATCCAACGCAAATGGGCAAATCCAGTTGCTGTTTTAAGGCGGTTAACTCTTTTTTTAGGCTCCCAGATAATTCTTTTTGCATGCCGGTGACTCCGAGTCGGGAGACGTAGTATAAAAATACCGGTGGGAGTTGCTGGTAATAATGAAATCGTTTTGGATCAGTGGTGGGGGAGGCTAAGAAAATCATGCCAACGTCGTGTTTTTTTAACAATTGATAGGGAATGTCTGCTTCTTCTGGAGGCAGGTCGACGATCAATGCTGCGTCGATCTGTGCCTGTTGTGCTTGCGCAGCGAAGTTTTCCCAGCCCATATGCATAATAGGGTTTAGATAACCGTATAATATAATGGATATCTGGCAGCCTTGATGGCGTAATTGCTTAATCATGTCGATGCATTGCTGTAAAGTAACGCCTTGCTGCAATGCTATTTCTGCCGCTTTTTGGTTAGTAGGGCCATCGGCAACCGGATCAGAGAAAGGGACGCCGATTTCAACTATGCTCACTCCCAGTTTTGCGAAGCCCAATATAATTTCCACCGTTGCCGCTAAGTTAGGGTGACCCGCCATCAGGAAAGGAATAAATACAGGTCGGTGCTGGGAGTTTTGAAATAATTGCGTTAATTTCATAAGGATACCTTTTTTTTGCCAAATTTTCTGAGTTGGCCCATTAGCGAAAATTATGAGGTTGTCATAGACATAGTGCAATAATACTAAAAATAAATTTAAGCTGAGGTATTTTATCATGACTCAAGAAGTTCAGGAATCTACATCCTATAATGAAGACCCCGAGGTTTTAAAAACGAAAATTACCGAACTAAAGCAAATAGCTGCTACGCTCATCGCTGAGTTAGCCTATAATAAGGAGGCAAAGCTTCATGGCAATCTATTGATGGGGGAGGGTAGTAGTGCAATACCTGTTATGCAGCTGGAAACGGTGAAAGTTTTAATCGATTTGTACACCAATTTATGTCGGAGCTGGCTATCTGATTCTGAAAGGCAGGAGTTGAGTGCAAAAATAAACGAGAATGAACATATTTTTCAGAAATGGTCGGCCTTGGCGGGTGATAACCAGGATAATAAACGAGAGCAATCCACCCAAGTACAACCCCAATGGGATAAGATATCCGCGTTGTGCTTGAGCAACCAGGAGTTCGCAGAATATCAGGAAAATCAGAGAGAAATGAGGAAATTAGCCATTGCCTCACCTAATTTGGAGGCTGAAGCAAAAAATCAGGTAAAAGAAATGCGGATAGTGGGAAATCTGAAAGAGGAAGAAAGCGAATTTGACCCAATGAAAAACCGTCAGCGAGCGTTAATAAAAAAACGGCAGTCTTTAACGGATTACACTTACCGTCGATTCTGGAAGATCGCAGATGATAAGAATATCCCTTTTGGGCGAAGCATGTTTTTTTCTCAAGCGTTTACAACAGCTCCTGAAAGGAGTCAGCCAGAGGCTGAATTAACAGACGTGGTAGATGGGAAAAATTCCACCGTATTTTCGATGTTATCCACCTCTTCCTCTTCGAAAACGAACTCCAGGAAAAGAAAACAAGCCGTCAGTCATCAAACTCTAGGCGAGGGTGACTCAAGCTCGAATAAAACAGGCCCGACGTCAACATGACAGGCATTATAAAACACGAATGTTAAGAGGCCATGCCATGTATTTTGTTTTGCGAGATTTTTTCTCCAAGTATTAAGCGATTTTATTTAACATTCATTTATTTTTAAGTAATCAGAGGCTTATTGATATCTTTATGGCCTTTGATGCGGTTCATTACATTTCGGCCGTAAGTATAACGAGCTAATAATCCCGTCATTATTTTATTAATCGTGTGTGGTAATTTAGGTAAAGGTCTTAACACATCGACAATAAGCACCACGCGCATTTCAGGGCTTTTATTGACGACGGCATGGGTCCAGCTGTCGTCGAACATAACCGCTTCCCCTTCACGCCAAGTGTATTCCTGGGAGTTGACGATAATGCTCGGCGGATTGATTTTGGGAATCTGAATGCCTAAGTGGTAACGTAAATAACCCAGATAAGGCCCTTTATGGGCGGGGATGGATTTACCAGGCTCTAGTATAGAGAAAAAAGCTTGTACTAAATTTGGAATGTTATCCAGCAGTTTGCATGTTTCCGGGCAGAATTTACGGTTCTCTTGCGGTTTATGGCCTAATAAATACAACATAAATACTTTCCACCGCTTTTCTGTGGTGTAGGAAATTTCCGTTTCGCCTGGGTCTATCTCGTGATACAAAGGAATTTCAGGGTTGAATTGATAGGCGATGTTAAATTCATTTTTAATAGACTCATAATGTTCTGTCAAGGCATTCAAAGTAGGGTAAGTTTGTTTAACGTCGAAAAAAGTGGGGCGTTGATCACCGCCTACATAGCCAGAGTAATAATTATTCAGCATGTTTTTAAAAGCACGGTAGTACATGGCAAAGTCCTAAGAAGGGTTGACAAGTTGGTAAACAAGTTCCGCAGTGGTGCATTCTTTTTTGGTGTTGAGTTTGTCGGCGACTATCGCTAACTCGGCAATTTGTGTCGCTCGATAATCCTTGTCTTCTAACAAACGTTGTAATTCTGCGGCGATCAATTCAGGTTGTGCGTCGTTTTGTAATAATTCGGAGACAATTCTTTTGCCGGCGATGGTATTACATAAGCACAAAAAAGGAATTTTGACGACCCGTTTGCCGATGGCATAGGTAATTTTATTGACCTTGTACACCACCACCATAGGCAAACCCAGTAATGCCAATTCTAAAGTGACGGTACCGGAGGCAGCCACAACCGCCTGGCAAAGGCTCATGGCTTCGTACGCGTGTTCTTGGGTAATTTTCAGCGGTAATTGTACCCCTTCGATAAACGGACGGATGTCTTCCAAAGTGATGGTGCTTGCCAATGGCAGAATAAATTGCACATTCGGAATTTTATGATAAAGAAGTTTGGCGGTTTCAATTAAAATGGGTAGAAGGTAATGAATCTCATTTTGGCGACTGCCAGGCAATAAACCGATGGTGATTTTATCGGGATTCACTTCAAAATATTGATGCGCTGCTTGTTTGATCGTCGGAGGATCGATATTCTTCACCAAGGGATGACCCACGTATTTAACCGGCACATCGTATTTTTGATAAAACTCTTTCTCAAATGGAAAAATAACAGCCATCATGGCAACCCATTTCTTTATTTTTTTCACCCGACTCGTATGCCATGCCCAAACTTGCGGGCTGATGTAATACAGAATTTGGACGCCGAGCTTCTTAGCTGCTTTGGCCAATTTAAGGTTAAAAGTAGGGTAGTCAATCAGAATCAACAGGTCTGGCTTTTGTTGAGCAATGGCTTTTTTTATGAAATTAAATCGGGAAATAATACGGGGCAGGTAGCGAATCACTTCCACCACACCACAGACCGACAGATCAGAGATATCAGCCAATAGGCTTACCCCTGCCTCAGCCATACGTTGACCGCCCATGCCGGAGATTTGCGCATCCGGGATAAGTTGTTTAATTTCCTTAGCCAGGCTAGCGCCGTGCAAGTCTCCAGAGGCTTCCCCGGTTATAAGCATGATTTTAGGCTGATTTTGCATAATGGCTATGTGTTTATTTAAAAGCAGCTATTTTAACAGATTGAAGGATAGAGGGTATATAGTCATGACATGTTACACGAATGAATCCTTACTTTGGTCAAGGTATGCAAAACAATACTTAATAATCAAATAGTTATTGATAACCTGTCGGGAGTTTACTCCGGTTAAGTATGCTTTAAAAGGAGTGATGCCCTAGATTGGTAAACTAATTCTATTCTAAACAGTACATGTCATTTCTTTGGGTGACATGCTATATAGCTTATTGTTTCTTTATAGTAGGGCATTTAAGATTATAAAAGTTCTTTATAATCAAAAGACTCTTGAAATAGTTCTAAAAGTTTATTAAAATACTAATCAGGAGTTTGGTCCGTTTAAGTATGCTTTAAAAGGAGTATGGTCCGGATATGTTTAAAAGAATCCTTAATTTACAGCTTCCCCCAAGGCAATCTGCCTTTCTTTGGGGGGCCCGAAATACAGGCAAATCTACCTACCTACGTCAGCGATTCCCTGATGCTGTTTATTATGATTTGCTGCAAAGTGATGTGCTGCATCGATTATTAGTGGCTCCTCATCTTTTAAGAGAAGAATTACGAGCCATTCCAGCAGAGAAATTGCGCCAACCAGTGATTATTGATGAAGTGCAGAAGATTCCCATACTATTAAATGAAGTTCATTGGTTAATCGAGAACGAAAAAATAAGTTTCATTTTGTGCGGTTCAAGTGCAAGAAAATTAAAACGAGGTGCTGCAAATTTATTAGGAGGAAGAGCTTGGGGTTTTAATTTTTATCCATTAACGTATAAAGAAATACCAAACTTTGATTTGCTAAGAGCACTCAACCAAGGCTTATTACCCACCCATTATCTTTCCGACGACCCTAAACGTTCCTTACGTGCATATATCAATAATTATTTGAAAGAAGAGATCCAAGCAGAAGGATTAGTGCGTAATTTAGCAGGTTTTGCGCGTTTCCTGGATATTGTTGGGTTCAGTCACGGCGAAATGCTAAATTATTCTAATATAGGAAGAGATTGTGGTATTGATGCCAAAACAGTTAAAGAATACTATCAAATTTTAGTGGATACATTAATTGGATATTATGTTTATCCATTTTTTAAAAAAGTAAAACGCGATTTAATTTCATCCACGCCAAAATTTTATTTATTTGATGTCGGGGTTGCAAATTATCTTCGTGAAAGAAAAATTAATACCTTAAATGGTTCAGAGGCGGGAAAAGCATTTGAGCACTTTATTTTTATGGAAATCCAGGCTTATCTAGGTCTAAATGAGTTAGACTACCCCGTTAATTATTGGCGAAGCAAAACCGGCCTAGAAGTAGATTTTGTTATTAATCGTGGTGAAATTGCCATCAAAATTAAAATTTCCGAGAATCCATGCTTGAGCGACTTAACGGGGTTGACTGCCTTTTTAAATGACTATCATCCTAAGCATGCTATTGTCGTTTGTTTGGCAAAGAAGAAAAGGAAAATACAAACCGAAGACGGCCAATATATCGATATTTTACCTTGGCAAGAATTTTTAGAGAATTTATGGAGTAATCAGTATTTATACACCGCTCGTACTTGATCGTCATGAATATATTGTTTGAAGTCGCGATCACTGACTATTCTGGAAAAATAATAGTAAGGATAGTCGGATAATCTAGACACTATGTCATCACTGCTAGTCAACGCTGATAAGGAGACTATTACTGCACGATGTCTGTCAAAGGGAACCGACAGAAGGGGTGGCGCGGAGGGGAGCCTTATTTTTTGCGTAGCAAAAAATGAGTACCGCAGCGACAGGACCCCGGATGCTCAATACTCCGACTGGCACTACAAAAGAATACCCAAGTTGCTTAGCTCAACAAATCCAAACGAGTAGCTAAAGTGTCCATATCTTTATCCCCACGCCCGGATAAATTCACAACCAAGATGGCTTTTTTACAAAGCGGAGCCTGCTTCAACACATAAGCAATGGCATGTGCACTTTCCAGCGCAGGAATAATCCCTTCTAAACGAGCCAGTAATTGCGCAGCGGCCAGCGCCTCATCATCCGTGGCATACGTATAATGAACTCGACCACTATCATGTAAAAATGCATGCTCAGGCCCGACAGCCGGATAATCCAGCCCAGCAGAAATACTATGCGTCTTTTGAATTTGCCCAACCTCATCTTGCAACAAATACGTTTTTGTCCCCTGCAGCACCCCCACCGAACCACCCGCAAAACGCGCAGCATGTTGCTCCGGCCGAATACCAGAACCACCCGCCTCCACACCCGTCATTTTCACGTCCGCATCATCCAGAAAAGCCGTAAACAGACCGATAGCATTACTGCCGCCACCGACACAAGCCACTAACTCATCAGGCAAGCGTTGACAAGCCGCCAGAATTTGTTGCCGCGCCTCAATACCAATAACTCGTTGAAAATCTCGAACGATCGTGGGATACGGATGTGGCCCCAACGCCGAACCCAACACATAATAAGAATCCTTCACGCGGCTCACCCAATCACGCATAGCCTCAGAAGTCGCATCTTTTAAAGTTTGCGTACCATTGGTAACCGCACGAACTTCAGCCCCTAACAATCGCATGCGCACCACGTTCAATCGTTGTCGCGCCATATCCACCGCGCCCATAAAAACCGTGCAAGAAAGCCCCAACAAAGCCGCCACCGTGGCAGTGGCAACGCCGTGCTGGCCAGCGCCTGTCTCCGCAATTAATCTTTTTTTCCCCATGCGTTTGGCTAATAACGCTTGGCCCAGGCAATTATTAATTTTATGTGCACCCGTATGCGCTAAATCTTCACGCTTTAAATAAATGGTTGCACCCTGCAAATAATCGGATAAGCGTTTGGCATGGGTGAGCGGGGTAGGGCGGCCGACGAAATGATGTAGGTAGTTCTGCAATTCCTGTTGGCAATCATGGTCAGCAACGAATTGTTGATACGCTTGTGCCAATTCATGCAAAGGTGTCATTAATGTTTCAGGAGCGAAACAACCGCCATAATCGCCAAAATAACCGGGTTGAGTATTCATAGGTCATGAGCCTGTTTGAAGATTTCGCGCATTTTATGTAAATCTTTTTTGCCAGGTGAGCTTTCAGCGCCGCTACAAATATCCAAGGCAAATGGATTGACTTGTTGAACCACGGCTTGCAGATTGTGCGCACCAATGCCGCCGGCTAATATCAGTTTCGTATGCTTTGATAAATAATGCGCTAATTCCCAATTAGCCAACCGGCCGGTGCCGCCCAATAAACAAGAAGCATCTTGAGGAGCGTCAATCAGCGTAAATGCATACTCCTGAAGCAAAGCCAGAGGTGGCAATTGCGTAAAATCTTTGGGTTGTATGGTTATCATCATCGCTTTTTTTTGGGCTGGTGTGCAAGCAAAATTTTCATAGACCTGCAACAAAGACAGACCGATTTGTTGTTGCCATAATTCTAAATCCGCCAGTGGTTCATTAATAAAAATACCCACCGTTAACACCGTCGGCGGTAATTGAGTGATAATTAAGTTGGCTTTTTCCGGTTCAATGTAGCGAGGCGATCCCCGAAAAAAATTAAAGCCTAAGGCAAAAGCGCCGAGTTCACAGGCAGCTAATGCATCGTCAAGATTAGTGATACCACAGATTTTTATGCGCATCTTGGCGTTCTTTAAGTGAGGTGGGCTAAGTGGTTTGCTTCTTGTAACAGATTTGCCAATGCAGCGCCAGGGTCACCGGTTTTCATAAAATGAGAACCTATTAAAAACCCGCGGTAGCCATATTGTTGTAAGTCCAAGAGGTCTTTGCCGGTGGTGATGCCGCTTTCACTAATAGCAATAATCTCTTTTGGTAATAATGGCAGCAATGTTCTAGAATGCGCTAGATCGACTCGTAAGCTGCTTAAATCACGGTTATTAATGCCGATGAGTGAAGGTCGTAATGCCATGGCCTGGGCCAATTCCGCGGCATTGTGTACTTCAATCAACGGCGTCAATTGTAGGCGCAGTGCTTGTTGATACAAAAAAGAAAGCTCTTGCGGTGATAAAAAAGCCACTATTAATAAAACGGCGTCAGCACCGTAAATACGCGCTTGCCATAATTGCAGTTCGCTTAGCACAAAATCTTTCATAAGCAGTAAGGTATCAGGCAGCGCCAAACGGATTTGCTGTAGAAAAGTAAGATCACCTTGAAAAAAATCGGGCTCAGTTAAAATTGATAAGGCGGCGGCACCGTTTTGCACATAGGCACGAGCAATACTCACCGGATCAGTCAATGACGATAATTGCCCTGCCGATGGACTGGCGAACTTCACCTCCGCAATAACAGGGAAGCGGGTATCGCTAAACGCTTGAAGAAAATTCAAGGGCGTTCTTGCGGTAGTTAATTGTTGACGGAGTTTTTCAGAATCTAGGTGTGCGAGGCGTTTGCGGGTAGTTGTATCGATTTTTTTTAGAAAATCAACCATAAGAATTTTTATCAGTTAAGGTATTGAGTAAAGCCGTGCTCGCACCGGTGTCGATGCAATGAGCTGCCAGCTGGATGCCATCCGCAAAATCGGTCACCTTGTCTGCCACTAAAAAACCGGCGGCGGCATTTAATAACACAATATCACGTTTGGGTCCGCGCTCGGAGCCATCCAGGATACGCGAAATAATTTGGGCATTTTCTTTGGCGTCGCCACCTTGCAAATCATGGAGACTGGCCAGCGGTAAACCATAGTCCTGCGGTTTCAGTGTGTATTTTTCTATTTTACCATTTTTTAATTCAGTAATCTCGGTTGATGCACTGATGGATATCTCATCCATGCCGTCGGCACTGTGCACGGCCATGGCATGTAAGCAACCGGAATTTTTTAAGGCGGGGATGACCGTAGCAAATAAATCGGCGCTGTAAAGACCGATCACTTGCCTTTTGACTCGTAACGGATTCGCCAAGGGCGCTAACACATTAAAAAATGTTCGTATGCCTAATTCACGCCGTAGGCTGGCCTGCTTCATCAGCACGGGATTAAAGAAAGGGGCAAATAGAAACGCAAAATGATGGTGGTTTAAACTTTTGACGATGGCAATCGGGCTGTTCAATAAAGGAATGCCTAAACTTTCGATGACATCCGCACTGCCAGAGCGACTGCTAATCGATCGCCCACCATGTTTGGCCACCGTCACACCGCCACTGGCGACCACTAAACTCGCGGCGGTAGAGATATTGAATGTTTGTAAGGCATCGCCACCGGTGCCGACGATATCGATAAAATCGGCCGTTTCATCAATAGGAATGGGGTGGGTGTGTTCTTGTAAAAACTGTAGAAATCCAGAGAGTTCCTCTGCTGTTTCGCCACGCATCGCCAGTATGGCTAAAAAAGCCCCTCCTTGCGAGGGCGGCGTATCGTGTAGACAAAGGGTTTTTATAGCCGCATAAGCGGTTTCTTTATCTAAAGTTTCTTGGGCAATGAGTTTTTGAACGAATGTTTTGAACGGTACCATACACTTTCCCTATAGTCAGCTCCTCATACCCTTAGTATAGAATAGAATTGACCAAAAAATAGTCATATGTGTCTGAGCAGTCTTAATGTTTTACTATCTGTTCTTGTTTTCCAGGAGCATATTACAAAATAACGTCCCTTGTTCTAAGGCATCGTCCAACGCAATGTGGGTGTGGGGGCGATTATCGAACCATTCGGGTGGGAAGTTGCGCTTGATGGCTTCACGGTAGGAAAGATTTTGTAAGCCCATGGCGTAGCTGCGAATATCAATGGTGGCTAGGCCGAAGGGGTTTTCGCTGGCGAAGCGCTGCAGATAATAGTGCACAAAAGCAAAGTCAAACACCACTGGGTAAGCGACAAAGAGTAATTTGCCGGGTAATTGTTTCAGCCAATCGCAGTAATTAGGCATGGCGATGGCTGCAGCGACGCGGTTTTGCTGCACGGCAGCATAGGCTTCCGTTTGCGTAGTCCACCATTGCATGGTAATGGGCTCTGCGCAGGCATCGGGTAAAGGCTCTAGGTTGACAGTAAACGTGCTTAGTATTGTCTTATCCGCTAAAAAAGCCGCTGACGCTAGGCTGAGCATGGAGTTTTTACCCGGAGTCCAGCCGTCGGTTTCAATATCGGTGCTGACGTAGATTTCAGGGGTCGGCATAGGGCAGGGCTCTAAGTGCGTGGCAGGGTGACGCCTTGTTGGCCTTGGTATTTGCCGCCCCGATCTTTATAAGAAGTTTCGCAAATTTCATCGGATTCAAAGAACAGCATTTGCGCAACGCCTTCGTTGGCGTAAATTTTCGCTGGCAACGTCGTGGTGTTGGAAAATTCTAAGGTCACATGGCCTTCCCATTCTGGCTCTAAGGGGGTGACGTTGACGATGATGCCACAACGGGCATACGTCGATTTCCCGACGCACACGGTCAGCACATTTCGCGGTATGCGAAAATATTCAATGGTGCGAGCCAGCACAAACGAATTGGGGGGGATGATACAGATATCAGCTTGCACATCGATGAAACTTTTGCCATCGAAGGCTTTGGGATCGACGATCGCGGAATTAATATTGGTAAAAATTTTAAATTCATTGGCGCAGCGAACATCGTAGCCGTAGCTGGAGGTGCCGAAAGAGACAATTTTATCGCCTGCTTTGTGGCGAACCTGCTCTGAAGCAAAGGGTTCAATCATGCGCTGTTCGGTGACCATGCGCCGTATCCATTTGTCTGATTTAATGGCCATTTGCAATCCTCATTTTTCAACAATAATTTTGGGAAACTTCGTATTGTAATTTTGTGGCCGTAAGGCCAGTTTAGCTGCCAATTGACGTGCTACTTGGCGGTAGATGCCGGCAATAGCGCTATCGGGGTCAGCCAGCGTCAATGGTAACCCTTTATCGGCCTGTTCGCGAATACCGATGTGTAAAGGTAATTGACCGAGCAGTTCGGTTTGATACGTCTCGGCCAGGCGCGATGCACCACCGACACCAAAAATGGCCTCCTCATGCCCGCATTGTTGGCAAATATGTAGACTCATATTTTCAACGATGCCCAGCACGGGTACCTGCACCTTGTTGAACATTTCCAGGGCCTTACGTGCGTCCAGCAAGGCAATATCTTGGGGTGTGGTGACGATAACGGCGCCGGCGACTGGAATTTTTTGTGCCAGTGTTAACTGAATATCACCGGTTCCGGGGGGTAAGTCAATGACTAAATAATCGAGACTATCCCACTGGGTTTCGCGCGCCAGCTGTTGCAAGGCGCTGCTCACCATCGGGCCTCGCCAAATCATCGGTGTCTGGGGGTCGATGAGGTAACCAATGGACATGGATTGCAGCCCGTGTATTCGCACCGGCGCCATGGGTTGGCCGTTTTGTGGTGACAATCGTTCAGTAACTCCCAACATCTGGGGTTGATTCGGGCCGTAAATATCGGCATCGAGAATGCCAACGCTGGCCCCGTCTAGGGATAAGGCAGCGGCGAGATTGACAGCGGTGGTCGATTTACCCACCCCGCCTTTGCCAGAAGCGACAGCAATGACGTTGCGGACGCCGGGGATCGCTTGGACCCCTGGTTGGGTGGTGTGGGCCACGATATTCCAAGATAACTTCAGCTGGATAGTGTGAATATTAGCCGTGTTTTTTAAATATTCTTGTAATTGCTGGGTGAGCCTGGTGTGTAAACCGGCGGCTGGGTAGGGCAGCACCACGTCGAGTGCTAATTGGCCATCCATGAATTGCAGTTGTTGAATGACCTTCAATTCACCCCAGGTTTTTTTGAGGAAAGGATCGAGGTAATGTGACAATTTTTCGGTAATGATCGGATTCATGCTGTTTGGGTCGGTTAGTTTATTTTTTGAAGTAGATACCCCTCAACACAAAATCATAAAATATTCTTTCATGAAATTATCCTTCTCCCCCTGTGGGAGAAGGTGCCCGTAAGGGCGGATGAGGGGTAAAAAAGAAGTTAAAGTGTATCCTAAAATTGTCCAGAAAAAAATAATCAGCTGTTTTTTTACTGCACCCCTCATCTGCCTTCGGCACCTTCTCCCACAAGAGGAGAAGGAGTTTCTTACATGGGGGTGATTAACTGAGAGGGGGCGAGTTGTGGCAGAGTTCATTATTCAGGGGATTTGTGGTGCTGGTTCACTCGATCTCGTAATTCTTTGCCGACTTTGAAATGTGGCATGTATTTCGCAGGGGTGGCTACTTTTTCACCTGTTTTGGGGTTGTGGGCATTACGTGGCGGGCGGTAATGCAATTTAAAGCTACCGAAGCCACGAATTTCGATACGATCATTTTTACTCAGCGCATCACAAAGAAATTCCATAATCTGATTAACACTTAACTCCACGTCATCCAAGGAGAGCCCTTGCTGTTTGTCGGCAATGCGATGGATAAGTTCTGATTTAACCATGTGAATAAATACCTCATAGAAGTGTAGGGGTGATGACTAATCTACTCTGTAACGATCCTTGGGTGTGAACCCTAAATAAAGTATAAAGATAAAAATGTAAAAATAAGTAATCTTTTTTCTGTTTAAGTTAGCTTTTTTAGAGGAAGGGAAACTGTAAATAATCTTAAAAAGATGAATTTTTATTTATTTTTATAAATTTATGCCGTGCTTGGGTAAAATTTTACCATCCAGACGAATACCTTGTGGTTCTAATTGTAAACGACCTTGTGCGTAAAGATCGAGAACATAGGGATAAAGGCGATGTTCTAGTTGATGTACTTTGGCTTGCAACGAGGCCTCATCGTCATCTTCGTTCACCGGCAAGCTGGCCTGGGCAATAATCGGACCGCCATCCAACTCAGCGGTGACCACGTGCACGGTAGCACCGTGTAAGGTTTCACCCTGATTGATGACTTGCTGATGCGTGTGAAGTCCCGGGTATTTCGGTAGTAAAGAAGGATGAATATTGATAATCCGTTGTGGGTAGTGTGACACAAACTCTGCCGTGAGAATACGCATAAACCCAGCCAACACCAATAAGTCAGGTTGGTATTCTTGCAAACAGGCATGCAACGCGGCATCGTAGGCCTGGCGATCTGTCCCGGGAAGTTTGGCGATAACACGGGTAGGAATGCCGGCTGCAGCCGCACGTTGCAAACCAAAGGCTTGTTCTTGATCGCTGATGACAACCTGAATTTGGGCATTCAAGCCATGGGCGATGGCATCGATGATGGCTTGTAAATTACTGCCTTGGCCAGAAATCAAAACGGCCAGTTGCAATGGGCGAGTGGTCATTTATGTATGAACACCTGAGGTGAAGCACTTGCGCTCTCCGTGACGACGCCAATCGGCCAGACGGTTTCTCCGGCCTGTTCCAATAAAGTGATGCTTTCTGCTACCGCTGTAGCGGGTAGGCAGATGGCCATACCAATCCCACAATTAAATGTACGGTACATTTCTTCTTCCGGGATATGACCTTGTGCTTGTAGCCAATCGAAAATAGCTGGCCGTTGCCAAGCACTGGCGTTCAGGGTGGCAGCGGTGCCAGCTGGTAATACCCGAGGTAAGTTTTCCAATAGACCACCACCGGTGATATGGGCTAGTGCGTGCACTTCCACTTTATTCAATAGGCTGAGGATTGCTTTGACATAGATGCGCGTCGGTTGCAATAAGGTTTCTGCCAGTGTGCTGTCAGCAAAAGGCATATCGAGTGCGCATTGGCGATCCGAGAGGATGCGCCTTACTAAGGAAAAGCCGTTGGCGTGAACGCCCGAGGAAGCCAGACCTAATATTTGATCCCCGGCCTGAACTTTACTGCCATCCAGTAACGCCGATTTTTCGACGATGCCGACGGCAAAGCCGGCTAAATCGTAGTCTTCATTGCTATAAACGCCTGGCATTTCTGCCGTTTCACCGCCGACTAAAGCGGCGCCGGCTTGTGCGCAGCCATCGGCAATGCCCTGCACCACGGCGGTGGCTACATCCAAATTGAGGCGGCCGCTGGCGAAGTAATCTAGAAAAAATAAAGGTTCTGCACCTTGCACGATAATGTCGTTGACGCACATGGCGACCAGGTCAATGCCAATGGTGTCGTGTTTATTGGCCGCGACGGCTAATTTCAGTTTAGTGCCGACGCCATCCGTGGAAGAAACCAAGACAGGTTTTTGGTAACGATGTAAGGGTAATTCAAATAAAGCACCGAAACCGCCTAGTCCGGCCAGTACTTCAGGGCGTTGCGTTTTAGCGGCGAAGGGTTTGATGCGGCGGACGAACTCATTGCCAGTGTCTATGTTGACGCCGGCTTCTTTGTAGCTTAGCGGAGTTACTGTTTTGTTCTGGCTCATGGGTTTTCTAAAGTCAGTGATGATAAGAGAGCATTTTGGCAGAGCAGAAATATAAATGCACTATTTTTCCCCAGCAGTCTCATAACCGTTTCACCTCCGTGACATTAGGCACCTGATTAATCCGAGCTAAAATCCGACTCAAGGGACTTAATCCATGCACTTCCACACTGAGATTAATCTGCGCAGTATGGTCTTTTTTGTTGAGTGAACAGGTCAACGCCAAAATAGATAACTGTTCATTCATTAATAATTGGGTAATGTCGCGAATAAGTCCGGACCGATCATAGGCATGAATGACTAAATCCACCGGGTATTTTTCTTTTGTTTTGCTACCCCAACTGACTTGAATCAATCGATTTTTTTGTCGATCGGAAATATGCAATAGGTTGGAGCAATCCTGCCTGTGGATAGAAACCCCTCGACCTTGGGTCACATAGCCCATCACCTCATCGCCGGGAATCGGTTTACAGCAGTGCGCCATATGGGTTAAAAGATTGCCAACTCCTTCAATATCAATATCGGTTGCTGCCACTGCAGGCTTGACGGTGGTAATCGGTACCGTAAAAACCGGCTCGCTGGATTCAGATGCGTTTTGTTGTTCTAAAGCGACACTGGTTAACGCATGCAGCGTAATATCGCCACGACCGATGGCAACGAAAATATCATCGGTTTTGTGGAAGTTCAGCTTGAGGGCTAGCGCATGGAGATCCACTTTCTTCAAACCTAAGCGTCGAAACTCCTTATCAACTATGGCTTGACCTTCGAGCAGATTTTTTTCTGCGTCTTGTTGGCGAAGCCAGTGGTGAACTTTGGCCTTGGCCCGAGAAGTTTTTAAATAGCCCAAATCGGGATTTAACCAGTCGCGACTAGGGTGACCTTTTTTCGTGGTCAGTATGTCAACGCATTGGCCAATTTGCAGCGCATAGGTGAGCGGCACCATATGACCATTCACTTTAGCGCCGCGGGTGCGGTGGCCCAGTTCACTGTGGATATGGTAAGCAAAATCCAATGGCGTCGCTTCACGAGGCAGTTCAATAACATCACCCTGCGGTGTGAACACATAAATGCGGTCGTCTAGCGCTTGTGAATACACTTGTTCATTGGGCTGGTCGATATGAGCCACTTCTTTCTGCCAATCCAAGACCTGCCGCAGCCAAGCAATTTTCGCTTCATACCCGGTTTTATGAGTGGCGCCTTCCTTATATGCCCAGTGAGCGGCCACGCCCAATTCGGATTCTTCATGCATCTCAAATGTGCGTATTTGCACCTCGATATTTTTATCTTCTGGACCAATGACAGCGGTATGGATGGAACGGTAACCATTCGCTTTTGGTTGCGAGATATAATCATCAAATTCTTTGGCGATGGGTTTCCACAGGGAATGAATCTGACCTAGCACGGAATAACAATCCTCAACCGTCGGTACTAAAATCCGAAAGGCGATGACATCGTATATTTCTTCAAATGGCACGTTTTTGCGTTGCATCTTTCGAAAAATACTATAAATATGTTTGGCTCGACCGGTGATTTCCCGTTTGTTGATTTGTAATTCGTCGGTGGTTTTTTCCAAGACCTGGATCACTTGCTTCACATAAATCTCACGCTCGATACGTTTGGCGTTGAGCGATTTGGAAATGCTTTTATATGGCTCTGGTTGTAAATAACGAAACGATAAATCCTCCAGTTCCCATTTTAAATGACCAATGCCTAACCGATTGGCGAGCGGGGCATAAATTTCTTGGGTGATTTTGGCTTCGTATTGTTGCTCCTCGGGTGGCAACCAAGCCATGTGGCGGATAATCGTTAATCGTTCTGCGAGTTTAATTAACACAATGCGCACGTCATCGACCATGGCTAACAACATTTTGCGAAGATTATCGATGGCTTGTTGCGAGGGGGTGCGGCCGATTTGTTCCAGCAGGGTTTCTACGGCATCCATTTTTTTAACACCGCTGACCAGATGGGCAATTTCTTGGCCTAATTGTTCGCTGACATCTTCCCGGCTGAGGTCAGCGTAACGTACGCAATCGTAAATAAGCGCAGTGGCTATGGTTTCTTGATCGGCCTGCAATTCAATCAATACGTCTGCCATATTCAGGCCTTGACGTAAGCACGACTCGCCATTGGGTGCAGCGGCATCCGCACCGGTTAATTGCGCCAGTGTTGCCGCGCGAGCGATGAGCGAATTTTCGCCCACGGGGTAGTGATCAGCTAGGTTATTCAGCCAGGTTTCTAATGGAATCGCATCCTCGGCGGTGATCACTAACGCGGTTTTATTTTTTTTCATGTCATCGTTGCTCAAATAGCGCCATCGATTCAATGTGACTGGTATGAGGAAACATATCGATCACCCCTGCCTTAACCATGCGATAACCGTGTTGGCATAACTCCTTACTGTCGCGCGCTAATGTTGCTGGGTTGCACGATACATACAGAATAGTGTTAGGTTGCAGTGCCGGTATAAGTTTGACTAACTCCCAGGCCCCGGTGCGCGGTGGGTCCAATAAAATTTTATCAAAACGATGACGAAACCAAGCATTATCCTGTGTTAAATCGCCGACGAAAAATTCCGCATTCGTGATCTGATTATGCTGTGCATTAGCGGTGGCCCGTAACACCGCTTTCGCTTGTCCTTCAATGCCGATTACTTTCTGGCAACGCTGCGCTAATGGTAATGTAAAATTGCCAATACCACAGAATAAATCTAACAGTATTTCTTCAGGCTGCGGTTGCAACAACTGTAAGGCTTGCGCCACCATCAAACGATTAATATACGGATTGACTTGAGTAAAATCAGTAGGCTGGAAACAGAGTTCTAAATCTGCTAATCGATAACTCAATAAAGGCGGCTCAGGACACGGATACAAGCAATGAACGGAATCAAGCCCACCCGGTTGCAAATGAATCTGCCAATCATTTTCCTGCCCGAAACTTCTCAGCAGCTGTAAATCAAGGTCTGACAAGGGTTGTAAATGCCGGAAAAGCAAAGCAATCGCCGTATCACCCATCGAAACTTCAATTTGAGGAATAGTGCGATACGCCTCCAAGCTGCGTACCAATGTCGCTAAATCACTCAAACGCTCACCGACCGCTGGATGCAACACAGAGCAACTATCCATATCAGCCAAATAACGCCCATTAATCTCATGGAACCCAACCAGAACCTTATTCTTAGCCGGTACAAATTTCACCCCCAACCGAGCCCGATGCCTATAACCAGTACTCGGCCCGATCAACGGCGGCAACAATTCACCCGGTTCAATACCCCCAATATGCCGTAATTGTTCCAAAAAACTCTGCTGCTTAGTATGCACCTGCGCCGCATGCTGTTGATGCTGCAACCGACAACCACCGCATAACCCAAAATGAGGACAGACCGGCTCATCCCTATCCGGTGATGCTTTCAACAAACGAGTGACCTGCCCTTCATCAAATTGGCTACGCCGTTTTAAATAAACAAACTCCACGGTCTCACCAGGTAAACCCCCAGTAAGAAAAGTAGTTTTACCCTCAATATGAGCAACCCCACGCCCTTCGTGGCTCAGCCCAGTAATATCGGTTTGATAAGTAGTCACATTCATCGTTGTATTATCATGATCGTATTGTTATAAGGCATTTGTTCTATATTAAATTATAAAATTATGGTAAATTTGAAACTCAATGCTTGCGGAAGCCGTTGCCATGCAGAGTAAGCAAGGCAGCACTCGACAGGCCATTATGAGTTGAGCTCTTTTTATATGCAAAACCTGATCAGCATCCTCGTTTTCTTAGTCTCTATCCTACTATTAATCACTGTTCATGAATTTGGTCACTTCTGGGTCGCACGGCGCTTAGGCGTTAAAGTCCTGCGATTCTCCCTAGGGTTTGGTAAACCTATCTTCCGCCGTCAAGGCCGTCATGGCACCGAATACGTGATTTGTATTTTACCATTAGGGGGTTACGTTAAGCTACTGGATGAACGTGAAGGAACAGTTAAACCCCAAGAACTCCATCAAGCGTTTAATCGCCAACCTTTATGGAAGCGAGCCCTCATCGTTGTGGCTGGCCCAGCCATCAATCTATTATTTGCGTTGGTGGCTTTCTTTACCATTTGGGTTATCGGGGTGGAGCAAGTCAAACCAGTGATCGGTGAGGTAATCCCGCAGACAGTGGCGGCGCAAAGCGGTATCCCGGCGGGGGCGGAAATAGTGGCAGTGGACGGCCAACCAGTGGGAAGCTGGCAGAAAATGGCAATTTTATTGGTTAGCTGGTTTGGTGATACCGGTACCCTTCTGGTACAGGCTATCCCTCCTGGAGCAGACAAAGCACGCACGTATTCGATGCAGCTGAAGAAATGGCAGCCCAACAATGGCTTAGAGCCAGATCCGTTTAAGAGCTTAGGCATCGTCCCTTATCGCCCGCCCATACCATTGGTCATTGAAAAAGTCATGTCAGAATCCCCGGCTGAGCAAGCAGGTCTTCAAAAAGGCGATCGCATAGTCGCTGTCGATCAGCAACCCTATCAGGACTGGCAGCCATTAAAAAAATTCGTCAACCAACACCCCAACCAAACAATACAAGTCACGTATATGCGAGGCGAAAAAACCCAGGAAGCTCAGGTAAGCTTACAGAGTCGATATGGTAAGCTTTTTCATCGTGTTGGCTACCTGGGCATTGAGCCTAAAGAACCCATTTGGCCGCCGGGGATGCGCTATACTAAACAATTGTCACCCATAGCGGCTATGGGCCAAGCGTTTAGCGATGTTGGTATGTATTTGCGCTTTAACTTTGTCGTGATTGGTAAGATGATTGTCGGTAATATATCCATGCGCAGTTTGGGTGGACCAGTATCTATTTTTCAGACTTCCAGCTTGGCATTTCATCAAGGGTTAGTTATTTACATTGCTTTTCTGGGGTTATTGAGTGTGTTGCTGGCCGGAATGAATATTTTGCCTATTCCGGGGTTAGATGGCGGCCATTTATTATTTTTTATGATGGAAGGGATTGCAGGGCGGCCCGTCTCTGCGAGGTTACAGCTGTTGCTGTTGAAGCTGGGCATTTTGTTTCTACTGATGATTCTTTTTCAAGCGACAGTCAATGATATCATTCGCTTAGTTAATTAAAGGATTTTTATGGACAAAAAAACGAACAAAGCAGACGATTCTGCACTGACCCCAGAACAATTTCATATCGCCCGTGAGAAAGGCACCGAACCGGCATTTACGGGTAAATACTGGGATAATCATCAACCCGGTATTTACGCATGCGTGTGTTGCGGCAACCCTTTGTTCAGTTCGGAAACCAAATTCGATTCAGGCTCCGGTTGGCCGAGCTTTTGGCAAGCTCTGGAAGCCGGAAGTGTCGAGCTACAGCCCGACCATTCCCATGGTATGGAACGCACCGAAGTGGTGTGCAGCCAATGCCACGCGCATCTCGGTCATTTGTTTCCCGATGGACCACAACCCACGGGCTCACGGTTTTGCATTAATTCGGCGGTACTCGATTTTAAGGAAAAACCTTGACGACTCCGGCAGATAAAATAGTCATTCTTCCACCTTATGTAATGGCCAATTACGATCAGCAGATTTCTCAACTTTATCGTGAAATCCAGGCCATGACGTTTACGCCGCTGGAGCGCTTAAAAGTCATTAGTCATTTTTTCTTAGGTCAACCGTATGTTGACGGGGCCTTAGGCGAAGGGCCGGATGGATATTTTGATCAAAGTCCCTTATATCGCACCGATGCCTTTGACTGCGTCACATTTGTCAATACCGTATTGGCATTATGGCGTGCAACAGATCTGGCGGAATTTAAGCAAAACATCGTACGCATTAATTACGCAAACGATCACCCTGATTTTGTCAGCCGCCATCATTTTTTGGAAACCGATTGGCTGCCCCATAATACCCCAAAGTGGGTATGCGATATCACGTACCGAGTGATGGACAACCAACAGCAACCCATCGCTGCTTTGGCAAAAACCATCATCGATAAAGCCGATTGGTTTCGTCATTTACCCGCCAGCAGGCTACGTTATTTGCATGCCTTACCACCCGAAACAGCGCAGCAACGTCTGACCGAATTGCATCATCAATCCGCATTATTCACATCTCAGGCCAACGAATTACCGTATTTACCCCTCAGCCGATTATTTGACGAGCAGCAGGAACCGGTGCTCGACTATTTTAATCAAATACCTTCCGGCGTTATCATCATCATTGTTCGACCGGACTGGGCGATTGAGGATAAAATCGGCACCCGCATGAATGTCTCTCATTTGGGCTTTGCCTGGCGAAACGAGAAAAATGAATTGATCTTCCGCGAAGCGTCTCTTCTTTTACATCAAGTCGCGGATGTATCACTGATCGATTATTTAAAATCTTACGTAGATTCGGAAACAATCAAAGGAATTAACATACAAAATATTTTGGAGAAGAACCATGAGCAGAAGTTGGCAGTGTTTGGTAAAAACAACAATTAAACAAATAGCACTGGCGTTGCTAATGCTATCGATACTCCCCGCCATGGCCGCAACAAAGCCAGCATTGGCAGCGAGCCAAATTTCCATGGCTAATTTAACCATCGACCAATTGCAGCAAGCCGCCGAGGCCGGCGATCCGGATGCGCAATACGCGTTAGGTTATATGTATTATTACGGTAAAAACGTGGGAGCAGATAGGCAGCAAGCCTTGAATTGGATTAAACGAGCAGCCGTGCAAGGTCAAAGCCAAGCATTACAGGCGATGGCTATGTTAGGACAGTCAGTGACAACCACGCCAAGCATCACCTCAATTGGGCCCGTGGATCCCACCCCATCTGCTTCACCACCACCCGCTTCTACCGTCAGTAATCGTTATTCGAACAGCTATGAAACGTCCACGGAAGATGTGGTTTCGGTTAAACCCAACAATGTACCCGCAAAAAAACAACCACCCACCACGACACCGGTGACTACCAGTGGCCAATACACGATCCAATTAATTGCCTCTGCTAAACCGCAAGTGTTAAGTAATTATATCAAAACCCACCACTTACAAGGTCAAACCAACCAATACCAAACCACTCGCGAAGGCAAACCCTGGTATGTATTAGTGCACGGTTCATATACTTCGAAAGAAGAAGCGCAAGCAGCATTAGCAGGCTTACCGGCCTCCGTGCGAGCACAAAAACCCTGGGTACGCCCAGCGGATAAAAATACACCTGCTACTCAACCGACGACGAATCCGAAAAAAACAAAAAGCACGGGAAAAACCCAAAGCACGGGAAAAACCCAAAGCACAGGAAAAACCCAAAGCACAGGGACCCCACATAAGAAACAGACCAAATCAAAATAAATGCTCTTAGTGGCTATGGCTTTAATGGAATAAATCGAAAAAACTCCTTCTCCCCTTGTGGGAGAAGGAAAATATTTAGAAAATTTGAATTATTCAACAACGTCGTGGGTATGAAGATGGTGCCGGAGGTCGGACTCGAACCGACACAGTGTCGCCACTACCAGATTTTGAGTCTGGCGCGTCTACCAATTTCGCCACTCCGGCTAGAAACTACTCTAAAAATTCAGTAGCTACTGAAGGGCAGGCAGTATATCAAATAGCCAAATTAGTTCAAGAAGAACAGCAAGAATGAATAAGGTTGCCTCATTTTTTAAAGAAGGCAAATCAAGGAGAGTAACTTGTATGCTAGGGTATGCCCACATCTTTTTTAGTCAACTGTGAGTGAGTATTAGATTAGGGGATAGCACTGTAAGCCCCCTCTCCCGCGCGAGGGGCTTGAATAAAGGCTCTGAACTTGTTCGCGGGAGAGGGTTGGGGAGAGGGCGAATGGAAAACGCGAGACTTTACCCTCTCCCCTAACCCTCTCCCGCGAATAGGTTTGCAGCTTTTGCCCAAACTCCTCGCGCGGGAGAGGGGGCTTACAGTGCTAATCATTAATCCGGTGCCCACTCACAGTTGACCAAAAAAGATGTGTGCATATCCTAGACTTGTACGTCCCCCCGCGGAGGATGCAGGGACGACATTTCTTTCTGCCCAAGTAAGCATGAAGTATCCCAGGGGCTGGCTGCAGACCTTCTAATTCAGGGATGACACGGGAGCTACATGGACCGTATTCATGCGTGTTTGCAGCCAGCCCCTGGGATACTTCATGCGTGAGCTGGCTCCCCACTTTCAGAACGCACTATTTAAATGGGAGCCCTACAAAAAGACAGTAGTTCAAAATTTTTAGCAAGAAATGCTTGTTTTCTGATAGAATCAACCATGCATGTTAAGCCCCCAGGAGCCCTTATGACGACCCCACCAAAAGCTAAGCGAGCCAGTGAATCTGCCGTACACGACTACGTATACGCTGTTTTTCCAAATGACCTAAACTCCAACGATACCGTATTTGGTGGATTAGTCATGTCCATTTTAGATCGCCTATCCTCAGTAGTAGCGCGAAGACATAGCGGACAAGTATGTGTCACCGCCTCCGTAGACTCCATGCATTTTCTCGCCCCCGCCAGACACGGAGACATTTTAACATTTATGGCATCAGTCAATCGAGTATGGCGAACCTCTATGGAAGTCGGCGCCAAAGTAGTAGCTGAAGATTTTCGAACCGGCACCAAAAAACACATCGTTTCAGCCTATTTTACATTTGTAGCCGTAGATGATCATCAGCAGCCCATTGAAGTGCCCCAAGTAATTGCAGAAACTCCGGTAGAACGCCGCCGATTCGAAGAAGCTGATCTCAGACGTGAACGACGTCGATTAGAAGCAAAAGAACGAGAACTACGCCGCGAATTATTCACAGCAAAAAATAAATCAGTTGATTGAGTTTATAACGGGGTAGCTTCAGCCAACAGTCGGTGTATTTGCTCTACTAAATAAAACGGTATGGAAATTAATTCATAAACGATGGCATTACCCATGTGATCTTTCACATCCACCGTCACTTTACTGGGAAGATCAGAATTGACACGAATAGCAAGGGGGAGTTTCTTCATCTGCATCAACAAATGCAACGATTTCAAGCTGCCCATGCTGCCAGCCTTGATTTCAATGGGAATTACTTGATTGGCGTGTTGAATAATATAATCAACCTCCGCATTAGAACCTTTCTCATGCCGCTGCCAATAAAATAATTCCGGTTGCATATAACAAGGATTGAGAGTTCTTAGCAATTGTCCTGCGGCTTGTTCTGCCAGCGCGCCATTGTTGATTAAACTCAAATCGCTTAAATTATGTATGTAATCCAAACTTAAGCCCAAAACAGTAGCAGCTAAACCTACATCTAAAAAAATTTCTTTAAAAAATTTATCATTCACTTCTGCCCGTAAAGGCACCCCATTAGCAGCACAACTGAGTACCGGATAACCTATTCTTGCTTTATGCAATAAGTTCAATATGTGTTTCACGGTGTGAGCAGATAAAATGGGGTTGATACGACTGTAAACAAATTTTTGCCCTAACATGTGGGGGATAGACATCATCACTTCATCCAATTTATGGATTTCGACACGGCCACTGTATTTTGAAAAATCGTCTCGATAGGTGGCTAGTAAATCATGATGTATTTGATTAATTTTGATGATAGAACGTTCCTTAGTCCAACTTGCTACCGCCGCTGGAAGGCCGCCAATAATCGTATACTCTTTAAATATTTGCATTAACTGCTGATGTAGTGCGTTAGGCAAATTTAAACCCAATTGATAACTCGCTAGATAATCGCATAAATGTGAGTAGTCATGAGCTAATAAAAATTCTTGAAATGATAATGGTTCTAGATGCAAATAGTTAATACGCCCCACGGGCATACTGAACTCGTGATCGGCCAGCATAAAATCTAACAGCGACCCGGCGGCAATGACCGGCAGCTCAGGCAAATCCTCGGCAAACCAACGTAGTTTACTGAATAGTATGGGTGCAGCTTGAATTTCATCAATAAATAACAAGCTGTTCGTAGGCGTGATCGTTTGATTATAAGCCGCACTAAGCGTCAGTAATATTTGTTTGGGGTCATTGGAAACAAAAAAATCAACGAGTTGCGGGTTTTTTTCTAAGTTAAGCTCAACCAGCTGACGGCCCGTCGTTTTAGCGAAATAACGAGCTAGCCAAGTTTTACCCACTTGCCGCGCTCCTCGAATAATCAAAGGCTTACGATCACTGGCGTTGAGCCACTCTTGCAAAAATTTTAAATAGATTAGTCTTTTCATGGGTTAAGATATTTTATAGGGATACTGCCATTATACCCGGTTCCTTAGCCACTTCCAACAAAAAGAACCGGTTCTTTTTGTGGTCTGCCATCAAAAAGAACCGGTTCTTTTTGTCGAATGCTTTGATTTGTAGCCCAATTAAAAAAATAAACCATTGAAATTACTAGGATTTTCATATTCCAACCAAAAATACCAAACCAATAGGAAACAAAAATAGGTTTTCAAAACCAAATTTTGTTTTTGAAACCTAAATCAGTTTGCAATGGTTTGCTATCTGCAACAGCAATTGTAGGGAAAGGATTTTTTATACGCAGCTTTTAATAGGTAAGGGCTCATTGACGCCAGACCCAATTTTTTGTCTAATCTTTAGACCGACTCATTTTTCCCATAATTGCTTATGAACGTAGCCGATTTTGACTTTGAACTGCCTAAAGAGCGTGTAGCCCGTTATCCCTTAGCCGATCGTACCGCCAGTCGCTTGCTGTGTTTGGATAAAGCGACGGGAGGTATTCATCATCGCCGTTTCCAAGAGTTGCCTGAACTTCTGACCAGCGAAGATCTATTGGTATTCAATGATACCCGTGTCATGCCTGCCCGCTGGTTTGGCCAGAAAGCCTCGGGTGGACGCATTGAAGTGCTAGTGGAACGCCTGATCGATGAACATCAGTTTCTCGCCCATATTCGTGCCAGTAAATCACCTCGGCCTGGCAGTGACCTGCTGTTGGAAAAAGACATCCTTGTCCATGTCATCGAACGACAAGGCGATTTATATCGATTGGCTTGTCAGGATGGTCGATCCGTACCGACTTTACTGGCAAGCTATGGGCATATGCCATTACCACCTTATATGGAAAGAGCAGATGAAGGGCTGGATCAGGATCGATACCAAACCGTCTATGCGCGGCAAATAGGAGCGGTGGCGGCACCTACGGCCGGTTTGCACTTCGATGAATCCTTATTGTCGGTGCTGCGTCAACGAGTGGACACGACGTTTCTTACGCTGCACGTGGGGGCTGGCACTTTTCAGCCGGTGCGAGTGGCCACAGTAGCAGAGCACACCATGCATACGGAGTTCTTGCAAGTATCGGAGGAAGTCTGTGCCATGGTGCGAGCCACAAAGGCGCGAGGGGGGCGAGTGATTGCGGTGGGGACGACTTGTGTTCGGGCATTAGAGACAGCCACAGCAGAGGGTGACATTAAACCATACCAGGGTGACACCCAAATTTTTATTTACCCAGGCTATGTTTTTCGCTGTGTCGATGCCATGATTACTAATTTCCATTTACCCAAATCGACGTTGTTGATGTTGGTCAGTGCTTTTGGCGGCCATTCAGCGATCATGTCGGCTTATCAACAGGCGATCGCCCACCATTATCGTTTTTATAGTTACGGTGATGCGATGTGGATAAGTTAACGTGCACGAGGCTTTACTATGCAATTTCAAGTGACGACAACGGCAGGTTTAGCACGCCGTGGCCAGCTGACCTTTTCACGCGGGGTCGTTGAAACTCCCGCATTTATGACCGTGGGCACTTATGGTGCGGTAAAAGGTCTCACGCCCGAAGAAGTGGCGGCCAGTGGCGCCCAAATTATGCTTGGCAACACCTTTCACCTTATGCTACGGCCCGGGGCCGATATTATTCAACAGCAGGGCGGGTTGCATCAATTTATCCATTGGCACAAGCCCATCTTAACCGATTCGGGTGGCTTCCAAGTGTTTAGTTTGGCGCAAATGCGTAAAATCAGTGAAGAAGGAGTGCGTTTCCGTTCACCGTTGGATGGGTTAGAGGTCTTTTTAACACCCGAACGTTCGATGCAGGTGCAACGAGCATTAGGCTCTGATATTGTCATGATATTCGATGAGTGCACCCCTTATCCTGCCAGTCATGAAGTGGCCGCTGCTTCTATGGAACTCTCATTGCGTTGGGCGGCACGCAGTAAACAAGCACACGGCGATAATCCGGCCGCATTATTTGGCATTGTCCAAGGCGGTATGTATACGGATTTACGTGAACGATCGTTAAAAGAGTTGCTTGCCATGGACTTTACCGGTTACGCCATTGGTGGCTTATCGGTAGGAGAGCCTAAGGAAGACATGTGGCGAGTGTTAGATCATCTGGGGCCTTACATGCCCCAGCACAAACCGCGTTATTTAATGGGGGTGGGCACGCCCAGCGATTTGATTGAAGGCGTGCTGCGTGGCATTGATATGTTTGATTGCGTGATGCCCACCCGCAATGCGCGCAATGGTCATTTGTTTACGAATCAAGGCGTGGTGCGCATTCGTAATAGCCAATACAAGAACGATAATCGACCACTGGATGCCGATTGTGCGTGTTACACCTGTAGCCACTACAGCCGCGCCTATCTTCACCATTTAGATCGTTTGCGGGAAACCTTAGGTGCCCGGTTACAGACGATCCATAATTTGCATTATTACCAAAGTCTCATGTTGGGTTTGCGCACAGCCATAGAACGAGGTAAATTAGCGGACTTCGTTACTGAGTATTATGCAAGCGGTGGTAGGGTCATTCAGCCTCAAATGATGAGTGGGGCCTGTATTCAGTCATTGGCGCCAGTAAAAAACCTCGTCTAAATCTTTTTTTTGTATCCATCATTCCAAGGAGTTGCTATGAGTTTATTAAATCTGTTGGGCATTAGTGATGCATTTGCAGAAGCTGCCACCGGAACTGCGGCTGCTACTCCGCAGAACAGTTTGCTGTCGATGTTGCCGATGTTGATTATTTTTGTCTTGGTATTTTATTTCTTATTAGTAAGACCGCAAACCAAACGAGCCAAAGAACATCGCCAATTGATGGATAATCTGTCAAAAGAAGATGAAGTGGTGACCACCGGCGGATTGACTGGAAAAGTTGTCGAAATCAACGATGCGTTTGTGGTGTTGGAAGTGTCAAAATCCGTTCAAGTGACTTTTCAAAAAAATGCCATTGCTATGGTACTGCCCAAGGGCACTTTAAAATCGTTGTAATGCCGACAAGTGAAATAACGCTATGCCGAACCGATACCCCTTATGGAAATATCTCCTGCTGGTCGTTCTCATTTTCTTGGGACTTCTTTACGCAGCACCCAATTTATTTGGTGAAGATCCTGCCGTGCAGGTATCGACAAAAAATTCGACTCCCATCCAAGCGCAAACCATCAGTAGCGTGCAATCGTTATTGCTTCAGCAGCATACTCCCTACCTTTCCTTACAACAGGAACAGGGTAGTTTATTCGTTCGATTCACGACACCAGATGCGCAGTTGCGAGCCAGGGATCTGATCAAAACGGCGTTAGGTGACGAATACATTGTTGCTTTAAATCTGGCACCCCGAACGCCAAAATGGTTACGTGCCTTGGGCGCCAATCCCATGAAATTGGGGTTGGACTTACGAGGTGGGGTGAACTTTCTGCTGAGTGTCGATACCGATGCCGTCATTAAAGCCAGGCAGGAAGCAGATATCACTAATATGACGTCTGAATTGCGTCAGGAATCGATTCGTTACGCCGGTATTGCTCGGCAAGCAGGCAAACCGGCCATCGCTTTTCGTGATGCCGACAGCCAGGACAAAGCCAAAGATCGGTTATCCAGCCATTTCCCTGATTACACGTTTACTGCGTCGCAGGCGGAAGGGCAGTTTTATCTTATCCCAGCGATGACTGAGTTGGCCAAAACAAATATCACGAATTATGCGGTGGATCAGAATATTACTATTTTGAATAACCGAGTCAATGAGTTAGGGGTTAGTGAAGCCGTTGTGCAAAGGCAAGGCCAAGATCAAATCAGTGTGGATTTACCCGGTATTCTAGACACAACCCGAGCTAAAGATATTATTGGCAAAACCGCGACGTTACGCTTTCAATTAGTCGATATGGAAGGGAATGTGCAGTCTGCTTTGGCGGGATTAGTACCTTTGGGCGATCGGCTTTATCGTTATGAGAATCTGCCGGTATTGTTGAAAAACCAAGTGATACTAACCGGAGGCTCTATTACCTATGCCACCGCCGGTGTCGGTGAAAATGGTCGTCCGAATGTGGCCATTCGTCTAGGGGGTGGTGGTGAAAGTTTGTTTAGTCGAGTATCTGCAGAGAATGTCGGTAAGTCAATAGCGGTTGTTTATGTAGAATCGATACCCCAGACGACCTTAGTCAATGGCAAACCGCAAGTCATTCAAAAACAAACTGAGCGAGTGATTAATGTCGCCGAAATTAAGGGGCCGCTAGGCAATAATTTTGAAATCAGTAATTTATCCGATAGTAAATACGCGCAAAATCTCGCCTTGTTATTACGTTCGGGTGCCTTAGTGGCTCCCGTGGCGGTCATTCAAGAACGTACGGTAGGCCCTACTTTGGGCGCCGCAAATATTCAAAAGGGGTTATTGTCGCTGGTAATTGGCACGATCGCTGTCATGATATTCATGATTTGCTACTATCGATTATTTGGGCTAATCGCTGATCTAGCCTTGTTATTAAATATTGTATTTATCATTGCTTTATTGTCGCTATTAGGGGGGACTCTAACCTTGCCGGGTATCGCCGGTATTGTGTTGACGGTTGGTATTTCCGTGGACGCTAACGTGCTTATTAATGAACGTATTCGGGAGGAGTTGCGTTTAGGTTCCAGTCCCCAAGCCAGTATTTACACGGGTTATGATCGCGCCTTTGCAACGATTATTGATGCGAATGTCACGACGTTAATCGTGACCTTGATCTTATTTGCGTTAGGCAGTGGTGTCGTAAAATCGTTTGCGATTACCTTGACATTGGGTATTTTAACTTCTTTAGTGACTGCCATCTTTTTCACTCGTGCCTTGGTTAATTTAATTTACGGAGGTCGTTCCGTAAAACGATTGTCTATAGGCATTAAAGTTAAAGCAAAAAGTTGAGGGCAAGATGGAATTTTTTAAGGCGAATACACAAATTGATTTTATGGGGCAGCGGAAGTGGGCTGCTTTATTTTCTGCGGTTCTGTTTGCAGCTTCCATTGTTTCCTTGATCGTGAATCATCTGAATTTTGGCCTTGATTTTACGGGTGGCACTCAGGTGGAAGTGAATTATCCACAGCCAGCTGATTTTAATCAAATCCGTCAACAATTGGATAAGGCTGGATTTAATGAGGCGCAGGTGCAGGCCTACGGCACGGCTCGCGATGTATTAATTCGAATCCCACCCCATGCGGGATTTTCAGAGCAGGCATTGCGGGAAAAATTATCAGCTGCGTTGCCACAGGCTAACTTGCAGCAGATTGAATACATTGGTCCGCAGGTGGGTCGCAGCTTGGTGACGAATGGGTTGCTGGCCATTCTCGTGTCTTTGCTCGCCACAATGGCTTATATTGCGTTTCGTTTTGAGATGCGTTTTGCGGTCAGCGCGGCAGTGGCTTTGATTCATGATCCTATTCTCATTCTGGGCATTTTTTCGTTTTTTCAATTGCGCTTTGATTTGATTGCGTTAGCGGCAGTGTTGACGATTATTGGTTTTTCCTTGAATGACACGATTGTGGTCTATGATCGAGTGCGCGAAAATTTTCGTCGTATACGTAAGGGTACGCCGACGGAAGTGATGAATTTATCCATTAATCAAACCTTATCTCGAACGATCATGACTTCAGGGTTGACTTTTTTAGTGGTGGCGGTGTTGTTTATTTTTGGTGGTGAAACTTTACACGGTTTTTCTTTAGCGCTAATGATAGGTATCGTGATTGGTACCTACTCTTCTATTTACGTCGCAGGTTCTTTAGCCATCGCCATGGGCCTTAATCGTACCCATTTGCTACCGTCAGTTAGAAAGGAAACGGATAATTTGCCGTAACGGCTGTTCTTGAATCTGCTGTACGGTCTCAAGCCGTCATGTAGCCTATTTCCTTCGCTCTAGTAGAGAGCGTCTGAGTTGGGAGCATCCGGGGTCCTGTCGCTGCGGTACCTCATTTTTTGCTACGCAAAAAATAAGGGCTCCCCCTCCGCGCCACCCCTTCTACTTAATGTGTCGTCATATGAATCTACGTCGTTTTGGCAGGATGGCGGGCTGTTTTTATTCTAACGGTGATAAATTTTGTATGGACAAAAAAGATAAAAAAGAAATTTATAGAAGTGTGCTTGAAAGTAAGGGATTAAACGGGGAAATAGCTAAGTTTTTCAACCCTGCCGATTTTTTTCGGGTTTCGGCGCTAAATAAAACCTTAGAAGTAGGGCAGTCGCGCTCACCCCACCATAAACTAACTCAATCGCTAGGGATTTTTTCCGAATCTATTTCTAATTCTTGTAGGAGGGGTGGCGCGGAGGGGGAGCCCTGATTTTTTGCGTAGCAAAAAATGAGGTCCCGCAGCGACAGGACCCCGGATGCTCCCAACTAAGATTCTTAGGTTATTTGAAGGTGCCTGGGTCAAATTTATTTTCAGTTCCGGCTCGCAGGCGTTTGATATTATCCATGTGACGCCAAATAATAAGTAAGGCCATCACTAAAACCGGTAAGAAGTAGTTGGTATGTACAAATAAAACCAGGATGACGCTGAGGACCGTGGCTATTAAAGAAGCGACTGAAATATAACGTGTTAGGAATACCACCACAACCCAGATAATCGCCGCCACAATAGCTACCCCAAACACTAAAGCCAATAGGGCACCAAACGCGGTCGCAACGCCTTTTCCACCTTTGAAATTAAAAAACGCTGGAAATATATGACCAACTACAGCCGCTAAAGCCACCATAGCTAATAGAAAGTCCGTTACTCCTAGGAGTCTGGCGATGAGAACTGGTAAGAAACCTTTTAATATATCACCGACTAGGGTCAAGATGGCGGGTAGTTTGCCGCCGATCCGCAAAACATTAGTGGCTCCCGCATTACCTGAGCCGGCGGTGCGAGGGTCTGGAAGGTCCATGGCTTTGCATACCAAGATCGCGGAAGATAAAGAACCGACAAAGTAAGCAATAACAATAAAAATGATACCAACAATGATCATAATTAACTCTCCATTAGTGAGTATGCCTTTTCGCCGCGCGAAGTCTGGGCCATCAGGGGCATATATCATTATGTTAGGCTAAACTCCAACGAATATCTAGAATATTTCGACTTTCGGTGATTATTCGCTGGGAAAATGGTATTGTCTAAATAAAACCAATATTAGGAACTCAATTTATGAATCCCAAACGCGATAATTTAATTTGGATTGACCTGGAAATGACCGGCCTTAACCCCGATCGTGACCATATCATCGAAATAGCGACTGTAGTGACCGACTCCCAATTAAATACGGTGGCAGAAGGACCAGTATTTGCAATACATCAACCGGATGCCATATTGGAAGCGATGGATGAATGGAACACCACCCAACACGGTAAAACGGGATTGATTGAGCGAGTAAAAGCCAGCCATGTGACGCTAGAAGAGGCACAAGCAGAAACCATCGAATTCTTGATGCACCACGTCCCCGCTGGAAAATCACCGATGTGCGGCAGCAGTATATGCCAAGATAGACGATTTTTATTTCGATACATGCCAAGATTAGAGCAGTATTTCCATTACCGTAATTTAGACGTTAGCTCCGTAAAGATTTTGGCACAGCATTGGGCACCCCATCTTTCGCAAGGAATCAAAAAAGAGGCGCGCCATATCGCCTTAGGTGATATCTACGATTCCATCGCCGAATTACGCTATTATAAAAATCACTTTTTTGGCACAGGAATGGGTGCAGGAAGCGTGTAGAGGGGACTTCGACCCTCCGGGAACAGGTAGCTTGCGAATGGCACGAGATAAGGACGAGCTGCCTGCATTCCCAGGGATAAGTGATTCATTTATGGTGCCGAGGAGAGGACTCGAACCTCCACAGGGTTTCCCCCACAAGTACCTGAAACTTGCGTGTCTACCAATTTCACCACCTCGGCAAGAGGGCGAGTAATCTAATAGAGAATGCCCATCCTTGTCAATGCTGATCAGCATTTGTGCTGTTCGCTCGCAATTCACGAGATCGCTGCTTCAATAGGGCTTTGTTCATTTCCCTCTCCCCAACCCTCTCCCGCGAACAAGTTCAGAGCCTTTATTCAAGCCCCTCGCGCGGGAGAGGGGGCTAACAGTGTTAACCCCTAATCTAATACTCACTCACAGTTGACTGAAAAAGATGTGTACATACCCTAGCTCCTAAACCCTCTCCCGCGAATAAGGTGGGTGATCTTATTCAAACTCCTTTCGCGGGAGAGGGGATACAGTGCTAACACTTAACTTAAGAATAACCGCATCACTTTTATACAAAGTTCTGTAGGCAGAGTAGCCCACAAAGGGAGAAGGAGTTTTCTTGCATGTGTATAAACTGATGGCACCCATGCTGGGACGGCTATGTGATGTACTGCTCAAGTAAGCATGAAGTATGCCAGGGGCTGGATGCAAACCCTCTAATTCATGGACGACACGGGAGCTACAGCAACTGTCTTGAACATCAAGCATAAACTGCCTGTTGTTCCTCAGTCCCCAACCGCCATGGTGTGTTATTTTTAACTATTGCATTCATAATAATCAGCAGTTTACGCATACAAGCAACCAAAGCGACTTTTTTCTTTTTCCCCGCTTGACATAGTTTCTGGTAAAAAGCTTTTAAAGGCGGATTATGCCTAACAGCTACTATGCCTGCCATATACAACGCTGATCGTACATTCGCTCGGCCTCCCCAGATCGCTTTTTGTCCTTTCTTTCCACCGCTATCACGATTAAACGGCGCCACACCCACTAAGGCTGCAATCTCGCGAGAGCTAACCTCACCCAATTCAGGTAGATCTGAAAGCAACGTCAACCCAACCACTTGACCCACTCCCTTCACACTTTTGAGTAATGCTAATTTGGCTTGCCATCCAGTATTTTCACTCACTTGCTTCGCTAAACTCTGATCTATTCCCCTTAATTGTTTCTCCAAGAAATCAATCGTTTTCTTGATATTTTTACGTATATGGCTGTTGCCCGCTGTTTGGTAACGATTCTTCTCCATCGTAATCATGTCAATCAACTGCTTACGACGATGCTGGGTATCGCTTAACGTTTGTGCTTCGGGTTTCACCATTGCTTTGACACTTGGCTTAATCGCTTCTCCAAAATGCGCCAATATCCCCGCGTCGATTTTATCGGTCTTTGCTAAACGACCCACGGCTTTACCGAAGGCTCGTACTTGACGTGGATTGACCACCGCACAAGAAAAACCCGCTTTCTGCATCGCATGTATACCTTTAGCTTCATAACCCCCTGTTCCCTCGGCTACGAGCAAACAAGGACGACACGACTTTAGGCGTTTTATCATTTCTTTAAAGCCGGGATTATCATTGGTTACTCTAAAATATTCTCCCGTTGATCGTAGGCAAACATCTAAATATTTCTTAGACACATCAATACCTATATAGTCTCTATACGTCGAATGTGACATAATTTTATCTCCTGAATTTCTCTGCCTCGCCGATACGGAGTCGCTTAATCGCGCTCCTGGCAACTGTTCGAGTTGATTGAGGAATGAAGGGAGGCGATCTGGCTGTAGCACGGTCTTTAAAGACCTATGGACGTACGATCTACCTCCCTTCGCTTAGTATTGGTCATGACCAATACTAAACTCTTTTTACCATGTTTCTAAGATACGATGGATGTATTTATGCGGGTTTGCAGCCAGCCCCTGGCATACTTCATGCGTGAGGTGGCTCCGGTATCAAAGGCTAAGACCTAAAGCAAGCTGGCATATGCGTGAAGTGGCACCCGGCATCGGCCCCTGCGTTAAGAATACACTCGACTTAATCCTCACCAGGGCCGTCAATTAACTCTTCGCAATTATGGGCCTGATATTCCTTATAAAGGGTGGCTGCCGTAGTAGGTGAGTTACCTTGCTGAGTCATGTTAACATTAGAATCGTTTTGCGCGATATCCTGCTTAATATGTTGGCAAATTTGGACATTCAGCTCTTCAGGTGAAGTGAATCCTCTATGAGGCCCACCAAAACACCCGGATAAAAGAGTCGTTATCGCCAATGTCAGAGTAGCCAATGCGTAATGGTTATTAAATGCCATGGGGTGCTTCCTTTCGTAGGTGGTGAGGAGGTCAATTATAAGTCAATGCTGAGAACAAAAGAAAGTACTATGCTGAATTTCACAGGCCCACTAAAAAAAATGACAGTACAACGTAATAGCCAACCCTCGGCAGCAGTGGATTATTACCTAGTATTAGGAGAAGAAAAAATCCACTTAAACCCCTTACTAGGACAAAAAATCCGCTTCACATTTACCGGCGTTATCCATTGCATCCAGTGCGCCCGCGCCACTCGGAAAAGTTTTCAACAAGGCTATTGTTATGTCTGTTTCCAACGCTTATTGGAATGCAACCTTTGCACCATACACCCCGAAAAATGTCGCTATTACGAAGGGATTTGCAAAACCGATGATTGGGCACATGCCCACTGCCATCAACCTCATGTCGTGTACCTGGCAAATTCCTCAGCGGTGAAAGTAGGCATTACTCGGCAAGCGCAAATGGTCACCCGTTGGATCGATCAAGGCGCCACCCAGGGCATGGCGGTTTTACAGGTACAGAATCGCTATCAGGCCGGTCAAATTGAATGGCTGTTTAGGGCGCATATCGGCGACAAAACAAATTGGCGCACCATGCTGAAAATGGCTAATCCCGACCAAGATCTTCAAGCCATACGTTCGGAAATGTATACTAAAGTCGCAGCCACTGTTTCCGAGTTCTCTCAGCCCTATGTCAATGAAATAGAATGGCTGCCCGAAACCAGCGAGATAATAAAACTAAACTACCCCATCTTAGAATATCCCAAAAAAATTCAGACCTTGGCCATCGATAAGAACCCGTCGTTTACTGCGCATTTGCTGGGAATAAAAGGACAATATTTGATTTTTGATACTGGGGTATTATCGATGCGGAAGTGGTCTGGTTATTGGGCAGAATTTGCTACGATTTAAAAAAAATTCCCCCCTCACTAAAGAGGGGGGAATCTCTTTGCTGTGCTCATCGACTCAACCAACTAAGACGATGAGTCAAGCGTACTAAGCTGATTTTTTAGCAGCCTTCGATTTTCTGGCAGAAACTCGTTTTCTAGAAGCTGCTGATTTTTTAGCAGTCGATCGTTTTCTAGAAGCCATGGATTTCTTGGCGGCTGGTCGTTTGTGAGCAACCTTCGATTTTCTGGCAGAAGCTCGTTTTCTAGAAGCGGCTGATTTCTTAGCAGCAGGTCGTTTTTTAGCCATGGTTTTCTTGGCTGTTGAACGTCGTTTCTTGCTAGCTGCCATTGTTTTTTTGGCAGTTGGGCGTCGTTTACGAGCAGCTGTTAATTTTTTAGCAGCCGATCGTTTTCGAGTAGCGGATTTTAACTTGCTAGCAGCAGGTCGTCGTCTGCTAGTGGTAGATTTGCGTTTTGTTGAAACAGATTTACGTTTAATAGGCATGACAATCTCCTTGGTTAAAAAAAAGGGTTTCATTTAAAAACTTCATGGGAATTCTTAGCATTGGACATCGCGTAATAGAGTGGAATGCAACGTACCATTAGGACCAGCAATATTCACAGCAATTGCCAATGGCAGAGTAGGAGTACAGAAAAAAAACAGTTTCTGAATTCTAGATAACTTCATTTTTTATCCTCATGAATCTAAAAGTATTTAAACTTTCTAATATGCTGACAGTATAGAACATGATTTTTGAAATTTCCTGAATTCTACGCAAAAAAGCTGCTATATTTTCCCTTATAGTGGTTTTTTTAAGGCAAAACTGACCACGGAACAAACTGCGGATCAAAAAAAACACAGCTGATTATTTATTAAAATCAATGGATTACTGAACTGAGGGCTGTATTTAACGGTATATTTTGACGAAGAAGAGGAGATAGTCATGAATAGTCGAAGAAAATGGTTAAGTTTTATCGGAAGTGTCGGTGGTTTGATGTTATCACCGCAGGTAATGGCTTATGATAGTAATGACTATTACTGTTATAAAATGCCGGCGTATCCTTACCGTGAATGTTCACCCAACCCTCAAGATGAGTTCCCTTATGACCAGCAGTATTACTATGGCAATGGTCAAGTGAATTTTCCCTATAATTCCCCGTACCCCGCTGGTAATTTTCCTTATAACAATTATCCTTATAACTATCCGAATTACAATTACTATGGTAATGAATATAACAACGTCACAAATAATTATTATAATCAAGAGCTTGAAGATGAGAAGGAAAATAGCCTTAATGAACGAGAAGAACACTTCCCAGATACCCTGCCTGAAAGTCCCGAATAGATATTCCACCACGTTACCCTCCTAACAGGTTATCCTGCCGACAATCGGCGGGATGACGTATGGAGGTAGGTTGACAAACCATAACGCTCAATTGAAGACTATGGCATAATTGCCTAGACAGTTTTCATCGTTCCGTCGATAATACCGCTAGATGAATCTTGATAGATTCCCCCCATCTGTCTCATGAAAAAAAAAGCCTCATGGGCTTATGCAAGGATGCCGCCGCTATGCAAACGATTAATCCAGCTGCCGTTTGTGGTCTGTTTAGTCAAACAATGACTTTCCATCATCTTCAGCTGTCGTGGCTATTGCCACTGGCTATCGGGATGGTAGCTCTTATTTTTATCATGAGTCGGGTACGATCCCTACGCCGTCAGCTATTGCAATCCAAACAGAATGCAGAAAAACACCTGGTCTTATGGCAGGAGAATCAACGCTGTTTGCAGTTGATGATTGATTATATGTCAGACACGGTTCTTCTATTCGACCCGCAAAGCCGAATAGTAGCGATCAATAAAAAAGGGGAACAACTATTTGGTTACAAGGCCTATGAATTGGTCGGTCAGTCTGTGCACAAACTACTCGCACCTAAGTCCAATGACGACACACGGCAGTGGGAAAAGCAGGGAATGGCAGGCACCATTATCATCCATGGTTTATGTAAGAATGGGCAGTCAATCGCTTTGGAGTTGAGTCTGATTAGTGGCCAACGGCAACCAGGCACCTGTATTGGCATTTTACGTAATATGGCCGAGCAAAAAACTTTAAAAATGGCTTTACAGACCAGCGAAGAACGTTTTCATGCGATCTTTGATAATGCGGCCATTGGGATGGCTTTAGTGGGGATAGATGGCGCCTGGCTGAAAGTCAATCGCGCCCTTTGCACGATGATGGGCTATGGCGAATCGGAATTACTGCCGACGTTATCGGCAGTGACCTACCTACCCGATCAGGATGCCCACACCCCTCAGCAAACCAGCTTACTCAATGGTGAAATAGACGCTTATGAAATGGAGAAACGTTTTTATCATCGAGAGGGTCATTTGATTTGGGTTTTGCTGAGTCAATCGGTGATCCGTGATACGTTTGGGCTGCCAAAGTATTTTGTGGTGCAAGTCCAAGACATCAACCGTCAAAAAAATGCCGAATCTAGGTTAATTTATCAATCGAAACACGATACGTTAACCGGTCTACTCAATCGTCAACAAATCGAGCACGATTTGCAAAAAATCATCCCTTCCGCCACGCTACAACAAAACATGGTGGCCGTACTATGCATCGATTTGGATCATTTTCGGAAAGTGAATGAACGTTTTGGCAATGATATCGGTGATTTATTATTGCAACGTATTGCCGAATGCTTAAAAACCAATATCTCAGAAAAAGACCTGGTGGGTAGGGTAGGGGGCGATAAATTTGTGGTGGTTTTTACCGGTATCCATATAGTAGCCAATGTGATTTTACCAGTGGAAAAGATTATCAGTGCAGTACATAAACCAGTTTATATCAAAAATTATAAACTGTTTAATACCATCAGTGTCGGCATTAGTTTTTTTCCTGAGGATGGCACCGACAGTCGCCAGCTCATTGATCACGCCAATATTGCGCTTCAGCAAGCGAAAAAAGCCGGTGGCGATCGTTTTCGTTTCTATAATCCAGAAATATTAAGTGTTGTATAGATAAGCAGTAAGCAGCTCAATCCCCGTAATACTTTACGCCAATTTGAATGGGCGGACGATTATTTTTGATTCGCCAACGATTCGTGTCTCGCGCTGAATAAACGCAGCCGCAATATTCTTGTTGATAAAATCCTTCTCGTTTAGAAACCTCGATCATTCGTTGAGAACCACCCTCTTTGCGCCAATTAAACGTCCAATAAATCAAGTCCTGATAATGGCTGGCAGCGCGTACCCCACAACCATTGATCTGATCCATATCTTTCCAGCGAGAAATACCCAGCGAGCTGGTGAAGACCTTAAAACCGTGTTCGTGGGCATATAAAGCGGTGCGCTGAAAGCGCATGTCGAAACACATGGTGCAACGAATACCCCGTTCCGGTTCATTTTCCATACCCTTAGCGCGTTTAAACCACTCGTCACGATCATTGTCGTAATCCCCATCCACGAAGGTGACATGATGCTTCTGTGCAAATCGAATATTCTCGTTTTTCCGAATTTCGTACTCTTTGCGGGGGTGGATATTGGGGTTATAAAAGTAGATCGTATAGTCAATTCCTGCGGTCAGAAAGCGTTCCATTATATCGCCCGAGCAGGGGGCGCAGCACGAGTGCAGAAGGAGCCTGGTATGCGGATGGGGCAATTGTAAGGGTTCGGTCATGGTCTGTTCCTGGTTGAGTAGAGTTAAGCCAAATTGTTTGAAATTTGTACAATCTATACTATAGTTAAATTAGGGTTTATGACCCAAAGTGTAGGGTTAATGACCTCAAAAGTGAATTATGATGATAAATAGGAGGAAACAGCAATGTTACAATTGAAAAAGGTACTTATGCCTTTGGCTATCGCTGGTTTACTAGCTGGTTGCAGCACAACCTACCAACCTAACCCCCCGGTAGCTTATACCGCTGGGACCTATGGTTATTACCCAACACACAGCCATGTTGTTTATTCGGGTTATAACAGCACCTGGGCTGGTTATGGTTATAATAATGTTTATCCTAGTGATACCTATGGTTACTACTATGGTAATGTGTTTATACCCGCTGTGTACACACCTGTAGAAAGCCAAAGTGGTTTAGTTCCTAATTAATAGTTAGTTTTAGCTAGGAACAACTCTCTGCATGCAAATGCAGAGAGTTTTTTTTGGGCTATTGTAAATAAAAATTACAGTACGTTCTTGACTCCCTGCAAACACAGATATCCATCAGCCGGACGGTAAAGCCATAAGGAGATTTCGCGGGTACGCAATACCACAAATTACTATCGACAATGGAATCAATGGGTATTCTCAAGCTATTGTTGGGGTAGAGTACTAAATAGCCGCTAGGAGTATCGTAAACGCAAGAAGTCGTGTATTGATCAGCATATACCCAATAGAAATCACTTTTGGTTAAATCCACTGCCGACACGGGCTCGGAATGCCACCCCGGCGCCAAATAGGTAATCAGGCCCTCCACATTGGGGTCGGAAGCGATAATATCACTGGTCATAGGGCAGATATCCGCAGACCCTGCCAGACAAAAGCCGCTCCCTAGCCCTAGCACTAACGCTTTTGAGAATAGCTTATAAAAAGAAATCCTTTTCTTCATGGCGACCTCCATCATTGGCTGGCAATCAACCTGCCATTATAACAACTGTAGTACGTTCTTTTCTCTTTTCAAATAACTAGGGTTTAGTAATGATGATCAGGGGCCGTCACCTTGCCGCGAAAGACTCGATAAGCATACCCTGTATAGATCAGCAAGATGGGTAACAAAATCGCCGTACCGACCAACATAAATTTTAATGAAATAGGACTGGCGGCAGCCTGCCATAAAGTGACAGAACGCGGAACAATATACGGCCAGCTACTGATGCAGATACCCGCATAAGCGAGCAAAAATAAAATAATAGAAACTATAAATGGAGCATACTCGTGGCGCCGATACAAACAATAATAATTATAAATGACGGCCACAGCGGTTATCACGGGCAAAGGCATTAAATAATAAAAATTAGGCAAGCTAAACCAGCGAGCACGAATGGCGGAGTCCACCCATGGTGTCCACAAACTGACGATCAACATAAAGAGTGTCACGACAATTAATAAAATACGAGCAATGGTAAACATTCTCGCCTGCAATTGATCAGTGGTTTTAATAATCAACCACGTCGCGCCTAATAAACCATAACCGCAAACCACAGCAACCCCTGTCATCAAACTGAACGACGAAATCCAGCGATAGGCACTATAGGGAATAGGCAATGAAGAACCATACCCTTGGATAAATGTCCCTAAGAGCACCCCTTGCATAAATGCGGCTAATGTCGAACCTAGAATAAAAGCCATATCCCAAAAAGGTTGTGATTTATGGGCTTTAAAGCGAAACTCAAATGCCACGCCTCGAAAAATCAACGCCGCCAGCATAATGACAATCGGCAGATATAAAATAGGCAAAAGAGTGCTATAAGCTAAGGGGAAAGAGCCGTAGAGCGCAGCTGCGCCAAACACGAGCCAGGTTTCATTACCGTCCCAAACCGGGGTTACCGTGCTCATCATGATATCGCGCTGATGCTTATCTCGAACAAACGGATATAAAATGCCTATTCCTAAATCAAACCCATCCAAAATGATATACATCATAATGATCAGTGAAATAATAACGCCCCACGTAAAAATCAGCAGCATGCTTTACTCCTTTTCTGGGGTGAGGTATTTGAATGGTGTTTCTTCCATGAGTTCCACTGGGGTGCTCGGATGTAAGCTAGAGATCTGAGGACCTTTATGGATGAGTTTGAATAAATACGTGAGATAAAATGAGAATACGATGCCGTAGACTAACAAAAATATCAAAAAGGAAATCATCACATGATGAGGCGGTACTTGGGAGGCCCCATCCATTGTTTTCATCAGGTGATAGGCAACCCAAGGTTGACGCCCTGATTCCGCGGTTAACCAGCCAGCAATAGAACTGATAAAACCTAATGGCGCTGCAAAAATGCATAAGCGAAAGAACCAGCGCTGCGAGTAGAGTTTTTTTCGCCAGCGTAAGATCATTCCACAGCAAGAAACCGCTAATAGGAAAAGACCAATGCCCACCATGACGCGGAAAGCAAAAAAGGTGGTGACAATCACAGGGCGGTTAGAGGCAGATACGGTTTTTAAGCCGATGAGCTCTCCTTGTAACTGGTGAGTGTTAATAAGGCTGGCGCCGTAAGGAATACCGATGGGAAAATGATTTTTTTCTTGAACAGTATCTGGGACGGCAAACAATAATAAAGGAGCGCCGCGCTGCGTATCCCAAACCCCTTCAATGGCGGCGGTTTTTAATGGCTGTTGTTCAAAAACATCCACACCGACTTTATCTCCTAAAAAGACTTGGGCAATCGTTAAGATCAGCGTTAGGGTCAGTGCCAACGAAAAGCAGGTTTTGGCAATAATTTCATCCCGTTGCTTTAATAAGTAATAAGCCGATACACCCGCAACAACAAAGAAGGCCGTGATAAATGACGCCGTAATCATGTGGAAGAATCGCGGCAAAAAGGACGGGTTAAAGATCACATCAAGCCAATTGGTGACTACGTATTTTCCTTGTTCGATATGAAACCCTGCTGGCGTTTGCATCCAAGAGTTGGCAGACATAATCCAAAACGCAGAAATCAAGGTGCCTATCGTCACCAACAAGGTAGCTAAAAAGTGCCAGCCTGGTCTGACGCGATTCCAGCCAAATAACATCACGCCAAGAAACCCGGCTTCCAGAAAAAATGCGCTCAGCACCTCGTAAGCAAATAAGGGTCCTAGAACCCCTCCGGCAGCTTCAATAAAACGACCAAAGTTTGTCCCTAATTCATAAGACAGCACGATCCCAGACACCACACCCATGCCAAATGTCAATGCGAAAATTTTTGTCCAGAATTGACAAATGGTGCGATAAGTCGGATTTTTGGTTTTTAGCCATATTGCTTCCATGATGCATAGGAAAACACCAAGACCAATATTGAGGGTAGGAAATAAAATATGAAAACCAATGGTGAAACCAAATTGTGCTCGGGAGAGAATCAGGGTATTGAATAGCATAGACCTTCCTTAAGAGGGAATGGAGGGACTTGACTCCAAGCCAAAATCATACATCGTTCACGAGGTCCGAGCAAATTTTTATGATTTATCAATAATTATGATTACCCGTTCCCCGGTGAGTCACGGGCAGTTTGCCTAATTCTAGGCATAGTAGGTAAGCTGGGGTTCTCACGCCAAGGAGGGTTAGCTAAAATGATTTTAACATAGATAGTAAAGAGTAATGACTGACCAGGAAACTTGCTATCAATCCGGAAGCAAAGCCCAGTACATGGCCCTCCCAGGATACTTTCTCTTCTCGGGGCAACAGATTGCAAAACAAACCACCAAAATAGTACAGGCAGAGCACAGCTAGTAAAATACTAATGGTCGAGCGTTGTTGGTAAGCATGAGCGAGCAGAAAACTAAAATAACCCATGATGACGGTACTGGCGCCGACATGAAATCCCCGTCGACCCACTAACCACAACCCAATACCGCTAATGACCATAATAATGAGCGAGACTTCCAGAAAGAACCAAGGACCGCCTTCAATTAATATCAGCGCACTGAGTATGGGTAAGGGGATAGAGTTAAAAAACAGATGTTGCCAACTGCCATGTAAGAAGGGGGAAAAAAGAATGCCGATAAGGCCATGCCATCGGCGAGGATAAATCCCCAAGCAATTGAGCCGATAATCCACGGAGGCATTCAATAGTTGAATACCCCATAGTATCGCCATCAAAATACCTAAAAAGGGTAGATTTTCAACGAAGCCATGGGTTAAGGTAGTAAACGCTTGAGCCACACTCGCAAACACACAAACCTCTCATCTTCATCATTCGTTGAACGGATGGTACATTTTCACGGAAAAGAAGTAAAATGAAAGGCAGTGTCTGACCCAGGAGCCATTGGCATGATGGATATAAAGAAAAAACAGTTAAAGCATTTTCACCAGCAAGTGGTCCTGAAATACCATCTCTATAATGGTTTATTTCTAACCCTACCTTTTGGTCAAACCGAAGAGATGGGTACTTTGCTATCAATATTTGCCAAATATTGTCAGGTTGCCCTTGGTCGGGAAGAAAATCCTCAAAAAATCGTGGAAGATTTTTTCGCAATTCATGTCGGTGCTCTGGATGAGACTCAGCGCATCAATCCCCTTTTTAAAATGCTGCAGTTTATCGAGCGACAGGTGGTGTTGTTTGATGCCTTAGAAGACGCCGCCTTTGCCGATATACATGATCTAAGCGGGCCTGGTTCACTCCATGATTTACTCGTTAAGGTAGATAACCACCAACAGCAACGCAAATTTTATCAAGAAATGCAAGATTATCGAGTCAAAATTGTCTTAACCGCCCACCCGACGCAATTTTATCCTGACCCTATCTTAGCCATACTCACGCAACTAGAGTCGGCATTAGGCCACAATGATTTGGCACGAGTCAGTGAATTGCTATTGCAAATGGGCAAGACTTCTTTTCGACACCAACAAAAGCCGACCCCCTATCAAGAGGCGCATAGTTTAGTTTGGTATCTGGAAAATATCTTTTATACCGTAATACCTGAAATTCAGCAAGAGGTCGCTTTCGCATTGTCGAATGAGGAGGTAGAAAAAAATGAATTCCGCCCGAATGTGGAATTAGGTTTTTGGCCGGGTGGAGATCGTGACGGTAATCCCAATGTGACTGCTCATATTACGCTGGAAGTGGCCAGACTGCTAAAGTCACGCATTTTGCGCATGTACGTGCTTGATATGCGAGTTCTCATTAAAAAATTGACCTTTTCTGGCGTTCTGGAACGATTAGAAAAAATCAAGTTGCGGCTAGAACAAACTTTGCTTTATGCCCAATTGGCGTTAGAGCAAAAAGGCAGTGAATGGGTCACCGACCAAGTAAACCATCTATTGACCACTGGTGAACATTATCAGCAAGTAGGGGATTTGCTGGCTGATTTATTCGCCTTACGAAACATATTAATCGCAGAACATGAAGGGTTATTTCTAGAGCATCTCGATGCATTTATTTTAAAAATTCAATGCTTTCGTTTTTATTTTTCAGCCATGGATATGCGCGAAAATGCCAAAATTCACCATCAAGCCTTGATTTATTTAGGTAAGGAACTCGTGAAGCACAATAATTATTCGAGTTTTAAAGATGAGCTGTTGAATTATGAACAACTGCCTGAGCTTGAGAAAACGACGGTGTTGCACAAGCTGTGCACGGAACAGGTCAACTATTCCTCAGAAAAAATACCCGATTCTTGCCCACCCACCATTGCAAACTGCTTTAAATCGCTGGCAGTTATACGGAAGATTCAGGAAGAAAACGGTGAAAAAGGATTATGTCGCTACGTCATCAGCAATACCGGCTCGGCATCGGCTGTTTTAGAGTTGTATGCATTATTAAAAATCAGCGCAGGATTTGAAAAAAATATCCCTATGGATATTATTCCTTTGTTTGAAAGTATTGTCGATTTAAAAAACGCAGAAAATATCATGGCGCAATTAATAAAATGCCCATTTTATTTTCAACATCTGCAAGACAGAAATCGCATTCAATATATCATGCTAGGCTTTTCTGATGGCACAAAAGATGGTGGCTATGTCACCGCTAATTGGTCAATCTATCAGGCTAAAATTCGACTGACGGCTTTGGCGGAGCAATGTGGTGTGACCTTTATCTTTTTCGATGGCCGTGGTGGACCACCAGCACGAGGGGGCGGTAATACCCATGCTTTTTATCGATCATTGGGCAATACCATTTATCATCAACAATTGCAGTTAACCGTACAGGGGCAAACCATAAGTGTTAATTTTGGTACCTTTGCCTCGGCTAAATACAATGTTGAACAGTTGCTAACGGCCGGATTAATGGATTTAATCTTCCCCGAAGAAAAGAATGATCTGACTACGGCAGAAACGGAATTAATGAACCAATTGTCAGAGCTTAGCCAAGAAGCCTATACCGCCTTAAAAGAAGATAGCTTATTCGTGCCCTACCTAGAGCACATGACGCCGCTTCAATTTTTTGGCGACCTTAATGTCGGCAGTAGACCCACGGTACGTGAAAACAGCCGGCATTTAAAATTCGTTGATTTGCGCGCGATTCCTTTTGTAGGTTCTTGGAGTCAACTAAAACAAAACGTCCCCGGGTATTATGGTTTTGGTTACGCATTAAACCAATTGGTGCAGCAAGGAAGGTTAAATCAACTCCGATTACTTTATCAGCATTCTTTATTTTTCAGAACGTTGGTCGAGAATACCATGATGAGCCTCTCAAAAACGTATTTTCCGCTGACTTCGTATATGCAATCTGATAAAACATTTGGCAAATTTTGGCAGCGATTGGCTAGCGAAGCCGAGTTGACTAAGCGGATGCTGTTGACTATTTCTGAACAAAATGAGTTATTAGAAAATGACCCGGTGAACCGCGATTCCATTAAATTACGAGAAGAGATTGTGCGGCCCTTATTAGTGATCCAGCAATATGCCCTGATGCGCTTACGAGAATTACCTGATCAACAATCAGCGCTCTATTCAGCCTATAAAAAAATGGTTCTTAAGGCCATGGCAGCGAATACCAATGCCAGCCGTAACTCAGCATAGTAAGCAGATCGGGCTGATAATTACAAAAAATTAGCAAAAGATTTCATAAAAATAATAAATAATGCGTTATTTGTATATTATTAAGTCAATTGCTTACATTTTGAACAGGCTTAGCCTACATTTTTCATTCCCCAGATACAGTATAGTTACAACTTGAAGCATGATTCTGAACTAAAGCTTCACGATTTAAAGATAGTGTATTTGATGAAGAGGTATGTACGATGAAAATGAAAGCTGACCGCCTACGAAAAATTTCCCGTAGCAATCCCTGGGTTTCTGACCATAGCTATGAACTGAGATTCCAATTAGATAGCTATTTGCAGGAAGCGCAGCAAGTCACGCTCAGCAATTTACAATGTTATGTGCAGAAAATTCAACAACAAAACCAAGATGCGATACATGACAAAATAAGATGTTACTTGACAGAAACGTTTATGGAGATGGTTACAAAACGAGTGCAAAGTTATCGACAATACTTACACAGTTTCCAAAATTTATTGGCGCATTACCAATCCATGGACCCCACTTTTTTCCTGGATGCGGATTTTGAAGAAATAGTGGCAAAACCTTTGGAGAAGAGGGCTGCTTACACGCGTCATCCGGATTTGACCAAAGAACCGGTTCAGAAAAACCCTGCCGACAATCCATTAGAGATAGCTTAATATTTTAAATGTTTTTTGGGTTTCGTACCAACAACTAAGCTCATCAATGATGAAGTAAACTCACCGATATAGCGACCAATGCAACCAACCAGCCCGCTTTGAACGTATAATCAAGAAAACGAGTTCGAATTTCACTGCGGACTTGGTTGCGCAAACTCAAAGCAGTTTCTACGGAAGATAAGCGATTATCTAATTTACGAATTTCCAATCGGATATCCGATAGTTCTTGGTGTATTTCGCGACGTAATCCGCCTATTTCAAGATGCATTTCACGACGTAATTCACCTATTTCAAGATGCATTTCCTGCCTTAATGCGACAATCTGATCAACTACCTGAGAAATTGCTTTTATCACGGCTGTTTCCACCTTGCGGTCGATTAATTCAGTGGATAACTGAAACAAAGTTTTTGATTGATCTTGTGCAAGCATGATCATTATACCTCTAATTCGTTTAAGAAAAAATGTATTAGGGTATATTGTAAATCTTTAAGTTCTATGTTCAATACCGTAGTAACTACGCCAGCTTCAATCGCGCAAAAAATCAGGTAACACTTCATCCGAGCGCCGGGTCAATATGTCACAACCCGTGTCTGTCACCAATAAAGTATGCTCCCACTGGGCAGACAGCGAATGATCTTTAGTGACCACCGTCCAATTATCCGGTAATAATTTATTGAAACGTTTACCAGCATTAATCATCGGTTCAATCGTAAAAGTCATCCCAGCTTGCAATTGCATACCCGTGCCAGCCGCACCATAATGCAATACCTGCGGGTCTTCGTGAAAAACCCGGCCGATACCATGGCCACAATATTCGCGAACCACTGAAAAACTTTGCGCCTCGGCATGTTCTTGAATAACCGCGCCAATATCACCCAAATAAGCACCGGGTCGTACCTTACTGATACCTAAATACAAACACTCCTGGGTGACCCTGACTAAACGTTGCGCGAGTACGGAAGGCTTACCCACAAAAAACATTTGGCTGGTATCGCCATGAAAACCGTCCTTAAGAACGGTGATATCAATATTGATAATATCGCCATCCTTTAATATTTTTTTACCGGGAATGCCGTGGCAAATCACGTGATTGACTGAGGTACAAATCGATTTAGGAAAGCCACGATAATTCAAGGGGGCGGGGATGGCTTGCTGTTCATTCACTATATAATCATGGCATAGCTGATTCAGTTCATCCGTAGTCACCCCGACCTTAACATGGGGTGCGATCATGGTTAACACCTCGGCTGCCAGCCGGCCGGCGGTGCGCATGTGGGCAATCTCGGTCGGCGTTTTAATGGAAACTGACATATTTTTATAGCACTCATTGTGATTATGGTCATATCTATGGTATAAAGCTGCGGCTCAAAGAGCAAATAAATAATCCCATCAGCAACCCCGGGTCAATGGGGAGCTGTAATCCGCACATATATCGTCACATGATTTTGGGTGTTTGCCGTGCCTTGGCGCGGTGAATGGAATCATGGGATATATGGAGGCTTAACCCTACTGGAGATACCATGACTCAAATTACCATGCGCCAAATGCTGGAGGCCGGCGTGCATTTTGGCCACCAGAAACGCTTTTGGAGCCCTAAAATGGCTCCGTATATCTTTGGCATTCGCCACCAAATCCACATTATTAACCTCGAACAAAGCCTGCCCCTTTATCGGGAAGCGCTCAAGTTCGTGCAGAAAATTGCCTCTAATCGAGGGAAAATTTTGTTAGTGGGTACCAAGACTAGCGCCCAAGAAATTATCCGCGAAGAGGCGACCCGCTGCGGTATGCCCTTTGTCGATCGCCGATGGTTGGGTGGTATGTTGACCAATTACAAAACGATACGTCAATCGATCAAACGCCTCAAAGACTTAGAAAACATGAGGGATGATGGCAGCTTAGAACAGTTGACCAAGAAAGAAGCCTTAATGTTATTACGAGAATTAAAAAAACTCGAATTGGGCTTAAGCGGCATCAAGGATATGGGTGGTCTTCCAGACGCCTTATTTGTCATTGATGTCGGCCACGAAAAAACCGCCGTAGCCGAAGCAAAACGCCTGGGAATTCCCGTCATTGGCGTTGTCGATACTAACTACGACCCGTCAGGAATTGATTACCTGGTACCAGGTAACGACGATTCCATGCGCGCTATTCGCCTCTATTGCCAAGGTGTGGCAGACACCATTCTGGAATCTAAGAAGCACATTGCCATAGAACAAGCAGCACTGGCTAAAGAAAAGGAAGGGGCTGAGGTAGAAGCAGACAAAGCAGCCAAACAAAAGGTCGTCCATAAAAAAACAGCGAGCAAGAAACCGGAAGTGGCTCCGCAAACGGAAGAAGCGGCCCCTGCTAAACCAGCGGCTACTGCTCCTGCAAAGGCAACCACTGCCAAGCCGGCTGCTAAAAAAGAACAGGCTAAAGGAAGTCAGGTCAAGAAAAATATAGCGGACTCTGAAAATCAACAATAAAGGTAGTTACTCGCACATCGTCCCGGCTGGATACCGGGATCCAGGCCATGAGGATGAAAGTCATTCCGGTAGGCTAGGCATCGGCATCCATGCTGGGACGACTGGTTTAAATAATGCGGGCAGTTACCAAAGAAAGGAAACTACTCTAAGAATTCCTACGAGGTAGAAGATGGCAATCACAGCAACACAAGTCAAAGAACTGCGCGAAATAACAGGTGCAGGCATGATGGATTGTAAAAAAGCATTGGAAGCTGCGAACGGTGATATGGATGCAGCAATTGAAGCCATGCGTATCGCTGGCACCGCTAAAGCAGCGAAGAAAGCCGGTCGTGTGACCGCTGAAGGTGGAATTGCCATCAGCTGCAGTGCGGATGGTTTATCAGCAGCGATGGTTGAAGTTAATTGCGAGACCGATTTTGTCGGTAGAGATACCCACTTTAAAGAATTTGCCACGCATGTTGCTCAGGCAGCTCTCAAAGCAGGTGCCAAAGATGTCGACGCATTAGCGGCTCTACCATTAACCTCAGGCTCTACCGTAGAAGAAGCCCGCCAAGAATTGATTAACAAACTGGGTGAGAATGTCCAGGTACGGCGAATGGCCTATCTACAAGCGACAGGTGTCGTGGGAAGCTATGTGCACAGTGGCCGCATTGGTGTGTTAGTATGCTTATCTACACCCAATGTCGAATTGGCCAAAGATCTGGCGATGCATATTGCTGCCGCTAACCCAACGACTATTAGCCCGGAAGAAGTTTCAGCGGATCTGGTCGCCAAAGAGAAGGAAATTTTCATCGCGCAATCGGCCAGCAGTGGCAAACCGGCCGACATCATTGAAAAAATGGTGGCAGGCAGAATCGCGAAATTCCTGAATGAAGTGAGCCTAACCGGCCAGTCCTTCGTCAAAGACCCCAATCAAACGGTAGGCGCATTGCTTAAACAAGCCAAAGCGCAAGTGACCGCATTTGCCCGTTTTGAAGTAGGGGAAGGTATTGAAAAACAGGTAGAAGATTTTGCTGAAGCTGTTCGAGCACAAATTGGCAGTGGGAGTGCCTAATGGCTGATTTAAAGGAGCTCGTTTACCGGCGTATCCTATTAAAAATGAGTGGCGAAGCTCTGCTAGGGCAAACCCAGTGCAGCATTGATGCCGCTGTTTTAGATCGCATGGCCCGAGAAATCGCCCAAGTCGTGGCATTAGGAGTTCAAGTAGGTATTGTCATTGGCGGTGGTAATCTATTCCGGGGCACCACTTTGTCCAAAGCCGGTATAGGGCGTATTACCAGTGACTATATGGGTATGCTGGCGACATTAATGAACGCCTTGGCGCTGCGAGATGCGTTTGAGCGAGCCGATATCCCCACGCGCATTCTTTCGGCGATTCCTATGTCTGGGATTGTTGATCACTACGACAGACGCAAAGCCATTCATCACTTACAAAGTGGTAGAGTGGTGATATTTGCCGGCGGTACCGGCAATCCATTGGTCACCACGGATTCTGCGGCCAGCCTCCGAGGCATCGAGATCGAAGCCGATATCATTTTGAAAGCAACCCAGGTGGACGGCATTTACACCGCTGATCCCATGATTGACAAAAAGGCAGTTCGTTACGACCATTTAACGTATCGAGAAGTATTAGAAAAAGAATTGGCCGTCATGGATTTAGCCTCCTTTTGCCAGTGTCGTGACCATGGTATGAAACTAAGGGTATTCAATATGAATAAACCCAATGCTATTTTGCGCATTGTCCATGGTGAAGACGAAGGCACTCTGGTTCAAAACGACTGATAACACTGTGGAGCTTATGTTATGCAAGCGATTACCCAAGAAGCGACTGCGCGTATGCAGAAGAGTATTGACTCTTTAAAACAAGAATTATTAAAAGTTCGTACCGGCCGAGCAAACCCAGGGTTACTGGATCACGTCAAAGTTTCTTCGTATGGCTCAGAAGTGCCATTAAACCAGGTGGCTAGTATAACAGCAGAAAGCGCTCGTACTCTACTCGTTACCCCGTGGGATAAAACCCTAGTGCAGGCCATTGAAAAAGCAATTTTAACGGCTGATCTAGGCTTAAATCCCAGCAGCGCTGGGCAGGTGATCCGTGTACCTATGCCGTTACTGAATGAAGAACGGCGTAAAGAACTCGTCAAAGTCGTGCGAGACGCGGCCGAAAATGCCCGCATATCGGTGCGTAATATTCGTCGTGATGCCAACCAAGAACTCAAGAATTTATTGAAAGATAAAGAGATCAATGAAGACGAAGAAAGGCGCTCCCAAACGGAAGTCCAAAAATTAACCGATAAGTTTATTGCCGAAATCGACCAGTTGTTAATGAAAAAAGAAGCGGAATTAATGGAAGTATAGATTCAGGTTTTAGATATGCCTAAAAAAAATAGACCAGCGTCGACTATGGGCACTTCCAATCATGATGCCTCACTAAAACCCATTGAAATCTTACCCCAGCATATTGCCATCATTATGGATGGTAATGGTCGCTGGGCCGAACGTCGCAATTTGCCTCGCGTCGCTGGTCACGAGGAAGGCGTAAAAGCAACGGAACGTATCATTAAAGCCGCGGTAGAAAAGAAAATAAAAATACTCACGCTATTTGCTTTTGGCATTGAAAACTGGGGCCGCCCAGTGGATGAAGTCAATTTTTTAATGCGTTTATTTATTACTAACCTACAGGAACAAGCGGAACAATTTGTCAAGAATAACATCCAACTTCGGGTGATCGGCGATCGCTCCCGAATTGATCCCTTACTGCAAGCCAAGATAGTCGAAGTTCAGGAAAAAACAGTTAAAAATGACGGACTCATTCTCATTATTGCATTCAATTACAGTGGTCGTTGGGATATGTTGCAGGCAGCGCGCACCATCAGTGCTCGAGTGGTCCGTGGTGAATTACACAGTGACGATATCTCTATGCAAGATTTACAGCAAGCGTTATGCTTAGCAGATTTGCCTGAGCCTGATTTATTTATCCGTACCAGTGGTGAAAAAAGACTGAGTAACTTCTTATTATGGCAACTGGCTTACACAGAATTGTTTTTTACGCCGGTATTATGGCCGGATTTTGATGCCGCTTCCTTAGACGAAGCATTACATGATTTTTCCCAGCGGCAACGCCGTTATGGTTTAGTATGCTAAAACAACGTGTTTTAACTGCCATTGTCTTGATTGTCCTGGTATTGTTGGGCATCTTTTATTTACCGCCGTTATGGTTTGCTATGGTCACGGTTCTCATTTTTTTATTAGCTGCTTGGGAATGGGGGCGATTAATTCAACTGTCGGCATTACCAGCGAAGATAGGTTTGTTAGTCGCGGTATTTTTGGGTTGTGTGCTATTGCAATTTATCAATGCCACCGTCATCTTAGTGCTGGGCGTTGTGACTTGGCTATTAGCGGGCTGCGCCTTGCCCTATCGCCACACATTTGCTCGCCTATGGTCAACCCAAACGTGGTTACGATGGGGTTGTGGTATTTGGCTGTTGGCATTGGCCTGGTATGCCATCAACTTTATCCGTTGGCAACCCTTGGGTTCTTCTTACCTATTATTAATGTTGTTATGGATTTGGGGTGCGGACACAGGTGCTTTTTTTGTCGGGCGACGTTTTGGCAAACACAAATTAGCGCCCGCCATTAGCCCAGGTAAAACCTGGGAAGGGGCATTCGGTGGGGTCGTGGTCGTTCTGCTCATAGCCCTTGTTGCGGGTATGTTGTTTCCTTTTGGTTTCGCGCATGCGGTGGGTTTACTTATTTTAGCCCTTATCATCGCCATCATTTCTGTCATCGGTGATTTATTTGAAAGCTTAATCAAGCGACAAACGGGCATCAAAGACAGCGGCACACTGTTGCCTGGGCATGGCGGCGTGTTGGATCGATTAGACAGTTTAATCAGTTCCGCACCGGTGTTTGCCTTAGGGTTAATTGTTTTACAACATATGGTATAAGCTTCTATCAATGGCTTGTGTTGCTCTTTTCAGCTGGAGTATACTGGCAAACTTATATGTTGCCGTTCTCTGGATAAGCAGAGTTAGAAAAATAAATTGAACGTGAGGATAACTTAGTCGCCATGACTCTGAAAAAAAAACAAATGATCTGTGCCGGCTTACTGTTTCTGAGCAGTTGCTTTGCACTCGCCGCCGATGAATTTTTGGTCAAGCATATCGAAGTAGATGGCCTACAGCGAATTCCTCGACAAACGGTTTTGGATTATTTGCCCATTCACGAAGGGCAAATGCTGGCACCCAGCGATACTTCCGCCATTATTAGCTCACTGTATCAAACTGGATTTTTCAGCGATGTCAGTTTGTCGCGCAAAGGCGACACCTTGATAATCCAAGTGGTCGAGCGCGGAACCATCAGCCTAATTAAAATTTCAGGCAACAAAGCCATCAAGAAAGATGACCTAATGACGGCTTTAAAACAGTCTGGGATTTCAGAAGGTGAAACTTATAATCAAGCCACCCTGCAAGGCATGAAACAAGCCCTGCTAGAGCAGTATTACTCATTAGGTAGATACAGCGCGACAGTGGATGTGCAAGTCGTTCCCCAGCCCCGTAGCCGGGTTGAATTGGATATCACTATTCACGAAGGTGACATTGCCAAGGTCAGGGAAATTAATATTATTGGCAACCACGCGTTCTCTACCCATAAATTATTAAAAAATTTCAAATTAGCCCCCACCCATTGGTGGAACTTTCTTAGCAAAAGTGACGAATATTCATCGGATAAATTGGAGAAAGACCTGGAATCGTTACGTTCGTACTACTACGATCGGGGTTACTTGAAATTCACCATTGATTCCAGTCAGGTGACCATCACTCCCAATAAGAAAGATGTGTATATCACCATCCATGTGACGGAAGGCCCAGTTTATCGCGTGCAAGGTTATAACATTACCGGAAATCTGTTGGGCTTAGAGAGCGATTTACGTAAACGCATCCACATCAAACCCAATGAAGTATTTTCCCGTAAGAAAATGCTAGCCATTAGTGACGCAATTACCCGTTATTATGCCGATAGGGGTTATGCTACGGCCAATGTGCAAGTGAAACCGACCTTAGACGATGCCCGTCAATTAGTATTTATCACCTTTGAGGTCACGCCTGGTAATAGAATGTATGTTCGTCAGATTAATTATTTTGGTAATACCAAAACTGCCGATTATGTGTTGAGAAGAGAAACTCGCCAGATGGAAGGCGCGCTTTATTCTGCCAGTAACTTAGACCAAACCATGCGTCGTTTGAATAACCTGGGGTATGTCGAAAATATTGAAGTGCAGACAGAACCCGTTCCGGGCAAATCCGATTTGGTCGATTTAAAATATACGTTAAAAGAAAGCTCCTCGACGAACGCCAGTGCGCAGGTGGGTTTTTCCGATACCTATGGCTTGTTATACGGCGCCAATATTACGCAAAAGAATTTCCGCGGTACAGGTAAATCGGTTTCGGTCGGTTTCAATAATAGCCAATACGTGCAAACCTATAGCTTTAATTATTTTGATCCCTATTATACAACATCGGGTATCAGCCGTGGCTTTAGCTTGTATTTCCAGCAGACCACCCCTGGTGATACTAATCTAGCTTCTTATACGTTAGGCGCGTATGGCGCGATGATGAATTACCGTCTGCCGCTCTCAGAATACGATTTCGTCAATTTCGGTTATGGATACGAATACCTATCGTTAAATGTGGGTGACATGCCGTCCGAGCAAATTGAGAACTTTGTCAAGGCGCATGGCACTCGATTTAATAATGCGAAACTAACGCTGGGTTGGACGCATAATGATTATGACAGAGCTATCATGCCCACCAAAGGGTTCGGCCAGTATTTGGGGGGAGAAGCGGGGGTACCCCTTTTACCGCAAAGCCTGGATTATTACAAAGTCAATTACGATGGTACTTATTATCACCCCATCATCAGAGGTTGGATTGTTGAGTTAAATGGCAATCTCGGCTACGGTAATGGTTATGATGGTTATAGCACGTTGCCGTTTTTCAAGAACTTTTACGCCGGTGGTATTGGTACCGTACGTGGTTTTGAAGGTAATACCTTAGGGCCTCGAGATTCTCACAATAATCCCCTGGGTGGTAATATCTTATTGACGGGAAGTTTTAACGTGATTGTGCCAAACCCCATTAGTGACCGCTTACGCACCTCTGTATTTGTCGATGTCGGTAATGTGTATGATAATCATATGAGTGATTTATCAGCGCGTTCTTCGACGGGTGTTGAGGTAGATTGGGTTTCACCACTCGGACCTTTGAAGTTTAGCTTAGCACGACCACTGCATTCTACAGATACTGACGAATTACAAGTATTCCAATTCTCAGTGGGAACCAGTTTTTAATAAAGGAATCACTATACCCAATGCATTTTAAAATACGATAAGGCGAAAAATGGCCGCACGCCAAAGCCAAGTTTGCATTTTCAAGTACAAACGGTATATTGCCCATTTAATTTTAAATAGGAGTAAGACATGAAAAGAGTATTAATCAGCATTGCCGTCGGTATATTCGGGTTAGCCGCCCTCACGTCAGCATGTGCCAATGATCTTAAAATTGGTTTGTTGAATATGCAAAATTTATTGCAGCAATTGCCGGAGATGAAACAAGCTTCTGATGATTTAAAAAAACAATTTGGCGATCGAGAAGCCAAGATTCAAGCATCCCAAGCTTCTTTTAAGAAAGATGCAGAGGATTTTAAGCGCAATGTGGCGGTAATGTCGGCTAAAGATAAGCAAGCCACTGAAGATAAATTGATTAAAAATGAGCAAGACTTACAACAATCGCAAGCGAGCTTCCAACGCGATTACATGGCTGCGCAGAATAAGGCCATCACCGCCATCTTAGAGAAAGTAAAAGTAGCGGTTAATCAAGTGGCTCAAAAAGATAAGTTAAACCTGATTTTAGTGAACTCCAGTGTTGCTTATGCGGATAAAAGTTTTGATGTGACGCAAGAAGTGCAACAAGCGATGGTCAGTAGTAAGTAAACACTCCCACTGAGACTTATCATCAAAGTTTTCCCCCTGGGAGCGCGGTTGAGCCGCTCACGCTCCCAGGAGAAGGCTTTTAATGAGGATTTAAAAAATGCCAAATCGTAGCTATTCACTGGGAGAATTAGCTCGTCATTTAGGGGCTGAGTTGAAGGGCGATCCAGAATGTACCATACATAGAATAGCTTCATTGGAAAAGGCTCAGTCCGGTGAGATCAGTTTTTACCATGAAAGTGCTTTATCAGACCCGCGTTACAAAAAGTTTCTACAATCCACTCAGGCTTCTGCTGTTATCCTGTCACCACAGCACACGGATGCTTGCTCGGCTCAGCAGCTCATCGTCGAAAATCCTTATTCGAGTTACGCAAAGGTAGCGGAACTGTTCTCGCCTAAAATAGAAACTGATCCAGGCATTCATCCCACAGCCGTGATAGGCCGAGATTGTCAAATAGCCGCTAATGCTTCTATTGGAGCGCAATGCGTAGTGGGCGATCGGGTAGTGATAGGGGAACATACTGTCCTCCACCCTGGCACGATTGTTGGTAATGATTGTACTATCGGTGTAAACTGCATTTTATGGAGTCGAGTCACATTATACTACGGAGTGAGGTTGGGTGATCGGGTTATTTTGCACAGTGGTGTGGTCATCGGTAGTGACGGCTTTGGCATGGCCAATGAGCAGGGTATCTGGCGCAAAATACCGCAAATAGGAGGTGTATGTATTGGCAATGATGTGGAGATAGGAGCCAATACCACGATTGACCGCGGTGCTTTGGATGATACTTATATTGGTCACGGTGTTAAATTAGATAATTTGATCCAAATTGCCCACAATGTGCATATAGGCGATCATAGTATTATAGCGGGTTGCAGCGCCATTGCGGGTGGCACCCGAATTGGTAAACACTGCATGATTGGGGGTGCAGTCTCCATTAATGGCCACATAGAAATTGCGGATGGTGTTATCCTCACAGCGACTGCGGCAGTTTCTAGCTCCTTGTTAGAGCCTGGCATTTACTCCTCAGGGCTACCTTTGCAAAGTAATAAAGAATGGCGTAAAAACTCAGTTCGATTTAAACAGTTAGATGATTTGGCACGTCGCTTGCGAAAACTGGAGAAAACTAATCCATGATCATGGACATACAAGAAATATTATCATTACTTCCTCACCGCTATCCTTTTCTGTTAATTGATAAAGTTCTCGAGTTTCAGGAATGGAAATCGTTGGTAGCGATTAAAAATGTGACGGTGAACGAGCCTTTTTTTACCGGTCATTTCCCCGAACAACCGGTGATGCCAGGTGTTTTAATTCTTGAAGCTTTGGCACAGGCCTCTGGGATCATTATTCTGAAATCTGACCCGACGTTGAGTCATAAAGAGAATCTATTTTTATTGGTGGGTGTTGATAATGTCCGTTTCAAACGAATGGTTGTTCCAGGCGATCAACTGCAATTAAGTGTGGAATTGACACGTAATAAACAAAATATCTTTAAGTTCCAAGGCACGGCCACTGTTAATGGTGAGTTAGCGTGTACGGCAGAGTTAATGAATGCACGGAGACCTAAAAGTGATTGATAGCCGAGCCATTATTGATTCTAGCGCTTCCATTGGTGAAAACGTTGAGATATCCCCTTATGTGATTATTGGTCCTGGTGTTGAAATTGGGGCTGGAACGCATATTGGACCACATGCGGTGGTGCATTCCAATACGAAGATTGGTCGTAATAATCAGATTCATGCGTTTGCTGCATTGGGTGGTGATCCACAGCACAGTGCTTATAAAAAAGAAGAGTCTACCTATCTGGAGATAGGTGATAATAATATTATACGCGAGTTTTGTACTATTCATCGCGGCACGACTCAGGGACAAGGGATTACCCGTGTGGGTAGTCGAAATTTTTTAATGGCCTATGCACATATTGCTCATGATTGTACGGTGGGTAGTGATGTGATTTTGGCGAATAATGCGAGTTTGGCAGGCCATGTTTGTGTTGAAGATTTAGTCGTTTTTGGTGCTTTTTGTGGGGTTCATCAATTTGTGAAGATTGGGACTCATAGTTTTTTGGGGCGGGCGACTAAAGTAGGTCAAGATATTCCGCCTTATGTTTTGGTGACGGGTAATCCTGGGTCACCACGTGGTTTGAATTTAATTGGGTTAAAACGTCGTGGGTTTAGTGATAAAACCATCCGGAATCTTCGTCGCGGTTATGCGATTGTGTATCGACAAGGGTTAAAATTGTCAGAGGCGATAGCTGAGCTAGAAAAAATGGTGGCTGATTGCCCTGAGCTAGTGATTTTTATCCAAGCATTAAAGAACTCTAAACGGGGTATAGCGCGTTAGGTATTGGTGCGAACATACCCCCCAGCCATATCAAAGATTCCGTTCTTCTAGTCTGAGCATACGGGGTCCTGTCGCTGCGGTACCTCATTTTTTGCTACGCAAAAAATCAGGGCTCCCCCTCCGCGCCACCCCTCCTGACCGTTCGGCGGCATTGTTGAATAAACTGAAAAAACTCCTTCTCCCCTTGTGGGAGAAGGTGCCGAAGGCGGATGAGGGGTTTAAAATTAAACAAAATTCATTATTTTTTTAAAGATATTGCTATTTAACACTCCTCATCCGCCCTTACGGGTACCCTCTCCCTTCCCGCAGGGACTTCCGTTGGTCGCAAGGGGGAGAAGGAAAATATTTAAAAAATTTGAGTTATTCAACCACGCTGCCGAACAGTCAGAAGGGGTGGCGCGGAGGGGGAGCCCTGATTTTTTGCGTAGCAAAAAATGAGGTACCACAGCGACAGGACCCCGTATGCTCCGACTAGAAGAACGGAATCAATTTGATATGTTTAAGGCTAGAAAATTACGCTGCGTCCTTTCCATTACCTATCACCTGCGCTAGTGCACTGAATACCTTGGGTGTGCCGGCGATCACATTGCCTTGGTGTAAATAATCTTCACCTCCCTGCCAATCGGCCACTAAACCACCGGCTTCCTTGATAAGCAAAGCGGCGGCGGCCAGGTCCCAGGCTTGTAAATTGATTTCGAAAAAGGCGTCTAACCTTCCGGCGGCTACGTAAGCTAAATCTAGGGCGGCGGAGCCGGAGCAGCGAATATTGGATAATTGCGGCATTAATTTTTGAAAAACTTGTAAATAAGAGGGGAGGTCTTCGGGGCGGCGAACGGGGAAGCCTGTGCCGATGAGGGCTTCATTTAATCTAAGGGTGTTACTGACGCGTAAACGTCGGTCATTTAGGCGGGCTCCTTGGCCTCGTGAGGCTATGAACATTTCTTGGCGTATGGGGTCATAAACCACCGCATGCTCTAGCTTTCCTCGGAATTGAAAGGCGATGGAGATGCTAAAATGGGGGAAACCTCGTAAATAGTTATGGGTGCCATCCAGCGGGTCAATAATCCAGACACTCTCTTCATCACCGGCTTGGACGCCGCCTTCTTCGCCAATAATTTGATGGCTGGGGTATGCTTTTTTAATGATGGCAATTATTTCTTGTTCTGATTTTTTGTCTACATCTGAAACGAAATCGTGTAATCCTTTTTGGGTGGGTCGCACCGTGTCCAGGCGGTCCAATGAACGTAATAAAACAGTTTCAGCCTTTCGGGCGGCTGTAATCGCAATATTCAATAAGGGGTGCATAGTGGGCCTCTCAAATCGTTTTTATCTCTAAAGATTGTCACATTAAAAGGCGTTTGTCTTCTATTTTCAGGCGAAGGATCACAAAAAAGAGGGGAAATGAGTGTCTGGAGGGGGTGGGGAGGGGAGTTTTTGGATTATTCAACAACTCCTCGCACTCCCGGAGGGCTTTGTGAGCTGAAGGTATTGCTCAAAAGTGCACATTCCCTGAGCTGCGCTGGTTTGTATGATGGAATGGATCTGGGTGGTTTTATGTTCACGAATGAGATTTCTAATAGCCGGGGTGGCGATTAAAATTTCAAATTGGGCGGTTCGGCCTTGGTCGGAGGGGATTAATTGTTGAGCAATAATGGCGGTTAAACATTCTGATAAGAGCAAACGCACCCTCTCTTTTTCACTGCCTGGAAAGACATCGATCAAACGATCAATCGTTTTTGCGGCTGAAGCGCTGTGGAGGGTGGCGAAGACTAAGTGGCCCGTTTCGGCAGCGGTTAAGGCCAATTGTATGGTCGGTAGATCACGCAGTTCACCCACTAAAATAATATCGGGGTCTTCACGCAGGGCCGCTCGTAAGGCAGCTTGAAAGCTTTGCGTATGGTGCTTTATCTCGCGCTGGGTTATCAGGCTATTCTGACTGGAATGAATAAACTCGATTGGATCTTCTAGGGTAATTATGTGTCGGGATTGACTGGCATTGATGTAAGCAATTAAAGCGGCTAAGGTGGTGCTTTTTCCAGACCCGGTCGGTCCAGTTATTAGTATGAGACCGCTGCGCTCACATAAATTTTTAAATACCTCAGGAAATTTTAATTCCTCCCAAGTAGGAAGGCGTTGCGGAATAATACGCAATGCCACAGCCAAACCGCGCTGCTGTTGATAAGCGTTCGCGCGAATACGGGTGTTTTCATTCAAAGTAAACGCAAAGTCCAGCTCAACGATACTGGACAATGAGGGCAATGCTTCGGGCAGCACCATCGCCAAAAAATCGGTGATATCCGTAGTAAGCAAAGGTGGTAGAGGTTGTTGTTGCAATTGACCATGCAAACGGAACACAGGCGGTAGGCCTGTAGATAGATGCAGATCGGAAGCCCGTTTGCCAACCGCATCCCTAAGTAATTCCATCATATCCATGTTCTCGGGGTGTTATTTCACAACAGCAAAATGCACAAAAAATACAACCGGTGATGATTGTAATAAAGTTTTCCCTTGGGTATTTACCACATGCACTTCCAATTGATGTTCACCTCTCGTCAATTGGCTCAATAAGAAATGCGTATCTCGTGATTTCTGATGCAAAGAGCCATCCAACCATAATTCTAAACTATCCTCTTTCCGTAATTCAGGTTGTATAAAAATCTCAACGGAAATTTGCTGCTGATTCTGAAAAGTTTGCTGATTCTGTGGTTGAAGTAAATCTAAGTTAGTATAAACATTCGCCTTAGTTGAATTCTCAGATATCATTTTATTTTCTGCGCCCGAAGTTGAAATATAATTGATTTTTTCCAGCGTCAAAATATCTGCCCCTGGGCTAGGCTTATCCGAAAATTGCTGATGGCCGTCGGTATTGACCATATAAATAGTGGCCAAGCTAAATTGCAATGGCAATAAAAAAATAAAGAATAAAAAATAACGGTATTTCATTTAAAAACAGAGGCCCCCATAATATATCGCTCGTACTTGAAAATCCCCCGTCGCATTGTGGCACTTTAAAATGCAGTTCACATATTCGCTGTGCATTGGGTATATCTATTATTCTGTCGAATGGAGATAAAATGAAAAACAACCTAATTATTTTCCTAGCGTTATTGCTAAGTGCTTGCCATTTAATGACAACCGAGTTTAAACCTGCCACAGCAAACCCTGCGGCTGGTGAAATTAATGCCAACCTGGGTTTGGCCTATCTGGCCCAACATGACGTCGTGCGGGCCAAACAAAAAATATTATTGGCTCAGCAGCAAGCGCCGGATAATCCAGCCGTATGGTATGCCACCGGTTATTTTCTAGAAAACAGCCAAGAAACACAGGCAGCCGAAGAGGCCTATAACCGTGCGTTAGAGCTGTCACCTTATTTAGGTGCAGCACACAATAATTACGGAGCCTTTTTGTGTCGGCATAGCCAATACCGCACGGCAATTGCCCAATTTTTACAGGCAGTAGAAGACCCGAATTATTTACATGCCGCAGAAGCTTATGAAAATGCCGGGCATTGCGCTCTGCTTATTCCTGATCGAGATTCTGCTAAGCGATATTTCGAATTAGCCATTGCCAGAAATCCTCAATTAACATCAGCAAAGATGTCATTACAACAACTGCCATAACACATTATTTCGCATAGCCTTTTTCAACGCCCCCTCCAGAGCTGGTCCAAATCACGGCATTGCTTCCTGCTCCTGGTAATTGCGGGGTTAAAACATAATTATCGGCCTCAGTAATACCTTTATCCCGGTGCGGAGTCACCGTAATAACCCCATCGACAACACTGAGGGTGGCGACCATGCCGACGCCGTTAGTAATAGCAGGGGGCACATCGTTACTGCCGGCATTACAGCCGTTAAAATCGCCTAATAAATGATAACAACTCATCACGCCCACTTTGAAAGGAGCCGTTTGGCTGACTATTTCGCTATAAGCCGCTTTTCGGGTATAGTCTTGATAGCTGGGAATGGCGATTGCTGCTAAAATACCGACAATTGCCACGGCAATCAGCAACTCCAGCAGAGTAAAACCCCGCGGTAATGATGCAAATGTGTTAGGCATATCCATAAATGCTCACCCATTTAAAATTCAATAAACAAGGCCATGGGTTTTCTGGCTGCGATAATGACGATTAAGTATAAGATTTTTTTAAACAAAGAAATACCGTAGTTGATGATAAACTGAATAGGGCAAATCATGCGTCTCCCCATCTATTTAGATTACATGGCCACCACCCCGGTTGATCCGCGAGTAATTGAACGGATGTTGGCATTTTTAGGGCCAGAAAGTGAATTTGGTAATCCCGCATCCATGACTCATCGCTACGGTCTTCGCGCCAGCGAAGCGGTAGATCAGGCGAGGCAGTGCGTTGCCGCTGTTTTAAACGCAGACTCGGAAGAAATTATTTGGACATCGGGGGGAACCGAGGCCAATAATTTGGCATTAAAAGGTGCGGCACGGTTTTATCAACGCCAAGGTAAACACATCATTACTTGTCAAACAGAACACAAAGCCGTGCTGGATCCATGCCTGCAATTAGAACGAGAAGGTTTTAGTGTTACGTATTTACCACCGGATGAAAATGGTTTATTACCAGTGGAACGCCTCGAAGCGGCATTACGTTCGGATACCATTCTAGTATCAATAATGCATGCCAATAACGAAACGGGAGTGATTCAGGATATCCAAGCCATGGCAGAATTAACGCGCTCCCGTGGCATTCTTTTTCATACCGATGCTATTCAAAGCGCGGGAAAAATCCCCTTGGATGTCAAGAAAACACCGGTGGATATGATTTCCCTTTCCGCGCATAAAATCTATGGCCCCAAAGGCATAGGCGCCTTATATATTCGCCGCAAACCCAGACTCCGCTTAGAGCCACTTGCGCAGGGGGGAGGGCAGGAGCAGGGCTTGAGACCGGGGACCTTACCCACCCATCAAATCGTTGGTATGGGAGAAGCCTTTCGTCTGGCGAGTCTAGAAATGGCAATGGAAAACGAGCGGTTATTATTGTTACGCCAGCGTTTATGGTCAGGCTTACGCCAATTACCCCACGTCTATTTGAATGGTGATGCTGATCGACGGTTGTCAGGTAATTTAAACATCAGTATCGGTGGCCTGGAGGCTAGCGAATTAGTCAAAGCGTTGCAGCCCTATGTCGCATTTTCTACCGGATCTGCCTGCGCCTCAGGAAATTTAACCCCCTCACACGTGCTATTGGCAATGGGCATGAGCGAAGCCAGAGCACGACAAGCGTTCCGACTCTCCATGGGACGCTTTACCACCGAACCGGAGATAGATTTTGTCCTCGAACACCTTGTTCGCGCATTACCTTAAACACATTTTTCATTCGCGGTTTCTTCTTCCTGAAACAACTCCTCATGTAAATGTCCCGTCCCCAAATACAATGACTAGAAGTTCTTCAGGCAGTGCATCCTCCTCCTCAATTGCCCCGGGACTTCCTGTTTCATCAACGAATGACCTAAATAAACCTACAATGGCAACACTGTTAACAAATTTTGGCTTGGATTCGACCAAGGCAGGTTCAGGTAAACCTTCCACAGAAACTTCCTCCTCTCAAACGGCAGTAAATATCGAGGAGCAAGGAAGATCGGTTACTTAAAAGCAAAGTAAAAACTCACCTCCGTATCATGTCAACTAAATTTTGTTTTAAGGGTTAAGAGAATCCGGGGTCCTGTCGCTGCGGGACCCCATATCTTCATGTTAGGGGTGGTTACCCACCATTAGCAGCACCCATTTTCCGCATCCAGGAGATGGGATGAATTCAGTACAGTTTTCTGGCTTTATAAATTTATTAAGGCTCCAGACGCCGCTATGTGGTCACTAATCTGATTCACTAATGGTCTTAAGCAATCTTCATTCATCATAGAATAATGATCGCTCTCGACAGGAGTCACGACGACTTGTTCGCATACTTGTCCCCAACCATTATCCGGCTGACTATGCAGAGTTTTGGAATACATTAACCAGGCTTCTTTTTCTGCAAACGTCATATCCATCGTAGGGCCGATTTTTTGAGTTGCTTTCATTAAATAAATTTTTGGCCAGCGTGACTGTGGGTAATAGTTAAGTAGCAATTGCAGTTCAGCAGTTTGGCGAGTATTCTTATTTTCTTTCAGCGCCAAGCGAGTGGCTGGTTGACCGATGGCAATAGCGTTCAATTGTTGAAATTGCAATCGTTGTTCTTCAGTGAATAAAAACGAATCAATAAGGTAAATACCGCCGACTTTTTTACCGATGCGACTTAATTGTAAAGCCACTTCGTAAGCAAAAACTCCACCCAATGACCAGCCGCCTAAGAAATAAATATCTTGTGGTTTGTCGGCTAAAATTGCCGCAACATACCGACTCGCGATACTTTCTAACGTGAGAGAAGAATCGTGTAAATTTGGGTAAGCATCAATGGCATAAAATGGTTGTTCATCAGGGAATAAGGATGCACAAGTCACATAGGCTTCAGCCCCAGCGCGGGCTGGGTGAATAAAGAACAACGGCGGATTTGTCCCAGATTTCTTAAGAGGTACTACTAATTTTGCTATGTGATCAGTGCCAGGTATTGAGCACTGACGTAACTGCAACGCTTGTTGCTTAATAGTCGGAAAAGCAAATAACCAGGAAAAGTTAAAACGAGTCTGAAAATGATTATTAATCCGACTCAATAATTTAGCTGCGAATAAAGAATTACCACCGCTTTGATAAAAATGACTATTTACATCCATTTGCGGATACGCCAGGATTTCTCGCCATAGTGCCGTTAACTGCCGTTCATATTGGCAGTCATTAGAACTTGGGGTGTCCAAGGCGATGGATTGTCGCAGGCGCAGTTTATCAATTTTCCCATTGCTATTTTTGGGAAGCTCGGCTAACAAAATATACAGATTGGGTAAACTGTAACCCGGTAATTTAGTGGCTAGAAATTTAGCGACATCGGTATTAGTGGTGGCAGCGGTTGCTTTCACACTATAAAAAGCAACCAGGCGCTTAACTCCTTGCTGCTCATCGACTAGCACACAACTCTGTGAAATCGCTGGATGTTGATCGAGATAATGTTCGATTTCGGATAACTCGACACGAAAGCCGTTAATTTTCACCTGAGAATCCATTCGCCCAAAAAATTCTAAATTACCATCGGGTAACCAACGCACTCTATCCCCCGTTTTGTAGAGCATCGGAGATGTGGGTACTAAGTGATCAGCCGTATCAATAAAAGGGTTAGGCACAAATTGCTTCGCTGTCAGTTCCACATTATTTAAATAACCGCGCGCCACTCCGGCACCGCCTATATATAATTCACCCATAACACCCATTGGCACAGGTTGCATAAAACGATCAAGCACATACACACTGTTATTGGCAAGCGGTTTGCCGATGGGAATGCTTCTGTGTGAATAGGGTTTATCAATGGCAAAAATGGTGGTCATTACGGTATTTTCAGTGGGGCCATACGCATTCAGAATATGCTCTGGTTGGCCCCCTGAAGCAAATAAGGTCTTTATACTTTGCGATGAAACAACATCACCACCCAATACTAAATAGCGCAAGTGATTAAACATGTCCGGTTGCACTTGCACATAATGATCAAACAAAGCGGGAGTTAGCATTAAAATAGTGATATGGTGCTTAATCATAAATGCAGCGAGTTCTGTTGCATCAAGCAAAATAGGAGTTGGCACAATAGTTAGTTTAGCGCCATTTAATAAAGCGCTCCATATCTCTAATACACTGGTATCGAAAGCGAGATTACTGCTTTGAGCAATGTTATCGGCATAATCAATAGCCATAAAATTGCTATTTTTAATTAAGCGTACTATGCCTTGATGTTCCACCATTACCCCTTTGGGCTTACCGGTAGAGCCGGAAGTATAGATGACGTAGGCCAGCGTGTTACCAGTGACTGAACAAACCGGCGCTTCGATCGGCTGTTTAACGATTTGTAATTGCAGTTGGTCGATAAAGATAATGTGAGTGTGATCCAACTGACTGAGCTGATTTTTTTGCGAATGCAAAGACAAAATCAGAGAAATTTTTGCATCTGCCACTTGCCACTTTACACGTTCCAACGGGCAAGTTTGTTCAAAAGGCACGTATCCGAATCCGATTTTCATGACGGCCAATACAGCGATCATAAAATCAGCGCTGGAAGGCATGGCAATTCCGATTAATACAGGAGTTGATGCTTCAGTGGCATGCGGTTTAGGTAATATGGTTAATAAGTAATGTGCTAATTGGTTGGACTGTTCGTCTAATTGTTGATAGGAAAGTTGTCGATCAATAGAATTTATCGCAATAGCATTCGGCGTTTTTTGCGCTTGTTCGTAAAACAATTCAGGTAGGCTGCGATGTTGCGGAAAATCACATCGAGTTGCATTGCATTGATTTAGCAAATAATCCGCAGTTTCTCCAGAAATTAAGGGTATTGTCGCGATAATCTGTTTGGGGTCAGCCTCGAGAGAATTTAAAAAGATCATAAAAGACTGTAATAACGTGGCTATAGTAGCTGCATGAAATAACTCAGTGCTATAGGTAAAAACGAATTGCAAAGACTGAGGATGTTGAATTGCATTGAGGAACAAATCACTGTCAATATAAGCAGTAGTTCGGGGAACATAGGTGATTTCTAAATCATCGACCTCAGAAAGCTGAAAGCGATCCAAATTAAATAATACATTTGTCAGCGGGAATTGCGACGGGTCGATGGCTAACGTGGAAATTATATCTGCAAAATCGTAATTAGGATGTGCTAAAGCAGTGGCTATGGTCGATTTCACTTGTTGTAAATAAGCAGTGAAGGAGTGATGGCAGTCGATGCTAAAATGTAACGGCATGATATTGGTACAATAGCCAATCACTTGTTCGGAGTTTGGGATGATACGCTTAGCTATAGGAGTGACTAATAGCAATTCATCCTGACCGCTGATCCGTGCTAAAAAGGCACTAAAGATCGCCGCGAGTAATGTAAACAAAGTACATTTTTGCTGGCTTGCTATTTTGCGCAGTTTTTGGCAAAAATCAGAGTTTAGAGAAAAACTCTGCCGATCGGCGCGGTGAATGCGTGAAGTTGGACGAGAAAAATCGAAAGGTAAAAGAATTCGAGGCGGTATCTGTTTCAGCTTATCTAGCCAAAAGGAAGTGTGATTACTATAAGTCTTTGTTTGCGTTTCTTCAAGTGCCGTAGCCACAAATTCTCGGAAAGACATAGCAGCCGGTGACGCCGGGATTTCACCCCGACAAATACCTTGGTATTCCGATAGTAATGTTTCGAAAAAAATACCGACAGAAAAACCGTCACTGATGATGTGATGAATCGTCAAGACTAGCACATGCTCTTGCTCGGCTTTTTTTATGACCATGAGTCGCCACAACGGCCCATTGACCAGATCAAATGCTTGTTGAGTATCTTCACTTAGCCAGTTTTGAACCTTTACTGCAGCCCCTTCCCGTGATAGTGCGGAAAAATCCAAGAATGACATACTGAGATCCATTTGCGCATGTACACAGTGTTGTAACCCATTTGGCCTGATAGTGGTGCGCAATGCTTCATGTTGTTCTACTACTTTTAGCACTGCTTGCTGCAAGGCGGAAACATTTAAAATCCCGTGCAGATACAGATCAACTGCAATATGATAAGCCAATGAACCTCGGTGCTGATCGTATTCATTGGCTAGTCTATACAATTGTTGTTGTGCTACGGTGAGTGGAAAATAGATGGCGGTATCTGTAAGCATATTCAGGCTTTTGGGTGCTGTTGGCTGTGTGACTCTGGGTTGCTCAGTCATTTTACGGTATTGATCCTTCAAATGGTTTAAAAAAGGTAGGCTGGCCATCACCGCATCGGTGGGAATACCGAAATCTAAAAAGCAAGCAATTTCATCAACTCCTATGGCCAGCAATTGCTCCACAATCGGTCGGCAAGATTCGGGTGTGCCAATTAAAGCGCTGTTCTCTACATAACCTTGATAAACGCGCGCCAACAAATAATCACGGTCGTGGGTATCGATATTTTCCCAATCCACTGTTATGCCTTGGCTGAGCGCTATATTTTTCAGCAAACTCAGCGTCGTTTGTAAATAATGGCAAAAAGGTGCTTTGGCTGTTTGGCGCACTTCGGCTAAATCCTCCCCGACAAAGGTATGCAAAAGCACTGTCACATGGCCGCGTAGGCTAGCGTGGCCGTGCTCTATTAATGCTTGACGGTAAACGGCAATATTTTCTGTCAGTGTTTGAATGGTTTGCCCCATTAAATTGGTCAGTATTCCTATCCCCATCTTGCCAGCCTGCTGGTAGGTTTCTGGATTATTGACAATCGTCAACCAGGCAGGCAATTCTTTTTGCATGGGTTGCGGAAATAACTTCACATTCGCGACTTTGCCAGCACCAGCCATAAAATCTAAGCTTTCACCACGCCAAAGTTTTTGCACAGTGACTATTCCCTCAAGCGTGATTTCGCGGTGTTTGCCAAAATGTGTGGGGTTAAACACAAAATCGTGGGGATGCCAGCCCGATGCAAAAGCGATGCCGACTCGACCATTGCTAAGATTATCAACCACAGCCCATTCTTCAGCTACGCGAACGGGGTGATGCAGTGGCAATACCACACTGCCGCCACGTAATTGAATTTGCTGAGTTCCGTGTGCCAACGCGGCGCATAATACGGCTGGATTGGGTGAAAAGCCTCCGAAAGGGTGAAAATGGCGCTCGGGCAACCAAGCCGCTTTAAAACCGTGTTCATCGGCAAAACGCACGCTAGAAAAGAGTAATTGGTATTTCTCAGCGCTGTACTCGGCATCGTAATGACCAAAATAATAAACACTAAAATCAACATGTTTTTTTTGAGGATGAGTTGTTATAGGAGTAATAGTGGTTGGTCGATGCAAGGCAGGTTTTTGATGGTGGCGTTGCCAATAATTTAAGGATTCGGGGCTATTGGCATTCACCAAAAGGGAGGAGCTTGCTAAAAAACCGCCTTGCTGCAATGCTTCAACGCTTTCCTTCACGGCGGTGATAAAATAGGCAATATCCGCATCGGTATGGGCGGTGGAGAGGAAACAATTGCGCCATTCCCAAATGTAAACGCCTTTCTCCAGTAGATGATAAAACAACAAATCCAAATTAGCACTAAACGAAAATTTAAATAAAGACCCCCAATAGACGATGCGAATGGGTAATTGATGGCTTGAAAAAAATTCATTTAAGGTGGCAGCCAGCTGTGCTGTTTTTTCGTTGAGGGTTTGTTGTAATTGCGGGCCTTGACGTTTGATTTCCTGTAGCATGGCATAAGCGGTAGCGAGCACTAAGTCATGTTGGCAATAAGTGCCGCCAACAAAAGTGCGTTCGACGGCGGGATAAGAGTCATCCTGGTAATGCCATTCACCACCATCAACACGATCCAAGTAATGGGCAGAGCCGGCAATAATGCCAATTGGCATACCGCCGCCGGCAATTTTGCCATAAGTAGCCATATCGCAACGAACACCGAACCAGGCTTGTGCGCCTCCCGGGTGTAGGCGAAACCCAGTTAACATCTCATCAAAAATCAAGGCAATATTATGCTCAGTAGTGATCGCGCGTAGTTGTTGCAAAAATTCCCGTGGCTGTAGTTCGGGGTTGCGACTTTGAATAGGCTCCACCATTACGGCTGCTAATTCTGCGCCGTGTTGAGCAATGATATTCAGAGCTTCTTCGCTACCATAATCTAATACCAATGCTTCCACTAGCATGCTATCAGGTATGCCAGGCGTTAATGCTGTTTTGATTCCAGCCGTGTTGTTGGTTTGTGCTTCAATTAAACTGAAATCGGCATGACCATGATAGGAGTTTTTAAAAATCACGTATTTTGATTTGCCGGTAGCAGCTCTAGCGATACGCAAAGCAGTCATCGTCGCTTCGGTTCCAGAACTAGTAAACGCCACTCGCTCCATACCTGTTAATTCACTCACCAATTCCGCCACTTTTCCTACTAAAGGTGCACGTGGGCCCATCCCTAGTCCTGCTAGTGCATAATCCTGCAGCGTTTTTTTTAAAAAATCAGGGCGATAACCAAATAAATGCACGCCAAAGCCCATGGTCATATCCAGGTATTCGTTGCCATCGATATCCCATAAACGAGCGCCTTGGGTTCGTTCACCGACGATGGGGTAGAGCAGTTCTTTGATAGAGAGACGAAAACCGACAGTGGCTTTACTGTCCGCCAATAATTTCTGGTAACGTGCTGCGTATTCTTTAGAAGAGCAGGTGCGTTGCGTTAGTCTTTGTATTAACCCCTGGAGATGCTGCTGTTGCTGCTGCGTTAAATTGCGTTGACTGGAATCCGTTTTTTTCGTTTGCCAGCCAAGGGTTGGGCTTGCTGTATGGTTTTTCATTTCAAGCGAATGGCGATTTTCAAGTGGGGGAGCCAAGGTATTCTGAGATAAGCGTGTTTTATCCGCCAAAAGAAATTCAATTTGTTGAGTTAAAAAATTTAAACGCTGGTTGATTTGTGCAAGTTCTGTTGAATGAGCAGTCGTTGCCTTTTCTTGCGCAATGCGAGGAGTTAAACCACATGAAAAAGGGGTGGATTCTTGCTCGACATCCCGAGTTGATACCGCCAATTGCTGTTCAATATAAGCAGCCAGTAAGCGGGGTGTAATTAACTCTTCAAATAATTGTTGAGTAGACACTTTAACGCCGTAATTGCTTTCCATTTCTCGAATGGCACTCAGCAGTACGATAGAATCAGCACCGGTTTCCAGTAAGGGGGTATCCATATCGATTGCTTCAGGTGCGATGCCAATAAGTTTGGCTAATAAATGATGTAAATTGGTCAGTAATGATTTTGAAGGAGCAGGGCAAGATTCAATATTGGCAATAGAATGCATAAGCACCTCAGTGAGTGGCTGGAAAGATAATCAGTGTTGCTGATTTTTTACAAGGCGATACGTAAATGAGGCGCTGTCATCAATGATGCTTTGTAGCGATGTGATGAACGTATTTAATTGATTTTTTTGGGGGGAGTTGGATTGTTATTATCATATGGGTTCCTTATCGTTGGTATTTTACGGACTTCCCATTTTATAGCGCTGCTATATAAGCCTCCTCGCGGAATTTGTGCTAGAAAATATTTTTTAATGTTACCTCATATAAAATAATTTATCCACAGAAATATAAAAAATACGGTATTGCAATTCCCCCAGTAGAGGTTACTATCGTTGGTAACTCATTTATTTGGGGTGAAGTGATGGTTGCCAAAAAAAGCATCATTAGCAAACAAGAAAAGACCCGGTTGGATCTGGATAATCCCTGGAAACAGGCTTTAAACTATTATTTCCAGGATTTTATGGGCTGTTGTCTTGCGCCGGTTTCTCAGGATATCAATTGGGGCAAAGGCTTTGAATTTATGGATAAGGAGCTGGAAAAAATTACCTATGACTCTGAAACGGGTAAGCGACTGGCAGACAAACTGACTAAAGTATGGAGCAAAAATATTGACCAATGGATTCTCTGCCATCTGGAAATACAAGCTGGATATGAGAAAGCTTTTCCAGAACGTATGCTGGTCTATCGTTATCGCATTCGAGATCGATATAGCATGCCTGTACTTAGCGTAGCTATTTTAATCGATAGTAATCCTCGTTGGCGACCTGATCGTTACAAAGAAATGTGTTATAATACCTGCACGGAAATCCACTATCTTGTGATCAAAATAGTAGATTTCAAAAATCAGAGCGAAGTATTAGAAAAGATGAACAATTCTTTTGCCATCATTATTTTGGCGCAACTGATAGCACTGGAAACGATGCGCAATCCCGAGGCAAGGTTACATGGCAAAACAGAGTTGACACGTAAATTATATGAAAAATACACAGATAAATCGAAATTTTTACGACTTTATAAGTTAGTTGATTGGCTAATTAGGTTGCCAAAAAAATATATGGCAAAATTCATCGAAGAAATAAATAAAATTGAGGAGGGCAAAAAAGTGAACTACATATGCACTGCAGAAAGGGTCGGTTTTGAAAGAGGCATACTAATAGGAACCAAACGCGGAGAAGAGCGCGGAGAAAAGCGCGGAGAAGCAGCTATGTTGCTCCAATTATTAAAGTATCGATTCCATGAGTTGCCACCTCAATACCCTGCACTAATTCAACAAGCTAAAACCAAGCAACTATCACTCTGGGCCAAACGCATCCTAAGCGCCACCAGGATAGAGGACGTATTCAGCTGAGGTAATCTACCCTCAATGGTCACACAATATGGATAGCAGTCTAGCCCTTACCTTCAGTTAGAGTTAGAATGTCGCATGACCATGGATATAACGACAAAAAACCAACACGAATTTGACTTCTCCAGTCACACCCCAGTGATGCAGCAATACCTGCGGATAAAAGCCCAATATCCCGACATGTTATTGCTTTACCGCATGGGTGACTTTTATGAACTGTTCTTCGCCGATGCGGAAAAAGCCTCACGACTCTTGAATATAACCCTCACCGCCCGCGGCCAGAGTAGTGGCCGTCCCATCGCCATGGCCGGGGTTCCTTACCATGCCTTAGAAGGCTACCTGGCTCGATTAGTTCAGTTAGGAGAATCAGTCGTGCTCTGTGAACAGGTGGGCGATCCCACCGGCAAAGGGCCGATGGAAAGACAAGTCAGTCGCATCATCACCCCTGGCACTGTTTCGGATGAGGTATTACTCAATGAACGTTGCGATAACCTTCTTATGGCCATCGAGGCGGGTAATGCACCGCATCACTATGGCATAGCCTACCTCGATATCAGCAGCGGTCGTTTTTCTATTATGGAGTTAAAAGGGCGTGAAGCCTTGTTAGCGCAGTTGGAGCGTTTAAAGCCAGCAGAAGTTGTGGTTAGTGAAGATTTTCCGCAAAGCACCGAAATTACGCTCGCCACCCTTCGCCGCCGTCCGCCTTGGGAGTTTACATTGGATGGAGCGCAAAGAGTGTTAACTCAGCAATTTCAAACCAACGATTTACAAGGCTTTGGCTGTCAACACCTGCCATTAGCGCTCGCGGCTGCCGGTGGGTTACTGCATTACGTCAATTACACCCAACGCTCGGCCTTACCACATATCCGGACCATCAAAGTGGAAGTATGTGAAGACGCCGTCATTCTCGACGCAGCCACTTTGAAAAACCTAGAGTTACTCACCAATCTGAACGGCGGTCACGACCACTGCTTAATTCAAATCCTCGATAAAACAGCAACCGCCATGGGCAGTCGCAGTTTACGACGTTGGTTGACCAGGCCGTTGCGTGATCGGCAAATCTTACTGATCAGACAACAAGCCATTACCGCATTATTACTGGAAGTACAACACCAACCCATTCACCAACAACTGCGCAGTATCGGTGACATTGAACGCATTTTGGCTCGCATCGCCTTACGCTCGGCCCGTCCTCGTGACTTGGTGCAATTGCGTCAAGCATTGGCGTGTCTTCCGCCATTGCAAGCACGGTTGCAATCCTTGGTTGCCGATCGATTAACGCAGATCAAAACTCAAATCGGCGTTTACCCTGAATTAACCTTATTATTACAGCAAGCCATAGTGGAAAATCCACCCGCCGTGTTAAGAGAGGGCGGGGTCATTGCGACAGGTTACGATGCTGAATTGGATGAATACCGCCAATTGAGTGAACATAGCGAACAATTTTTAGTTGAATTAGAACTACGAGAAAAAGAACAAACCGGTCTTGCCAGTTTAAAGGTGGGCTACAATCGGATCCATGGTTTTTACATCGAGATCAGTCGTGGTCAGGCCGAACAGGCGCCAGCACATTACATCCGTCGTCAAACATTAAAAAATGTCGAACGATTTGTCACCGCCGAATTAACCGCTTTTGAAGATAAAGTTCTCAGTAGCAAAAGTCGCGCCTTGGCGAGAGAAAAACTGCTCTATGAATTATTGCTGGATCGTCTAATAACCGACCTTGCCGCTTTGCAAACGACAGCCGAAGCGCTGGCCGAACTTGATGTATTGGCCAATTTAGCAGAGCGCGCAACGACGCTACATTTATCGCCGCCGGAATTTACCACCGAAAATGAAATACACATTGAAGAAGGTCGACATCTGGTGGTAGAGCAGGTCAGCGACTCGCCGTTTATTGCCAATTCAGTGCACCTGCACCCCCAACGCTGCATGTTGTTAATCACTGGACCCAATATGGGCGGCAAATCGACGTTCATGCGTCAGACGGCGATCATTGCGTTGTTGGCTTATACGGGTGGATTTGTGCCAGCTAAGAAAGTAAGAATAGGGCCTATCGATCGCATCTTCACTCGCATCGGCGCTAGTGATGATTTGGCCAATGGTCGTTCCACATTTATGATGGAAATGACCGAAACGGCGAACATCCTCCACAATGCAACTTCGCAAAGCCTAGTGTTAATGGATGAAGTGGGTCGTGGCACCAGTACATTTGATGGCTTATCGCTGGCGTGGGCGTGCTGCATTTGGCTGGCGGAAAAGATCCGTGCCTTTACATTATTCGCCACCCATTATTTTGAATTAACGCAATTATCTAAATTATTACCACATGTCGCGAATGTCCATTTACATGCCTTAGAGCACGACAATCAAATTATTTTTATGCATACCGTCAACGAAGGGCCTGCAAGTCAAAGCTATGGTTTGCAAGTGGCGCAACTGGCCGGGGTGCCAGAGGGCGTGATTCATAAAGCCAAACAAAAATTACAAGAACTAGAGCAGGAGCAGCGTCGCGGTGAGACAGTGCTAGAAGCACCCACACCCAAGTCACTACCTAAGCACGAAAAAATACACCCCGCGTTAGCGGCATTGCAGGCATTATCCCCAGATGCCTTAACTCCCAAACAAGCTTTGGAAGAAATTTATGAATTAAAGAAGTTAGTATAGCACCCTGCTTGTCGACGACGTTCGTCGGTGAAATACAGGAAGCTGAACAGGAATGTCAGCGTCTTAATTTTTTAATTATGAGCATTTTTTCACTATGGCATTTAGAAAAATTCGCGATATTTTTATTGGAAAACCCCGTGACCCATTTGATAAAGGCACTCGCAAAAATATTGCGTTAATTGCTTTTTTAGCTTGGATAGGTCTAGGAGCCGACGGGTTATCCTCCTCATCCTACGGTCCCGAAGAAGCCTTTTTGGCCTTAGGCACGCATTATCATCTGGCCATTTACCTGGGTTTATTGACCGCCTTAACCGTGTTTTTAATTTCCATTGCCTATAATCAGGTCATTGAATTATTCCCCACCGGTGGCGGTGGCTACAAAGTTGCCAGTAAATTATTAGGTGCACATGCCGGTGTGGTTTCTGGCTCGGCACTCATCGTCGATTATATATTAACCATCACTATCTCCGTGGCCAGCGGTGTCGATACGCTTTTCAGTTTTTTACCATTAGGGGCACAACGTTTCAAAATTGACTCTGAAGTTATTATCTTAGTCCTGTTATTGATTCTGAATCTTCGTGGTATGAAAGAGTCCATCAAAGTACTCATGCCCATTTTTCTGGGTTTTGTCATCACGCATTTTGGTTTAATCATTTATGGCATCAGTATGCATGGGCAACACTTACCCATGGTCGTTAATTCTTCTATTGATGACACTCGTATACTCATTCAGGAATCGGGTTGGTTTGTCACATTAGCTATCTTTCTGAAAGCGTACTCCTTGGGTGGTGGTACTTATACCGGTCTAGAAGCGGTTTCTAACAACGTCAATCACCTGGTAGAGCCAAGGGTGCGTACCGGTAAATGGACGATGTTCTATATGGCGGTTTCTTTAAGTTTCATGGCGGCAGGCATTATTTTTCTCTACCTGCTGTGGGACGTTCATGCCACACCCGGGCAGACCTTAAATGCAGTGGCATTTAATAGTATTTTAGGGAATTTGCCATTCCATCACGCCTTCTTAATTATCGTGTTGTTACTGGAAGCCGGATTATTGTTTGTCGCCGCCAATACTGGCTTTTTAGGAGGCCCCGCGGTCTTAGCCAATATGGCCATCGATGGCTGGCTGCCCAAACGTTTTCGTAATTTATCCAGCCGGTTGGTCACTCAGAACGGTATTTTATTTTTCGGTATCGCGGCTATCTTTATCTTGTTTTGGACTCAGGGTCGAGTCTCCATGTTGGTTATTCTTTACAGTATGAATGTGTTCCTCACCTTCTCACTCTCCTTGTTGGGATTATGCCGCTATTGGTGGAGCCATCGCCGTGCCAGCGTCAAATGGATATACCACATGGGCTTGTCCTTGGTTGGGTTTGTGGTCTGCGTCAGTATTTTATTGATTACCTTATCGGAAAAATTTACCTATGGTGGTTGGTTGACCGTGGTGATTACCAGCAGCGTGATCCTATTTTGTGTCATCGTCAATCGTCATTATGCCATCGTTGAGAAACAAATTAAACACCTGGATCATTTGCTGACCTTGCCTTTGAGCGGTGTGGTGACGAAAGTGCCGCCACTGGATTCGCAAAAACCAACGGCCGTTTTTCTGGTCAGTGAGAGCACGGGACAAGCGATGCACACCTTATTATGGGTGCAACGGATGTTTCCGAATCATTTTAAAAATTTTATTTTTATCAGCGTCGGTGTCGTTGATGTCGGTAGTTATGGCAGTGAAATGGCCCTGGAAACGATGCAACAGCAGATTCAAGAACGATTGCATTATTTTATCGAGTTTTCTCATCAACATGGTCTTGCCGCGGGTTCTTATGTCAGTTACGGCAATGATCCTGTGAAGGCATTAGTGGAATTAGCCGAAAAAGTCCATGACCAGTATGCGAACTCGGTGTTCTTTGCCGCATCCTTAATTTCAAAACAGGATAATTGGTTCCATCGTCGATTGCACGGTGATATCCCTGTTATTCTCCAACGGCAATTGAATCTAAAAGGTTTACAAATGGTCATCTTGCCCGTTAAACTGGAACGATAGGTTTTAATGTCGCGAGTTTTTTCGCGTGTTGCATGTAAACAAAAAAGCCATCCCCATGGGGGTTGCTTAGAGGGAGATTTTTCGTCATGCCTTCTTTTGATATTGTCTCTAAAGTGAACGCTCATGAAATTCACAATGCAGTTGATCAGGCGAATAGAGAGGTCAGTACTCGATTTGATTTTAAAGGTAGCGATGCTCATGTAGAATTGGCCGCTGAGAAAATTATGTTGGTGGCGGAAACCGAATTTCAACTCAACCAGATGAATGAAATTTTATTAAGTAAATTAGCTAAACGCCAAGTCGATATAGCTGCTCTGCAGCATAAACCGCCAGAAATCACGCTTAAGCTTGCCCGCCAAGAACTATTGATTCAGCAAGGGATTAGCCAAGAGATCGCCAAAGCAATTGTTAAAGCCATCAAAGACAAAAAATTAAAAGTGCAGGCAGCTATCCAGGGTGAACAGGTTAGAGTAACGGGAAAAAAGCGTGATGATTTGCAAGAGGTCATTCAGTTTTTAAAACAAAAAACATTTGACTTGCCACTTCAGTTTGAAAATTTTCGTGATTAGGAATAGTAATGGCTACTATCATGTTTGCTGCAGGTTGTTTTTGGGGCGTCCAGGCCGCTTTTGCCAGATTAGCTGGCGTTACGGCGACAACCGTTGGCTATGCCGGTGGGCATACGCTGAATCCATCGTATGAAGAAGTGTGTACCGATAAAACAGGTCATGCCGAAGTGGTTCGTATAGAATATGATCCTCAACAAATTTCGTTTGAAGAATTATTAAATGTCTTTTGGGAGATACATGATCCAACCCAGCGCAATCGTCAGGGTGTGGATATAGGTAGCCAATACCGTTCTGCGATTTTTTATCAGAATGAAGAGCAAGCCATCGCGGCACAGGCGGCAAAGCAACGTTTGCAGGCATCCGGTAAATATGAAAATGAAATAGTGACGGAAATTTTGCCAGCCCCTGATTTCTACCTTGCTGAGGCTTATCATCAACATTATTTTGAGAAGCAGGGCGGAGGCGGAGCCTGTCATATCCAGCCAAAAAATAAAGACGAGTAACTCCAAAAATGTGGCAGGACAGCGGTAAATTTATCAATATAGTTAAAGTCCGTCTCTAAGCATTTCAGTAGTTGCTTAAGGGTTCTTTAAAAAAAACCTTGACAGGGTTAAACCGGTCATAATATATTCTTGTATTAATAATAATATGATTTTGATGATTTTTTTGTGGACTGTGGTTTTCGGCTGGTATTTATCCTGAAATTACAGTTTAGTTTACGAATAAAAAGAGCTAAGGAGTGCTTTCATGTTAAAAAAAATATCACATCAAAGAACTGCCAATAACTCCCTACCTATTGTTGATCTAGCGTATAGCTGGAGAAATGAAACATCTAAAGTCTTAAAGCTGAATGCCTACCTCGATACGTCTGCCTGTGATGTCAGAGATATCACCTTAATTGGCGATCATCAAAAACGTTTTTATCTGGGTAATGCGTATTTGGGTATTTATTTAACGCAACAAGAAGCCAGATGTTTGTATTATTTTTTACAAGGAATGACGACTATAGAAACAAGTGCTGCTATGGGCATTTCAACAATTACGGTTCATTTTTATTCCTGCAATATTCGTTCAAAAATCCCGTGTAGCTCGAGAAAAGAATTACTTGAATTAGTAACGAAAACGGATTTTATTAAATACATGGAAGAATTAAAAACACTGGAAACAACTCTCAAACAAGAATTTAAATTAGCCAATAAAAAAGACTAATTGCACTTGTTGGGTGATGTGTTATTCAAACACAATAGGATTTTAGGTGAATTATGATTTCTTCCATACTAACGACCCCCGAGGTATATGATCCGCAATCGGGTGCTATTGCAAGAGGTAGAAGGCTGGAAACCTTGCGAAAAATGACAGGGTTGACTCGAAAAAATTTTGAAAAAAAGTACAGTGTCAGCGCCAGTACCATACAATCCTGGGAGGCAGCCAAAGCAGGTGGTTTAACGGATCGGGGTGCACAACGGGTTATTCAAATCTTTCGGCAAGAACAAATTACCTGCACGCTCGATTGGTTGCTTTACGGTATCGGCAGTTCACCGCAGCAGATGGGGCATACGGCAGGTTCTATGCCTGATTACCTAGAAAATGTTGGGCAACCTCTTGTCGAAGAGAAAACAATCACTCAAGAATTATTGGTTTTTCGGGCGTTGCATCAAAAACCAATCGATCTGGTGGTCAGTGATGATGGTATGGAGCCGTATTTCAAAAAAGGAGATTATGTCGCCGGCAAACGTCGTTACCTGGAAGAGATCCCCGGCTTAGTGGGTAAAAATTGTATTGTCGTGACTAGTAATAATGAAGTATTATTACGTAGAGTCAAAAAAAGTGTCCGCCCCGGTTTTTATGACCTCATTTGCATAAACTCAAACACCCGGGTTTATGCCCCCGTCATTTACGAACAACAATTGATTTGCGCAGCCCCGGTCATTTGGCATCGTTGTTTGGATCGCCCCTAATTTACGCTGTATCGTTGCGGCAACCGATATTTTATGATAGACTCTCTGGTCGCATCTTGATGTGCGTTGGGTATTTTATGGTAAAGTAATCGTAACTACTCGCACGTCGTCCCGCGGCTTGTCCGCGGGACGACGGAGTTGAGGGTGAGCAGTTACAAGTAATCTAGAGTTCATGAGCGAAATCATATGCGTAAAAAAGAATCTTGGCAAGAAAGGGTAGGTAATTACGAAAATAAAAAACACAAGGGATTGCAAAAAAGAGGGTTATCAAAAATTCAACCCCCGCATGATGATAAAAGATACCCTTTCTCACTGCTAGAACAAGAAGATCCTTATGCGCCAACCACTGTTACTAGCCCAGTTGGCAGTCCTGGCACTATTTCATTACTCTCCGTTGGCTTATTCCTGCTGACCCTTGCTTCGGTTTTCAATAGTGTGGAGGCCGCCAAGGCAACGAGACGTAGCAGTAAAGAACTATCAGTACTGCCAAATATACCATTTATGTGTACCGCAATGGGTGTTTGTTACCCAACACCTCAAATCAAACAGCAAGTATTACCCGCAGAATTATTAGCTAGCAAAATTAGTGTTTCAAAATATGCTTTACAAGACTATAAAAAAATGTCGCGCACGGCTGAGCAAGATAAACAATATGTCATTGAAGTTCTCCAAAATATCAGCAAGACGAATAGGCGTATTTATTGTAAACTCAGAACATTATTTGAGCATAGTCCTAACTTCAGTATTCGCATCACGACTCATAAAGATCCTGATTTAAAAACACCTGGAGCCATTGCTACTTTTGCCCGAAGAATCAATACCATTTTAATTTTTACCAACCAAATATTAAATCCAAGTTTCTCTGATATTATCATTCATGAAGCCCATCATGGCTTTGTATACTATGGGAATTCTAAAAATCCAAATAAATTCTTTGAGACAGATAATAAGGTTTGGAGTGTTCTTTCTGTTCCCTGTACTGCTAACAAAGATGGAACAAGCGATTGTAGAGAAATTGCCGAGCTAGTCAATCAAGGCACCCGCAAGGTAGGACCGCTGATGGATTTTATTGATCATCCGGAGACATTGGATTCTAAGCAGGTCTTAGCCTATAAAAAATACCTTGACTTAAGTAAAGATTATAAACCAGTCATCGTCGATCAAATTATACCTCCTAGTACCATCGATCGTTTAAAAAAACAAAAATTATTAGATAAACGTTTAAAAATACTTGATCCAGGTTACTTATTACTACCGTATCACGACAATAATTTAAAAGCTTACGTGACCAATATACGATACATCAACGGTGAATACATAGGAACGGCACAGACCTGCTTGGAGTTAAATAACCCTAGGGCTCCGTGTTTGGACATGTTATTTTTATTTAGCCAATATGGAAACTTAGATAGTAGTAATCTTCTTAAAGAAAGAGACGCGGTTATTCATCAGTTATTCTCCAAACATCCAGAATTAATGGATTTTCTTTTCCCCGGCCTGGAGGAAGCCCATTTCAAAAGAACAGGAAAAGAGACTGAACTATGTTTAAGACAGTGACAGTCGCCTTCCCCTCTCTATTAATGACTGAGGTATGCACACATCTTTTTTAGTCAACTGTGAGTAGGCACTGGATTAACGATTAGCACTGTAAACCCCCTCTCCCGCGCGAGGAGTTTGTGCAAAAGCTGCAAACTTATTCGCGGGAGAGGGTTAGGGTGAGGGTAAAGTCTCGCGCTATCCATTCGCCCTCTCCCCAACCCTCTCCCGCGAACAAGTTCAGAGCCTTTATTTAAACTCCTCGCGCGGGAGAGGGGGGTTACAGTGCTAATCCTTAATCTAATACTCACTCGCAGTTGACTGAAAAAGATGTGTGCATACCTTAGCTATTAATGGTGGGCACAAAGTACGGTATTGACGTAAAATAAAATAACTATAGTATCTCCCTGTGTAGCTCTTCATTCGGCCATCCGCGCCCAGGGTAGATAAAACATGTCCTATACACAAATACACGCTATAATCCAAAAACTGAATGCCGTTTGCCAAAAAAGTCTACAAATGGCAGCTGCGTCTTGCCTAGAAATTGGCTGCGATACCATCGAGTTAAACCATTGGCTGATGCAATTACTGATATTGCCCCAAAGTGATATGCATTTGTTATTGCAGCACGCCGGTATAAACATTTCAGCATGGCTGGCAGATTTATCGCAACACAACAAGCCATTCGCCAAAACGGCAAGCAAAGCCCCTATATTATCTTCAGCAGTCGAAGAATTACTGCGAGAATCCTATTATATTGCCAACCTAGAATACCAAACGGAAGAAATCCGATCAGGATTTTTACTATTTGCGCTACTTAACTCCGATTACTTATTATCCCTGTTAAGCAGACTATCTCATCCACTTTCACAACTTCCTAAAGAACAATTACGCGCCCAATTCTCGCTGGTCACTAAAGATAGTAGCGAAAATAAACGAATGAAAGCAGCCCGAATTACACCCTCAGAAAACCAACGATCCGCCTTAACGAAATTTACCCATAATTTGACCGAATTGGCCTCTGCAGGGAAACTAGACCCCGTCATCGGTCGTGAGCATGAAATCCAACAATTAATCGATATCCTCATGCGTCGTCGACAAAATAATCCGCTATTAGTAGGTGACCCCGGGGTGGGCAAAACAGCCCTAGTGGAAGGCTTAGCGCAACGCATTATAACGGGGGCAGTGCCGACTGCATTGCGCCGAGCAAGCATTCACAGTGTAGACATTCATTTATTACAAGCCGGTGCACACGATAGCAGCGAACTTAATAATAGAATCCAACAATTATTGCATGAAATCCAACTGGCTGACCGGCCTATTCTCTTATTCATCGATGAAGCCCACGCGCTTCTCACTTCTGGTCCTAGCGAATTAGTCCATCAAATAAAACCTTTATTAGCACGTGGCGAATTACGTACCATTGCTGCCACCACTTGGACGGAATACAGGCGCTATTGGGAGCGGGATCAAGCACTGAATCGACGATTCCAACTGATAAAGGTGGAGGAAGTCACTGAAGAAGCAACCATAGCCATCCTAAACGCATTACGCCCGTCGTTGGAGTTACACCATCGCGTGCAAATTTCCGACCAAGCCATTCCAGCGGCCGTTCAATTATCGATACGCTATCTCACCGATCGACAATTACCCGATAAAGCCATTAATTTGTTGGATACAGCTTGTGCACGCCTTGCGCTCGCCCAAGAGGAAAAGATGGCTAGCCCTGCGAATGCCCCCGGCTGTTCAAACGAAGTGGATATGCACGCAATTGTAGAGGTGATCGCCCATTGGACAGCTACCCCGCTATCGCAAATTCACGGCTCAGAGTTGCAGACGCTATTGCATTTAGAACAACAAATGCAGCAACGGATTTTTGGCCAATCGCAGGCATTGCGCGAATGGCTGCGGATTATTCAGCTGGCCAGAACGCAATTGCTGGATTCGCAACGACCGATGGGTATTGTGCTATTGGTCGGGCCCAGCGGCGTCGGAAAAACAACCACAGCCCAAACATTGGCGGATCTGCTTTACGGTGGCGCTCAACAAATGACGGTCATTAATTTAGCAGAATACCACGAAGCACACCGAGTGTCGCAGTTAATAGGCTCTCCGCCGGGATACATCGGTTTTGGTGAAGCTGCGCTCTTAACGGAAGCCGTTCGTCGACGACCGCATCATTTAATCGTACTGGAGGAATGGGAAAAAGCCCATGCTCAGGTTCGAGCTATTTTTTACCAAATATTTGATAAAGGCTGGCTATACGACAGTGAGGGTCGAATCACTCGCTTTAACAATACGTTATTTATAGTAACTTCCACAGCAGCTGCCGATTTAATTCTGCGATTATGCAGTAACCATGAAAACCCAGACGCTGAGGTTCTCAGCCAGGCTATTCGTGGCGATTTAATCTCGGTATTTGATGCCGATTTCCTGAGTCGAGTGGATATAATTCCTTATTACCCCTTGACCACAACTGCACTTCAACAGATTGTGCAACAACAATTACACATCCTTCAGAAGCGAGTAGCTCAACGATACCAAATCATCTTGTCGTATCGTCCTCACGTCGTCGATTTTATCGTCCATGCTTGCCAAGATATTCGCCTAGGAGCTAACCGTATAATGCAGATGTTCAACAGGAAATTATTACCCTTATTGGCAGCCGAATGTTTAGCCGCTGCAATGAAAAAGCCTAAAATAACCGATATGCTCCTGGAGGTTGATGTGGAAAAAGACGAATTCTTGATGACTTCCTATCCACCAAGTGCCGGAATTTAATGGAATTACGCCCAGCCCATAACACCAGTCAACCTGAGTCTCGCTGCCATGACTTGTTAAAAGAATGTCGCCATTCGACTACGGCTGACGACGAATTCCTTCTTTTTCTGCGCATTCATTATTTATATGAACCAGATCAAACCGATGTGTTGAGTAAAAGTCTAGCTTACCTAGCACGTTTGGCTGATTTTCAGGGCATGGATAAATTATTAACCGCGCTGCAAACCCTGAAATTTTCTTTACTGGCCGTGGTGAGCCAATCGATTACCATTCAAAATCAAGCCGATTATCTTTTGGGGCATGTCTTGTACGGTTGCCAACATAGTAGAATGATCAATCGTCAACCGTTTCGTCACGTGGTGCAAACCATCACGGAAATTTGGCGGCGATCGGATGCTGATACGGCTCGTGCAGCTATGGAAGCTGCACTAGTAAAGGTAGGATTCAACGGATTAATAAGCTCAGATATAAAACACCACTCGGTTCACCCAGAAGAAATGACGTTCGTTATCGATCAAATAGGATCAACTCAGGTCGTAGTCCAAAATAAGGAGCTAAGAGAAAAAATAATCGAGGGATTAATTCAGGGTATCAAAATCAAAAATCACGCGGGCATCAAGCCATGGCTGGCCATAAAAACCGACCATTTAACCCCGGTTCTTCTGGTCGCCCTAGCCGAATTAAAAAAAGAATTGCAGCAAAAGCAAAGCGAAACCATTGCCAGCCATTATCTAGTTCGGGATATATTAGCAGCTGTCACGCCAATAGAACGTCAATTACCGAAATGGCAAAAAGTGGAGTCTATGGGTAGGGAGGTATTATGGCTAGCCATACAACGCCCCCATTTCCCAAGCTTTTACAGCCTACGCCACCTCATCTCATCGACATTATTTATCAATGCATTATCACTGCAATTGCAGCAAGTGGACCAGCCGCTAGCGATAATCCATTCGATGATTGGTGCCATGATGACACCCACCGTCGAAGCATGGCTCACTCACGATGAAGCCGCGATACGACTGGCCCAGATGATTTTAAACAAAGCGTTACTTTTTCGGAATAGGCAAGTGATTTCAACCTTTCTCCATATCAAGCACTTGATTTCACCCGAATACATCCTAACCGCACAAAAATATCAGGGAAAAGCCGCGTTAATCACCGCCGATCCTATTCACCGGATTGTCGAAGACCTTGATCAAATCAACCCAGAGATAAAACCACCGCCGGATTATTTTAAAGAGATTCAACGGCATGAAATGGCGGTTGTTTGCCAACTGTATCGATGGGCTAGACAAGGAAATTGGAGGTCATACTTAAAATTACGGACCCAGATTTTTGAGTTTAATGACCAATGCCAACACCAAGTGGATATCGTAAAACCAATGGATTTACAAGACAATATCCTCACCGTTTTAATTAAAGGCTATTTTGCCGATTCAAAAACAAAAACCCCCTGGCTAAAGCAGATAGCCCATTTTATTGCTGCCGATAGGCTTGGCTATTTAGTCGATGATGAACCGATTGCAGGAAATCCATTTTCTGCTGCGCTTCCTTACGTGCTCCAGCGCACTGTCAATGAAGAGGCCGATTTAGGTTTGATTACTCTGTTGACAAAACATGTGTTTCATCCAGGAGAAGACCGCCATCACCAAAACTTCTGGCATATCGCGATAAGAAATAAGTCTCTGGGTCGACCAACCCTCAAAGCACTATATACCAATAAGGCGCTTCGAGCCTTTCTGCGGGAACCTATACCCAGTTCAGAACAATGTAAAGATGTACTTTATGAAGCCATTATGCAATTAGATAAGGAAAAAATTTTCTTCTTCCTAAACCCACCATTGGCCATGTCACTGAATAAATGCCATGTGGAACTATTACAAAATTTTCAGAAACGTTACCGTGATTATTCCGCCGAAGGCATCCGTTTGGCGGGTATTATCGATTCACTCAAACCTAATTTGTCATTTGGGACAGTCAAGCCCATAAAACATGAACACGTTTATGCCGGTTGGTTCGGTGTGCAATGTTGGAATCCCAGCTATTTCGTGATGGAAAACAAAAAGCGAATCGAAAACTGGCAAGCCGACAGCGACACACTTCAGAAATTGACCGGTAGAAATGAATTCATTAACACTCAATGGGATAAAATACTATTTCAAAAGACCGATGCTATCATCAAAATAACATTGACTTGTTTACAAGATAGACTGGCTAAAAACCCAGTAACAAACATGGATAGTAAAATAAAATGTAACGGCTTCCCCTCAAATCAAACTCCGTCGTCCCGCGGCTTGTCCGCGGGATCCAGAAAAAAGCCTATAAAATTCTCCTTTCTGGATCCCGCGGACAAGCCGCGGGACGACGTGCGAGTAGTTACAATACAATCGCCTCCTTTCCTTCATTACACAGAGCCTGAAATAAAACAAATTTTTCAAGTACTGACAGCAGGCTATAAAAATACCCTCATGACTAGGGAAAAATCCGAATTATCAGTAACCGAACTGCAATCGATAAAGCAGCATTGGGCAAGCATCAGCGCTGTCAAATTGATTTCGCGATTACTACCCAGGTTCTGTCGAGATTACTTAGGTGACCATCCGGAATACGTCAAACTGCGAAAGGAACTTTTTCCTCTTCTGGGTAACGAAGCACCCGATTTCTTCCGCTACGCCGTTAATCGCGTGCTTGCACTTACCGCAGGCGCGCACTGGGATCTGTCTTTACATAAGCACATATCTGCCTTACATTTCGCCGATAAACTCAGTGACGCCATTAACTTGGAGCAAATGAGGATGGCGTTATTAAATCCACTTCGTATGACTAAAGAGACAGAAGATTCTTTGGAGGAAGTGGCACTCAATACCATGGTTGAGCTCTTACCCAATGACGATAATTTATATCAGCTCTTTTACCAAAGTTTAAATAGAGAAACATTACTGTCTGCTTTTCAGGACAAATACGAAGAGATTCTCCAGTATCATCATGACGACTCATTTCAGAAAAAGTGGGCCCCACAGTCCAGTTTGGAGAACAAAACTAAACCAATAGGTATTGCCAAAGAGGCAACCCTCAGCGAGTGTTCCCAGCCGACATTAGCAGATAAACAGAAATGGTTATTCACCAGTCATCTGCCAGCAGCCAAAGACTCGCACATAGAAACAATACGACAAATAATGGCTAGCAATTGTAAAAAACTATTTATGGACGATTTCACGTTACAATTCCAATTGCATATATTACCGAAAATAATAAAAAAAGGCCGTACCCCGTCGTTTAAAAAATTACGTCACTACTTCGCACATTTCTTTTCCGCTTCTTATCTCGATCACGCCACGGTATTATCGTTCAGTCAGCATTTCAAATCCTTATTCTGGGATTATCCCAACGATACGTGCCATTGCTTAGCCCATTTTTTAACGGAGCAACTGGCACCCTCATTAACTGAGATGTTAGGATTTACTGCCGATAAAGTCGCTGAAAATAGCATAATAACCGCTTTACGAACTCGAGGTTTTATTGGCGACGATCGTTTAACCAGCCATCGCCCCCAAATGCAGCAACTATTGAGCCAACTGATCTACAATACCCTATACCCACTCATACAAACGCAACACCTTCATGCCCAAGTGCCTGATCCACGCCAAGAAGATCATTTCCTAGTGGCACTGAAGCATTACATCCAGAAACACCTGCCGCCCGAAAAACTGGCCGGACCCTTCAATGAGGCCTTATCTGCTACGCGCATTTGGCGAGAATCAAAAGCCATCGGCTATCAAAGTGAACAGAAAAATCGACCGTTCGCTCGTGGCATGGGCAATCAAGAATGGGCCATGCGCTGCCAATTGATGCAACAGCGCTTCCAGCGTTCTTCGGCGCTAAAGGTGTTATCAACCTGGGTGACGACGGCTTGGACTACACTGAGTGAGCAGTTAAAAGAAACCCTGATGAATGAAAATCTGCAATTAAAGTTGGATAAAGGGATTAGCGAAGTCCTTTCCGCCCACCTGGCCACGCAATTATTCGCAATCTGGCAAACGGCTTCACTATCGGTTATCGATGAAGCTTGCGATATCGAAACCGCCATCAGCGCGGTGATCGAACAGGGTGAGCAGTATTTAATGGGCAAATTTTCTCCAGAATTGGTCAAGGCCATTTGGGAACAAATTCGCGAAGGTTCCAAATGGCATACCCTGCTACCCAAGGGTCAATACCACCGTATTGGCATACCCACCCTCACCGATTGGCTAAAAACCATATTGGTAGGGAGTCAGCAAACCCCCGCTAAGGTAAACGTCGCGGTATTATCGCATTATGTTAGATCCAACCCCGACCTACAATTACGCTTAGAGGTCGCCCAGGCCAGTCATCTCGGCAAAATACCTTCCAACCTTGATTCACTCATTGTCGATTGTTTGTTGAAGACCCTCACCTATATCAATCGCGTGACCTGCGAAGTTTCTTCACGTACAATTTCCAACCATGCTTCAGGACGTGTTGCCACATCCCGTTCAGATCATTGCCCATAAAAAATCTGCGTGACAACAGGGTCTATCGTATGTCAAAAGAGCACACCATTCATTCCTACAAAACCATGACCATAAGCTCAATTAAAACTATCCTCGCCATCAGCCTGGCCGTTTTCTTCTGGTCATCTGCCTTAGTTGGCATCCGTATTGGTCTCCAAAGCTACGACCCTGGCAGCCTGGCCTTACTTCGCCATTTAGTCGCCTCCGTAGGCATGCTTTTTTTATACCTATTTAACTCCAACCGAGGCAAACCACGCCGCTGTGACATCCCCGTCATATTAGTGGCCGGTATGATCGGCATCGGCGTTTACAACATCGCCCTCAATTTTGGTGAACTCACCGTAAACGCCGGCATCGCCGGATTCATCATCAGCCTTATCCCAGTCGCAGTGACTTTTTTAGCGGTCCTATTTTTGGGTGAAAAAGTATCGAAGCGTGCATGGCAAGGTGTGTTTATCAGTGTGCTGGGAGTATTACTGATCGCGATTTCCCATATGCAAGGCGCACACCTGGATATTGGCATCCTCTATGTATTAATCGCTACCTTGTGCGGTGGTATTTACAATATTGCCTATAAATCATTAACCTTAAAATACGATGGCGTGGAATTAACCGCTTTTGTGATTTGGGGCGGTACCCTCATCTTGCTATTGCTTTACGCCCACCCACTCTGGCGAGAACTCCATACCGCCCACCTAAATGCCACATTAGCTGCTTTCTACTTGGGCATATTCCCCTCAGTTATCGGTTACACTGCCTGGAACTATGGTTTAAGGGTGTTACCCGCCTCCCGCGCCAGCCATTTTCTGTACTTAATGCCTATTGTCAGCACACTACTGAGTTGGCTAGTCTTGGGAGAAGTACCAGAATGGTTGGCCCTATGCGGTGGATTAATTGCTTTAATGGGCGCAATAATTGCTAATCAATACAAAAAAAAGTAATTTATAAATAAGGATAAAGTGGATACGGACCTATAAAAATAAAAATGAGAAATTTTTATGAAATTAAAAGAAATATTGAAGGAAAAAGCGAGTAAAACTAATGGATGGGATACAGGCTGGAGAATTGGCTCATACGATTTTTTTGAATCTATAGTAGCAATTTTGGGTGAGGAATATCCGAAAATAGTAGGGGAAAGAAATGCCGATACTGTGGAGGCATTAATTACGGCGGCATCAGAAGAATTCGTGCGCGACCCCGATATATACCGAAAAGCTTATAATGCTCATAGAGAGGGTAAGTTAAATGAACATGTTAAAAAAACTAAAATTTATGCAACTTTAGTAGAAAATTTAAAGAAAAATGGCTACTTATTATCGCTCAGAACTCCACCCAGTGAAGCAAAATTATACACGGCCCGCAACAAAGATTCTATTGGTTTAGTGTGTTCGACGATACGAGAGCGGAACGCGCTTGTGGATCTTTTGGGTGGTTGGAGTGCAAAATTTTCAAAAGAGGATGCAGACAATCTAGAAAAAATGTCAAAAAATGTATTTATTGCGAATCCGGAAAAGCTTTGTTTGATTTGCCGTGATGAGCTTAATAAAAGAGGTACGCCTCAAAACAGAACGTTATATATCACAGCCATTGTCGATAATGAAAATACCACATGGATTCCTTGTCATAATGAAACTTTTTTTAAAGATTTCCTTAGGCTATTTTCATCCTCATTAAAGGCAGCACTCGGAGCTGAAAAAATAAAAATGTCAGGGATTGCAATAGGTATAATGGAGCCGAAGTTGGTACTTGAAAAGCAGTACAGCATTCCGATTAGTTTTCAGGGATGCTATAAACAGATGGCGGTTCAGTCTTTCTTCGCCGAAGAATTTCCATTGCTTACCGGTGATCCTATGCCTGAACAAATAGGGTCGCTAGTCAATGATTATTTTCATGACTGTGTAACTGAAGAGGCTAAGGATGGTTGTGGAGGGAGTTCGCCTACCAAGCGTAAGGATGATAAAATCAATCCCAAACGTGAGGATGATAAAAGTAATCCCAAGTCAGGGTCAAGCTGTCTTGTGATGTAAGAGATAAATCTTAATCTCTAAAATTTCCGCAATCTCTGGAAGCGGGCAACTTGCCCGCTTTCCCAGAGGTGTAGAGATGAGTGTTTGATCTCACGACAATATGAACGACTCATATGTGTTTCGATGTTAGGGAGCCAACCCCTCATCACTATTTACCTTTCTTTTCTTTCTTTTTCTTACGTTTTTCCATTAAGCTCAGTGCAGGTGCCTTCTTTGTTTCTTTCTTAGATTCTCTAGGTTTCGACATGCAAACATCTCCTTTAGGAAAATGAACAAATAAACCGGACGCAACATAAGCTTAAGCTCAGCTGGTCTAGCAGATTATACTCTCTTGTGTTTGAATGCCAAGTAGTTCCAAAAACAAGGGATGTGAATAAGTTTTAAACAGAGCATCATTTAGTGTTGCTTTAGTGCTACACTCGCCCGCGCTCCCGGGGTACTTAGACTAAAGTAAAATGCTTGCATTCATCGGGGAGTTTCTCCAGGAGTTCATGAATAGCTACTCCATCAGGCAGGCAAAGCTTAGGGGCGATTTCCAAGAGTGGGATTAAAACAAAACCACGTTCGTTCATACGGGGGTGGGGGATAGTAAGCTCTGGAGAATCCAGAATTTCCTGATCAAACAACAGCAAATCCAAATCCAAGGTGCGTGGCTGATTTTTACTGCCGTCACGGTGGCGGCCCTGGTGTGTTTCCAAAATTTGTAAGTGAGCGAATAACTCCTCCAGAGAAAGTCGCGTGCGCAACTCCACCACGGCATTAATATAATCGGGTTGATCGCTGCACCCCTGCGGGGCAGTTTGATACAGGCTCGATGCGGCATGGATACGGGTTTTCGGCAATTGCATCAACGCAGAAATAGCCGTTTTAATTTGCTCAATCGGTTGCTCTAAATTACTGCCCAAGCCCACAAACGCATGATGCATCACTAAAGTTTTTTTCTTAGGATTGGTCAGTTGATGCGCTATTTTATGACGTTGCTGCGGAGTGGCGGTTTGAAAATGCTGCCACCAATCGACAGCAGATTTTAATTGTGCTTCGCCAGATTCCATTCGTAACACCAAAAAATCAAAAGCCGCTCTAAAGCGCGGAGAAGCAAATAAAGTTTTAATGTATTTTTTATTTCGCACCTGCAAAGGAAACTGCATAGTCCAGATTTCCATCATAATCAGCGTATAACGTTTAGGAATAGCAATTTCTTGTTGTTGAGCAGCAAGCACCTTCTTCATGGCCATTTCTAATGCAACATACGGAGCATTTCCTTCATCTTCTAATCGCTGCACACTTAATTGCAAAGGCGGCCATAACAGCACTGCGAATAAAAAAGCAGGATTTAAACTTTGGCCATTCGCCAAGCGTGCATCGGTATTCTTGAAACTTTGCAATAGCAGGGCAAGAAATTGCTCTTTACGTAATTCTTCTGCTGATAACGCTTTTTCCGTTTGAGAAAATAAAAACGCGAATAACCCGTAATGGTGCAGTAATCGATACGCACGCATACCATGGCCGCAGTAAAATAATTTTAAGACTTCATCAAACAATCGGGCTGGGGATACGTTTTTAATCAGCGTTTTTAATTCTTGGATGGGAGCCGCAGTGGCCGCATCCATGGTAAAATCGAGTTTGGCGGTGAGCCGCAAGGCGCGCAGCATGCGAACCGGGTCTTCTTTATAACGCGCGATAGGGTCACCGAGAATAGTGATCCGATGTTGCTTTAAGTCAGCCAAGCCGCCGGTATAATCGACAATGGAATAATCGGCAATATTGTAGTAAAGCGCATTGATGGTGAAGTCGCGTCGCCAGGCATCATCGGCCATGGAGCCATAAATATTATCGCGAATCAACATGCCAGTGGCGGATTGTCTGCCCTCGGGGTGAGCATCTTCGGGATGGCCCTTGCGAAAAGTAGCCACTTCCACGATATCCAATCCAAAGAACACATGCACCAACCGAAAGCGGCGGCCTATCAAGCGACTATTGCGAAATAAACGCCTAACTTCTTCAGGGTGGGCATCGGTGGCGATATCAAAGTCTTTGGGCTTTAGATTCAACAACAAATCGCGCACGCTGCCACCGACCAGATAAGCCTGAAAACCGGCTTGATGTAAGCGGTTTAAGACAGTTAGCGCATTCTTACTAATATTGCTTCTGGAAAGCGTATGTTGGTTGCGCGGCACCACCAGTCCGTCTTGGGGGCGAGTGTGAGTCGGGTCAGCCACGGATCGTTGTTTAATACGTTGGTAAATTTTTTGGATGAAACGAATGATCATAACTCCTTACTTCAATTTTCCTTCGCGGAAAAAATAAAACGTGTTTTCAAATAAAATGACTATATAATAGTTCATCAGGTGTCAGTTAGCTCCCTTCGTCTAGTGGCCTAGGACGTCGCCCTCTCACGGCGAAAACAGGGGTTCGAGTCCCCTAGGGAGCGCCATGCGTCAACCGCGGCTGACAGTTTCATCATTCGAGGAGAATTACTGCTTTTAACCTGTTATAATACCTATGCTTTTACCACTTTTCTACGGTCTTTTTTATAGTTAATAAATACACTATGCCAAAACGCACTGACATTCAATCTATTCTAATCTTGGGGGCAGGGCCAATTATCATTGGTCAAGCGTGTGAGTTTGATTATGCCGGTGCCCAAGCCTGCAAAGCCTTGCGCGAAGAAGGCTACCGAGTCATTCTGGTCAACTCCAATCCCGCGACGATTATGACCGACCCGCAAATGGCCGATGCCATTTACATCGAACCTATTCATTGGGAAGTGGTTGCCAAGATTATTGCCGCAGAACGCCCGTGTGCGCTGCTGCCGACCATGGGGGGCCAAACTGCCTTAAATACCGCGCTGGACCTGGCCCGGGAAGGTGTATTAGCCAAATATGGCGTGGAAATGATCGGCGCCACTCGCGAAGCCATTGATAAAGCCGAAGACCGCGAATTATTCCGTGATGCCATGACCAAAATCGGCCTGGATATGCCGCGTTCGGGTTTGGCGCACACCATGAAAGAGGCATTAGCCATACTCGATGACCTGGGCTTCCCCTCTGTCATCCGTCCCTCGTTTACCATGGGCGGTACCGGGGGTGGCATTGCCTATAATCGCGAAGAATTCATCGAAATCTGTGAACGTGGCTTGGATTTATCACCCACTAAAGAATTGCTCATCGATGAGGCGATCATCGGTTGGAAAGAATACGAAATGGAGGTGGTGCGGGATAGCCAAGACAATTGCATCATCGTCTGTTCCATAGAGAACCTAGACCCCATGGGCATTCACACCGGGGATTCGATTACCGTAGCCCCGGCCCAGACCTTAACTGACAAAGAATACCAGCGGATGCGCGATGCCGCCATTGCGGTATTACGCGAAATTGGCGTCGATACCGGTGGTTCCAACGTGCAGTTTGCCATCAACCCCCACGATGGCCGCATGGTCGTCATCGAAATGAACCCACGGGTGTCGCGCTCTTCCGCCTTGGCCTCTAAAGCCACGGGTTTTCCCATCGCCAAGGTGGCCGCTAAGTTAGCGGTAGGTTACAGCTTATATGAATTAAAAAATGAAATTACCGGCGGCCAGATGCCGGCCTCTTTCGAGCCGACTATTGACTACGTGGTCACCAAGATCCCCCGCTTTACCTTTGAAAAATTCCCCACCACCGACCAACGATTAACAACCCAAATGAAATCGGTGGGTGAGGTGATGGCGATAGGTCGTAATTTCCAAGAATCACTACAAAAAGCCTTACGTGGCTTGGAAGTAGGGGTAGATGGCCTAGATTCCAAACTCGACTGGCGCAGTGAGGAGTCACTCCCTCTATTAAAACGAGAAATACGTACCGCTGGCAGCGATCGACTGTGGTATGTAGCAGATGCGTTTCGTGCCAACTTCAGCTTGGAAGAAGTACACCGCTTATCCAATATCGACCCCTGGTTTTTGTCACAAATACTCGATTTAGTACAAACCGAAAGCGGCATAGCCCAGCTGACGTTGTCTGAGATCTCCGCCAAGCAAATGCACGGCTTTAAAAGACAAGGCTTTTCCGATCGGCGCTTGGCTAAATTATTGGGTGTCAGTGAGCAAAGCGTGCGCAAATACCGCCATGAACTGGGTATACGTCCCGTCTATAAAAGAGTGGATACTTGCGCTGCGGAATTTTCTACCCAAACTGCTTACCTGTATTCCACCTACGATGAAGAATGCGAGGCCATGCCCAGTGATAGGGAGAAGGTCATCGTCTTGGGTGGCGGCCCGAACCGAATCGGCCAAGGGATTGAGTTTGATTATTGTTGTGTGCACGCGGCCTTAGCCATGCGGGAAATGGGCTATGAAACCATCATGGTCAATTGCAACCCAGAAACCGTTTCCACTGATTACGACATCTCCGATCGGCTGTATTTTGAGCCATTGACATTGGAAGATGTGCTGGAAATTGTCGACATCGAAAAACCCAAGGGCGTGATTGTCCAATACGGCGGCCAAACACCGCTAAAACTAGCCCGGGCATTGGAAGCGGCGGGTGTACCTATTATGGGCACATCCCCTGATGCGATTGATCGGGCTGAGGATAGAGAACGTTTTCAGCAGTTGGTGCAAAAATTAGGGATAAGGCAACCGCCCAATGGCACGGTGCGCAGTGTCGAAGAAGGGTTGCGATTAGCGAACGTGTTCGCCTATCCCCTGGTGGTGAGGCCTTCCTACGTACTGGGCGGTCGCGCCATGGAAATCATTTACAACGAAAAAGAATTACGTCGCTACATGAACCAAGCTCATGCCGTTTCCTTTGAAGCGCCGTTGCTGTTGGATCATTTTCTCGACAATGCCATCGAAATTGACATCGACGCCGTGTGTGATGGCAAAGAAGTATTTATCGGTGGCATTATGGAACACATTGAACAAGCGGGTATTCATTCCGGTGATTCTGCCTGTTCCTTACCCCCGCATAGCATTAGCCCCGAGTTGCAGGAAAAACTGCGCATGGCCATGCAAAAAATGGCGCTGGAATTAGGGGTCATTGGTCTGATGAATGCACAGTTTGCCATTCAGGATCAAACTATTTATATTTTAGAGGTCAACCCCCGGGCTTCACGCACCGTGCCATTTGTCGCCAAAGCCACCGGCTTACCGTTGGCAAAAATAGCCGCGCGATGTATGGCAGGCATCAGCCTAAAAAACCAAGGTGTAAAAGAAGTAACGCCGCCGTATTATGCCGTCAAGATGCCGGTATTTCCGTTTAATAAATTTCCCGGAGTCGACCCTATTTTAGGTCCGGAAATGAAATCGACCGGCGAAGTGATGGGGGTGGGAGAGAGTTTTGGGGAAGCATTTGCAAAAGCATTATTAGGCACGGGTCAAAGTATTCCTCACCAAGGTCGCGTCTTTATCAGCGTGCGCGAAGCCGATAAGCTGGCAGCGGTAGAATTAGGTCAGGCATTACACGAATTAGGTTTTAGTATCGTCGCTACGCATGGCACGGCAGCGGTATTGCAGCAACACGGCGTTCCGTGCAAACCGGTGAATAAGGTAATGGAAGGTCGTCCGCATATCGTCGATAGTATTAAAAACGATGAAATTGTCCTGATCATTAATACCACCCAAGGCGAACAAGCTATTGCCGATTCATTTACCATCCGTCGCAGCGCCGTGCAGCACAAAGTGGCTTATACGACTACCATAACCGGCGGTAAGGCGATTTGCTTGGCATTAAATCATGAAGCCGTCGGACGAGTGATGCGACTCCAAGATTTGCATGCATTAAAACCCAAAACTAAACAGGCACAGCTGACACCAGCAAGCGAAAAGGAAAATTTATGACAAGAACACCCATGACCGAGCAAGGGGCACAACAGTTGCGAACAGAGTTGGAACGCTTGGAAAAAGAAGATCGCCCACAAGTGATTCGCGCCATTTCCGAGGCTCGCGCCCACGGTGATTTAAAAGAAAATGCGGAATACCACGCAGCCAAGGAACAGCAGGGTTTTATTGAAGCCAGAATTCATCTGTTAAAAACCAAATTAGCCAACGCGCAAATTATTGACATTCGAACGAGAAAAAATGAAGGCGTGGTTATTTTCGGTGCAACCGTTAAATTATTAAACTTAGACACCCAAGAAGAATCCATTTATCAAATCGTCGGTGAAGACGAAGCCAACCTAAAATCCAAAAAAATTTCCGTCAGCTCCCCCATTGCCCGAGGTGTGATCGGCAAATCCGTAGGCGATGAAGTGGAAATCACCACCCCTGCCGGTGTGAGTAGTTTTGAGATATTAAGCGTCGATTACCTATAGCCCGTGAGTGAGGCTTAGATTTAGGGGTTAGCACTGTAAACCCTCTCTCCCGCGAACAAGTTCAGAGCCTTTATTTAAGCCCCTCGCGCGGGAGAGGGGGCTTACAGTGCTAATCGTTAATCCGCTGCCTAAAATTCACTTCTGCAGGTTAATAAATCGGGCAACGTGGCCGTGGGTTTCAGGCTGTAGGGTGATGTGTTTAATATTGAATTCGTCGGTGAGAAGAGTTTGTAAGATCGATAAGGTATGTGGCCAATCGGCTAAATCGGCGAGTTCGATATGCGCGGAAAGAATAATCAATCCCGAAGAAAGCGTCCAAATGTGGAGATCGTGAACCGCCATCACTTTCTCAACGCCAGCCATGCGCTTACCCACCTCCGCAAGATTTAAATGCAAGGGAACACCTTCCATTAATACTAACAACGTTTCCCTCAAAAGACCGATACTGGACAACAAAATTAATAGCGCAATAAACAAAGATAATAACGGGTCTATCAATAACCAACCCGTAAAGAAAATAACGATACCTGAAGCCAAAGCCGCGACTGAGCCTAGTAAATCACCCAGCACATGTAAAATGGCGGCGCGAAGATTTAGGGTTTGTTCAGAATGGTGTAAAATCCACACTAACAGCAAATTGATGACAAGCCCTAAAAATGCAATGGGTATCACATAACCGGGCAGAACCGGTTGTGGTTTAGCCAAACGCTCAAACGCATGAAAACCGATCCAAATCGCAATCAACACCATCGCTAAGCTATTAATCCAAGCACCCAAAACTTCAGCGCGGCCTAATCCATAGGAATGTTTTCGTGATGGCGGTTTATTGGCAATCCAACTGGCAAAAACGGCAAGCAGCAGCGATAAGCCATCGGTCACCATATGGCCGGCATCGCTGAGTAATGTCAGAGAATTGGCTAACCAACCGCCCGCAGCCTCAACAAGAGCAAATGAAAACAACACCACGACCGCGATGATTAAGCCGTTTTTGGGGGCTTTGCCATGGGAGTGCGGTTTATCGTGTGTATGCAAATGTGCCATGGTTAGGCTTTAGTCAACCAAAGTTTGAGTGGGTGCTACCGTCTTCAATAATTTTTCATAGCCCTTCTGCGCAGAAGCATTTAATTTTTCTAAAAAGCTTTTACGCGTCACGTAACTCAGCTCATAAATATCGGCATGATGACTGGCGAATTGTAAATAATCATCACTGGTACAAATCTCATCGATAAGCTGTAAAGAAATGGCCTGTTTTCCATACCAGTGCTCACCGGTAGCCACTTTTTCAATATTTAGCATCGGGCGGTTTTCACGAATAAACGTTTTGAATAACGTGTGCGTTTCATCGATTTCTTCTTGGAATTTCTCACGACCCTGCCGAGTATTTTCGCCAAATAAGGATAAGGTTCGTTTGTATTGCCCCGCCATGATTTGTTCAAAATCAATGTCTTTCTTTTTGAGGAGGCGATGGAAGTTAGGTATTTGGGCAATAACGCCGATAGAGCCCACAATGGCAAAAGGGGCCGCCAAGATGCGATTGGCGACGCAAGCCATCATGTAACCGCCGCTGGCGGCTACTTTATCGACAATAACCGTTAACGGTATTTCCTTTTGTCGAATTCGTAATAGCTCCGAAGAAGCTAAGCCATAGGCATAGACCATGCCACCTGGGCTTTCTAACTTGAGTACGACTTCATCGTCACGCGTGGCGGTCGTTAATAAAGCCGTGATTTCCTCGCGCAGCGTTTTGACAGCCGAGGCACGTACGTCACCCTGAAAATTTAACACAAATATTCGCTTGCGATGCGCAGGAGGCTTCAATTTTTCATTCTGTTTGCGCTGCTGTTTCTCTTCTTTACTATATTGCTTCAATTGTTTTTTAGTACAGATGGTTTCGCGCAGAAGTTTAGCCATCGCCTCGTATTTCTCATTCAATTTCTTAATATCCAACCGTTCTTTAGGTTGTTGTTTGCCCTTGCTAATGAGGGCGATGATACCGGCAATAATCAGTAGTATGGCGACGATGAGGGTAATGGTCTTTGCTAAAAACAACAGATAGGCTGTGAGCATGAAAATATCCTTATGAATGAAATTCATAAAATCCCGTGGCACGGGCAAGAGCTGAGCTTACCGTTAGTTGTGAAAATACTCAAGATCAGAACGGGCTTGAGCAAGGTTAGCCTGGCTTCGTAACTGAAATAACTGTCGATTGACTTGTTGAATAAATTTGTGAGTGGTCAGCTCCGCTTGATTGCCAGGGAGAGTGGTTTGGGTAGGAGCGGGGATGACAGGTAAGGTCAGAGATTGGCTGGTTGTCGATTGGTTTAATTTTAGCCAAATATTATATTGTTTAATCAAATTCTTTACTAAATTATTATGGTCTCGTTGCCTTTGCATCTGCGCCTGATCTAATTGATTGGTGCTGATTCTGATGGTGCTCGGTTGTGACGAAGTAGGTAGCTTCATGGTCAATTCCGCGCTGACCATATTGAGTTGAGGATCTGCCTGCATCATATCCGCCTGGCGTACCCCATAGCTGGCGCCAACTTCAAATTGGGTTTTATGTAATTCTTTGTTCCAACCGAGGTCGGCTTGATTGGCTTGAATTTCCGCATCATCGGCTTTTAATAGGGGATGCCTGGCCAACCGTTTTTGCATTTGAATTAAGGAAGCGGGGGCAGGCCAGCTCGGTAAATTCGTGTCTAAGGGCCGATTCATCTCATTTTTTCCGATGAGCGCCGCTAATTTTTTCTGGTAAACCGCCATTTGTTTCATTGTTTCCGTTTGTAATTGTTTTAGGTATTCCAAATCCAAGTGCATGCTGGTTTGACTGACTTTAGGTTCATTAATGGGAAGGCTTGAATGTGGAGTGGTGCCTAGCGCTTGGTTTCCAGAAAGCGGGGAATGAACAAGAGCCACGGTTTGCTGAAGATGATCGACACTGGCCTGGACAATCGCCGAGGCGTGCTGCAAATAATACAGTTCAATCCAAATGCGACGAACATCCCGCAACAAAAGCTCGGCTTTGTTCTGCTGGCGATACGCTTTCGCTTGTGCTTGAGCCCGGACTTGGTCACTTTTATAACTATTGACATCGCTGCGATTGAATACCTGTTTGACCCCGACATTGATGACGGTCATATCGATTTGACCGGGGGCGCTGGTATTGGGTGAAAAGTTATTCGTGGCAAAGGTAAGATTGGTGGGGGAAGGATTATTTTTATCCTCTTCAGAGTCAGCCGAACTCGAATTTAGCAAAAAAGAGGAGGAGCCATATTGATGGGTGAGCGCTAGACGCTCTGACTCCACGAGAGTCAAGGGACGTTCAGCTGCACTCGCCCCTAGGCACATAATGGCAGAGCACCAGCCAATGAAGAGGTAGATAATCAATTGTCTACGCATGGATTTCAGCAACCCAATTAGTAACAGCTCAGCCCCAAGATGGAAACATTCGTATTTTGCCAATTTTGGCGGGAAAATTTTTCTCACCCAACTCGTCTAAAATACTAGCGTTTGTGACAAAGATAGGGGGTGCCTGAGCTCACCCCATAATAATGATGGATTATACCATAGCTCCACAGCTCCTTGTACCTACGTCCCCGAGTTAATTTTCTTCTTTAACTACGCGGCCCTAGGCTTTTTTTATATCTTAATGATAGAATACTTCTTTATTCCTATAAGGATTGCCGGTAAAGGCTGGTCATCGCACTAATTTTAGAATCGAAGGTCAATACATGAAAAAAAATATTCACCCCTCTTATCATGAGGTAAAAGTGGTTTGTAGCTGTGGTCATAGTTTTGTGACACGTTCTACCCTAGACAAAGACGTGTTGCAGGTGGAAATTTGTTCCAGTTGCCACGATTTTTATACAGGCAAGAAGAAATCATTAGAAAACGTCGGCCGAGTCAGCCGCTTCCGCCAAAAATACAGCCAAGGTGGACAAGCGGAAGGTACTGCTAAGGATGAAAAATCCGCCTAGTAACATAATTCCCCTAGAAGCCTAAGGTATGTCACATCTTTTTTAGTCAACTGTGAGTAGGCACCGGATTAACGATTAGCACTGTAAACCCCCTCTCCCGCGCGAGAAGTTTGGGCAGAAGCTGCAAACCTATTCGCGGGAGAGGGTTAGGGGAGAGGGTAAAGTCTCGCGCTATCCATTCGCCCTCTCCCCAACCCTCTCCCGCGAACAAGTTCAGAGCCTTTATTCAAGCCCCTCGCGCGGGAGAGGGGGCTTACAGTGCTAACCCCTAATCTAATACTCGCGGACAGGTTGTCAGTGCTGCCAGGGGGGCAGTGTCTTGCACAACCGCCAATATCTGGCAATCTTCCGCCGTATTGCGCACCGCATCGACAATAATTCCCGCTTCTTGGCCTTCCGCAGTCCATAGTTTCTCACCCACCTGGGGCAGCGTTGGTGTCGCTAATACCAGATGTTGCAAATGCCGCTTAACCTTTCCTAAGTAATGTGTGCGAGCAATGATTTCCTGGCCGATATAGCAGCCTTTTTCAAAGCTAACGGCATTTAATTCAGGGTAATTGAGCATCTGCGGCGTGAATAAATCAATCGTCTGAGGGTAAATTTGCGCTAAACCCGCCTCAATATCCTGTTGACGCCAGGCATCCCAAGAAGAAACTGGATAAGATAGACTAAGAACATCCTGCCAAGCCTTCATTCTCTCAGCTTCAGCCATAAGCAAAAATCGCGGCTTTGCCCCCGGAATTCGCACCAATAACCAATCTGCACCACTACAAACCTCATCGACGACTACAGGCAGCTTTCCCGCCAGCTCCATAAGCGTGTTAGCCACGTTCTCCCCATAACAACCCAACAAACTAAAGCGATCACACCCCGCCAATTTCACCCGAGACAGCATGGCATATTTATTCAATTGCGCTAAGGCAAAATCAACCATCTCCTCAGGCAACAAACCATAAAATACCCCTCCAAATTGCAAAAGCCGTAATGAACTTTGTATGCGCCCTTTAGGATTACAATGCGCAGCCAAACGACTTTGCGCAGCCGTAACCTCTCGCACATCACAAGTAAGCTGACCTTGCAATAACGATTCGGCTTTCTGACCAGAAGCCAAAATGACCCGTTGAGGAACAGAACAAATAAAATCAGTGACCATAGCGTGCTTAAACAACCGTTCTAGCAGTTAGCGCCCGAGCCAAGGTGCCAGCATCCAAATAACCCAACTCCCCATCCAATGGCACCCCATGGGCAATACGGCTAATCTTAAGATCCCTATTTTGCAAAAGATGGCTGATATAATGCGCCGTAGCCTCACCCTCAACCGTAGGATTAGTCGCCAAAATAACCTCTTGAATAGGCTCGCTACTTATCCGCTCCATCAAAACCGGCAAATGCAACTCCTCCGGACCAACACCATCCAAAGGAGACAAATGGCCCATCAACACAAAATAAAGCCCATGAAAACTATGCGTCTGCTCCAAAGCAAACACATCCGCCGGATTCTCAACAATGCAGAGTTGCCCCGTGTTTCTGCTAGGATTAGCACACAACGGGCAGACAGGTTTCTCAGAAAATGTTCGACAACGTTGACAATGCCCGACCTCAGTCAGCGCTTGCGTCATTATTTTTGCCAAGGATAACCCAGTATCACGATGGCGTTCCAACAATTGAAAAGCAATACGCTGAGCTGACTTAGGCCCCACACCAGCAAGACAGCGTAAATGATCTATGAGTTGTTGAACTAAAGGAGTGAACATATCAGCACTTTCTCATTAAGGATAATAATTAAAATAGTAACTAATTAGGTCTATGATGTCCAAACTCCTTCTCCCTCTGTGTCAGGCATGTCCTGTCCCTATACAGGTATGCACACATCTTTTTAGTCAACTGTGAGTAGGCACCGGATTAACGATTAGCACTGTAAACCCCTAATCTAATACTCACTCACAGTTGACTAAAAAAGATGTGTGCATACCCTAGCCCTATGTTGTACTGAGTAAGCATGAAGTATCCCAGGGGCTGGATGCAAACCCTCTAATTCATGGATGACACGGGAGCTACGAAGGATGTATTTATGCGTGTTTGCAGCCAGCCCCTGGGATACTTCATGCGCGAGGTGGCTCCCCTATCCTATGGCTCAGAGCAGGGGATACTTCACGCGCGAACTAGCTCCGCTTTCTTTTTAGAAAGCACGCAGTTTAATAGGGAATTGGTTTACAAGGGACAACGAGGAGAAATGGGGCATTTAAGCTAAGGTTAGCATCCATGCCCCAAAGAGAGGACCAAACAGTTTATTCGTCTTCTTTCCCTTCCTCATTCAACGGCAAGCCCGACTTTTCATAAACTTTCATCACTTCGCCTTGCATCGTGGTTTTGATTTTTTCCATCGCATTATTGATAGCGGCAACCGTGAGCTCACCGACCACACCGGCACCTTCTTCTATCGCACCCTTACCAACAATCACTTTCTTAGCTTCTTGTAAACCATTGATAATAACTTTAACGAAAATTTCGTCGGAATCTTCAACACCGCCCAAACCGGTGACTTCTCGCTTTGCTAATTCTTCTTGCATTTTTTGAAAGTGCTGAACCATCTCTTGACCTTTATCTTTCAAAAAATCAATGACTTGGGTATTCATCATGCCTGGCACATTCGGGGTAGTCATAATTTTCATTCCTCATGGTTAAAGTTTATAGTTATATTATTAATTATAATACAAATTTATGCAAACTCAGGCTAGATCTGAAGCCAGGCTAACCCTTTGTAATAATCGAATGGGGGATAACCCTCGCATCAAATCGGTCGACCAACGTCTTGACATGCTCATCATCGGTGATGGCTGTCGTCGCAGCAATCTGCTGCTGTACTCGGCGCGATCGATCTATCTCTGCCGGTGTAACGGAGGTAAGTGTACCTGTACTAATTTGCAATTGCATGGATTTTTGAAAATATTCATTAATGGCGGTATGCAGGCGCTGTTGAACATTAGAATTTAGTAAAAGTGCATGCTGCTTATCCAATAATAAGTGAATACTATCCTCGTTTTGCGCCACTAAAGTACAATTTAAACCCACCATATACGCCACGCCTTGCAAATTCAGCTTAGCTAATAATTCGCTCCACTGGTTAGGTGCTGCCGGACTTGTGGTGGGAGTGGGTTTTTGAGGTGCAGCCATAACCGTGGGTTCAGGTAATGACTTTAACTGAGGAGCAGGCGGTGGGTTTTGTTTTTGAATAGATGGCTGATGATTTTGGCCGGCATCTAGCACCTGGGAGGCATGGGGACGAAACGCCAGCATGCGTAGTAATACCATCTCAAACCCACCGCGTGGCGTGGGCGCCAAAGGTAGATCGCGTCGACCCAATAAAGCAATTTGATAATACAACTGGACTTCTTCCGCTGTTAAACGACTGGCCAGGGCAGTGATCTCTTCAGTATCCACACCATCCTCGGGATTAAAGCCGGGAACGACTTGCTGTACCGCAATTTGATGCAGTAGAGAAATGAGTTCCTCTAAAACAGCGAGGAAATCGGCACCGTTCGCCATTAATTCACGGACCTGCTGCAATAATGGTTCCGCCTGCCTATCGACGATATGCTGAAGTAGCATCCGTACCAATGCCGGTTGAGTGCGCCCCAGTAAAATCTCCACTTCCTGGCTGCTTAATTGACCATTGCCGTAGGCAATGGCTTGGTCCGTCAAACTGAGTGCGTCACGCATACTGCCTTGAGCGGCTTGTGCTAAATAGAGCAAGGCTTTTGGCTCATAAGTAATCTGTTCTTGCTCAACGATGTGGCTTAGCTGCGTAGCCAGCTGTTCTATGGATAAGCTTTTCAAATGGAATTGTAAGCAACGCGACAAAATCGTGACGGGTAAGCGCTGAGGATCAGTGGTGGCCAGTAAAAATTTAACGTGTTCGGGTGGCTCTTCCAAGGTTTTCAATAAGGCATTGAAGCTATGGTTGGAGAGCATGTGCACTTCGTCGATGAGATACACTTTGTAGCGGCCTTGGGTAGGCGCATATTGAACATTATCTAGGAGATCGCGGGTATCTTCGACTTTGGTGCGGGAGGCTGCGTCAATTTCCAGGAGATCAAGAAAGCGACCTTGGTTAATGGCTTCGCAAGCAGGGCATTGATTGCAGGGAGTGGCGGTAACGCCTTGTTGGCAATTGAGGGATTTAGCCAATAGACGAGCAATACTGGTTTTGCCAACGCCGCGAGTGCCGGTAAATAAATAAGCATGGTGGAGGCGATTTTGTGTTAAGGCATTGGTCAATGCCTGCACAACGGGTGTTTGACCTACGACATCCGTGAAGCTGCGTGGCCGCCATTTACGGGCTAATACGGAATAATTACCCATCACATCTGGCTCAAGGGGTCACAAATAGGGTGGGTAGCTCAATCAGCCACACTCCGGCACTCGAATCTATCACTACCGCTGCTCCCTTCCGGGCCTGACGGGGTTTGCAATATATCGCTGCGAAGGGACCGACAAGCCACCCATGCACAGTTAGACGGCCGTAATACCTGGCCGAATCAAGGAGGGTGAGTTTACCTGTTGGTGTTTCATATGGCAAGGACCACCCTTAGTCACCATAGGCGTCAACTTAAGAAAAGAACTCCTTCTCCCCCTGTGGGAGAAGGTGCCGAAGGCGAATGAGGGGTAAATAAAGAGGTCAAAATCAGGCTAAAAATTTTCCAAAAAAATAAAGAGCTATGGGTTATGCTGTCATTTTTTTCTGGAAAGTTAGAAGTAGCGTTTAACCTTGTTTTTACCCCTCATCCGCCCTTACGGGCACCTTCTCCCACAAGGGGAGAAGGATATTTCAAGATGTTTTCCTTAAGTTGACGCGTATGCCCTTAGGCACATTGCGCATGAACTATCTTCAAGGAAGCTTCCTGCATAACCTCATTAACTACCTGAGAAACCCTTTCCATGTCCTTGTCATCGCAGGTGGGATGTACTAGAAACATCAAACTGGTCTCGCCTAGGTTTTGGGCTATAGGCAATCGTTTGTCAACGCGGAAAGCCGATTCGGTGAAGGCGGCCTCTTGATAAATTTCAGGACAGATGCCAGAGAAACAAGGCATGCCTTGCGCATTAATAGCCGCTAGGATACGGTCGCGATTCCAATCGGGTTTTAGTAACTCCGGGCGTACAAAGGCATAAAACTTATAGTAGCTATGGTAATAATCCTCGGAAGGTAAGTGCACTGTGAGCGCAGGTATTTTGGCGAATGCATTGGTCAAGGCGGTGGCATTTTTCCGGCGCTGTTCCACCCAGGCTGGCACTTTTTGCAATTGTATTCGACCGACGGCGGATTGTACTTCGCTCAGGCGCCAATTAGTGCCAAATTGATTATGCAACCAGCGGAATCCCGGCTGAGTTTTTTCTTGCACGACTAAATCGTAATCCTTGCCATGATCTTTAAAAGCCCAGGCTTGGCGGAATAAATGGTCGTCATTAAGCACCAACATCCCTCCTTCGCCAGCGGTGGTGATAATTTTATCCTGACAAAAAGAAAACGCAGCCAGGTCACCGAAAGAGCCGGCGGGTTTACCCTTATAGCGGCTACCGACGGCTTGAGCACAGTCTTCAATGACATAGAGATTATGTTGACGGGCTAAGGCCATGATGGGGTCCATATCGCAAGTCAAACCGGCCAGGTGTACTGGAATAATCGCCTTGGTGCGTTCGGTTAGGTGGGGTGCAATGGTTTCAGCCGTGATGTTTTGGCTGTCTTGAGCAATATCGGCTACTACCGGGGTGGCGCCGCGCATAGCGACGCAACTAGCGGTGGCGATGAACGTACGGCAAGGGACAATAACTTCATCCCCTGGGCCAATTCCCAGTACGTGCAACGCTAATTCTAAGGCCAAGGTGCCGTTTGCCAAGGCGATACCATGTCGGCGGCCGATGCTGTCGGCGAATTCACGTTCAAAGAGACGACCTTCGCTGCCGGTCAGATAATTGACTTTACCTGAACGTAAGACTTGGTTAACAGCGGTTATTTCATCTTCGGCAATAAAAGGCCAGGGTGGAAATAAAGTATGGTTCATAGTGAATGCTCGGGTAGTGTGTCTCTATGCGTGCTTATTTGTTGATGATTTCTGTATTTGTTGTCCTATTGCCCATGAATCGTTCAGCAGTCGCCTGTCCTGGCTGGTTTATATTGGACCTCCGAATAACTTTTAAAAATGTTAACCAGATAATTTTTAGATCAAGCCAGAGTGATTGGTTATCCACATACCACAGATCTAATTTGAATTTTTCTTCCCAGGAAAGGGCATTACGACCGTTTATCTGCGCCCAACCGGTAATGCCGGGCTTGACTTCATGGCGCCTGGCCTGATCACGAGTATAAAGAGGTAAATATTCTGGAAGCAAGGGCCTTGGGCCCACTAGGCGGATATCCCCTTTTAAGACATTCAGTAGTTGAGGTAATTCATCCAAACTGCTGGCGCGCAGCCATTGACCAATCGGTGTTAGGCGCATGGCATCCGAGGCCGGGCCCTGGGTTTCAATCATAGTTCGGAATTTGTATAGGGTAAAAAGCTTGCCGCCAAGACCAGGCCGGGTTTGTCGAAATAGGATAGGCCCCCCCATCTGCCATTGGATGAGGATGGCAATCACAAGCATGGGGATAGCAAAAAACGCAAGAGCCAGTAAGGAGAAGCTGATGTCGATTATCCGGTTAAAGAAGTGGCTCATGGTAGCGGGGATCTTCATGCGGCTATGGTTCCCATTTGGGTAATATTTGCACAAAAGTTTAACTGAATTTCGAGAGTTACTCAACCCAGGGCGTTGATCTCAACCGTTTCAGGCAGAAATGGTTGACTGCACTAATTTTTTGGCTGGAACCCCGACTGCGGTTATATGATCGGGTAGATCGTCAATAACAACGGCCCCCGCACCCACCAAAACATAGTCACCAATACGTTTGTTCGCGATGACCGTAGCGCCAATACCCAGCCAACTCTGCTTTCCTACTTGCACCCCTCCAGCCAGGGCAACCCGGGGCGAAATATGCACCCCCTCATCTAATACGCAATCATGCTCTATAATAGCTGCGCTATTAATAATAACGCCGGCTTTCACACAAGCGCCTATATTAACAATGGCGCCGGGAGAAATAACAACCCCTTCATGAATTTCAGCTCCCGAACTAACAATGGCTGAATTATGGCGAATCACAGGAAAAGAATAACCCAATGCTTTTAAAGCGGTCATTTGCAGCATACGTTGCGAATTATTACCGATGGCAATCACGGCATAATTATACTCGTCTTTAAAATGAGCTGCGTCTGCTAATTTGGCGAGTATTGGCCATTGGCATAATTGGGTGACTTCTGGGTATTTATCATCTAAAAAAGCGATTTCACGCCACAGACCGGATTGATTAGCGATGTCAGCCACGACTTTGCCATGGCCGCCGGCGCCTATAATCAATAATTTTGGTTTATCCAACATCAACTCCCGTGAGCTGCCACGACGCTATGGCAAAAGTATTTGTAACCTTTTGTGATAGTAATACAGGGCATAGTATTTTTGCAAATAACCCAGATTGTACGAATAATTTTATCATAAATGGTTGAACTCAGTATAAAAAACTACTCATCCGTCGCAGAGATTGATAAAATAAAACCATCATCGGTTTTATGAGCAAACTTTCCTTAAGCCAGTTACTTAGAGATCTTTAAAATCTTTAAGCTTATATTAAGGGAACCCATTTCTCTTCTCAATATGAAAAGAATACTTTAGCTTTTGGATATTACTTGTGAAAATTTTTGGAAATCCGATAATAAATAGAATTATCGTCGTTGTGCATGATATCGCCATGATTGCCATTGCCTGGTTTGCAGCCTATTGGTTGCGTTTTAATTTAGGGCATATCCCCCACCATAATCTACACCAGGCCGATGCAATTCTACCTATATTGCTACTTATTCAGGTCTCATTTTATTTCATTTTTGGCCTATATCGTGGCATCTGGCGCTTCGCTTCATTACCCGACCTGATCCGTATCGTAAAAGCCGTCTCAACGGCAGTCGTTCTAACTATTTTGGTGCTGTTTATTGATAAACGACTCTTAGAGCTGCCCCGCTCTATATTCCCCTTGTATGCGCTGTTACTTATCGTATTGCTTGGTGGCTCTCGGTTACTTTACCGATGGTCAAAAGACCAGGGGGCAAAGCAGGGGAAACGCGTATTAATTATTGGTGCTGGCCATGCTGGAGAGGGTATTGCCCGCGATCTAAAACGCCATGTTAATCGTGAGTATCAGGCCATTGCGTTTGTGGATGACCAACCCATAAAAAAAGGTCAGGAAATTCATGGCATCCGAGTGGTCGGAAAAACAAAAAATATCCCAGAATTGGTAAAACGCTTCGATATCGATCTTATCATTATCGCCATACCTTCGGCCCGATCAGTCAGTATGCGGCGTATCGTCGGCTACTGTGAAGCTTCTGGCATTCCTTTTCGCACCTTGCCTGGGTTAAACGATCTGACCAATGGCAGCATTAGAATCGAGGGCTTAAGAGAGGTCTCCTTAGAAGATTTGCTAGGCCGGGACTCCATATCGTTGGATTGGCAATTAATCCGGGGTGTCATTGAAGAAAAATCGGTATTAGTCTCTGGTGGCGGTGGCTCTATTGGCGCTGAACTCTGTCGACAAATTGCCCGATTGAATCCTAAAAAACTGCATGTACTTGAGCAGAATGAGTTCAATCTCTATGCATTGAAAATGGAAATCAGCCAAAAATTCCCCGATATCCATTTAATTGGCCACCTCGTCGATGTGACCGATAGAATGGCTGTTCGGCAAGTGATGTGTCAGTATCCCATTGATATGATTTTCCATGCCGCCGCTTATAAGCATGTGCCGATGTTGGAAGATCAACTGCGAACCGCGATTCATAATAATCTGCTGGGAACTCAGGTATTGGCTGAGGAGGCCGTAGCAGCACAGGTTGAGAAGTTTGTATTAATTTCAACCGATAAAGCAGTAAACCCAACCAATGTGATGGGTGCAACCAAACGAGCAGCAGAAATATTCTGTCAAAATTATAATAGCCGATCTAAAACCCGTTTTATCACGGTGCGCTTTGGTAATGTGCTGGGCTCTGCTGGCAGTGTAGTGCCGCTGTTTCGTAAACAAATTGAGGAAGGCGGTCCAGTAACGGTCACCCACCCAGAGATTACCCGATTCTTTATGACGATACCGGAAGCTTCGCAATTAATTTTGCAGGCCACCGCCATGGGCCATGGCGGTGAGATTTACGTCCTAGATATGGGGGAGCCGATTAAAATTAGCTATTTAGCTGAGCAAATGATCCTGCTGGCGGGCTTGACTCCCAATGAAGATATTGAAATTCAATATACCGGGTTACGTCCGGGCGAAAAATTATACGAAGAACTTTTTCACGAATCTGAACCACTTATCACCACGAGTAATGAGAAAATTTTACAATCCTCTTATCGAACCAGGGATTGGAATGATTTGACCATGATCCTTCAGCGAATGAAGGAGGCGATAAGCAGTTATAATGAACCCGTATTAAAAACCTTGCTATTGGAATTGGTGCCAGAATACCAAGGTGGCCATGTATTGACTAATGCACAATCCCCTATCTCCCATCTTAACCATTTGCATGAAACGGAACTGACAGACTAAATGGAATCGACAATTACAATCTATGGAGCGGGTTACGTCGGCTTAGTGACGGCCGTGTGTTTGGCCGAGCTAGGTAATCACGTGTTACTGGTGGATAATCAACCGGACAAAATTGCCAAGCTACAGCAAGGCATAGTACCTATATTTGAAATCGGTCTACCCGAGTTACTGCATCGCGGCATTGCTAATCAGCGCTTGCAATTCACTGTCGATTTGCAAAAAGGGGTAGCACATGGTTTTTTTCAATTCATCACCGTGAATACGCCTTCTGCAGCAGATGGCTCGGCCGATTTGCAATATGTACTGGAAGTTGTTTCTGGCATCGCCCGTCATCTACAGCAATACCGTATAATCGTCAATAAATCGACTGCACCCATAGGCACTTGCCAACGATTAAAAAAATTAATGAACACCATCCTGAGCGAGCGTGGTATTGACACAGCGTTTGATGTCGTTGCGAATCCCGAATTTTTACGCCAAGGTTGTGCGATACAAGATTTTATGTGTCCCGATCGTATTGTCGTGGGTACTGACAATGAACGTGCTAAAAATTACATGATGGAACTTTATGCGCCACTGGTCAGCAATGCCGGTGAATTCACGACCAAGACCACCCCTAGGCAATTAATCAGTATGGATATGGCCTCGGCGGAATTGACTAAATATGCTGCCAATGCTTTTCTGGCGACACGCATTAGTTTTATCAATGAAATGGGTCAGCTGGCTGAACAATTTGGCGCCGATATCGAACATGTGCGTCGCGGCATAGGCTCTGATGCACGTATAGGGCAGCATTTTCTCTTTGCCGGTTGTGGTTTTGGCGGTTCTTGTTTTCCCAAAGATGTGCGTGCATTGAAAAAAATGGCGGAGCAGAATGGTTTGTCACCGTCATTACTGCATGCCATTGAAACCATTAATGAGCAGCAGAAAAATATATTATTTAAAAAGATAAATGATTTTTTTCACGGCAATTTATCGGGGAAGGTCATTGCGCTTTGGGGGCTGGCTTTTAAGCCGCACACGGATGATATGCGGGAAGCGCCGAGCCGAACACTAATTACAGCACTATTATCAGCTGGAGCCACCATCCAAGCGTATGATCCCGCAGCAGCGGATACTGCCAGTGCGATCTACCAACACGAACCACAATTTCAGCTTGGCAAAGATCGAGAGGCTGTTTTAGAGCGCGCGGATGTGTTAGTCATAGTCACCGAATGGCCGCAATTCCAGCAACTCGATGCTGCGCTATTGAAAGCAAAACTACAGTATCGAACGGTGTTTGACGGCAGAAATTTGTATGCCCCAGAACAATTGACAGCGCACGGTCTTAATTATTACGCGGTGGGTCGTGGCTTTTTCTTAAGTGATACGGCTGGAAAAAATCCAGTGACTAACCGCACAGAGGCGCTGGATGCATATTAAACAAAAAATTGCGGTAATCACCGGCGGTGCCTCAGGAATGGGAGCCCAAACCGCTCGATTTTTAGCAACAGCTGGCGCCACCGTCATATTACTAGACCGTGAAATAAAAGCAGCCCAAGAGGTGGCCAACGATATTTCCGGTTTTGCCTTTGCCTGTGATGTCAGTGATGCGGCCAATGTCGAACGTGTATTTGCAGAAATTATTGCCGAGCACGGCACACCACAAATCTGCATCAATTGTGCAGGCATCTGTCCCGGGCAATTGATTGTCGATAAAAATGGTAGCCCTATGCCATTGACCGATTTTATCCCTGCTATACAGGTCAATTTAATCGGCACTTTTAATGTCTTACGCGTCGCCAGTGCGTATATGTCGTCGTGTCCACTGGCTGAGGGTGAGGAAGAACGAGGCGTTATTATTAATACAGCCTCAGTGGCTGCGTATGAAGGTCAAATTGGTCAAATTGCTTATAGTGCTTCCAAGGGTGGCGTAGTGGCCATGACCTTACCCGCCGCTAGGGAATTAGCTCGTTACGGCATTCGCGTGGTTACCATTGCCCCTGGCCTAATAGAAACACCGATGTTATCCGGTTTGTCCGAAAAGGTTAGGGAAAGTTTGGCCGCGAGTGTGCCATTTCCTAGCCGCTTAGGCAAAACGGCTGAATATGCCAAATTAGTGTTACACATTATTGACAATACGCTACTGAATGGTTGTGTTATACGACTAGATGGCGCCTTACGAATGGCTCCTAAATAACTTTGGAATTCTCCCTTGTCCAGCATATCTAAGCTTGAAAAAAAACTTCTGCATTATACAGGCAAGGCTATTGCCGATTATCAAATGATAACCACTGGCGATCGGGTGATGGTTTGCCTTTCGGGCGGAAAAGATTCTTTCACCATGTTAACTTTGCTTAACTTGTTACGATTGCGTTCTAATAACAAATTCAGTTTATTCGTATTCACGTTGGATCAGGGTCAGCCGGGCTGGCGTGATGATAGTTTACGGGCATGGTTGGAAGACAGAAGCATCCCCTATGAAATATTAACCCGTGATACTTACTCGATTGTGGTTGATAAAATTCCAGAAGGGAATACCTACTGCTCCTTATGTTCGCGGTTACGTCGAGGCATTATTTATCGTTATGCAAAAGAACATGGCTTTACAAAAGTTGCCTTAGGTCATCATCGTGATGATCTGATTCGTACGTTATTAATGTCCATCCTCTACAACGGTAGTATCAGCGGTATGCCGCCGAAATTATTAACCGATGACCAACAAAATATCATCATTAGACCATTAGTATACTGCCAGGAGAAGGATATCATTCAGTACGCCCAAGAAAACCAATTCCCCATTATCCCGTGCAACCTTTGCGGCTCGCAGGATAATCTAATGAGGCAACGAGTAAAAGTGTTAATAGACGGCTTAACCAAAGAAAACCCCAAAGTCCCCAGCAATATCCTGCATGCCTTAAGCAACATACGCCCCAGCCAACTCATGGATAAAAAATTATGGAATTTCCAAAATTTAACCACCCGCCATGTAACCCCCGTCATCCCAGCCCTCCCACGTCATCCCGAACGCAGTGAGGGATCTCCTGAACGTGGCACCCCTTAACTCCTTGACGCGTTAGCGCCAGAAATCGGCTATAGTCTGGGGAGGGCTCATTGGAAGCGCTGTGAATACTTCCCTGTACGCTCGTTGCTTCATCCCTGAAGCAGAACGTTCCAATGAGCCCTCCCCAGACTATAGCCTTGCCCATAGCCAATTCATAAGAATAGATTAATGTTCTTTAATATTATGTATAACGATATGGCCATGCCGGGTCGATTTGTTCTGTGCGAGCGTGAGCGGTTAGATTTTTTCATGACAGCCTGGAGATGGCGTAGGGGGTTACCCATTAATTAAACAAATCCGAAGCCGTCAATCTTTTCAGATGGTTGGCCATTAAATTGACAATGCTGCTGGAGCTTACCGGACGATGATAAAGATAAAGCTTAACCTCTACCGGCTTCTCTTTCAGTTTTATTTCTATCAGTTTACCACTCTTTACTTCTTCTCTAATGACGACGTCAGCAGCCCATATCAAACCCATTCCAGCAATAGCCGCGCATAATATACTTGTTCCAGAATTAGAAGAATAATTTCCTGTCACTGGAAATTTCTTATGACTACCCATCACCCATTCATTATTAGGAGAAATACGTGTGGCTATAAGGCAATTATGTTTTTTCAAATCAGCAATAGTTTTAGGAATTCCGTATTTTTTTAAATACATGGGGGCCGCATAAATTCGACGCTTTAGGGTAAATAGCGTTTCTTTGATTAACTGACTATCTTTAATATCCGCTTCACTGATTACCAAATCTACGTCGCTTGCCAAGATGCTGCTGGGTGAATGCTCATTGACGGTGTGTATGGATATTTTAGGGTAAGTATTTAGAAAATCCTGAATATGCCTTATAAACAACAGTGAATTTAAAGAATTAGGGATGGCAATCGTGATTACGCCATGTGGTTCGGACTCTAAACAGCCAACAGCTGTTTTGGCTGCTGCAATCTCACTCAATATCCGTTTTGCACCAATAAGATAAACCTCTCCCGCTTCCGTCAACTCGAGTCTTCTGGTCGTACGATTTAGCAATTTCTTCCCCACCAAATCTTCCAAGCGTTGTAATTGTTGAGTCAATGCCGGCGTGGAAATATGTGTGCGCTGAGCTGCTTGACTAAAGCTTTTATGCTCAACAATAGCAATAAAGCCTTTCAAGCAGGATAGGAAATCTAAGGCCATGATTATTACCAAAATATAAATGAATTATTCATAATTATCAATATTATCATTTATTTTAGAAATAGTAAAATAGAACAAGTAACTTATTGAGGTATACTATTATGCAATTTTTTAAGACATCCGATAGCAAGCGAACTAGTTCAATTACTGTACTATCCTATTCAGCCGCCCTTGAGCGGTTAATCTATCGTCTTAGCCGAGATTATTGGCCACTTGAAGTGGTCAATACGGATCAAGATATAGCGCTATTTACAGCACAAACTGATTCTGCTTTCTGGCAGGATAAAACAGGCTGTTATAGCGAATGAGACGCTTAGGGCTCTGAAGACGGAAGCAACTAAACGGCGGGATAAATATGCACCTCTACCGCTTTCGGATGATTTTATTTCACTTGACGGAGGATCATCATGGTAATCATCGCTTTGTAACAATTAAGGAGACAAGCATTTAATTATGAATCAAAAGAACCCTGTGATGATATTCTGGGCATCTAATTTTTTAGCATTACTTGCCTTCATATCATTAAATATTTATTTGCCTAGTTTGCCAATATTGGCGGATGTCTTTCACACCAGTCTAAATAGCCTGAAGTTATCCATTACCTTGTTTTTAGTCAGTTTTTCCGTATCTCAATTTTTTTGGGGAAGCCTTTCAGTACGTTTTGGGCGAAAAAATACGGTGCTATTGGGGCTGATTGTGGCAAATATTGGCACTCTTATGGCGATGTTGGCATCCAATGTGACTATTTTTAATACCGCTCGATTTATCGAAGGCGCAGGAATAGGGGCAGCTTCTGTATTATGTAGGGCTCTGCTGACAGATACTCTGGAGTTAAATCAGTTATCTCGGGCATTTGCGTTTGTTTCAATCACTGGCAATATTATGCCTGCTTTAGCTCCCATCGTAGGGGGTTATTTGGCCGTTTTGTTAAGTTGGCGATTTATCTTTTTGTTTTTAGCAATCTACGATACGTCATTAATTATCTTATTCTATTTCTGCGTTAAAGAAACGATTCCCGTCATTAATAAAAACTTCAAGTTATCTCATGCCATCGGCGAATATTTTCAGGCATTCAAAAGCATTAAATTTTTGGGCTATTTGCTTCCTTATGTGATACTAAGCGGTGGGATGCTCGGATATTACGCAGCTACCCCGTTTATTTTTGTGCATTATCTACATGTGCCAACACAGCATTATGCCTTTTTATCTATTGCCACAGTCATTACTTATATTGCTGGGGCTTATTTATCAAGTCATTTGATGCGACGTTTAGGAGCGGACAAGGCTATTTTTATAGGCATTTGTGTGGGCATCGCATCTGCTGCCTTAGCCATTGTTTTTTCGTTACTCTTTTCATTATCTATTATCACTGTGCTGATTCCTGTTATGATTTATACTTGCGCTGCAGGTTTGGTGGCTGCTAATGCCACAGCTTCTGCTTTGGAGAAATTAAAGCATATAGCGGGGGCAGCGTCGGCCATTGTCGGTGGCTCTGTGTATGCTGTATCAGCGGTATTAACTAGCATTATTACTATGCTCGATCTAAGTAAATTAAGTTCAATTAGCTTTTATATTTGTGGAGTGGTATTACTGGCGTTCATTAGCTTTTACGGTCTGATTATCAAGAATTAAAAAAGTGTTACGATTAGAACTTGATCCTGTACGTGAATCAGTTAAAAGGGCAGCTAATGTTATTTTAAGGGCAATATGGGGAAAGATTAATCGAGCGGTTGGCCGAGGAATTACAACAGAAAAAGGTACCTTCTGCTTCTGATAGAAGTTTGACTCTTTATAAGCAATTTTATCAAGAATACCCTATTATAGGGCAAATAGCTTTTCCTAGGCTGAAAGAGCTTGGCCTTGCTAGAAATCTGCAATTAAAGATTCCGCAGTCACTGCCTGCGAAATCTTTACTGACGACTAAAATCCACTTACCCCCAGAATCCCTCATTTCATCGTTATCATTTACTCATTTCGTTGAACTAATGAAAATAGATGATCCTCTAAAACGTAGATTTTATGAATTTGAGGGCATCAGAGGCAATTGGTCTACTCATGATTTAAAGCGACAAATTGGTAGCCTTTATTATGAGAGAACGGCCTTATCAAAAAATAAAAAGAAACTGCGTGAGCATATGACTAAAGAGATATCCCAACAAAATATTGGTGATATTATTCGTGATCCCAAAAACCCTCATGAACAATGGGTGGTGCCGAAATGAGAAGAAAGAATAGGCTAGTTTCACTTGGGTGGCGATAAAAATTTTAGAATATCTTTATAAAGCATCCCGTAGGCTTGACAAGTTTCTTTAGCGTCTTGCCAATAACCTCTAAACAGAGACAAAACGCACCGACTAATAGGCTCTAAGGTATAGGTTGCTAGTAAAATTAGGTAATATTGGAATAAAGTAAAATTTTTAAATGAATAAATCAGTCGACTGCTTAAAGAATAATATAATCGTTTTGCTTTTATTTGCCTAGATACCCCGCCGCCTCGATGAAAAGCACTCACATCTGCCAAATAGAAGCTATCACACCCTAATTTTTTGGCGGTCAATGAGAAGTCAAGATCTTCAAAATAGACAAAAAAACGTTCATCAAAACCGGTGGTTTGCTGGAACAATCTCTGCCGAACTAAAAAGAATGCGCCAATGACATGATCGACTTTTTGACTATGGTCATGAGCCCATTCCAGCATTACGTATGATCTCATTTGCTTTGGCAATAAATAATTTAAACCCATAGTATGACTTAAGAAATTCCAGAAGGTTGGAAAGCGAGCACAACTTCGTGCAATGTGACCGTTCTCATCGATTAATTGTATGCCAACGATGCCAATCTTATTATTTTCGGGCTTCTCCATAAACTGCAAAGGAACGCTTAGAGAATTGGGATATAAACGAGTATCTGGATTTAGGAATAATAGATAGTTGGCTGAGGATTCTTTGGCACCTTGATTACAGGCATAACCGAAGCCTTTATTTTCTTTATTAAGAATAAGCTGGATAGGTAATGCTAATTTATCAATGCCTTGTAAAGAAGCATCCGTCGACGCATTATCAACAACGACGATTGTTTTTAGCTCAAAGGAATGATCAAGAGCAGCGGGAATTGAATTCAAACATTCGGCAAGTTGAACGTTAGAGTTCCAATTGACTATGACGATATCGAGTTGCGCCGGCATAACGAGAAAAGCCTCATTTGAAAAACGTTATTATAAAGAGCGTCCATAAAAACCAGTAGCATATAAACAAAAGCGCTAATGGCGGTGGTATACGCCGATGCAATGTATCCATACGAGGGTATTAAAAGAATGTTGCCTACAAAATTGACGACTAGTGCGCAAGAAACATAAACAATCATTCGAGTCATTTTTCTAGTCATTTCTAAACGCTTATGAACGAGCATGGCTAATTGCCAAAGTACGGCGCCGGCTGCCACGGGGGCGACTAATTGATTAGCGGTGGCGTCCGGTTTCCCCAAAATGCAGGTCACAAGGAGTGGGGAAAGAACTTGCAGCCCTATGACGGCTATTATCCCCAGGCATATCTCTAGAACAATCGCTTTTTTCATGAGCGCCATCGATGCGAATTCTTCCCCCTTATTCCATAAAGAGACAATGCGAGGATGTGCGGCATACAAAATAGGTGCTAGCAAGAGCCCAAATGAGTTATAGACTACGTCGTATACGGCTGAATAAACGCCGACGGCTTTCGCATCCATAAAATATTTAATCACAAAGCGGTCAGAGGTATTTAATAACGCAGATAATCCTAACCAAATAGCCATAGGAATTCCATACGGCAGGAGTATTTTTTTAGTAAAACGAGCATGATTGTGGTTTAGACTAAACGAAATAGGAAGTCTAGAGGCCATCACGCTGCTAGCCAACAGATAAGAAAAAGCCAAACCTATCAATAAAAAGGTATAGGTTTTAATTTGTAGAAAATAAATCAGCAGTAGCGGAATGGCAATGGTAATGATAGCTCGACAAAACTCAGCAAAAACAATACGTCGTGGTTTTAATAATGCTTGCTGTAGAGAGAGCAGAACTCCATACAGAGCCAGGCTAATAACAGCCAATATGGCTAATAAAAGGTTGAATACATTTACTTTAAGAAAGAAACCGACAAAAAAACCGAAAACAGAAATAGTAATGACCAGTGTATAAAGTAATGAAAATGCAATAGCTGTATTAAATGTCTTGCGCATTTGTATAGAGTCAAACCGCGAATAAAAACGTAGGATCGATTGCGTGATCCAGATAGAAGAAACGTTACCAGCCAATAAAACGGCCGCTTGTAGCAAGGCATAAATACCATAGACTTCCTTGCCGAGTAGACGGATAAATAATACTATGGCCAATAGAGAGGCTAGTGCGGGGAATAGGCGAGCTATAAAATAGTAAATGGAATCTATCTTGAGCTCACTCAGTTTTATCGGGTTCATTCAATTTCACGGATGGAGATGTGGTGGTGGATAATATCAATTTAGCGGCAAAGACAAGGCCTAGTAAGCACCAACTATAGAAAAAATAAGGTTGGGTAAAGTTAAAATCTTCAGTTTGAAAATGAAGCCACGATGCGAATGTGGCGGCCATGACAAATTTATAAAAATTACTGACATTTTTTTCAGGGTTATTGATATTTTTAATTACCCATGAAAAATAAATAACAGAGAATATTAAAATTAAAAGGACTCCGATAAGGCCGCGTTCAATAAAGCTGGTTAGAAAAATATTATGCGAGCTATGCCCAAACATATTTAACGATCGATAATAGCCGATCATCGAGAAATAATGATTTTGTATCCAAGCAATGCTATCTGCCCATATATGTGTTCTGCCACTGCTATAGCTGTGTACTCGAACGGAGAGCACCGAGTGCATTTGGGGTAAAGTATCCTTTAAAAAGAAGATAGCCGCATAGACCAAACCGGGGATTAGCATCGTAATGGCTAACCACAAATAACGTTTAAATAAAGTGAAAAGAACTAAAATACCAAAGAATAAAGATAAAAGACCGCCCCGTGATAATGTCAACAACACAGCTAGGAAGATGGTTGCGCAACCATAGTACCAAAGCTTTTTTAATTCTGGCTGTTTCTCAATAAATCCCAAATAAAGTGTTAAAAAGATAAAAGGGTTTAAAGTGCCGGCAATGGTGTTGGAGGCACCCCATGGTAATCGGGTGACACCTTCGTTGGTTCTATCTAGAATCGCGTGATGGAGACCATAAATTGAGGTTGCGTATAAAAAATGAATCACGTAATACAAGCCTAGTAGAATTCCAGAAATTGCTAATGTTTTGGCTAAAATTGAAAAATGAGTGACTGGGTTTTTATTTAAGAGCGAAGCAGTCGATAATAAATAGACAAAAATAGAAAAGCCGAGAAAATAGCTTAGCGTACGATACAAGGAACCGGGATACATGGCAGAGACTAGCCCAGCAATCAGGGTAGATAATGCCAGCAGCCCACCCAGTAATACAAACGGGATATTTATTTTTGCTAAAGAATTACGCTTTAATAGTAAATCGAAAAAAGTTAGGATGGCTGTCACAAAAAAGATAGGCACACAGTAGTCAACGACAAATCCGACCTGACTGGTCAATCCGGTGGAAAAAGGGATGAGAATGATGCCTAATAATATCAACCAATCAGTGAAATTAAATTCACAAGAACCAAAAAATGCACGGATTTTTTTCATGGTAACTGTCAAAAAATTGATTCGATATAACAATCTATAGATTTTATCATTAAGGCGATCCGAGCACAAGCAAGCTCAGGAGGCTTTAACCTCTATCAATTCTGCCCGGTTTTTAAAATAGTCCAGTGATTCAGGGTTCGCTAACACATGCTTGTTTTTAACGGCCTGTCCTTGAACGACCTGTTTGATAGCCAGTTCCACGATCTTGCCGTTAATGGTTTTAGGAATATCAGGCACTTGGATAATTTTGGCGGGTATGTGGTGTATTGAAGCTTGCTTCCGAATGGTTTCTTTAATCGTATCCGTTAAGCTTTGGTTAAGCTCCAACCCATCTTGCAGCTTAACAAACAGAATAATTCGGACATCGTTCTGCCAATCCTGGCCGATAACCGCACTTTCCGCAATTTCCGGGATCGTTTCGACGAGTTTATAAATTTCCGCGGTACCAATACGCACGCCGGCCGGCTTTAAAGTGGCATCAGAGCGGCCGTAAATAATTAAACCGCCATGAATCGTCAATTCAGCATAATCGCCATGAGCCCAAATGCCGGGGAACTTAGCGAAATAAGCATCGTGATAACGTTGCCCATCAGGATCATTCCAAAAATAGACGGGCATGACGGGGAAGGGCGCTGTACAGACCAACTCCCCTTTCTCCGCTTGCACGGCTTGTCCCGACTCATCAAAAACCTCGACCTTAAGCCCTAACCCGCGGCATTGCAGCTCCCCCTTGTAGACTGGCAGTAAAGGGTTACCCAACGCAAAACAAGAAACGATATCAGTACCCCCAGAAATAGACGATAAGCAGACCTCTTTTTTAATGTGTTGATAGACATAATCAAAATTATGCGCCAACAAAGGAGAACCGGTCGACAGGATGGTGCGCAAAGCGTTTAGGCGATGACTTTTTATGGGAGTTTGGCGCGCTTTTTCGATAGTGGCGATAAATTTAGCCCCACAACCAAATACGCTGATATGCTCGCGATCGATCAAGTCGAACATGGAGCTGAAATGAGGGAAAAACGGCGAGCCATCGTATAAGACCAAAGTTGCCCCCGTCAGTAGGCCACTCACCAAAAAATTCCACATCATCCAACCACAGGTGGTGAAATACATAAAGACATCGTCTTGCCTAAGATCGGTGTGCAGCATTAATTCCTTGAGGTGCTGCAATAATACCCCACCGGCACCGTGAACAATGCACTTAGGCGCGCCAGTGGTGCCAGAAGAATACAAAATATAGACAGGGTGATTAAACGGCAGCTGCGCAAAATTTAATGCAGCCGACGGTTGCCGGAAATCTTGAAAATACACGGCATTGGGTAGCGAGGTAAGATTAGGCTGAGGCTGCAAATAGGGGATGACAATGGTCTTTTCGATACAGGGTATTTTTTCTACTAACTCCCTTATTTTGTCCATTGCATCATAGCTTTTGCCATTATAATAATAGCCATCAGCCGCAAATAAAATTTTCGGCTGGATTTGATAGAAACGATCAAACACCCCTTGCACCCCAAAATCGGGTGAGCACGACGACCATATGGCGCCTATGCTAGTCGTTGCTAACATCGCGATAATGGCTTCCGGCATATTGGGTAATAGACCGGCTACTCTATCATTGGCCTGCACGCCGGCTTGCCAGAGCGCTGCCGCCAGTTCTCGCACCTGCTCGTGAAGCTGAGAATAGGTGATGCTGCGCCTATCCCCGTGTTCGTTCCAAAAAATAAGCGCCGTTTTATCGCTATTGTGACGTAGGAGATTTTCCGCGAAGTTAAGTCTGGCCCCGGTAAACCATTGTGCCCCGGGCATTTTATCGCCGTCTTGCAATACCTGATCCCAGCGTTTGCTGGCTAGAACCTGGCAGAAATTCCAAATATCCACCCAGAAGAGCTCAGGGTAGGTAATCGACCAATCATAGAGACTGGCGTAATCCGGTAGGCTGAGCTGATGTTGCTCATTGACATAATGCAAGAATCGCATCATTTGGCTATTAGCCATTGCTTCTGGAGATGGACTCCAAATCGGTTGATCGTTTTCGTCATTCATAGATTGAGACCGGGGGGTTACCAGACGGCTCCTAGTTCGTGGTCATGATTTTTTCTCGCCACTGCTTTGCCTTCGTTAAAATAACATCCTCATCCAACGTGGTAAACTCGCCTTTACTCAGCAACTGCCGTCCTGCCACCCACACATCAGTCACTTGCCTGCTGTTCACCGCATAGGCAATTTGTGAAACAGGGTGGTAAACGGGTTGCGTGTTGGGATGCGATAAATCCACCGCAATCATATCTGCTGACTTACCTACCTCCAGCGAGCCAATGGTATCGTTCCAGCCCAGCGCATAGGCGCCACCCATAGTCGCCAATTCCAATGTGGTCGAAGCGTCCAGTGCAGTGGAATCTCGAGTAATACCCTTGGCAAGCAACGAAGCCGTACGCATCTCGCCGAACATATCCAGGTCATTATTACTCGCGGCACCATCCGTACCCAAACCGACGTGTATACCCGCTTTTAATAACGCGGGCACTGGACAAAATCCACTAGCCAATTTTAAGTTAGATTCTGGGCAATGCACTATCTGCGGTTGGGTAGCTCGTAAAATTTCCCAATCTTCCTCCGCAATCTGTGTCATGTGAATGCATTGCAGACGTTCGGAAACCAAACCCAGATCATATAATCGCCGCAACGGCCGTTTTTGGTATTGCTGTAAACTTTGTGCAATTTCAGCCGCTGTTTCATGCAAATGCAAATGAACCATTAGTTGATGCTGATCGGCAAATTCTTTGACAGCCAAAAAACTATCATCATCCACTGTATACGGACCTTGTGGATGGATAGAGGGTTTAATTAAGCCGTGGTTTTGCCATTTTAGACAAAAAACCTTCATTTTCGCTAAATATTCGGGCATGGTGGCTGCGTAACGGGAAGGGAAATTAATCACCTCCGTGCCAATCATTGCCCGCAAGCCGGCGGCCAGGGTGACTTCGGCAGTCACATCACAAAAAAAGAAATTCTCATTAAAACAAGTGGTGCCACCGCGGATCATTTCCAGAAAGGCCAATTCCGTGCCATCCCTCATAAAATCCTCATCCATCCAGCGTTTTTCCAGAGGCCAGATATGGTGATTTAACCAGTCCATTAACTGCAAATCATCGGCGATGCCGCGGAATAAAGTCATGGGGCTATGGGCGTGGGCATTGATGAGCCCTGGCATTACTGCATGTTCGGGTAAATTAATCGTCGTTTGAGGATGATAAGCGGCTAGTGCCTGCGCAGAAGGTAAGATCGCGACAATGCGCCCCTTATCTATGGCCACCGAATGACCCTCTAATACCGTATTTTGAGGAATAATAGGGATTAGCCAACGCGGATTTAATAAAGTATCAATGGATGTTTTCATTTACGTTCGCCAAGTCTCATTTTCAAATTCACTGAGGATATTCCGGTTGGCCCCTGGAGCAAACGGCTAGTGTATGTTATCATAATCGAATAGACAAGGGCTCTGCCTTTGCCATTTTTTTTCATATTCCACAAGGTCTTATCCCGGATGTTGACACATTCTAAAGAAGTTTCCCGCGTTTCCATTGAACAAGAAATGAAGCAGTCCTATCTGGACTATGCCATGAGCGTTATCGTGGGTCGTGCGCTGCCCGATGTACGCGATGGTTTAAAACCGGTGCATAGACGCGCCCTATATGCCATGCAGCAATTGGGCAATGATTGGAATAAACCCTATAAAAAATCCGCCCGTATTGTCGGCGACGTGATTGGTAAATACCATCCCCATAGCGATACGGCGGTTTATGACACCATCGTCCGTATGGCCCAACCCTTTTCCCTACGCTATCTATTGGTCGATGGTCAGGGTAACTTTGGCTCGGTAGACGGGGATGCCCCAGCCGCCATGCGTTATACCGAAATCCGTATGTCGCGCTTTTCCCACGCCATGTTGGCCGATCTGGAAAAAGAAACCGTCGATTTTGCCCCCAATTACGATGAAACCGAAGAAATACCCGTGGTGCTACCCACCCGGGCCCCCAATCTACTGGTCAATGGTTCCTCTGGTATTGCTGTGGGTATGGCCACCAATATCCCCCCTCATAACCTGGGGGAAACCATCGATGGCTGTATTGCGCTGATGGACAACCCAGACATCAGTATCGACGAATTGTTGGTCCATATCCCAGGCCCTGATTTCCCCACCGCCGGCATCATTAATGGCAAGGCCGGCATTTTAGCCGCTTATCGTACCGGGCGTGGCCGTTTATTGTTACGAGCCAAGGCCTATATCGACACCCAGGAAAACTCTGGAAAGCAAGCCATTATCGTCAATGAGCTGCCCTATCAAGTCAATAAAGCCAAATTATTAGAAAGAATCGGTGAATTGGTTAAGGAAAAACGAGTGGAAGGCATTACTGCTATCCGTGATGAATCCGACCGCGATGGGATGCGTATTGTCATTGAGGTTCGTCGTAACGAAAATGCCGAAGTATTACTCAATAATCTCTTTTTACAAACGCAACTCCAAGTGACCTTTGGCATTAATATGGTGGCTTTGGATCACGGCCAACCGCGCGTATTGAATCTAAAAGAATTATTATCAGCCTTTATTCAGCATCGCCGTGAAGTAGTCACCCGCCGCACGATTTTTGATTTACGAAAAGCGCGGGAACGCGCACATTTGCTGGAAGGTTTAGCCGTTGCATTAGCGAATATCGATAAACTCATCGCGCTCATCAAATCATCTGCCACACCGGCCGAGGCCAAGGAAAAGCTATTAGCAGAGTCATGGACCCCGGGCTTGGTGGTGGACTTATTGCAACAAACCGATGCCCAAATATCCCGCCCCGATGATTTGCAAACAGGTTATGGGCTTGTAGATTCCGGCTACCGATTATCCCCTGCGCAAGCGCAGGCCATTTTAGATTTACGCCTGCATCGACTCACTAATTTAGAAAAAGAAAAAATCATTCAAGAGTACCAAGATTTATTGCGACTGATTGCGGATTTAATCGAAATCCTCAGCAACCCGGATCGTTTAATGCAGGTGATTCGTACCGAATTATTAGAAGTGAAAGAGCAGTTTGGTGATGAGCGTCGCACTGTCATTGCGGATAGTGAAGAAGATTTGCAAATGGAAGATTTAATTTCCAGTGAAGAGGTGGTGGTCACCGTTTCTCACCAGGGCTATGCTAAAACTCAGCCCCTCACCGATTACCAAGCCCAGCACCGGGGTGGCAAAGGCAAATCTGCCACCCTGATGAAAGAAGAAGACTTCGTCGAACACCTGATTATCGCTAACACCCACGACACCTTATTGTGTTTTTCAAATACCGGTAAGGTTTATTGGTTAAAAACATACAAACTCCCACAAGCTTCCAGGCAGGCGCGTGGTCGACCCTTGGTCAACTTGTTACCCTTAGCTGAAAATGAACGCATCAATGCCTTACTGAATCTACGTCAATACACAGCAGATCATTTTGTGGTGTTGGCTACTGCTCGCGGCACCATCAAAAAAATGCCACTCATCGCCTTTTCTCGACCACGTGCCGATGGAATTATTGCGATTGTGTTAGAAGAGGGCGACACTTTAGTCGGCGCCGATCTCACCGACGGCCAGCGTGAAATCATGTTATTCAGCGATGCCGGTAAAGTGGTGCGTTTCCCAGAATCCGGATTAAGACCTATGGGTCGTAAGACCAAAGGCGTGCGCGGCATTCGACTACGCGCCGATCAATGCGTCATCGCGATGATTATTGCTCATGCCCAAGGCACCATTTTAACGGCAACGGCCAACGGTTACGGCAAACGCACGCCAATAGAAGAATACCGACAAACGGCGCGTGGTGCGCAGGGCGTCATTTCAATTCGTGTCAACGAACGCAACGGTAAAGTCATCGGCGCTTTAGAAGTAGCTACCGGCGATGAACTAATGCTCATCAGCGACCAAGGCCGCTTAGTACGCACCCGTATCGATGAAATTTCTATCGTGGGCAGAAGCGCGCAAGGCGTCAGGTTAATCCAAATGAATGAGGGAGAACACCTGGTGGGTATTGAGCGTGTTATCGAAGAATTGCAAAACGACCCGGTTACTAGCTAAAAGAAAGATCGAACGCTAGAAAAAACGTAACTGCTCACCCCCAACTCCGTCGTCCCGGCCCCCTGTCTGGATGGCTATCTCGAATGAGAAAAGTGAGCAACGTGCTCAATAAAAAAGCGATTGGAATAATGGCTAATGCCAGTTGGAAATCAGACCATGAAAACTGTGGAACACCGTTTACCATTTGTTTATCCCACCGCCATTCCAGCAACCAGCCAAATAAGGGCTGCAAAGTACCTCCGGCCATAATTAAAGTAGAGGCTATACCGGTAGCGGTTGCTGTCAGCCAGGGCTCGTTACTTTCGGTAATCAACGCATAACTAATCACCTGACCACTGGTAAAAAAACCTAACATAAAAAATAAAATCATACCCGATGATGAAGTAATGTGAGGTAAATAAATAATGGGGATCATAATCAACAAAGAAATAATCGCGCAAATCATCATCGGCATCTTGCGGCGATTGATGAAATCGGAAAACATACCAATGATCGGGGAACCTAGGATAGTACCGATAAAAATCATCGTCGTAATATGGGAAGCACTGATTCGTGGTAAATGATGAATTTGCACCAAATACAGGCTACCCCAGATCGCACCCAATAAAAAGATAGGTAAATTCATCAGTGAGGTATAAAGCCCCGCCAGCCAATTTTGGCCATTCATAATCGTTTTACGCAACGCTTGCCAAAACCCAATATCTGCCAATGCTCGGCGGTGGTGTAAAAAAATATCTTGGCTTTCTGGTGGGTAATCACGTACTACGCAAAAGATGAACACTAAAATAGCAAAACCACCCATTGCATCTACCCATAAGGCATAGCGCCAACCAAAGACATCAGTCAGCCAGGTCATCGGCGTTTGTGCCACAGTACCGCCCATCATGGCAATCGTGACAATTAAACCGATGACTAGAGCCAATCGTTTCGGTGGGAACCAACGGGACGCCAGCCGCAAGCAGCTTAAGAAGCAAAAACAAGCCGCGATACCGGTAAAAAAACGACATAATTGAATGAGCTGAACCGATTGAGCATGGGCAAATCCCAAGGTGCAAAGAATCGATACGGACATCGCCATGATGATCATTTTTCGAGTATTTACTCTGTCTAAGATGATACCGGCCGGAAATTGGAACAAGATGTTAGCGAAAAAATAGTAAGCAGAAATAACGCCTATTTGAGCCGCGTTGATGTGGAACTCGCGCATCAAGGAGGGATTAATGGCGTTAAACATGTTCAATTGAAAAAATTCGTAGAAGAAAAAGAGCGAAGCAGCAAAACAAACCAATGCTCCCCGTATGGCCTGTCGGGCGGTTTGTTGCTTGGGATAGATCTTGATTGCTGTATGCCTATGCATAGCTAACCTTAATCAACTAAGGATGACATTAACCCTATTTCAGCCTATAGTACAGTACTAATTTCCTTCATTCACAGGAAGTCATGGCCATGACCTTTGAGTTAAATTCCTACCAGCAGACCCTCCGTACCCTTTCCGAACGGATCGTGGAAGCTCAAAAGCCTATTCGCATCTTGAACGCGCTTAAATGGCCCGCAGAAGCACAAATACAATTTTTTGAGGATAAATGCAAGAAATTACCGGTTATCACGACCGAAACCTACGAAAAAATCCCCTTGCAATTTGATCCTATCCAAAAAACGGAAGAATTTTATGCCATTGAACGGGATGTCCGTAAGCAATTAGGGCAATTCAGCGGCGTTGCCAATATCATGCTGCGTATTTGCCGGGAATATCGAGAGGTCGTGCGTTTATTGCAAGCTCGTGGCACCCTGGAATTTGCTAAAATCTCCCAAGAGCTGTACGGCAGCTCTCAAGATGCCTTTTATGCCGGTGCGCCCACTTTACGGGATTTAGCTGCTCTGGTCTCCAGCACCTTATCACGCATTAAACCGCAACTGGACCCCATGGAGGAAAAACATTATACCAGCGAAGAAGCGGTGCAAATCCTCGATGAACGGCTCAGTCGTTATTTTGACAGTGGTGGCGATCACCAAGTGCGGGTGCGGTTGAGTGATGATATTTTGGCGGATGCATCGGCTGGTGCCGAATGGATTAAGCTGCGTAAGGACGCTTTATTCAGCGAGCGCGACCTGCGCGCCTTTGAAGTACACGAAGGCTGGGTGCATGTCGGAACCACTCTCAACGGCTTAGCGCAGCCGGTATGCACTTTCTTAAGCAAGGGGCCGCCTTCCTCTACCATCAATCAGGAAGGGCTGGCGATTATCATGGAAATTTTCACCTTTTCGTCATACCCGCAACGTGTCCAACGCCTCACACATCGGGTCACAGCCATTGATATGGCGGAGCAGGGCGGTAATTTTTTAGATGTGTTCCATTTTTATCAGGAGCAAGGTTTTACCCCCGAAGAAAGTTATAACGCCACCACCCGAGTATTTCGAGGCTCTTTACCTCATGCCGGCCCGTTTACTAAAGATTTGTCTTACAGCAAAGGCTTTGTGTTGATTTATAACTATATTCGTCTCGCCATCAAAAATGGTTTGCAGGATAGGATACCGCTATTATTCCTAGGAAAAACCACGCTAGAGGACCTGCATACCCTTGCAGATCTCCAGCACGAAGGCATTGTCATGCCGCCCAAATACCTGCCCCCTCAGTTCAAAGATTTAGCTGCCTTAACCGCGTGGATGACTTATTCCTTGTTTTTAAATCGCTTGAGCTTAGATCAACTGACTATTGATTATAAGGGCATTCTGCATGAGTGACCCCCTCCTGGGAATGCGAGCGAGCCTCCTGTACGCGTCAACCTAAGCAAATATTTTCCTTCTGAATATCCTTCTCCCACAAGGGGAGAATGAAAATATTTATGAAGGTTGACGCATATGGGCGAGTTGCCCGCGTTCAGGGAGAGTCAACAATGGTTTGGATGTTTTGATTTGTTACCGCAAAAACTAGAAAGGTTGTGATCGTTGAGCTAGATCCAGCAAAGGGTTCAACTCATCTTCGTATGCCGACAATTCGCTTTGTCTTTGTTGAGCACTATTGCTATCTTGTCTATAGACGTAACAGAGCATGGGAAGCATAACAGGGCAACAAATAAGGCCCACTAGGAGACTTAAACCGCACTCATCATCAAATGTGAAGATTTTACACCATTGACTTTTGGCTGTTTTTGCCTGTTCCGTTTGTTGTGTGATTTTTATGTCTAAAGCTTCTGGGTTACCAGGCAATTGGTAATGAAAATCTGGCGGTAAATCGGGTGTAGTGCTTTCATTTTCAATTAAATATGCGCCAATAATACCTAGAAAATTTTTCGTTTCATATGGCTTTACATCTGTTTTTAAATCAGGTGTTTCAGATCTTTCATCTTCTGATAGTAATGATATTGCTTCGGGTGGTTTTCTTTTATTTTCAAACATGGAAATCTTTCCTTAAAACTTGTCTATTTTATTTGGTTTAATGGCTCGCCCGCAAACTGAGCCAATTTTAACTTTTTGCGGGCGAGCCGCCTGCACCCCAGGGTACTATTAATAAGCTCGGGCAAAAATGACCTGATGGGAGGTTTGCTTTCCAGAAAAGATACAATGGCCGGTTTCGGCCGTTTTTTCAAATGGCATGCAGCGCGGCGTGATTTTCAAGGCCTTGAATAGTTCAGCGACTTTCGCATCACTTTCACTAGCCGGGTCGAACCAGGCCAGTGCAAAACCTTTCATTTGATCTTCATCGCCACTAAAAAAAGCTTGCAGATCGGCTTGCGTTTTTATTTCATGCATATGGCTATTTTGAAAATGACGCGCTTTACTCAATAACTGCTGTTGGATATCGCTTAGCACATCCGTGACAGTAGCCAATAAATGGTCACGTGACACCAGAGTTTTTTCTTTAGCAGCCTTATCGCGACGAGTGACGGACAGTTCATTCTGATTTATTTCGCGCATGCCAATTTCAACTCGTAACGGCGTACCTTTTTTAACCGCACTCCAGAATTTGTCTCCAGCGCGTCGTTCGGATTTATCCACCACCACCCGCAGTGGTTCATTGCCAAACGACAATTGGCGTAGATCTTTCGCTAATTGCTCACAATAGGCAATCACTTGTTGCATATCTTCTTCGTTCATGGCCACCGGTAACAACACCAGCTGATCGGGAGCGATGCGCGGTGGCAATACCAAACCATCATCATCGCTATGCGCCATAATGAGGGCGCCAATTAAACGAGTCGACAGCCCCCAAGAAGTGGTAAAGGCGTGGACTAGTTGCTGATTTCTATCCGTAAACTGAATACCACAGGCTAGCGAAAAATTTTGACCCAAGAAATGAGAAGTGCCGGCCTGCAAGGCTTTGCCATCTTGCATCATGGCCTCGATGGTATAGGTATTCACAGCACCTGGAAAACGTTCGCCAGGGGTTTTCTCGCCTTTGATGACGGGAAGGGCCAGGAATTCCTCAGCCAGTTGCGCGTAGACATCCAGCATGGTCAGGGTCTCAGTCACTGCTTCGGCCTCAGTGGCATGAGCGGTGTGCCCCTCTTGCCATAGAAATTCAGAGGTTCGCAGAAAAAGCCGAGTGCGCATTTCCCAGCGCATGACATTACACCATTGGTTAATCAGCACGGGTAAGTCATGGTAAGATTGTATCCAACGTGCCATAGCCTGGCCGATCACGGTTTCGCTGGTGGGTCGGATGATGAGCGGCTCGCTCAGTTCCGAGCTGGGTGCGGGGATTAGCTTGCCATTGCCATCCGTTTCTAGGCGATAATGGGTGACAATAGCACATTCTTTGGCGAACCCTTCCACGTGCGCTGCTTCTTTTTCCAGTAAGCTCAGTGGAATTAACAGGGGAAAATAAACGTTCTGATGGCCGGTTGCTTTTATCATGGCGTCCAGATGGCGTTGTATGGCTTCCCATAGCGCAAAGCCGCGTGGTTTCATAATCATACAACCACGCACACTGGCGTGTTCGGCCAAATCGGCCGCTTTGATAATTTCTTGGTACCAGCCAGCAAAATTTTCCTGACGAGTGGGGGTTATCGCAGTTCGAGTAGTCATGGCTTTGCTTTCTATAGAGTGTATGTGTTTGTATCATAGCGAGAAAAAAATGGCTTTGAAAGGTATTTATGAATTATAGACACCATTACCACGCTGGCAATTTTGCCGATGTATTCAAGCACGTATTGCTGGTGAGCTTAGTTCAGGCAATGCGTCGAAAAGAAAAACCGCTGTGCTATTTGGAAACCCACGCCGGCTTAGGGTTTTACGATCTGCAACAAGAGCCCGCACAAAAAACCCTGGAACATGTAACCGGTATTGGCAAATTATGGCCAGAATTGGCACACGCCCCCAGCAGTATGAGAGATTATTTCCATATCATCCAATCGGCTAATCCGGAATCATCCTTAAGTTGTTACCCGGGTTCTCCGTATTTTGTCAGCCAATTACTCGGCGCAGACGATCGTATGGTATTGGCCGAGTTACACCCGGAAGATGTGTTGCAATTGAAGCAGCTATTTGCCAAGGATAAGCGTATCAGCATCCATCACATGAATGGTTACCATGCGCTTAAAGCATTTTTACCGCCTAAATTAACCCGGGGGTTGGTGTTAATCGACCCGCCATTCGAACAAACGGATGAGTTTGAACAAATTCTGGCTCATCTTAAAATAGCCGTGCGGCGTTTTATAGCGGGAGTTTACGCCGTATGGTTCCCTATCAAAGACAAAATGGCGGTACAGAATTTTTACAACCAATTAAGAAGAAGTAATTTTGGCGAAATAACCTGTTGTGAAATACAATTACCCCAACCAAGTGTAGGATTACAAGCCTGTGGCATGGTGATTATTCACCCGCCTTGGCAATGGGCAGAAGAAATTGCACAATTACTACCGTGGCTATGCCAAACATTAAGCCATCCTTATGTGGGTCAATGGTGCATTAAAAACGTATGAATGATTTATTGAAAAAGAATTTTATCTTGACGACGGTTGACGATATCGCCATCAGCGTCGATTTATACCGTAAAAATGGTTCTGCTAGTGAAACCTTATTCGTAATAGCTCCTGGATTTTCTCAGCATAAAAGTACCCGCCCCATTTCTGAAATGGCGAAGTCACTCAGTCAATTTCAAGATACACTGGTTCTTGATTTTCGAGGTAATGGCAAAAGCGGTGGTCGGTTTACCTTTGGGGCAAGCGAGTACCTGGATTTGCACGCCGTGCTGACGTGGGCAAAACCCAGGTACGGTAGAATCGTATTACTGGGTCTTTCCTTAGGTGCTTACCATAGCTTACGTATTGCCGCCGTATTACCGGATGTCATCACTCAGTTGTTACTGGTGTCATGCCCAACCCGAGTCGAAGAAATAGTGACCAGTGGTGGGGCGTTATTGCATCCATTATGCATTATGATGCGTAATGTCCATTGGCGCATCCAACCCCAATTCGATGTTTTCTTTCGATGGAGTTGGCCCTTCACCAGCAAACCAGATGCTCGCGAGCTCGCAAAATCATTAACAGTCCCTGCCGCATTTTTGGTCGCGGGAAAAGATACGCTGATCTTCGAACGTTACAGTCGCTACGTTTACAATGCGTATAACGGTCATAAAACGTGGACTTGCTTCCCCGAAGGCTTGCACGCAGAATCCATGTTTTTGCAAAATCCCGATTCATTCGTGGCTTGGGTTCGCAGAAACAGCATGGCTGCGTTTTTGTAATTGTTGCTAAGGTAAAACCTCTGGCAGCGCGAGTGGCCGGCCCGCATTAAGCCTTGGCAGTGCGGGTAAGCTGCCCACTTGCAGAGGGTGCAAATGCCCTGGGTCCTCATTTATAAGATGAGACAGGTGCTTTTGGATTCGTCAGCCAGGGAGACAGGTAATTCCTCTTTGTTCGGCAAAACAATGCCGGAAGAACTGATGGATTTAAGAAAGTGCTTGCAACCCTGAAAGTGTTTAAATTGTACCTCAGCCACAGAACCTTTCAGAGACATCCCCTCGTTAAATGAAAATTCAATATTCTCTGTTTTATCCAACAAAGCGTTGCCATCGGTGCTATCAATGCGACTCATATGACTTTTTAAGAAGAACATTTGGTAATGATCTTTCTTTAGCTTAGCAGGAGAGATTTTATCCGCTTCCACGATATATGAGTTACCATCATCCTTGGTTAATGGGCTGCATCGTATTCGATAAATAAATCCCTGTTTACCAGAATCCACGCCTTCCATATACAATACGGTCGATTGATCCCAATCCAAACCTGCCTCCGCGTTTATTTTACAAGCAAAGATCAGGAAATACTCATTGGGGGGAATTCTCTCCTGAGTGATATGGCTGATAATTCCACCGTCTGCATCGATAGTGAATTGATCTTTAGCTGCTTCGCTAGGTGGCGAATGAAAAAAAGAAGTATTATTTTCTTTCAACGAGGAATTTAGTTTTTTTTCATCAGAGCCTAGTTTACTCTCTGCCCCAAAAATAGGATTAGTGGCCAGTGAAGGTGAGGAATCCGTTGGCGCGGGAATTCTTTTAGTTTCAGAAACGACTTGATCTGCAAACATGACCCGTTTCGGTCGCGTTTTTGCTTTTTCTTCACCCAAACGCTTCACCTTGGATAATTCATTCTGATAAATTAGATTGTCTTTTTCAATGGATGTCGCATTTTCTAAATGTTTGATAGCGAGTTTATATTGCTCTAGATGTGAAAAAATTTTCCCCATCCCGTAATGAACTTTCGCGTCATTTTTATTATGTAATAAACAAACTCGATAATAGCCAATCGCTTGATTATATAATTGGTCAGCGCCATCATCTCCCCGAAGGTATCCTTTTGCCTCTAATTCTTCTGCAATAGCAGCAAGCGCTTTGCCATGGCCAAGAAATGAAGGAACAAAATCGTTTTTTATTTTTTGAGCATGACGGAAATATTTGATGCCGGACTGAAAATGACCTGAAGCGCATTCTTGACATCCTAATAAGTAAAATGCATCGGCGCGCAAATATCGGCCGTAAATCTGGTTTTTGTATAGGTTACTATCTTCGTAGCATTTAATAGCAAGTGGTAAATCTTTAGTAAAACCTAGTTCGTGATGGCATAAGTAACCATACAAAAATTTTGCGTGCTCATCCTTTTCTTTGAGCGCTTTGTTGCTAATAAAATGGAGAGATTTCTCGGTGAGAATGGACTTTCTCCATTTATTAGCTATGCTAATATCGCATTGATCAAAGCAAGGTAGTGAATAGAGGATATGTAGCCAAACATAAGCGAATGGGTAGTCTTGCTTTGCCGATTGAGTCAGCTTTTCGACAACCAAACCCATATCATATTTAGACTTAGATAATTCCAATAGTGCTTCTTGGTATTCTTGTTCTCCCGGCATTGGTCTATTCTCCTGTAAGGTTAAGTATAAGTGAATCTGATCAATTGGCTGTCATAACCAGGCAGGGAATGCCGAGTATGGGCGCTGGTTCAGTAATGCCAATTTTTTTCAATTGTTCCAGACTCCAAATCAAACAATTTTGAGCAGAATCAGTGGAATGAGTAAATCGTGAATACGGTATTTCCAGATTTTTTTGCTGATGGATGTTATGGTGAAGCATCGTTCCCTGTTCCGAAGTCGCTTCATAGGTGCGAATAAAGTCAAACTTATGCCGATCTTCTCTAAGCTTTGTCATATCACAGGGTTCAATTCGCACATGAGCCACTTTAGGTTTCAAGCTAATAATATGGTAACGGACCACGTAATGCTGGCCATTATTCTTCATGCCCTCTAAATAAAGCATAATATGATGTCCGAAGGGATTTCGACCCTTAGTCCTCGCTAGAAAAATTAAACAGTTTTTTGGGGTAATAGGATAATTATTTTTGGGTTCAATATAACTCTTCGCGTAACGAGGCTTGCTTAGAAATAAGCTATTTTCTCCCAAAACTACATTTTGCTTTTTGCTTTCGGTTGGGCAAATCATATTATTCGACAAAGAAATAATGACCTGACTAGAAGGATGGTCAATTTTAATCTGATGTAACAATGAGTTAAGATTTGTGACACTTGTTATAAAATTGTCGTTTAGGTTAATAGTTGATAGTTTTCGTAAAGAATGCCCACCCTCTCGGTCCAATTTCGCGCGAAGTAACTCGATCAATGCGCGCATGCCAATATCGCCTATCTGGTTGTTACTTAGGTTCAATCGCCTCAAGTTTGGAAATAAGGGTGGGCTGGTTTTTAGAAGTAAACACAGTTTCTTTATGCCGTCATTGCCTAATTCATTGTTGCTTAAATTAAGTTCAATTAAGTTCGGATGATTGGGGAAATTTTTAGGTTCCAGTAAAAAAGATTGACCTGTTACGTTTTTATTCGAAAAATCGAGGATGTCTAAATAACTATGTCTCGTCAGTAATAAAGTTAATGTCTCTCTAAGCTCAGGTGCGGAAAGTATTGATATATTTAAAGCGCGTAAGTCTTGCGCTGAAATCTGTTTTTTCTGGAATAGCTTATTGCGGTAAAGGTAGGCATTCAAGAGCTGCTGATTATTCGCGTTTTTTACTAACAGAATAGGATCAAAAGTAACGCTGGTTAATTTTAAGCTATGCTTGGTGGCCTCTAGTAATAAGGAAAACTCAGCATCCGTTATTTTTGGTAATCGCAAAGTTATTAAATGGGTATTTGGATCGCGAATTAAATGGCATAGTCGATTAATAAAAGCCGAGTCTCTAGGATAATGTCGTAGATCTAATGTGGGTGTTACGCGCTTTAATCTTAACGTAATCGCGCCTGTACGATATTTTCTTCGGCATAATTGTTCCAAATGATCAATGTATTTTTTTCGTATATTTCTAATTTCAGCATGATGCGGGTCGAGTTTTTCCGCACGCTCAATAAATTCCAAGGCTGCTAGATACTTTCTCTGGGCATAGGCTACTTTAGCGCTAAGTTCTAAAAAAGTTACATTTTCTGGATTTAAACACAAAGCTTGTTTTAATTTAAGTACGGCCTCATCGTAGTATTTGCCCTGATACAAAGCCTCTGCCCACCGGTACCAACCATTAGCGAATGTGGGCTCAAGGCGGATTAATGCTTCAAATTTGACAAAAGCCATCTCAAAATTTCTCTGAGATTTATAGGTAAGGGCTAAAGTGTATAAAAAGGGAGCCTGTTCTGGGGTTTGTTGGCATAGATGAGTCATGAAGTTTAATGACTCTTGATATTTCATCATCTTACGAAAACATTCCGCCAACAGATGTTGATGAAAAATCGTCTGTGTATTCGAGGTTAGCCGATAATAGGTTAGCGCCATTTGATAATCCTTTTTAACACCTAAACCATGATGATGCAAATACCCGAGCATAAACGATAAATGAGCTTTCTCGCGGATATGCTCTTTTAACCAGTGGATGCTTTTGCTTCTAATGATAAATAAGATTTTATTTTCTTCTGCGCAAATAACTGACTCATTCGATATGTTCAATAATTGATAATATTTATAATGATAAAAATAGTGCAAAAGTGCGTGAGCCGGAAAATATCCTTCCTCACTTGAGTTTATTAAATAATAAATACCTTTATCAAAATGCTTCATGACGAAGCATTGAATGGCATGGTTGTATTTTTTTAATCCTTGCATGTCCGTATTTAAGAAAATGAGCGTTTTCATAAACTATCATTGCGAAACCATTTAATCTATACCGTAATTTTACTATGGTCTTGACATTGAAAATTACGGTATTGCGATAAGTAAATATTTTTGTTTTACTTAACTCTACTCAATACTCAACGAGGGATTCAATGCATCACTTGGAATCTGCGTGCCATGGCAGCCTAGTTTCCCCCGGTTTTGCGTTTCTGGAAGTACTATTGGCGCTAGTGATTATTTGCTCAGGGTTATTAGGAATTCTTACTATGCAAATGGCGACTTTGCATCACAGTCGAGAAGCTTATCTACAGAGTGTGGCAACTGTCCAAGTGTCTAATTTTATGGAGCGATTACGAGTGAATGAATCCGCAGCAGCACGAAACCAGGAGCTGGATGCATGGAATCAATGCAATGCGCAGTTGTTGCCAAAGGGGGAGGGTAGTTTTCAATGTATAGCGAAAAATTGCTCGGTTCAATTGCACTGGGTGTTAGAAAAAGCGCAATCGTTAACACTGACGGCTAGTTTATGAAAATAAAATATTACTATTGTTCACCTAGTATTCTTTACGCACAGAAAGGAACCTCTCTAGTTGAACTGATGCTGGCGTATGCGTTGGGTTTGTTTCTACTGACTGGCTTGACTCAAGCCTATTTAACCATAAGAAGGAATAGTGATATGCAGCAAGCGATTACTGCTGCGCAAGAAAATGGCCGTTTTGCAGTCAATTTTCTGCAACAATACATACGAATGGCAGGATACAGTGCGTGTGATCCTACTTCCTCATTCGTTAATCAAACATTAGCCATTCAAGGGTATGAAAATAACCTTCCAGATTATTTACAAGGCAAAGTTATGACCAATACCGATAGCGTCAGTATTGGCAGTTGTCAGGTTCGTAATGGCAAATCGCAATTTCAACAAACTGCGTTCTTTATTAGCGCCACGACTCGAAAAAATGCCTTGGGCAAAACGGTTTATTCGTTGTATGAAACCTCGCCAGGAAGCGATAAGCGTGAATTAGTAGCTAATATCGAAAATATGAAAATTAATTATGGAGTTTCAGATGACTATGGCAAGAACGTGGATCATTATGCCTCAGCAACTGCTGTAAACGATTGGCAACGTGTACGCTTGGTTTCCATTCGCTTACTCATTGGCTCGGAAACCCCCGTTTTTCCAAAGCCGATCCCTTACTCTTTTGCTGAAAAAATGATGACAGCAGATCGGTTCTTACATAAGGAATGGCTGGTAGATATCGCCTTGCGAGAACGTTGACCCATGATTGAAAGCTCATGTTTGCGTCAAGACGGTATGATTTTGATGATGACAATGGTGTATTTGTTGGCTGCCACCTTATTAATTACTGCCACATTAGACACGGCATGGTTGCAAACGAATATGGCTCAGCATTTTATGGCAGATTCGCAAGCATTAGCAAATGCAGAAACCGCATTATTAATAGGTGAAGAATCCATTCGTGGCGATGAGCTGCAGGGTAGTAAAGCCATCAGTCCACAAATGAACTTTGAATTTCAACAACGGCCGGATGGTGTCTGTGGAGCTATTTATTATCAAGTGACAGCAGTAGGAACCTATGCTCATGCTCAACGTCGAGTGGAAAGTATTTTACAAATACCGTTACCAGAGCCGCCCGATTGCCCATCGGGGATTCCCTTACGTCGTCGATTAGCTTGGTATCAAGAAATATAAAAAAAGAAGTGAGTTACAAACTTTTGCTGTACTACTCGCACGTCGTCCCACTCCCGGACTTGATCCGGGATTGTCCGCGGGACGACGGAGTTGGAGGGTGGGTGAGCAGCAGCGTACCTTTTGCTAAGGATTGGTCTCTAAACAATTTTACAGATGAAGCAGATAAGGGGTGTCCACAATGCAAATAACTAAATATACCGATAAAGTATTGCTGTTAATTAAAAATAAAGGACCCCAAACAGCAGCAGGCATGGCAACACCTTTGGGCATGACATCCATGGGTGTTCGCCAGCACTTACAAGCATTGGAGCGGCAAAATTTAGTGGTCAGTTACGATAGTTCCAGTGGTGTCGGTCGTCCCAAGCGCTATTGGCGGCTCACGGATTTGGCGCAAGAACATTTTCCGGACGGTCACGGTGAGCTGGCGCGAGATTTATTGACCGGCTTGCAGGAATGCTATGGTCCACAGTCTATTGAGCGATTATTAGAACATCGTAACCAGCAATTATTAGTTGCATATCGACAGGGCATGCCGGCGGTCAGTAATTTGTATGAAAAAGTAAAAAAACTGACGCAATTGCGACGCCAAGAAGGCTATATGGCCGAATGCCAAACGAATGCCGATGGTAGCTATTCTTTGCAAGAGAATCATTGCCCTATTGCCATGGCAGTCAGCTGTTGTCCGCAACTGTCCGACTTTGAATTACAGTTATTTCAAACTTTTTTAGGTACAGAAGCGATTGTTCACCGAGAATCTCATATTTTAACTGGCTCTCGATGTTGTATTTATAGCATCACAGCAGCTAAGCCATTTACCCGAGTTTGAGCTGCAAGGACGGCGATTTTTGATCTTCCCCCATATTTGCTAAGTTACTCAAAAAAATATAAAATCAATTCGAACAATAACTGTTTTAGATTACAGTAAGGAAGTTTGATCCTATCGCCGAGGAATACGCTATTACCAAGGTCCACAAAGTAAAGCCCAAGGAACCACTGGAAAAAATTCAAAAAGAATTATCCTTATAATCCTAGTACCTTTTCCATTTAATTTTGACAGGTTTTCATCAAGAAACAACAAGTCTTCTGTCTTTTGAAGCATAACTTGATACTCCATGAAAAATTAATATAAGCGCTGCATAAGTAGCTAAGTAACATGGAAAAAATACTTTTAAAAAATGATGCAGCTTAAGGTGGTGCCCACAGATCCTTTAAAGGAGCCCTAATCGGAAATTGGGGTTCACTGTAATAGCATCTCCTACATCTTGCAGCTGTTTAAGACCACTCCTAGAATGAGCGCCGGCTGTTTTTGTAAGGCTGGCAATAACTTGATGAGCATGTTTTGCCTGTTCACCTTCTAAAATTTGTATATTATCTTTAGGTTCAGTAGAGGAAACAACAAATAAATCACTTTTCACTGCATTAGCTAGAACCTGAGGAAATCGATCTCCTTTTTTAGCAATAATCACAGATTCAATGTATCGCAATAATATCACACAACCTTCTTTTTGAGCTTCTGACATATTTTGCATCGTAAAAATGTCTTGCAAAAATTTATTTAATCTTTCTTTACCAGGCCTACCTGATCTCGGATGTTTAAGAGCGTTTGCATTTCCTGCCTGATATAAAGTCAATTTCTCAGCCTTCGTTCCAGCATGCTTTTCATCAGTTATTAAGTAGCAATAGTTCTTTGATATATAATCTTTCAACTTCATATATGCAGCTGGATAAGACAACACGCTCCTCTTATAAACCTGATTAAAAGCAAAAAGACATTGGGGAGACAATAAATGCCGATACATGGATTTTTGCATCATGCCTAAGTTAACCAAGCTGATGATGTCCAAATAGACTATGACAGCCTGGAAGGGAAGTTTTGGAAAAATTTTACTGGCCTTCTCTTCAGATGGGGGTTCCAAGTATCTTCCACTAAGTTCTATTGCCGTTCCTGCGGTTTCATCAGGGGATTCCGGGTTGTCAAGGTACTCAAATGCTATTTCGTGAGTAATTGGTTTTTTATCTAATTTAGTCGTCGATCGCTTCTTCTCAGATAATTTTGATTCAGCAAACAGTCTCATAGTCGTATCTCAATCTATAAAATAATAATTAATCCCATATGAATTAGCTCCATCACATAATCTTCGCCTGATGTAGAATCACTTATAGCCAAAGCAATGAGCGGTTGTGACAATGAGGGCAAGTTATCACTCCCTAATTGTTGGGCCATTTTTTGGCATAATTGAAGAAAGCTTAAGTCTTCATTAATTGGGGGTAATTGCCCAATAAAATCAGAAGCATCATAAGCAGAGCTTGTTACTAATGGCGGGGAAGAATAAGCAGGGCGTCCCAGAGGCATCACTGTTGCTGCGAGCTTTTTTGCTTTTGAGGTGGCTTTCGTGGATTCTTTTTGCTGCTGCATTAATGCCCGTATTTGTTGTTTTAATTCAATCATTTCCTGGTTAATATGTTGTATGGAAGCCTGCTGCGAAGGGCTGGCCGGATTGGCAAACGCTTTGCTGGAAATAATCAACCCTACTATCGATATACAGATTTTTCTCGTAAATACCATAACCCAGCCCATGTTTATATTTGGCTCAGAAGTGGGATATGTTATAGTTAATACATTTAGAAGACTGTCCGGGAAAACTACTTACATGAGATTAAGTCGAGATTTTTTTGCCAAACATATCGCTGTTAAATTAAGCGATGACGTAAACACTATTTGCCAACCTTTGCGTGAGCATTTTAAAATTGATTGTTTCTTTTTTCAGCGAGATTTTTGCAATATTGAAACGGGTGTACAAGAAGCTTTCGCACCTTTGTGTTCTAATCCTACAGCGGCTCAGTTTACAGCTTGTGATTATGAAGACACTGAGCCCGTGCTATTACATTTAAATCGTCGGTCTCATTATTATTTAAATGCCGCACACATGCCTAAATGGGCAGCCGCCATGCAGGAGAATTGTCATTTGCACAATTTCATTACCAAATCTGAACGTGTGGCTGACAATGCCTGGGATCGTTTTGTATTTGCCACTTCAGAATCAAATCCCAAGTATTTGGATCTTTATTTAAATAATCGTGACCTATTAGATAATTTCATCACATATTTTAAAGAGAAATCCACAAAACTTATCACCCTCGCGACAACACAAACCGTGCCAAGCAGTCATAATGCTGTTGTCATTGATCACGGCATGACTAATATGGAAAACATGGCTAATTTTTCGCATGCCGTTACTCCACAATATTATCACTTGCTAAATAGCAGCATGGAAAGAGTGCGCATACCCAGATCGGAAATGCGCTGTTTATTTTTATTAATGCAGGGTCGTTCAATTAAAGAAATTGGCAATGTATTGGGGATTTCTTCACGTACCGTTGAAACTAATTTAGTGCGCAGTAAAAATAGATTGAAATGTTACAGCAAAAAAAATTACTAAATATTCTAGAGCTTAATAAATAGGGTTTGTTTCTGATTGCTACTTGTTGCACGGAGCCTCCTAAGGGACGTTGCCGCTGGACATTATCCCTGCTAGGTGACCAGCTGATATCGCTCACGGAACAGGATAGCATTTCTCCAGAAACCATTCGTCAACGATTAAGAGAAAATAAGCTAAAACCCTGGCGAAAGAAGATGTGGTGCATAGGTCGATTGGATGCTGCTTATATTGCACGGATGGAGCTTATTCTGGATCTTTCCGGGGAAGCATATAATCCTAGACGTCCTGTTGTGAACTTTGATGAGGCAGGTAAGCAATTGGTGTCCCAATCTCCATTCGAAGATACGCTTTCTGTTCTAATGCTTTTTCACCCTGTTGGTGATATGTAACCGAACGCCCGCCGACAAACAATCAATATTTACAATTATTAAAGATTTTTCAATATTTTTATCCTATACTCTCGCCCTTGAGTTTTCGACCGACCCCATATTTTTACAAAATAATAATAACAAAAGAGAGTATATGACAAATAAATTACTAGAAAAACTCCATGCTTCTACAATTTCATCTTTACCTGAGGCACCCACAGAAGAGGCAAAAGGAAAAATAATAATAAAAAGCATACCCTCTTCAACACAATACCAGTATGTCAAGTCAATGACCTTATATCGATTGGACGAAAGTGATAAGCATGTTGCTAGGGCCAGAGTCGGGCAATGTGTAGTGACGAGTAACAAAAATATTGTATTTACAGAGGGCTTAAATCTTTGCCAGGGAGTAGTCGCAGAGTTAAATGACGGAAACTATGTTCTTTATCACGCCCTTAGAGTCGATTCCCTGCAGCTAGGGTTTAAAGATTTTGTCAAGTACGCGAAACTTAAAGCCGCTAAAGTTTTTGTATTCCAAAAGCGAGAAGGTACGAGTAATTATGCAAAAGCCCCAATATTGGCTGTTGAGTTAGCAATTGCGCTGGGAACAGAAGTGCAAAGGGTAGAGGTAGACCAGTATACCGCCATTGTCTGTGATTCCTCACGGAATGAAGTAATAATAGGTGATGCAATAAGATTCACAACGAAAATCCCTGTTGATCCATTAAATCGAATCACCACCTCAGATAAAATCAATTTATCGGATGCAATAACCACTGCTATTTCCAATAAACAAAGCTTTCAAGAAGTCAGAGAATATAAGGAACAATCTGATATATACGGAGAAGCTCGGTTAATCATTGCCTTATCTCAAGGCGATAAATTGTTAGCTGATAAAGTTAAGGATGAGCTTAATCCCAAGCAATTAATTATGTGGTCTAAAGCTAGCCAACACGTTAATAATGAAAAAATATTTAAAAATTTTCATGATCTCGGTTTTGCTAAATTAATGAAAAATAAAATTGAACCCGTAGAGAAAAAACCATCCTTCCCATTTTTTTCTAAAAATAGAAAAAGTCCAAAAAATATAGAAAAATCAGGAAGCCGCGAAAAACACATAGAATCTTGGCAAAAAGACATGTCACTTTCTATATTAATAGGGGATTATGATACTATCCAAAAGAAGATATCTAAAAACAGAAATTTAAAAATTAAAGATGACAAATTAGCTTTATTACCAGCTCTATATTCAGAAGTATTAACGCGGGCTGAAATGAATCCTGAAGATGAAAACTATAAAAAAATAAAGGAATTATTTGAGAAAGTGGCTGAAAGTAATAATCGTCCCTTAACTACAACGAAAAAAAGTGATGAAGATAAAAAATTACATCATGGCAAAGGTCAATGACTACCCTCTCCAACGGGCCTGAAACTCTATCACATCCAGTTCAGACAGCTCATCCCCCTCTCTCACCAGTCATTTCGAAATCTCAGAATGCTGTCGAAGGCTTCCGTTCCCCCATACAGGGTGTGGCTCCGCCACGCCCTGCGCACGTCATCCTGAGGAGCTTGCGACGAAGGATCTCCACATAGTGGAATTTAACAGCACACTGCCTCCATAAGGAGATCCTTCGCAAGCTCAGGATGACGTGCGCGGGGCAAGGAGAAGAGGGCTTATATTTCTACATCGTGGCGGAGCCGCACCCCGCATGCATGAACCTAGATGATTGATATACTTAATCTTTTTTCACTCTAGAATTATCGGTTCTATGAGGAACCGCACAAAACCTGGGTTTTAGATAAATAATATTTTGTTAATATTATTAGGGTAACATTAATTGTAATTACTAACCTTATAAAATCCTAAAAAACCCTATCATTCCCGCCTAGGTGGGAATGACAGGGCGAGTAGTTACACTTACTACGATTTATGTAATGTAAATAAACTTCAAACAGTCGCGGTTCTTTTGCATCCCGACTGAGTATTTCTTACCCTAAAAGATATTTAAACATGAGTATTCAAACTAACGAAAGTGATAAAAAACCTATTACTTCTTCTCAAGACTCTTCCAAATTCGTTTTCGATTCTAAGAGCAAACAGCAAGCTGAAAAAACAGAACAAGAAAAGAATTTTATGTCCCAACTTGTAGAGATAACTAATGAATTTGGTGTGAATCCATCAATATACAATTATAAACAACCGAAAGATGAAAATATGGAGTTGTTTAATATAGCTAAAACTGGAAATTATGAAAAATTTGTACAACGATATAATGAAATTTTTAAAGCTACACGGGTTGATCAATACCCTACATTGAAAAGTATTTCCAATATTTTAAAATATGAGCCTATAAAAGATGATTACCTAGAGGATGTGAAAGGAAAACCTCCTTTAGAAAAATTTATAAAATTACAACTCTGGCAAGTTGGTGCTTTACTTGCCATATGGGTGAATGATATCACCCCGCCACCCTGTGTTAATAAAGAGGTAAACGCAGCTGTATTAAAAGGTAACGCAGCTGATTTTAAGGTGGGTATAAAATCATATATTTCAAAATGGAAAGACATAAATCCAATGGACCTAAAAGAGCAGCTTGATGTTCTAGAACAGCACTTCCAGGACAGGTTGAGTGTTTCTTATTCTCCAATTCCATGGAAAGAATATCCGATAAAACTAACAAATGATAGGTCAGCGCCATTGCGTGAATCAAAGCGCTTACAAGTTGAATCTAGAGTGTTGAACCAGACATTAACAGCTGGTGGTGAGAAGCTGACAGAGGAACAGAAAGGTCGCATTAGAAAAGATATTGAGAGAAATAAAATAAAAATAGAAAATTTCAAAAAAGATGTAGAAAATATAACAAAAAAAATGGAATTAATTAAATATGCCTCCATTCTGAATAAAAGTGAGTTAAGAAAAATTATTTCATATTTAAATGATGAGAAACACCACCTGCAAAGAGAATTATTTGTAAAATATGATCGTTAAAAAGGATCTAGTTCTGGCCATAACTCTAAGGATCCCATGAAAATAAAAACACAAGAAAGTATACGAGAGAAATTATTTGAAATTTGGATAATTAATAAATTGGAAGTCATGAAGTCAGATGTAATGCAATACAAGTTAAATAATAAGGATGTTATAGATATCCCCATTCAAAATGTGAGGATGTTATCGATTGATTTACCGCCGTTTCCAAAAATTAGAAACACAGCATTCTTGATTTCTATATTGAGCGCTAATTATGGTAAATTTAAAAAAGAGTTTGATCGTTTCTGTGAAGAGAGTAAAAAGCATAGTAATGACATTTTTGTAGTATCAAAGCTTATACAGGATCATTTTAAGGCTAGAATACGCCAATTGACTCAAGAGCACGGCTTAAAAGACCCTCTTCTTCTGAGAGATGAAGTGACTCTTATGGAGATGGCATCGTATAAAAAGCAATTAGGATCATGCACTGACATTCTTAACTATGTAAGTGGGGTACTTGGAAATTTGAAAAAAGGCGTACCATCCTCATTGCCTAATAGTCCTGTATCATTTCATTCTCCTAAGCCAAGAGGTTTGATTTCTACCACCACGTCACCGTCTAATTCATCATCTCCAGAAAAAGGTTTAAGTTCTAATCAAAAAGAGGAAACGGATCAATTAATCATCCTACCATGACCTCTGAATCTTTTTTCCGATGAATGCGTAAGGATTCGACCACACTAGGCAAAGCAAATTGCTCCCCAAAAAAGCCGCTGACAAATAATCCACCGCGAATTTCACCACGAGCTTCTAACTGTTGAAAACAGGGCCTTAGTTCCCGCCACGGCGGTAAATAGGTTTCTTGAGCTAACAGCTCACGGAAAACTACACCGTAACGAGCCATTAATAATCGACACGCTGCTTCTACCCGCGCCTGCGGTTCTACCGAACATGCCTGTAATAAAGCCCAGCGCCCGCTACTGTACAAAGGTTGAGGAGATCGAAATCGATTTTTGTGCGCTTGAGGTTTAGGATGGAGTAGATGGTGCAGATTATGAAACCCGTCGGCAGTGACCAACCCAGCTGCCACCAACTCCAGCAACGCTTGCTCCACCCCGGTAGCCAAAGGATAAACGGCGCGAATAATATCCACCATAAAGCTCGCGCCTTTTTGTTGTAAGTGATGATAAATATTTTGCGCGATAGTACTCAACGCCATAAATGAAACGGGTAGGGTTTTGAGGTGCGATAAATCCAACCAATCGCACTCGCCGCGCACAAAAAAACCAATAGGAACGGTTCGTCTAGGTGTAATCCGTCGAGCAACAACCGAGTCAGCGGTTAAAGTATCGTGTAATGACAACCGTCCCCAACCCACGTGCCCGCTTAAGCATAACCGATCCAACATCGTACTATCGTAATCGATAACTCGTTGCGCAAAAATCGTCCCCCACGATTTTGCCGGTTGGGCAAACCCCTGCAATTGCCGAATCACCTGCAGCAAACCATGCTCACCTTTAAGACGGCTCGCCGGTGTCTGGTGTTGCCAGGTCTGCAACCAACCCATAAATTCCTCGGCAGTTACCGGCTTTATTTGTTGGCGTAATCTATCGAGGGTAAGTCGCTGAATTCGAGCCAGTAAGCGTCGATCACACCATTGTAACTCTTCACCGATTTGAAAATGACCGCGCAATACGGAGCCTCTGGATTCCAGTTTGAGCAAAGCGGTGGTTATCTTCGCCTCAGCCATGGCTAATAATTGCTGTAATGCTGTGGCAGTGGTGGGCCCCAATAATTGCAGCCAATAACTGACCATTGTGGCCAATGCTTCTTCGACGGGCACAGTTGGAATAAATTGAGCGGTGGCTGTGATGCTATGTGTGGCATCAGGATACAGCATGGCAAGCGTTGCCATTTTCTCCACAGCCACCCAAAAAATACGACCTTGGTATTGCGCTACCAACGCACGTTTTGCTACCACCAACTCATTAAAAAAATCGGGCCATTTCCTGCCTACATCTGCCCAATCCGTGGGTAAAACGATCAAGGTCTGCAGTAAATCATGCAACTCATCAGCGTCGCGAATATCCGGAAATGCCGATTGTATCGTCTCTGCTATCGCTTCCGAATCCAGTCGGCCTTCCTGTGCTAATAAAGCCGAAGGCAGGACTTGACGCATCATCACCGCTCGGGTGCGGCGTTCTTCCAACGGAGCATCATCCAAAAATGCGTAGGGATTGGCTTGTAAAATTTCATGCGCGAACACCGAAGGCGTAGGGGAATCAACCGCCAAGCAGTGAATATCGCCGCGGTGGATTTGTTGTAATACCTCGATTAATCCCTGTAAATCCAGCGCTTCTGTCAAGATCTCTTGTAGGGCAGCCTCAATTAACGGATGATCGGGCGGTTCCAGTTCACGGCCACCCAAATTATCCTGGCAAGCCACGGCATCTGGAAATACCGCCGCCAATAAATGTTCCGCACGCATACGCAACAAATACGGTTGAACCTTCCGCCCACTTTGAAACCGTCGCAACGCCAGCGCACGTATCGCCACCCAACGCCAACGCGTGGTAAAAAGTGGTGATTGCAATATCGCTTGAATTAATACATCTTTTATCGAATGAGGATGTAAAAAACGAAACACATCCAGTAATGGAAAACTGTGCTGTTCCGTCAAGGAAATATTCAGGCCATCGTCAGTCGCCTGTGCTTGCAATTCGACATTAAACGAGCGACAAAAACGTTTTCGCAACGCCAGTGCCCACGCTTTATTGATGCGAGCCCCCAGCGGTGCATGGATAACCAATTGCATGCCACCGCTTTCATCAAAAAAACGTTCGGCAATAAAAGTGCGTTGAGTGGGCACTGCACCCAGGGCGGCTCTGCCGGCTAACACGTAATGAATTAATTGCATGGCTGCTGACTTGTCTAACGCCATGTCAGTCATTAGCCAACCTAGAGTAGCCACGACTTCGGGTTGTTGCTCATTACTTATATCAGATAAATCCATCAATCGATTATTGATTTCTTGACGCAAATCCGCGACTTGGTAAGAAAGTTCAGTGGTTCGCCCCGGCGCTTCACCTCGCCAAAACGGCACGTTTGGCGGTGCACCACGCGCATCCTCCACCCAAACTCGCCCGGTTTTATTTTCAACGCGTTGAACCCGCCAGGAATGGCTGCCCAGCAAAACAATATCGCCGCGGTTACTTTCTACCGCGAAGTCTTCATCCAACGTACCTACTTGCAATTTTTCCGGCTCTGCAAACACCGTAAATAAACCATTGTCGACGATAGCACCGCCGGAAGTAATGGCCGTCAATCGCCCCCCGCGGCGAGCACGCACCAGGCCATTCACTTGATCGTGAAATAAATAAGCACCGTGTCGACTGTGGGTAGGAGCAACTCCTTCGGATAATAATTGCAGCGCTTTATCGAATGTTTCCTGTGATAAATTTGCGTAGGGGTAAGCTCCTTTAACTAATTGAAACAATTCATCGGTCTGCCAGGTTCCCGTGGCACAAGTCGCTACTAATTGCTGCATTAAAATGTCTAACGGTTGCGAAGGAATAATCAGCTGATCTAATTCGCCTAGACGAATGGCGCGCACCAATGCCGCGCATTCGAGTAACTCATCTCGAGTAGTGGCAAAAAATCGGCCCTTAGGAATTAAACCTTCACTGTGCCCCGCTCGCCCGATTCGCTGTAATGCCAGCGCAATCGCGCGTGTAGAACCTATTTGGCACACCAAATCCACCGCGCCAATATCGATTCCTAATTCAAGTGAAGCCGTAGCGGCTAATGCTTGCAATTCCCCATTCTTTAAACGGGTCTCCGCTGCCAAACGAATTTTGGGCGATAAACTGCCGTGGTGAGCCGCCACCTGATCGGCACCCAAACGCTCCGCCAACCGATGTGCTACTCGCTCTGCCAAACGACGCGTGTTGACAAAGATCAACGTCGAACGATGTTGTTGAATGAGCTGGGCTAATTGATCGTAAAGCGTATCCCACATGGGGTGAGTAGCCACTGCGCCCAATTCAGCTGGCGCAACAATCGCTAAATCCAATATTCGCTGGTGGCCGATATTGATAATGGCCGGCATAGAACGTTGACTGCCCACCAAGAAACGAGCCACCTGTTCTATGGGTTTCTGGGTTGCTGACAAACCAATGCGCTGGACGGGCTGTGGGCACAATGCTTGTAATCGTTCCAACGATAAAGCCAAGTGGGCACCGCGCTTATCATTAGCCATGGCATGAATTTCATCGACGATTACGGTAGTAATGCCAGAGAGCAATGCCCGGCTTTTTTCGGCAGTTAGCAGAAGGTAGAGTGATTCAGGGGTAGTCAGCAAAATATGAGGAGGCTTCTTCAGCATGGCCAATCGTTCTTTCGCCACCGTATCGCCCGTGCGCACAGCGACGCGAATATCCGATAAATCCAATTGCCGTGCCTTCGCCAATTCAGCGATTTCCGCCAAGGGCTTCAGCAGGTTTTTCTGCATGTCATTACCCAGGGCCTTTAAGGGCGAGACATAAACCACCACCATCCCAGCGGCAAGCTCCCCAGCCAGGCTCTTCCTTACGAGCTGATCAATAGCCGGCAAGAACGCAGCCAGGGTTTTCCCAGACCCAGTCGGTGCCGAAATAAGCGTGGAATCCCCGGCCAACTGCGGCGGCCAACCGTGTTGTTGCGGAAGGGTAGGGGCAGAAAATCGATGGCTAAACCATTCTTGTATAAGAGGATGAGCCCAATCTAAAAGATGCGAATGAGAAAAAGACATAGCGACAGAAAATGAAAAGTGTGGCTTAGTATAGCAAAAAAAGCCCCAAAACACATCCCCTGGAAGCGTCTTACGTGCAAAACAGGATTCTAATCTAGACCGTGTTCATGTTATTTATGCCCATTCGCCTCGATATCCTTGATCCTCTTTTTTTGAAAATGTAACCGGGATGTTAAAAAATGAAAGACTGACGCGCGCCATGCTGATAAGATTCTGTTTGGTACAGATTACCCATTTGTTTCTGAGAAAGGTATCCATATGAATTTTCATTGGTTTAGATCGCTATTTTCTTCCGTATTTATAGTTTTGAGTGGGCTGACTCTCAGTGCAAATGCCCAGCAAACTCAGTCTGATCCAATACAGAAAGAACTCGCCCGGCTTGAAGCTCAATCAGGTGGACGACTGGGTATATCTGCAATTAATACGGCGAATAATACACGCATACAATATCGTCCTGACGAGCGATTTCCATTTTGCAGCACGGGCAAGGTCTTAGTGGTTTCAACAATCTTAAAAGAAAGCGAGAAAACCCCAGGCTTAATGAATAGACCGGTTACCTATAATCAGGAAGATGTGAATAAAAGCGGCTATGCACCCATTACTCAGCTACATATTGCCAATGGCATGAGTGTTGATGGCCTTTGTCAGGCTGCCATTGAATATAGCGATAACACAGCTATGAATCTTCTCTTGAAAACCTTGGGTGGACCGGGCACAGTGACTACTTACGCCAGATCAATTAACGATAGCACTTTTAGATTAGACCGATGGGAGCCGGAATTAAATACAGCAATTCCTGGAGATGTGCGCGATACAACTACACCGAATGCAATGGTGGATACCTTAAAAAAACTGGCTCTTGGTGATTCTTTGGCATCGCCACAACGCACACAACTGCAAACATGGTTAAAAAATAATACCACCGGAAGCACAAAAATCCGCGCTGGTGTGCCCAGAGGTTGGGTTGTTGGCGATAAGACAGGAAGTGGCAGCTATGGGACAACCAACGACATAGCCGTCATTTGGCCACCCAAATGCCCCCCAATTTTAATGGTAATTTATTTAACTCAAAAAGAAAAAAACGCCACGAAACATGACAATGTTATTGCAGCAGCGACGCAATTAGTGCTGAATGAATTTGCAAAAACTGATCAATGTCTTAAAAAATCTACATGATGTTTTTTTGTAAGTAAACATTGAAAAAATAGATTTTACCCTCGATTCTATATATTGTATTATCCAATAGCTTATGAGATTCAGAAATGAGAAAAATATGTCTTAAAAAAATATTTCAAATGTTTCTCAGTCTCTTCTTTTTGAGCAATGCTTATGCCCAAAATAAAGAAAATACTTCGACGGATTTTTAAATACCAGAAAATCTAAAACCTTTCATTGGGATAACAATTAGATATTGCTATGAAGACTCATTCTGAAGATATGCAACAACCTCTCCTTGAAAAGAAGGCTGGTCCGTCACGTTTTTTAGAAACAAGGGAGATACGACAACCGTTTCCATCTCATTTTTAGCATCGACGATTAAAGCATAGGCCGCAATCTCTGAGCGGGTTGTGCGCTCAAGGGCATCAGCTAGCAAGGCACCACCTAGACCTTGTCCTTTAAATGCTTCATCGATGGCTAAACGCCCCATACGAACTGCGGCCACGGTCGGATATCGCGGCAGCTTCTTGATAATGTTCGCCGGAAGATCTGTAAGCAATAAGCTTGCCGAGGCCAAAGTATAATAACCAACAATACGTTGCTTATCGAATGCTACAAAACAAGCAGCTATGCGATGGCGAATATCTTGGGTGACTTGTTCTCGTAAATAGCGATCTAACCGTATTTGATGCCTAGATTGGTCCCCCTATGCTACTATTTATCGTTCATTTGTACTACTTTGTAATCATGGTTCTGGGGTGCTGTCTTCACTAGATAAGGATTCACTCGTATCCGATTCATTCCTATCTTCGGATTGAAGATAAGCAGATGGTGAAAAAAACTGGCTTGAACCAGGACCGTTTCCTTGAACCTGTTTCCTGTCTAAAGTGAGGGGGGTTGGGGGAAGCGGGAAAATTTTCCATGAAATCACTCGAAGAAGTGGGTAGTTCATGATAAAGATTTTCTGAGCCCTCACGTTTTTGCTTTTTCTCATCCAAGGTGAGCATTGGTGGAGTTAGGGGATCGACAAAATTGGGTGCGCTTGACGAAAAATACATCGAGGGATCTTCCTGGTGACTCACGCTCATTCTTCCCCTCTGTGAACTCTTCGACTTAGTTCTTATTTTTTTAAGAGTAATTTTTTGTTCTGACTGCTTTAATACTTGCCAAGATGAACCCTTTTGCCAATTTTGTCTCCAGGCGATCAGTTTTACTTCCCACTGTTCTTTCCAGGATTTAAGTTTATCTTGCCATAATATGGCTTTATCGTGTTGATTATTTTCCCGAAAAAACTGAATTACTTGTTCCATTATTTTAAAATCCACTGACATCGCTTTTATGGGCTGATTATCACGATCAAATTCCTTGGATAAACGCAGTCGACCATCAATAGCTGCCATAAATTTCTTTTCAAGCTGATCGGGTTCTCGTAATTTGTCATCTCGGCTTTTGCGCTTTTTATTCTTTTTTTCGACTACCGTGGGAAGTAACTTATGTTGCCACTCTTCTGCCAGATGCCCGCCCACGGTGATGTTAACTTTACCGTTAAGTCTGAAATGAAATGTCTGCAAGAGATTTAGAGAGGTTTGTTGCGTGGGTTCATCTAGATTTTCTACGAATAACTGACCCACATGGCAAAAAGCTAATCCTTGAAGTAATTTATTAACGGCAGAATCTTCAAATGCAAAAACCCGTATTTTATTAATGTGGGGACAATTTTGTAAAAGCTCCATTAAGTTCTTCACAGCGCCTGCAGCCAATCTATGGAGATTTAATGTGATAATATGAGAGCTTTCTAAATTAATCTTCTCTATGCAGGTTGCGCCTAAGGAGATTAATGATAATTCCAGCAGGTGCCTCATTTTCGGAAAAATTTTTGTGATCTCGGCTAAAGAATTTCGCTCAATATTTTCTAAAAATAATTCTTGAATAGCATTTCTTTCTAATTGGGGTAAGAGCACCCGCATGCCGGGAATATCTATGTTGCATAATTTAATGGAGTTAATTTTGGTGTTGTCAAGATTGACCGCCTAGTGATTCGGCGGATAGACTATTGAATACTAATTTTTTAACATGGCATTGTTCACCAGTTAATCCAGTCATAATAGCAGCCACCATACCTGCTTCCATGGCGATACAAGTATTGTTAATGGAGTGAACAGTTGGCTGGAGAGTGAGTTCGCGTATATTTTGATTTACCACTAAACTGGAAGAAAGTTCTCTGTATAAATCCTCATGATAACCCTGAGAAGCAAATTCAACTTCGTCCGGTGGCTCTAATAGATAATGTTCTGATGTATTACCATCTTGGATGTGGCTAATAACTGTTTCGGATAAGCGCGGCATAGCGTCGTTAGTGATTTTTATAGTATTTTTATAAATTTCCAGGTAATGCATGATAGGCGATTAGGATAAAATATGCAAGAAGGTAAAGCAGGACGCGTGTATGGTGTGCAAAATAGACGTTTTAGAGTAAAATAACAAATAAAAATAAATTACACCCAATAATTTAACAACGAGATGACTGTATGCAGCAAGATGAAGAGCAAACCCAGCAAATTCTACAGGACATGGCATCATCAAAACTAAAGGATATAGCAGAAGAGATTGTGGAGAAAAATACGCTAGCCAGTTTAGAAAAAAGGGCCTTACACGGCGATCCAGAGGCTCAATACTACCTAGGTCGATTCTATGAGCATGGTCCCCAGCCGATGAGGAGTATAATAAGGGCAGTCGATTTTTATAGTTTGTCAGCAAAGCAACATCATCCACAAGCGCAATATTATCTGGGTCAATGCTATGAAGAGGGTCGTGGGATAGATCAGGATAGAAAAAAAGCAATCAGACTTTATAAGGCATCAAAAAAACAAGGAAATTTAGATGCAGCCATGAAGCTGGCCGAACGTTTCCTGACAGGATCAGGAATGGCAATAGAAAGAGGATTTCGTGCTTTTAGAAAGTTAGCCAAGGCGGGGAATGCTGCCGCTCAAAACGAATGGGTGATTGGTATTTGCAGGGATGGGAAATAAACTATCCGGTTTGGTTGCGGTTACCCGAATGGGGTGGACAAGAGCTATTACTAGGAATAGTTCCACGGGATGAATCAAAGGCCATAGATTACTATCGCCAATCGGCCCACCAAGGGGACTCTGAAGCCTTGTATCAATTGGGTAGTTGTTACGCCACTGGTCTGGGTGTGGAAAAAAATATGAAAGAAGCGATTAGGCTCTGCCAGTTAGCAGCAGAAAAAGGAAATTCCATGGCACAAAATACTCTGGGCTTCTGCTATCAACAAGGGGTTGTCGTTGAAAAAGATGTAAAAGAAGCGGTTAGACTCTTTCATTTAGCAGCAGAACAAAAAAATGACATGGCACAAACTAATTTGGACATTTGCTATCAACAAGGGATTGTCGTTGAAAAAGACATAAGAGAAGCGATTAGATTCTATCGTCTGGCAGCAGAACAAGGAAATCACACAGCGCAAACTAATTTAGGCATTTGCTATGAGGAAGGAAATGGTGTTGAAAAAGATGTGAAAGAAGCGGTTAGGCTCTATTATTTAGCAGCAGAACGAGGAAATGACATAGCGCAAGTTAATCTGGGCTTTTGCTTTGAAAGAGGGGTTGGTGTTGAAAAGGACATGAAAGAAGCGATTAGATTCTATCGATTAGCGGTAGAACAAGAAAATGTCACAGCGCAAACTAATTTGGCCATTTGCTATATAAAAGGGACCGGCATTGAAAAAAATGGGAAAGAAGCGATTAAACTTTTTCGCCTAGCAGTAAAACAAGGATGCGCTGTAGCGCAAATAAACCTAGGCAGTTGCTATGAAAAAGGGGAAGGCGTTGAAAAAGATGTGAAAGAAGCGGTTAGGCTTTATCGTTTAGCAGCAGAACAAGGAAATTCCATGGGGCAAACTTGTTTAGGAGCTTGCTATGAAGTAGGGATTGGCGTTGAAAAAGATATCAAAGTAGCGATTAGACTTTATGATTTAGCAGCAAAACAGGGATTTAAGGAAGCTATTGAGGCAGCGGAGAGCTTGCGACAAATAAACTATAATTCTTCCCCTCGGTTCAAATACTCGTCTGAACCTCCGGAATCTTCGCCACCTTCTTCTAATAATGAATCCTCTGAGGTTACGATTGCGCTTGAACCATCCACTTCTCCAAATCAGCAATCTCTTTGCTAGATAATAGACCTTTCGTGTCGGTCAACCCCAGGGCCACTTTTCCTAACGATTTATAAAGCGTCACGAAATCAGGGGCTTTTTCGTGCAGTGTTTGAATTTGCGCCGCGACAATTTTCGTATCGCCGCGGGCGATGGGGCCAGACAAGGCAGCGGCAGTGCCATGATCGAATATATTTTCCAGCGTATGGCTCATTAATGGTTTAAGCGCAGTGAGGCTTAACTCAGGGGATAAACCGGTTTTACCTAAACATTGCACAGCCACTTCGGTGAGAGCCACTAGATAATTACAAGCAACTACAAGCGCAATATGATAAAACGATTTCTGTTCGGTGGCGATGGGTAACACCTGGCCGCCAATGCCGGTAATCCACGGCGTCATGCGCGCAGTCACTTCTGCGCTGGCTTCTAAACCAAAAAAAGTACCCGTTAATGTCGACACCGATAAAGCAGGATCGATGAAACTCTTAATCGGATGTAAACTCGCCACCTCTGCCCCTTTCAGCTGAACAGCCTCAAGAACAGCAACCGTTAAAGCGCCGCTGCAGTGGATGACTAAATTGCCCGGTTGCAGCACACCACTATTCGCCAAATGTTCAGCACACTGATGGATATGACTGTCAGTGACCGTCAATAGGTAAACATCAGATGGGGTTAATTCAGTGTATTCTTGAATCGCTTCACCCTGGCCAATAAAATCGCAGGCTTGCTGGGCGCTGATCAGAGAACGATTTAAAACATAGTGCAGTGTGAACCCCGCCTGCTGGGTGAAGGCATAGCCCAGTGCTTTGCCTACTTGGCCGCCACCGATAATGGTTAATGTGGGCACGGTATTTTTTCTCGCCCCATTTGACAAGGATTGTTGCCAGCATCCAAACGTAAAACCTGCGGTTGATGGGTCAGGAATTCTTGCTCCGTTAGCGAAGCATACGCGCAAATAATCACGCGATCCTTGATGCTGGCTTTATGCGCTGCTGCGCCATTGACAGAAATCATACGAGACCCAGCCGGTGCTTTTATCGCATAGGTAACAAATCGTTCACCATTATTTAAATTATAAATATGGATTTGTTCGTATTCCTGAATACCTACGGCTTGCAACAAGTCGCTGTCAATCGCGCACGAACCTTCGTATTCTAATTCAACATGGGTGACTCGAGCATGATGTAGTTTTGCTTTTAAAAAAGTTTGTAACATGGAAAAATCCTAATGTGATGGTCTTGAAACAAATGTATTATCAATTAAACGTGTATTCCCTAAAAAAGCAGCGGTAAGAATAATCAATTCATTATCCTCTGAAGTCGGCATACGCAACGAGTGACGTTCCCTCACCGTGAGGTAATCCACTCGAAAAGAGTGTCGTTGCAGTTCTTCCGTGGCTTTACGGCATAAAAGCTCATATTCATGCGTACCAGTCAAAATGGCCTCTCGAATCGTTTGTAAGGTTTTTTGCAACTCAGGCGCGGTATTTCGTTCTTGCGCACTTAGAAATTGATTGCGCGAACTCATCGCTAAACCATCTGCCAATCTCACTGTCGGAAATGAAGCGAGTTGCAATGGAAAATTCAAATCATCGACCATCTGTCGGATAATCACAAACTGCTGCCAATCTTTTTCACCGAAAATCGCAATATCCGGCTGGACAATGTGGAACAACTTGGCCACCACCGTCGCTACACCCGCAAAATGGCCTGGACGGCTTTTGCCGCATAAATCTTCAGCTAAGGCAGAAACCTGAATGCCAGTCGCCTGCGGTAATCCGGTCGGGTACATCTCTTCGGCAGTGGGTGCAAATACCGCATCCGCACCAATGGCCTTTAATTTCTCCACATCCGCAGCTAAGGTTCTGGGATAAATCGCAAAATCTTCCTGGGGACCAAACTGCAGCGGATTAACGAAAATGCTCACCACAACTCGCTTAGCCAGAGTTTGTGCTTTTTCCACTAATGCCACATGGCCCGGGTGTAAATTACCCATCGTAGGCACGAAAGCTATGCGTTGCGCTTGATTCTGCCGCCATTCACGTAAAGCAGTGATGGAATGAAAAATGTTCATACGAAACTTTCTTCAAGCGTCGGAAATGTCCCATCCTTTACGGCACGAATATAATCACGGATGGCGCCTTGTGTGCCATCGTTTTGACCCCTGAGAAAATCACGAACAAACGTCAGCGGCTTACCAGGTGATATACCTAGCATGTCATACAATACCAATACTTGGCCATCACAGTAGGGGCCGGCTCCGATACCAATGGTGGGAATCTTCACCGCTTGGGTGATTTGTTGCGCCAACAAATAAGGGATGCATTCTAAAATTAATAACTTGGCACCGGCTTGTTCTAATTGAATACTCGCCGATAACAATTGTTCGGCTCGTTCCGCGTTGCGACCTTGCACTTTATAACCGCCTAAGCTGTGCACCGATTGAGGGGTTAAACCCAAATGAACACAGAGGGGTACACCTTTTTCTGTTAACTCTGCTACAACGGGTAGTAACCAGGCATCACCCTCCATTTTGACTAGCTCAGCGCCGGATTGCATTAAGTGCATGGCATTGTTCATGGCCTGCTGAGTATTGGTGTAACTCATAAAAGGTAGGTCAGCCATAATCAAGCTACGGGGGTTGGCGCGCACCACATTTTCCGTGTGATAAATCATCTGCTCCATCTTGACGGGCACCGTCGTTCGATGGCCGCCAATCGTCATTCCCAGCGAATCACCGACCAAAAACAGATCAATACCAGCGTCGCTCAGCAGGCGTGAATAGCTTGCATCATAAGCGGTCAAACAGGTGATTTTCTCACCGTTTTTTTTCATTTTCTGCAAATCTGACAAGGTCAAATGCTTGCTGGTAACAGGGGAAGATGGGTTTGACATGGGGTAGAAATTTCCAATGGATGGGGGGAGTGTATTAATCAGCAATACCTATAGCTGCTTTATTTATCATATAATGGCGCTTTATTATAAGCCGTATTTTATAAAATTTATAGAGGCTATGGGCATATGTTCAGGGAACATGGACCTTTTCTTGTGAGTAGGCACTGGATTAATAATTAGCACTGTAAACCCCCTCTCCCGCGGGAGGGGCTTGAATAAAGGCTCTGAACTTGTTCGCGGGAGAGGGTTGGGGAGAGGGCGAATGGATAGCGCGAGACTTTACCCTCTCCCCCAACCCTCTCCCGCGAATAAGTTTGCAGCTTTTGCCCAAACTCCTCGCGCGGGAGAGGGGGCTTACAGTGCTAACCCCTAATCTAATACTCACTCACAGTTGACTGAAAAAGATGTGTGCATACCCTAGATTAAGTTGGGGAGCGGGACGACGTGCGCTGTAGTTACAAAATTGTTATATACTTTTACTTAATTTGTCATGATTTAAAGAGTCCGACTAAGGAAAGATAATGGCCAATTTGCAGAACAAGCATATTCTCCTGGGTGTTACCGGTGGCATTGCTGCCTATAAAAGCGCGGATTTAGTGCGCCGATTGCAAGATGCCGGTGCTTCCGTGCGGGTAGTGATGACCGAATCCGCGCAAAAATTAGTGGCCCCGCTGACATTTCAAGCTTTATCGGGTCAACCGGTTCTAACTGGTTGGGATCAACCCGAATCGGCTTTTGCCATGGACCATATCGCCCTGGCGCGCTGGGCAGATTCGGTGCTTATCGCCCCGGCCACCGCTGATTTTATGGCAAAACTAGCCTATGGCTTTGCCGATGATGTTCTAGGTACGATATGCCTGGCCACAGCCGCTCCTATCTGGATAGCACCAGCAATGAACCAGCAGATGTGGAAGAACAACGCTACCCAGGCCAACCTCCATCGGTTACAAGCGCACGGCATCAAGATACTAGGGCCAGGGCAGGGCAGCCAAGCTTGTGGCGATGAAGGCTTAGGTCGAATGTGGGAACCTCAGGAAATCATCGCTGCCTTGTCCAATGATGCTTCGCAAACTGAGTGGCAAGGACTGCGCGTGCTAATCACAGCCGGCCCCACTCAGGAACCGATTGATCCCGTGCGTTATATTGGCAATCGCAGCTCAGGAAAAATGGGCTATGCCTTAGCTGGCATAGCAGCTACCATGGGTGCGGAGGTCACCTTAATCAGTGGCCCCACGCAGCTACCATATCCCGATAAGGTCAAGTGCCACCCCATCAACACGGCTGAGCAAATGTATCAAGCCGTTATGGCAACAGTGAAGGACTGCGATATCTTCATTGCCGCGGCTGCAGTTGCAGATTACCATTGCGAGGTGGTTGCCCCGCAAAAAATCAAGAAACGATCAGAGGGAATGACACTGAAGCTAATACCCAACCCCGATATAGTAAAAGCAGTCACGTCCTTACCGAACCCCCCGTTTACCATTGGCTTTGCAGCAGAAACGGAAGCATTAGAGCAACACGCGCGCACCAAGCTCCACGAAAAGAAGCTAAACATGATCGCCGCTAATGATGTTTCCGACCCCCAAGCTGGCTTTGGTTCAGATAACAATGCCCTCCAGGTATTTTGGTCCGAGGGGCAATGCACTTTTGACTTGCGGCCTAAACAGGCATTAGCAAAAGACTTATGGCACTTAATTATCGAACGTTATCACCAGTTGCGTGGTGCTTCACAAAAATAAGATCCCATATACCGTGTCCCAAAAGAGCTCCTCTCCGTTCGTATTTGGTAATGGGGCGATCACCTCGGCTACCATCGCCAACGTCAGTCAACTCAGTTAACTCGTTCAGCGTTTGTCGCATGTGTTGAGCATAGTCTTCCCAATCCGTTGCTAAATGGATTCGGCCGCCGATGATTAACTTCTGAACCAGCAACGACACAAACGGCGTTTGAATTAATCGGCGCTTATGATGACGGGTTTTGGGCCATGGATCGGGGAAAAAAACTTGCACCCCGTGCAAGGAGTGGTTGGGAATGCATTGAGGCAGGACAACGGCGGCGTCGTGCATAAACACGCGTACATTTGATACTGATTGTGCCTTTAGTTCCGCAAGCAAAGTACCTACCCCAGGTCGATAAACTTCTACACCGACAAAATTTCTTTCAGGAAAGCGAAGGGCCATGGCCAGCAATGTCTGCCCCATGCCGAAGCCGATTTCTAGGAAAGTGGGGGAGTGATTGCCGAATACCGTGGACCAGTCCAATAAACCCTGGTCCACAGTCAATAAAAATTCGCTGCCCGAATCCAGAGCCACGCGCTGTCGAGGCGTCATTCGCCCCTCGCGGCGAACGAAACTTTTAATATGGTAGGCAGGGGAGGGTTGAGAAGAATTCATGCGCAGAATCTCATAAGGCTAGCATCTCGCAAGCTAATTAGGTAGCATTCGTGTTTTCGTTCTAGATTAAATAACACAAAACCTGTGAGATTGCTATCGCATCATCACGTCATCCACAGCGCTCCACGTCATCCCGAGCGTAGCGAGGGACCTCCAGGATTTGGCACCGTCATCCCGAGCGTAGCGAGGGATCTCCCGGATGTGGCGCAATATTTAACATAGATAAGGTCATGTGTTTTTTTACAATTATTTAATGCGTGCCACATTCAGGAGGTCCCTCGCTGCGCTCGGGATGACGTGGAGTGTTCGGGGTGACGAGGGAACAAAGTGGCGGGTGTAGTTCAATGGTAGAACTTCAGCTTCCCAAGCTGATAGCGTGGGTTCGATTCCCATCACCCGCTCCAACTCTTTAGAGTTAAAGATATTACATAAACAGCTACTTCTGGGGTTCATCCTATGAAAAAATTTTTTAAAATACTGTTAGTTCTCGTCATCATCTTAATTGTTTTGGCGGTCATTGCGGCATTCGCTTTAAAAACATTCATAGACCCCAATCGTTACAAAGAACAAATCAGCAGTAATTTTAAAAAAGCCACCGGGCGAGATTTGGTGATCAACGGTCCAATTGAAGACTCTGTTTTCCCCTGGTTAGGAGTACGCATTCATCAAGTGCGCATCAGTAACGCGCCCGGGTTTCAACCGCAAGACACTTTCCTACAAGTGGGCGAAGCAGATGTCAGGGTTAAGCTGCTGCCCTTATTTTCAAAGCGAATTGAAATTGGCACCGTCATACTAAAGGATGTCATCGCAAATCTCGCCAAAAACAAACAAGGGCAGACCAATTTTGAAGACCTGCTCAAGAAAAATAATGCGCAGCGCAGCTCAGACCAACAGTCCACAACCACAACGGTAACTACCCCACCCAATAGCTCCAGCGAGACAAACAAAATCAGCAAGTCCTTCCAGTTCAAAGAAATCAGCTTAGCAGGCGTGGTGATTGATAATGCCAATGTCCATTGGGTAGACGAACAGAAAAATCAGGATGTGCAGATCAGCAATCTGCAACTGAAGGCAGAGAATATCAGCGAAACAAAACCTTTTATACTCAGCCTGCAATACAACTTGCAAAATAATGCGCCAGGTGGCCTATCTGGTCATTTTTCGTTTAATGGCAAAGTGTCTTTTAACCAGCAACAAGACACGATTACGTTTGAAAGCCCACGATTTGGCGGCCAATTTTCCGGTAAGAAATGGCCGGATATGGCATTAACGGCCGATAATATCGTCGTTGGTTTCAAGCCATTCAGCGCCGCTTTAACGAATGCGACACTTCAAGCCGGTAGTTTAAACGCTCAGCTAAATCTACAAGCAACCAGTACCCTCGGAAAACTCAATTACCAAGGGCATATCGTTATTCCCGAATTTAATTTAAAAAACTTTTTGCAGAGCATGGATAAACCCGTGCATACCGAAGATCCAGCAGCACTGCAGCGCGCCGCTTTGACTGCCGATGTGACAGGAACATCGAATAGCGTGCAGTTAACGAATATGCAAGGCCATATCGATGACTCTGCTTGGCAAGGCCGTGTCGTCGTATCGGATATTTCTAAGTGGGTGATGAGCATTGACCTGGGCATTAACCAATTAAATCTGGATCGTTATCTGCCGCCTAAATCGACGCCAGCAAATGATAGCAAACCAATCACACCGGTGACGGCTACTACTGCTGTTGCCACAAAGCAAAGTCCAAGCAATTACGCTGCTCTGCGCAAAGCGACCGTGACCGGCGCAGTGCAGATTAGCACACTGACTATTGCTGAAACCCATTTAACGGACGTCTATGCCCGTTTCGCGCTGATTAATGGCACTGCGCAAATTATACCCTTGCGAGCCAAGGCCTATCAGGGTTCATCCGAAGGACAAGTGCGAATCGATTTTCAAGGCAATACGCCTCGTTACACACTCGATGAAAAACTCAGCAATATCCAAATCAACCAGTTAACTCGCTCGGATAAATTAACGGGTACGGCGGATGTGAACACTCACCTTATTTTGCAAGGGGAGGGCAAAGAAGCGATGCTACGCAGCTTGGATGGTACCCTGCAATTAAATGTGAAGAATGGCGCCATGCTGGGTATCAATGTGCCTTACGAATTGCAACGAATTAAAGCACTGGTGCGCAAAGAACCTATCCCTGCCAAACCTGCCGACAATAAGACCGATTTCGGCGTCTTTAATGCCTCAGGGATTTTCAAAAACGGAGTCTTTAGTAATAACGATTTGTTAATCGATTCCGACCAATTCAAAATTACCGGCCATGGCACGGCGAACTTAGTGAGCCAAGGTCTCGATTATCATTTAAATGCGGCAGGCAAACAGTCTGGAGTAGTGCGGGAAAACAATCTGCAAATACCGATCCAAGTGACGGGAACTTTTAGCAAACCCATTATCACTCCGGATTTACGCGCATTAGCGGAGGAACTATTAAAAGGTAGCGTCGGTCAACGTTTACAAGAACGTTTGCTCGGCGCCCCTGCCGGAGGTGAGCATCCCCTGATCCGCGGACGTGCCGGCCAATTGTTACACCAATTCCTTCAGTAACATCGATGTTCAGTGGAGAATAAATAAACATGTCTTTTGATAGTAGCCAAATAAAAAAGTTTATCGACCATCAGTGGGATGAATCCATTATTCCCGCCTTAAGTCAGTATATCGCTATTCCCTGCAAATCCCCGGCTTTCGATCCCGATTGGCAGCAAAATGGCTATTTGCATCGAGCCGTTGATTTAATCGCGGCATGGTGTCGTGAACAAGAAATACCCGGATTGGAATTAACGGTGCACGGTCTTGCCGGTCGTACGCCGCTGATCCTGATCGACATCCCGGGTCAATTGTCAGAAACCGTATTGCTATACGGTCATTTGGATAAACAACCGGAAATGACTGGATGGAATGATGGTTTATCGCCATGGCAACCCGTGTTGAAAAACAACCGATTATACGGCCGGGGCGGAGCAGATGACGGTTACGCTGTGTTCGCCGCGTTAACCGCCATTAAAGCCTTAAAACAACAAAACCTGCCGCACGGCCGCTGTTTAGTGGTGATAGAAGCCTCTGAGGAAAGCGGCAGCTATGATTTACCTTTTTATATGGATCACCTCGCCGATGCCATTGGTGAACCCGATATCGTCATTTGTCTGGATTCCGGTATGGGGAACTACGATCAGTTTTGGACCACCTGCTCTTTGCGAGGCTTAATCGCGGGCGTTTTATCCGTAGAAATTTTAACCGAAGGCGTGCACTCAGGTGCTGCCGGCGGCGTAGTGCCTTCCAGTTTTCGCATCCTACGGGAACTGTTGAGCCGAGTCGAAGAAGAAAAAACCGGCCGAATATTGTTAGATGAATTTCACGTCGATATTCCTAAGGAACGTGTGAAAGAAGTAAAACAAACCAGCGAAGTACTAGGTGACGAGGTTTGGAAAGAGTACCCATGGATAGCAGATGCAAAACCGACGAACGAGCCACTGGAAGAAATGATTTTAAATCGAACTTGGCGTTCCGCTTTAGAAATTACCGGTGTGGATAACATTCCCAGCTTGCAAAATGCCGGCAATGTCTTGCGCCCTCAAACCCAAGCCATGCTATCTTTGCGCATACCTCCTGGTTGCGACCCGCAACGTGCTGCGCAGGCCTTAAAAAAGACCTTGGAAGCCAACCCGCCGTATCACGCCAAGATCAGTTTCACCATCACCAAACAATCCAGCGGTTGGAACGCCCCGCTATTACAAAATTGGTTAGCAGATGCCATTCAACAGGCCTCACAAACCTATTTCGGTAAACCAGCCATATCTTGGGGTGAAGGTGGCTCAATTCCGTTTATGCATATGTTGGGTGAGAAATTCCCCCGCGCTCAATTCGTCATCACCGGCGTATTAGGCCCGCACTCCAATGCCCACGGCCCCAATGAATTTTTAGACATCCCCGCTGGCAAACGAGTCACTTGCTGCATCGCCGAGATACTGTTTAAACATTATCAAGCGCGCTCGAAATAAATAGCAAAGGAATTTTCATCCCCTGGTAGCGTCCGCGCTCCTAGGGGATAAAATTAATCACACTTATTGCCATTCGCCCTATAAATTTGGGGCAAGCAAAAAGTAACAATCGCATTCTCTCGGTTATTTTTCCAAGAATACGCAATTCCCGTATCATTAAAACCGCTAATATCCACCAACGAATCCGCATTTTTTGCCGGACCACAACCCCTTTCGACACCGAAAAATACATCCAGTGGTTCTTGGTTATGACCGACAGTACCTTGGAAATAAGTGGCAGGACTATTGAAAGGAGAGGAGTCGCATTCATGCCCCGAAACCAGTACGTCAGACGTAACCTGCTCGCCTTGACCTAATGTGAATTGCTCACTGAAATTAGGAGTGTAATTATTATTCACGACGACGAACTGGATAGAGTGAGGAAAGTGATTGACAAGCGTGACAGTGCTAGCGAAAATCGATTGGAAGCCAATAGATAGTAAAATGACGACGGGAATAAAAATTTTCTTGACCATGTAAACTCTCCTTTGTTACACACATAATATTAACCCATACTAAAAATATAAATACGATGATCAACCAACGCAACATCCTTATGCGATACATTCTTTCAATTAGATATTACACGATTTTGATGTTAAAGTCATGAATTTTAATTTTTCTTTAATTTTCTCCTGGGAGCGTGTACTCCAAGGGGGGCAAGAATTCATCCATATCATCACCCATAAATAACGTCGGCATCCATGCCATCAGTTTATACACAAGCAGAAAAGATTTCTTCTCCCCCTCGTGGGCATAGGCGTTAACCTAAGGAGAACATCTTAATAAATATCCTTCTCCCCTTGTGGGCATAGGCGTCAACTTAAGGAAAAAAACTCCTTCTCCCCTTGTGGGAGAAGGTGCCGAAGGCGGATGAGGGGTAAATAAAAAGAGCAAGAAAAGAAGGCAGATGAGGCTAATCAGCTTTTATTAAACTTGTTTCATAAAGACAACATTTTGCTGGAATATCACGATGCCTATATCGCTGCACTTTATAAGCAGCTGGAAGATACTCCGTTATTGAATGTTCTAGATGATTCTCTTCCCTCCTGTCCTAAAGTTTTGAAGAGATTGATTGCAGAATATGCGCAGCCACCAAACGAAGTATACAAAGAAGCCAAACAAAAACAAAAAAATCCCTTAATTACCAGGGTTTTTTTTCGGTTTTTCCTCCCCCAGTTTTATCAATAGATGAATTTCAAAAAACATCATTTGTAAAAGCCTTGAAGGAAATTGCAGGAGAAAAAGCAATAGATGAGGCCTTTGCGCAAGGATTTAAGATTCCCTCTGCTGGAGCGGATAGCGCAATTGAAACGATTGACGAGAAAAAACGAACCCCTCCTGCTGCAACGCCTATTGTAGGAAATTCTTCTTCGCGCAGCTCCGTTGCTTCCCCACCGCCAGAAGTAAGGGTGGTAACACAAAAGGATGGTCAAGAAGTGGAGCAAGTAGCCATTTCATTAAAAATGGGCTAGATCTTCTTCCTTCTAACGACGTAACTCATCACGTCACCTGGGCGCACCCACGTCATACATGACATGCGGTGCTCGGGATGACGTGGGTAGTTAACTCAGGCTATGTCCTTTTTGTGGTTCTTTCGCAACACTATCTGTACTGGATGATGCAGTAGAGGACGGCTGTTTAAAAAAAACGGTTGGTCCATACATGTAATCAAGCACAATACCATTAACATCTTCAGGAAGACGGCAGGTCTCTAATTCTGGCGCGGTTGCAATTTTCTTGAAAGGCGCTAGATCCCATTTCCATTCCTTGGCTAAAGATAGTTTACGGAGAAAATGTATATTGTCGTTCTCAAAAAACGCTATAAATTCTTCAAACTGGGCTCTTGTTAAATACGTCGGTAATAATGTTGGTGCTGCGGGGTGTACTTTGAAATAATACATAAATGTTCCGTCATTAAAAGGAGAAGCAACTGCGGAAGTTTCAATTAAACCATTCAAAAGATTATCTATGATGTTCCCGACCCGACCATGACGCTTGAAAAAGTGATCTTTAGTATAAGCACTGTGGCACTTTCGTGCTCGCGCAGCATGATCAACCGCCTTAACTAGTTTTTCTAGCATAGTATCGTGGCTGCCTGGTTGTGTGTCTACAATTTCTTGGAATAAAAACTGTAAAATTTCCGGTTTCCCATATTCAAATTTATGCTCAGGAAGTTTTTTTAAGCCTTCTGTTCTTAAAGTAAGGTAATCTTCAGCAAATGGTATGATATTTCCATATCTATCTCGCTGCTGCTTAAAATTTTTACCTAAATAAGTTCTAGCAGCTAGCATGAATCTACGAAGAGTAACTTTTAAAATCTGATTAAATCTTAATGGAGATACGTAAAGTTCAAGGCAAAGTCGTAAGGCATTATCAACGGGTAATAAACCTTTTTGTAAAAGACAAAGATTAATACGATACTCAAAGTACATAAGACCCCGAAGTATAGCAATCGATCCCCTCAACACTTTTGTTGGATATTGGTACTTAGGAACAGTTACTATCTCTAACTGTAATAAAGGTTTTTTATTTATTTTTAACTCTGCTACTGATCGCTTCTGATCTTCGCTGACTAATAGATCCTCTTGAAGAAGATTGCCAATCCTAGATATTTTTTGCTCGTAATCTTGTAGATCTGGATCCTTTTTTTGTAATGGCTGATTGCTTGCATGATAAATTGTTTTAGCCCATTCTTCCAACTTACCCATTTCCTGGTTAAGTTTTTTTTCAGTCTCTTGATAAGCCTTTGCAGTTGCGCGGATGCGATTCATTTTCTCATCTAACACTTTATCCATGATAAAACTCCAAATAGGAAAGGGATGAATTTTAATATTATTAAGTTAAGTCCCCCTGGGCTATGGGATCGACACGTTATTAAAAATGAATTAGGTTTTCTTCCTTCTACGGCGTATCAGGTTATTCAAAGCTTCCACTAACAGGGAATAGCACACGGCAAAATAAATATAGCCTCTCGGAATATGGAAATGGAGCCCGTCGGCGATTAGCACCACACCAATGAGTAATAAAAAACTCAAAGCCAGCATTTTTACGGTGGGGTGGGTGTTAACGAATCGGCTGAGGGGCTCGCTGGCGACGAGCATGACAATAATGGCAATGGTGATGGCAATGGCCATAATAAAATAATGTTGCGTCAAACCAATGGCGGTTAACACGCTGTCCAGTGAAAAAATAATATCAAACAGGCCAATTTGTATAATAGTGGCAGGCAGGCCGGCTAATTTACGCAGCCGTTTATCGGTATGAGTCGGTTCAAATTCAGTATGAATTTCGACAGTGCCCTTAAAAACCAGAAAAGCCCCGCCCGCCAGCATAAACAAATCTCGGGCGGAGAGCGCCCATTCCCCGATAAAAAGAAAAGGCCTTTGCAGGCCAATGATCCAGACCACCCCGGCCAATAAGAGCAGGCGGGTCACCAATGCCAGCAACAGACCCAAGCGTCTGGCTATTTTTTGCTGTTCCACAGGTAAACGACTGCTCACAATGCTGATGAACACCAAATTATCAACCCCCAACACGACCTCTAACAGGGTAAGCGTCACGAGGCTGACCAGGCCACTCCAAATAGTGGCAACATCCATAGCTATCATCTAGGCTTGCTCTCCCGATTGAGTTATACGCTAGATTAACAGTATACTTGCCAATAATGACTGCGTACAACCCGAAAGAAATTCGCGATGAAACGATCCAACAGTAGTGCCCGCTGGCTTTGTGAGCACGCCAATGATTTTTACGTCAAGCAGGCCAAACAGCTGGGTTACCGATCCCGTGCCGCCTTTAAACTGCTGGAAATCGTGGAGAAAGATAAGCAATTATTACAGCCAGGCATGCAGGTGGTCGATCTGGGCGCTACCCCAGGTAGCTGGGCGATGGCGGCAAAAAAGCGCTTAGGGGAGAAGGGCAGGGTGATCGCGGTGGATATTTTACCAATGGAGCCTGTCACCGGAGTGGAGTTTATTCAGGGTGATTTCAGCGAAGAACAAACCTTATCGCAATTATTAACCTGCATTGACAATTGCCCCATTGACCTTGTAATGTCTGATATGGCACCCAATATGAGTGGTGTAGGGGCTATAGACCAACCACGTTCCATGCACCTGGCCGAGCTGGCCTTGGCATTGGCTATACAAGTATTAAAGCCAGGAGGTCATTTCCTGGTGAAAGTTTTTCAGGGTTGTGGATCCGATGAATTTCTCAAAGAATTACGAAAATTTTTCTCTCACGTTAAAATCCGTAAACCCAAAGCCTCACGATCGCGTTCCAATGAAATCTATTTTGTAGGGATGGGTTTTAACCAATAACTCCCGCCCAAGGGCGGCGATTCACATTCAATGGGCTGTAAATATGGCGAAGAATTTATTGTTATGGATTATCATTGGCGTTATTTTGGTTATCATTTTCAGCAATTTTGGCACCCGAAAAGAAGCGGGTGACAAGTTAACCTATTCGCAATTTTTGCAATCCGTAGAGCAGGGCAACGTCTCCAGTGTCACCATCGCCGATCAATCGATTGAAGGCACCACCCGCAACAACTCGCACTTTACCACCTACATGCCGATGGCAAACGATCAATACCTCATCGGCGAATTAATTAAAAAAGGCGTCAACGTCACCGGTAGACCGCCGGAGCAAGAAGGGCTGTTGATGCGAATTTTCATTAATTGGTTCCCCATGCTGTTATTAATTGGCGTCTGGGTATTTTTCATGCGACAAATGCAAGGCGGCGGTAGTGGCCGCGGTGGGCCGATGTCGTTTGGGCGCAGCCGCGCACGCATGCTCAATGAAGATCAAGTCAAAGTGACGTTTGCCGATGTTGCCGGCGTCAGCGAAGCGAAAGAGGAAGTACAAGAGCTCGTGGAATTCCTTAAAGACCCCGGTAAATTCCAAAAGCTAGGCGGCAAAATTCCGTGCGGTGTGTTGTTGGTGGGCGCACCCGGAACTGGTAAAACCTTATTAGCCAAAGCCGTGGCAGGTGAAGCCAAAGTCCCATTTTTTACGATTTCAGGTTCCGATTTTGTGGAAATGTTTGTGGGCGTCGGCGCATCGCGGGTGCGCGATATGTTCGATCAAGCCAAAAAACATGCACCGTGCATTATTTTTATCGACGAAATTGATGCCGTTGGTCGCCATCGCGGCGCTGGCTTGGGCGGCGGGCATGATGAGCGAGAACAAACCCTTAACCAATTATTGGTAGAAATGGACGGTTTTGAAGGCAAGGAAGGGGTAATAGTCATGGCGGCCACCAACCGTCCGGATGTGTTAGACCCGGCTTTATTGCGGCCCGGCCGATTCGATCGCCAAGTCGTGGTGCCCTTACCCGATATCCGAGGTCGTGAGCAAATTCTAGTTGTGCATATGAAGAAAGTGCCGTTGGCCGAGGATGTGAAACCGGCCGCTATCGCCAGGGGAACTCCGGGATTTTCGGGCGCTGACTTAGCCAATTTGGTGAACGAAGCCGCCTTGTTTGCAGCCCGTGATAACCGCAAGCTCGTCAATATGGAAGAATTTGAACGAGCGAAAGATAAAATCATGATGGGCGCTGAGCGTCGCTCCATGGTCATGACCGAAGCGCAGAAAAAATTGACAGCCTACCACGAAGCCGGCCACGCCATTGTCGGTCTAACCGTTCCCGATCACGATCCTGTTTATAAGGTCAGCATTATTCCACGCGGCCGTGCCCTGGGCGTCACCATGTTCTTACCGGAAGAAGATCGCTACAGCTTTTCTCGCCGACGCTTAGAAAGTCAAATCGCCAGTTTATTCGGCGGACGGCTTGCCGAAGAGATGATTTTTGGCTTGGATCATGTGACTACTGGCGCCTCCAACGATATCGAGCGCGCCACGGAAATTGCTCGCAACATGGTGACCAAATGGGGGTTATCCGATAAATTGGGCCCTTTAACCTATGGCGAAGAGGAAGGCGAGGTTTTTCTAGGCCGCGCCATGACTAAGCGTAATGAAGTATCCGAAGCGACGGCCTTGGTGATCGATGAGGAAATTCGAGTCATTATCGACAGAAACTATCAAAATGCGCGTCGCATACTGCAAGAAAATACGCCGACCCTGCATTTGATGGCGGAAGCGCTGATCAAATACGAGACCATCGATGAGACGCAAATTAAAGACGTCATGTCCGGTAAGCCTGCGCGACCACCGAAGGATTGGAACGAAGAAACCCATACCATTGAGGTAAAAGAGTTGTCGGATATTAGCAAAGAGACCAGTAGCAACGAGGAACCTAAGAATCCGGATGAGCTTAAGAACCCGGAGGAGGCTAGGAGCCAGGTTGAGCCTAAGAACGATAAGTAGAGTAATTTGTGAATGAAGTAAATTGCGCGGGTAAAAAACTCGACATCACCCGCCCACAGGTGATGGGCATAGTCAATGTGACGCCGAATTCTTTTGCGGAGACGGGCCGCCATCTCGATAAAGAACAAGCCATACGTCATGCGATACAGCTATGGAAGGATGGCGCAGCGATTATTGACATTGGCGGTGAGCCCACTAACCCAGGCGTTCACCCCGTCGTTTCGCTTCAGGAAGAACTCGACCGGGTCATGCCGGTTATTGAAGCGCTTCGTCATGAACTACCTATTCCGCTCTCCATCGATACCAGCAAACCGGAAGTGATGCGCGAAGCCATTGCCCTGGGGGTGCATTTTATCAATGACGTTCGTGCCTTGCAGAATCCAGAAAGCCTAGCCGTGGTGGCAAACAGTCAGGCAGCGGTTTGCTTGATGCACATGCTTTATCCCGCTGGCAAGCCCGCTGAAGCCACTGACGATACGTTGGCTGATGATCCGGTCAGCCCCATACGTTCTTTTTTGCAACAGCGTGTGGAAGCCTGCATCAAAGCGGGCATTAGCCGCGATCGCATCGTCGTCGACCCGGGTATCGGTCACGGCAATTTTGGTAAGAATTTGGCACAGAATTTGCAATTATTGGCTCGTTTAGATGAATTTAAAGCTTTGCAGGCGCCCATACTCATTGGCGTATCGCGCAAAACCTTCATTGGTGAACTGTTAGATTTGCCTGTCTCTGAACGATTACCAGGCAGTATTGCAGCGACAGTGCTTGCAGTTCAACGCGGTGCTGCTATCATTCGCGCTCATGATGTGAAACCGACGGTACAGGCCCTAAAAATGGTCGCCGCCATCGAAGAATCCTAAAAATTTTTATTTTCATCTCCGACTAAAACTCCTTCTCCCCTTGTGGGAGAAGGAGATATAGCGGATCGAAGGGTCTTTTTTTAATATAAAGAGTTAGTTAATAATGTCATTACAACGTAAATATTTTGGCACTGATGGGATACGCGGCCAAGTCGGTGCTTCGTTAATAAACCCCGAGTTTATCCTCAAGCTGGGTTGGGCGGCCGGCGTTGTGTTAGGTCGTGGCAATGGCGGCCAAGTGCTAATCGGAAAAGACACCCGCATTTCCGGCTACATGTTGGAATCCGTGTTAGAAGCAGGGCTATCCGCTGCCGGTATCGACATTCACTTACTCGGCCCCATGCCCACACCGGCTATCGCCTATCTCACTCGCACATTCCGAGCCCAAGCGGGTATCGTCATCAGTGCCTCTCACAATTTATACGCCGATAACGGCATCAAATTTTTCTCTATCGATGGTGTAAAAATCCCCGTCGCCATGGAGCAAGCCATAGAGCAACAGCTGGAACAACCCATGGTCACCGTCGATTCGGCCAAACTAGGCAAAGCCGTGCGTATCGAAGACGCAGCCGGCCGCTACATCGAATTCTGCAAAAGCACCGTGCCCTATGGTTTGAGTTTGAAAGGGCTGACCATCGTCGTGGATTGCGCCAATGGAGCAACCTACCATGTGGCCCCGCCCGTCTTTCGAGAATTGGGTGCCAGGGTCATCAGCCGTGCCACGCAACCGAATGGTTTAAATATCAATGAAAATTGCGGCTCTACCAACCCTGAAATATTGCGGCAACAAGTACTAGCCGAAAACGCGGACTTGGGCATTGCCTTTGATGGCGATGGCGATAGAGTCATCATGGTTGACCATAAGGGTGAAATTGTCGATGGCGATGAATTATTATTTATCATGGCCTGCGACTATAAAAAGAAAAATCACTTATTGGGCGGCATCGTCGGTACGGTCATGAGCAATTATGGCTTTGAGCAAGCCATGAAGCGCCTCAATATCGATTTCCTTCGGGCAGCAGTCGGTGACCGTTACGTGATGGAGGAATTAAAAAAAGCCGGTTGGACATTGGGAGGGGAGCCTTCGGGCCATATCGTCAATTTAGGTTTAACCACCACCGGCGATGGCATTATTTCTGCATTGCAAGTCGTACGCGTGATGTTGGAAACGGGGAAACCATTGCACGAATTGAAAGCGAATATGAATAAATTGCCACAAGTATTAATCAATGTTCCCGTATCACATCCGGTTTCTCTAGAGGATGAACCGACGATCCAACGACTGGTGAAACAAGCGGAACAAACCTTGGGTAATACCGGTCGAATCCTGTTACGTGCTTCCGGGACTGAGCCGCTGATACGAGTTATGGTCGAAGGTGAGGATGGTGCGCAGGTCGACACCCTCGCCAAAGAATTAGCCTTCGCTGTCAGCAAAGCTTTTCATACCACACAAACTCACTAAAAAAGAAAAATCATGAGAAAACCTTTAATCGCCGGTAATTGGAAAATGAATGGCAGTCAGGCCAGCATAAACGACCTGCTGCTCTCGTTAAAAAAAAATAGCGCCGGTCTCACCGCCGACCTGGCCGTCTTTCCACCGTTTGTATTTTTACCGCAAACGCAGGAATTGCTGGAAAACACGATCATTGCTTGGGGCGGTCAAAATTTATGTAGTGAACCCTCAGGGGCGTTTACCGGTGAAATTTCTGGCGCCATGCTAAAGGAATTTGCTTGTCGATATGTTTTAGTAGGGCATTCGGAACGCAGAAATTTATTTGGTGAAACAAATGAAATCGTCGCCGCTAAATACCAAGCAGCACTACAGGCCGGCCTGAGTCCAGTGGTCTGCATCGGTGAAACCTTGCAACAACGACAAAATGGCGATACCGCTGCGGTGCTGCGTGGGCAGCTGGATCCAATTTTTCTTTCGCCGGAAGGAATGTCCGGTTTAAGTAAGGCAGTGATCGCCTATGAACCGGTGTGGGCGATTGGCACTGGCTTAACCGCAGCACCCGAAGTGGCACAAGAGGTTCACGCCCAAATACGGTCGTGGGTGGCTGAACATGACAAAGAAGTTGCTGAAAGTCTTAGAATCTTGTATGGTGGCAGCGTTAAACGCGATAGCGCAGCTGCCTTATTCGCTATGCCGGATATTGACGGTGGTTTAATCGGTGGCGCTTCCCTCAACGCAGATGAATTTTTGGAAATTGCTCAATCATGCAACAAATAATCGGAATTTTACACGTACTCATTGCTCTGGCGATTATCGCTTTGGTGTTAGTGCAACAAGGAAAAGGCGCGGATATGGGTGCAAGTTTTGGTGGTGCCTCCGGCACGATGTTTGGCAGTCAAGGCGCAACCCCGTTTTTAGTGAAAATAACCGGTGTGTTTGCATTGCTGTTTTTTATTACCAGCGCGCTATTGAGTTTTATAGTCAGTAAAGAAGCCGCTCAAGCCAACCCGTTGATGTTTCGCAGCCAACCTACGCAAAACATCCCAACCAACGTCGGCGGCCAAAACAATAGTATTCCGGTCAACCAACCCAACCCGAATGCAAACCAAGAAACAACGCCTCAAGGAGAGGTGAAGAAATAAAAAAGCCGGAGTGGTGGAACTGGTAGACACGCTGTCTTGAGGGGGCAGTGGCGAAAGCCGTGTCGGTTCGAGTCCGACCTTCGGCACCATTTATAAGAAAACCGACGGAGCGATCCATTCAATATCGGGGTTATACATGCTTCAAAACTATTTGCCGGTGCTCATTTTTATTGTCATCGGCGTTTTTTTTGGTGTCGCGCCATTACTGATGGGCTTTATCTTAGGCCCACGTCGACCCTATCCTGAAAAAAACTCCCCGTACGAATGCGGATTTGATCCCTTCCAAGACACGCGTCTGCCTTTCGACGTTCGCTTCTATCTGGTCGCCATTTTATTTATTATTTTTGATTTAGAAACCGCGTTTCTATTTCCATGGGCAGTGGTATTACATAAAATTGGCCACTTTGGTTTCTATGCCATGCTGATATTCTTGGCGATTTTAGTCGTGGGTTTTATTTATGAGTGGAAAAAAGGGGCTTTGGAATGGGAATAGTGCAGCCAGAATACAATCAAATTGTCGAAGCCGAATACCCAGGTTTCTTCACCACCTCCCTGGAAAAATTAACGAATTGGGCACGAGCCGGCTCTTTATGGCCCATGTCTTTTGGTTTGGCCTGTTGTGCAGTTGAAATGATGCATGCCGCTGCTTCACGTTATGATTTAGATCGCTTTGGTTCAGTGTTCGCCCCAGCCCTAGACAATCCGATGTGATGATTGTCGCTGGCACTTTGTGCAATAAAATGGCGCCGGCACTGCGTAAAGTCTACGACCAAATGGCAGAACCCCGCTGGGTGATTTCCATGGGTTCTTGTGCGAATGGCGGCGGTTATTATCATTATTCGTATTCGGTGGTGCGCGGCTGTGATCGCATTGTGCCTGTCGATATTTATGTGCCAGGATGCCCCCTACAGCTGAAGCATTGGTTTACGGCATCATTCAACTACAAAATAAAATTCGCCGACAAAACGTCAATCGTAAGGGGTTGAGATAGTCATGAACAATGTACAGAACTTAGCGACCCATGTTCAACAATTATTTTGGCGATCAAATCAGCAGCTATCAACTGGCCTTGGATGAGTTAACCCTGGAAGTGCCGGCGGCTAACTTATTATCCGTTTGCCGAAGTTTTACGCGATGAACCTGAGTTTGCAATTTTCGATTATTGGTCGATATCTGCGGAGTCGATTATTTAGATTACGGCGTATCGCGAATGGCAAACAGAAAAAACAACCTTGACCGGCTTCAGCCGTGCGGTAGATGCGACCGGAGCACAACAACCGCATAGCCATGGGATAAGCCGCGCTTTGCATTGTTTATCATTTGTTATCCTTAGCGCATAATCAACGGCTACGTTTACGCGTATTCGCTGAAAATGATCCGCCCATCATCGATTCCGTTATCAGTATTTGGGACGCAGCCAATTGGTATGAACGTGAAGCTTTCGATCTATTTGGCATTTTATTTCAATGGCCATCCAGATTTACGCCGCATTCTAACCGATTATGGATTTATCGGACATCCATTTCGAAAAGATTTCCCCTTAATTGGTCAAGTGGAAATGCGTTATGATGCCACTTGCACGCGTGCGTTTATGAGCCGGTCAGCATTCAACCCCGCACCTTAGTGCCGAAAGTGATTCGCACCGATCCTCGTTATTCCAAAGCCGAAATGAAGAAGGATTGATAATGGCTGAAATACATAATTACACCTTAAATTTTGGCCCGCAGCATCCTGCAGCGCATGGTGTTTTGCGCATTGATTTTGGAACTGGATGGTGAAGTCGATGGAACATGCCGATCCCCATATTGGTTTATTGCATCGCGCCACTGAAAAATTAGCGGAAACCAAGCCATATAATCAAAGCATTGGTTATATGGATAGACTAGATTATGTTTCCATGATGTGCAATGAACATGGCTATGTCATTGGCGATCGAAAAATTATTGGGCATTAACCCCCCAGTGCGCGCGCAATATATTCGCGTCATGTTCGATGAAATCACGCGCATTTTAAATCATTTATTGTGGTTAGGCGCCCATGCTTTAGATATTGGCGCGATGACGGTGTTTCTGTATTGTTTTCGGGAACGAGAAGATTTAATGGATTGTTATGAAGCGGTTTCGGGTGCACGTATGCATGCCACTTATTATCGCCCTGGCGGAGTTTATCGCGATTTGCCCGATAAAATGCCGCAATATAAACCATCACCGTGGCGCAATCCAAAAGACAATATGGCGGAGTTAAATGCAAATCGTCACGGTTCGCTCTTGGATTTTATTTGGGATTTTACCGAACGCTTCCCGAAACTGCGTCGATGAATATGAAACCTTCTGACGGAAAATCGCATCTGGAAACAACGCACCGTGGTATTGGTGTGGTTTCGCCGGAGCGCGCGTTGCAATTAGGATTTACTGGGCCGATGTTGCGTGGTTCAGGCGTGGACTGGGATTTACGTAAAAAACAACCTTATGTGTTTACGATCAATTAGATTTTGATATTCCCATTGGTAAAGTTGGCGATTGCTATGATCGTTATTTGGTGCGCATGGAGGAAATGCGCCAATCGAATCATATTATTCAACAATGTGTGGATTGGCTGCATAAAAATCCTGGGCCGGTGATGTATTAACGATGATAAAGTTGTCCCGCCGAAACGTGTGGAAATGAAAGAAGATATGGAAGCATTGATTCATCATTTTAAATTATTTACCGAAGGTTATTGCTTGCCGCCAGGGAAGTCTATGCGGCCGTTGAGCATCCTAAAGGTGAATTTGGCATTTATTTAATTTCCGATGGCGCCAATAAACCTTATCGGGTGAAAATTCGCGCCGCTGGATTTCCCCATTTGGCAGCTATGGATGAAATGTGTCGCGGTCATATGATTGCAGATGTGGTCGCTATTTTGTCCAGTATAGATATTGTGTTTGGGGAAATCGATCGATGAGTGGTGTGATGGAATCTTTAATTCAGCCCGAAACGCGTCAGAAATCGATGCCTGGATCAGAAAATTTCCCCCCGAACGCAAACAGTCGGCCTTATTACCAGCCTTGACGTTTAGTGCAAAAACAAAATAGTGGCTGGTTATCGATAGAATTATTGAATGCCGTGGCAGATTATCTGGATTTACCGAAAATTGCCGTTTATGAAGTCGCCACTTTTACAGCATGTATGATTTAAAGCCCGTCGGCAAGTCATAAAATTGCGGTTTGCAATAATATTTCTTGTATCTGCGTGGCTCGGAAAAAATTATTGATCATTTAGAAACAAAGTTAGGGATTAAGCTGGTGAAACCACAGCCGATGGCATGTTTACTTTCAAAGAAGTGGAATGTTTGGCTGCCTGTGTAGTGCGCCGATGTTGCAAATCGATGATCAGCAATATTACGAAAATTTAACACTTGAAAAAGTTGATGAGCTGTTGGCGAATCTTCGCCATTGAAGGAGGGCAGCCAATGGCTAGATCAGGTTTGTTTTCGCAGCTTGCATTTAGAAAAGCCATGGACCTTAGCTACCTATGAAAGTATTGGTGGTTATGCGCAATGGCGAAAAATTCTCCGCGAAAAAACGCCACCGGAAATAATTATCGAAGAATTCAAAAAATCCGCTTTACGCGGGCGTGGCGGCGCCGGTTTCCCACGGGTTTGAAATGGAGTTTTATCAAACGCGATGCACCCGGTCAAAAATATGTGGTATGTAATTCCGATGAAGGTGAACCAGGTACTTGTAAAGATCGAGACATTTTGCGATTTAATCCGCATCAAGTGATCGAAGGTATGGCCATTGCCGGTTATGTCATGGGCGCTACCGTAGGTTATAACTATTTGCGCGGCGAATTTTGGGAGCCATTTCATCGATGTGAACAGGCCTGGAAGAAGCGCGCGAAGCCGGGTTATTGGGCAAAAATATTTTAGGTTCTGGAGTTGATTTTGAACTTTACAATCATATTGGGCGCCGGCGCTTATATTTGCGGTGAAGAAACCGCGTTATTGGAATCCTTGGAAGGCAAAAAAGGCTTTCCACGTTTTAAACCACCGTTTCCCGCCAACTTATGGTTTATATGGCAAACCCACCACCGTGAATAATACGGAAACCTTTGCTTCGGTGCCGGTGATTTTAGAAAAAGGCGGCGATTGGTTTTTAGAATTAGGGACAGCCGAATAATGGCGGCGTAAAGATTTTTTGTGTCAGCGGTCATGTCAATAAACCGGGAAATTTTGAAGTTCCGTTGGGCATTCCTTTTACAGAATTATTAGCAATAGCCGGTGGCGTGCGCGAATGGGCATCAATTAAAAGCGGTTATTCCAGGCGGCACTTCCATGAAAGTTTTGCCAGCGGACGTGATTGATGAAGACCATCATGGATTATGATACGCTTAGTGCAAGCCGGTTCAATGCTAGGCACCGCCGCTGTGATTGTGATGGATGAAACCATCTGCATGGTGAAAGCGTTGTTAGAATATTTCGACTTTTATAAAGAAGAATCTTGTGGTCAATGCACGCCATGTCGCGAAGGCACTGGTTGGCTTATGCGCTTGGTGAGGCGTATCGAAGAAGGTCACGGCGATCCAGGTGATGTGCAGAAATCTGGAATCCATCGCCAAAAATATCGAAGGCCGCACCATCTGCGCCTTTGGCGACGCCGCCGCCTGGCCCGTAGCCGGTATGTTAAAATATTTTTCGGATGAGTTTGAGTATCATATTAAGCATAAAAAGTGTATGTGTGGACCACTTATGATCGAAATCGAAATTGACGGTAATAAATTAACGGCTCAACCGGGTGACATGATTATTCAAGTCGCTGACGAAGCCGGCATCTACATCCCCCGCTTTTGTTATCATGAAAAACTTTCCATCGCCGCCAACTGCCGCATGTGTTTCGTCGAAGTCGAAAAAGCACCCAAAACCTTACCCGCCTGCGCCACCCCCATCGCACCCGGCATGAAAATCTTCACCCGTTCCGAAAAAGCCTTGTTCTCGCAAAAAGCCGTCATGGAATTCCTGCTCATTAATCACCCCTTAGATTGCCCGATTTGCGACCAAGGCGGTGAATGCGAACTACAAGATTTATCCATGGGCTACGGCCGCGGCCTCTCCCGCTATCAGCAACCCAAACGTTCAGTCAAAGATAAAGACTTAGGTCCCTTAGTCTCTTCCGAAATGACCCGTTGCATCCAATGCACCCGCTGCGTCCGCTTTGGTGATGAAATTGCTGGCATGCGCGAATTGGGCGCCACTGATCGTGGCGAGGACATGGAAATCGGTACCTACATCCAACATGCATTACAGTCCGAATTATCAGGTAATGTCATCGATGTTTGCCCGGTGGGCGCACTGACTTCCAAACCCTATCGTTTCACCGCCAGTGCCTGGGAAATGCGCCAACATCCCAGCCTCGCCCCTCATGATTGCCTAGGTTCGCATACCTACCTCCATACCCGTGGCGAAGAATACAGCACAGAACGACACGTCATGCGAGTAGTGCCGCGAGAATACGAGCCTATCAATGAAGTCTGGCTTTCAGACCGTGATCGTTACAGTTACGAAGGCATATACAGCCCAGCCCGCCTCACCCAACCATGGGTGAAACGCGATGGCCAATGGCAAGCAGTGAGCTGGGAAGTGGCCTTAGAAGAAGCATCCCAACGGTTACAACGTGTGCTTAGCGAATCAGGCCCACAAATGCTGGGCGCGTTGATTTCACCTAGCGCGACCTTGGAAGAAGGGTATTTATTGCAGAAATTGATGCGCGGCTTGGGGTGTCACAACATCGATCACCGTTTGCAGCAAATGGATTTTCGTGACCAACACGCCGAAGCAGCGTTGCCACGATTTGAATTAAGCATCGCCGAGTTAGAAAATTTGGACGCTGTCTTGCTGATTGGTTCGGATTTACGCCGTGAACAGCCCATCGCCAACCAGCGCTTGCGAAAAGCCATTAAAAAGGGCGGCCAGGCATTTTGCGTGAACCCGGTCGATTACGATGGGAATTTTGCGCTCACTGCAAAATACATCGTCGCCGGTGATGACTTTATTCAGTCGTTATTAAAAATTCTGAAAGCGTTATCGTCTCAGACCGAGATAACCACACCACCCGCTGATATTCGTCAGGGCACTGCCGCCGTCGAGGTGGATAAGGCCGCTGCTGCTCAGGCCGAGATAGCCACACTACCTGCTGATATTCGTCAGTGCATTGCCGCTGTTGAGGTGGATGAGGTTGCTACTGCGATTGCTAACAAGCTAAATCAGCATCCCAACACGGCCGTGTTGTTGGGTGCCTACGCGCTTAATCACCCGCAAGGCGCTTTGATACGTGCCTTGAGCCTAGCGATTGCCAAACTCAGCCAATCACGCAGCGCTTATTTTACCACCGGCGCCAACGCTGCCGGCCATTGGCTGGCCGGTGCGATTCCACATCGCCTGGCAGCGGGTCAATCGTTAACATCTGCGGGTTTAAACGCTTCGGAAATGTTGACGCAGTCGTTGCGTGCTTACGTATTGGTGGGAGTCGAGCCTGAACTGGATTCCGCTGTCGCCGGCCCAGCTTTAACGGCTTTATCAGCCGCGCAAACCGTCGTTGCCATTTCAGCTTATCGAAACCCAGCGATGGAAGAATACGCCGATATCTTGTTACCCATGGCTGTCTTTGCCGAAACAGCAGCCACCTATGTGAATTGCGAAGGGCATTGGCAATCGACCAACGCCGCGGCGCTGCCTTTAGGAGAAGCAAAACCCGCTTGGAAAATACTACGCGTGTTAGCAAATTTATTTGCATTACCGGGTTTTGACTATGTAACATCGGAACAAGTGCGTGATGAATTGAAAGAACAAATAGACCAGGTGGTGTTGCCACCAGCCAGTGAATGGTTGGAATTACCTGCTGCAGAAAAAATGCCAGCGTTGCATCGTATAGCCGAATGGCCGATGTATCGCGTCGACTCGGTAGTCAGACACGCTGACTCCCTGCAAGCAACCCTATCGCCTGAGCTAAGCACGGTGCGCGTCCACCCATCCGTGGCGCAACAATTGAATGTGACCTCGGGAACTGAAGTGATGGTCAAGCAACAAAATCAAAAACTGAGCTTGCCTTTACTCATCGACCACCGTATCGCCCCAGGCCAAGTAGCCATCCCCGCCGGATTAGCAGCCACCGCCGGATTCGGCACCGCATTTGGAGAAATTACTCTAATTTTATAAATATCCTTAAAAAAATCCCCTCCCCCATCAAGGGGGAGGAGATTTTTTTTGTGAATTATTCAATAACGCCCACAAGGGGAAGAATTTTTACATTATTTTTAGTAGGACTGATTTGTCTTGATAAACGATTTACTACTTATTATTTGGATAATTATCAAAATAGCCGTTGTCGTTGTTTGCCTCTTAGCATCGGTAGCCTACCTCACGTTTATCGAACGCAAAGTCATTGGTTATATCCAAGGTCGAATCGGTCCCAATCGCGTCGGTTTTGCCGGCCTGGCGCAGCCAATAGCCGATGTATTTAAACTACTGATCAAAGAAGTCATCCAACCCACGGCTGCCAATCGCTATTTATACTTATTGGCCCCTACGTTGGTGATTGCACCGGCGTTAGCCGCCTGGGCCGTCATTCCGTTCAGCGAAGGTTACGCACTAGCCAACATCAATGCCGGGTTATTATTTATTTTCTCCATGACCTCGTTGGGCGTCTACGGTGTACTCATCGGCGGTTGGGCTTCCAACTCTAAATACGCATTTTTTGGCGCTTTACGCGCGTCCGCTCAAACCATTTCTTACGAAATCGCCATGGGTTTTGCGCTGGTCGGTGTACTCATGGCCTCCAGCAGCATGAACCTGCAAGACATCGTCATGCGCCAAAGCGGCGGATTCTGGCACTGGTATTGGTTGCCATTACTACCCTTGTTCGTGGTGTATTGGATATCGGCCATGGCCGAAACCAATCGTGCGCCGTTTGACGTATCGGAAGGGGAGTCAGAAATCGTCGCTGGTTTTCATGTCGAATACTCGGGCATGGGTTTTGCGCTCTTTTTTCTAGCAGAATATGCTAATATGATTTTGGTTTCGACGGTGGCTTCCCTGTTGTTTTTAGGTGGCTGGCTTTCCCCCGTGCAAGGTATACCCGTATTAGGGCCCTTACTCGCTTGGGTGCCGGGCTTTGCCTGGCTATTGTTGAAGATTTGCTTCTTTTTATATATGTACCTGTGGATCAGAGCCACTTTCCCCCGTTTTCGTTACGACCAAATCATGTATCTGGGCTGGAAAGTATTAATTCCGGTGACCTTAGTCTGGGTCGTGTTGATTGGGTTTGCAGTACAATTTCACTTGGGACCTTGGTTTGCATCATGAATTTTTTGCGCCGTAACCTAAATCGTTTCCTATTACTCGAACTGTTTCAAGGTTTGATGGTCACTCTGCGTTATTTCTTCAAGAAAAAAACCACCATCCAATACCCAGAAGAAGAAACACCGACGTCACCGCGATTTCGTGGCATGTTAGCGCTGCGTCGTTACCCTAATGGGGAAGAACGTTGCATTGCCTGTAAACTATGCGAGGCCGTGTGCCCGGCATTAGCCATTACCATTGAAGCAGAACCGCGGCCCGATGGGTCGCGCCGAACGACCAAATATGAAATCGATGCCTTCAAATGCATCAACTGTGGTTTTTGTGAAGAAGCCTGTCCGGTCGATGCCATCGTGCTGACGCGAGAGATGCATTACCATCAGGAAGAAAGAGGGGAGAATATCATCCCCAAAGAAAAATTACTGGCGATTGGTGATCGTTACGAAGCTGAAATTGCTGCCGATCGCTCCGAAGATGAGAAGTATCGTTAATTATGGCTATTGAAAATTTAATCCCTAACATCGTATTTTATTTCTTTTCCGCGGTATTAATTTTCTCGGCCTGGATGGTCATCACCTCACGCCACCCTGTTCGCGGCGTTTTATTTTTGGTACTGGGTTTTTTTGCCAGCGCCGTGCTATGGATGCTATTACAAGCGGAATTTTTAGCGTTAGTGCTTATTTTTGTATATGTGGGCGCGGTCATGACCTTATTCTTATTCGTGGTCATGATGTTAAATCTCGACATCGCACCGCGCCACCAAGGCTGGGTTCGCTATTTGCCATTTGGTATTTTATTGGTGCTGATTTTATTATTCGCCATGCTATACGTTTTGCAGCCGCGCTATTTTTCGTCGGCCGCTTATCACTGGGTAAGCCAACCAGCCAATTACAGTAATGTTCAGCAGCTCGGTTCCGTATTGTACACTCAATACGTGTATCCCTTTGAGTTGGCCGCGGTATTATTGCTAGTGGCCATTGTCGCCGCCATTAGTTTGACCATCCGCAGTAAAAAGAAGAACAGCAAATCGCAGCGCATTGCGGAACAAGTGGCGGTGCAACCGAAAGATCGTCTTCGCTTAGTGAAATGAAGGTATAAAATACATGATACCACTGGAAAATTATTTAATTGTTGCCGGCATTGTGTTTGTACTGGGTATGGCAGGTATTGTCTTAAATCGTAAAAACCTAATTGTGATATTAATGTGTATCGAGCTGATTTTATTAGCGGTTAATACCAATTTGGTGGCTTTTTCTCAGTATATGCAAAACACAAGCGGTCAAGTGTTTGTCTTTTTTATTTTAACGGTAGCTGCAGCTGAATCGGCCATAGGCCTTGCATTGCTGGTATTGGTATATCGCAATCGAGGCAGCATTCAGGTCGACAGTTTGCATTCGCTAAAGGGTTAAATTGTGCTGGATAGTTTTCGCTTTGTATCACTGCTGATTCTATTGGCGCCATTACTGGCGTCTACCATCGCCGGCGTCGCTGGGCATTGGATCGGTCGCAAAGGTGCACACTGGGTGACTATTATTGCTGTCGCGCTGTCATTTATCGGCTCTTGTTTTATTGCTGTTCAGTTGATCATGCAAGGCGAACCCGCTGTCCATGAAATCTTTTATACCTGGGGTATTACTGGTTCGTTAACACTAAATGTGGGTTTGCTATTGGATCGCCTAACGGCGGTGATGATGGTCACTGTCACTTTTGTGTCGTTACTGGTTCATATTTACAGCATTGGCTATATGGAAGAAGACCCCGGCTATCAACGCTTCTTTTCCTATATGTCGTTGTTTACTTTTTTCATGTTGATGTTAGTCACTGCCGACAACTTTTTGCTGTTGTTCTTTGGCTGGGAAGGGGTGGGATTAGTCTCTTATTTATTAATCGGCTTTTGGTATCAACGCGAATCCGCAGCTCAAGGTGGCTTAAAAGCATTTATAGTCAATCGAGTCGGCGATTTTGGTTTTATTCTCGGCATAGCAGCTATTTTTGCTTTTTTTGGTTCACTCAATTACGACGATGTGTTTCGACAAGCGCCGGCTATGGCGAACTTGACGATGGATTTCTGGCCAATTAGCCATGCTTCTGTCATAACAGTAATTTGCATTTTATTATTTATTGGCGCAATGGGAAAATCCGCGCAGGTGCCTTTACACGTCTGGTTACCCGAATCCATGGAAGGCCCGACTCCGATTTCGGCGTTAATCCATGCCGCCACTATGGTGACCGCCGGCGTTTATATGGTCGTCCGATTATCACCGTTATACGAGCTTTCAACAGTGTCTTTAAGCCTGGTGTTAGTGATCGGTGCTATCGGCGCCTTATTTTTAGGTATTGTGGCGTTAGTGCAAACGGATATTAAGCGAGTCATTGCTTATTCCACCATGTCGCAACTGGGCTATATGATGGCTGCTAATGGCGTATCGGCCTTTTCAGCGGGTATTTTCCATTTGGTGACGCATGCCGCCTTTAAAGCCTTGCTCTTTTTAGCAGCAGGTTCAGTCATTATTGCGTTGCATCACGAGCAAGATATGCGCAAGATGGGTGGGCTGCGCCGACATTTACCCATTACCTATATGATGTTTTTGATCGGGGCCTTAGCATTAGCCGCGATTCCACCGTTTGCTGGTTTTTATTCTAAAGATGCCATTATTGATGCCGTGCATATGGCTCATATTCCAGGTGCAACTTTTGCGTACTACTGTTTATTGCTGGGTGCGTTTGTGACGGCTCTCTATATTTTCCGAGCCTTCTTTTTAACATTTCATGGCTCAGAGCGCATGAAACCATCACCACAGCATCCTATCCATGAGCCGCAGTCGGTGGTGATTATTCCGTTAATACTATTGGCTATTCCCTCGATGTTATTGGGTATCTTGTTGGTAGCACCCATGCTTTATAATACCAATTCTTTATTGGGCAATACCGTATACACTGCGCAGCAGCATGTTTTCTTCTCAGATTACCACGGCCTTTTTGCGACGACGATTCAGGCGTTCTCCCATTTTTCATTATGGTTTTCGTTGTTGGGTGTTTTGGTGGCATGGCTATGTTACATTCAGTTTCCGAAATTGCCAGAGGTGCTGAAGCAACGATGGCATTGGCTGTATTTTATTTTGGTTCATAAATACGGTTTTGATGCCTTGTATCAATTGGTATTTGTTCGCGGTGTGCGTCGGCTCAGTTATTTCTTTTTTGAATTTGGTGATGTTAAATTCATTGATGGTGTGCTAGTGGATGGTTCTGGTCGGGAAATTTCCCGCCTCTCCGCGGTGTTACGACGTCTACAATCCGGTTATATTTACCATTATGCGCTAGCAATGCTATTAGGATTGGTCGTTTTTTTAATTTGGATGATTTAACTCCCCCCGTCATCTCAGCGCTCTACGTCATCCCGAGCGTAGCGAGGGACCTCCTGAACGTGGCATGCATTAGTGGAGATCCCTCGCTACGCTCGGGATGACGTGCTACGCTCGGGATGACGTGCTACGCTCGGGGTGCTACGCTCGGGATGATGTGCCACATTTAGGAGGTCCCTCGCTGCGCTCGGGATGACGTGGAGCGTTGAGATGACGTGGAGCGTTGAGATGACGTGGAGCGCTGGGGAGTTGATGACGTGACGAGTTACAGCAAAGATTAGAATACGCAGGAAAATACATGTTTTCAAATTGGCCGTTATTGAGTTTATTAATCTGGCTCCCCGTGATCGGTGGGGTGATCGTATTACTATTAGGTAATGATCGCCACGTCAGTCGCGGTCGTTTTACTGCGCTATTTTTCGCATTACTCAATGTCGCGATCAGCGTCGTGCTATGCATGCGTTTTAACACCCACACCTACGCCATGCAATTCACTGAAAGTCTGAATTGGATTCCCGCCTACGGCATACATTACTCACTGGGCGTCGATGGCATTTCTCTACCCTTATTACTACTAACGGTATTCACCACATTACTCGTTATTTTAGGCTCCTGGGAAACCGTACACACCAAAGTCTCGCAATACCTGGCTACCTTTCTCATCATGCAAGGCATGGTCATTGGCGTATTCGCAGCCATGGACTCCCTGCTGTTTTACATCTTCTGGGAAGGGATGTTGATTCCCATGTACCTGAGCATTGGTATTTGGGGCAGTGACAATCGCAGCTACGCCGCCATTAAATTTTTCCTATTTACCTTTTTAGGTTCAGCGCTGATGTTAGTGGCGTTCTTATATTTACGAGTCAAAGTGCGAAGCTTTAACATTCTCGACTTATACGCTGCCCCCTTATCGATGCGAGAACAGATTTTTATCTTCATTGCCTTCCTACTAGCCTTCGCCGTCAAAATCCCCATGTGGCCAGTCCACACCTGGTTGCCCGACGCGCACACCGAGGCACCAGCCGGAGGTTCTGTGGTATTAGCGGCATTGATGTTAAAGATGGGTGCTTACGGCTTTCTGCGCTTTAGCTTGCCCATCACCCCGGATGCCTGCCATGCCTTATGTTGGCTGATGATCGTACTCTCCTTAATTGCCATTGTTTATATTGGCTTGATTGCGATCGCCCAAACCGACATGAAAAAGCTGATTGCCTACTCTTCCGTTGCCCACATGGGTTTTGTCACCCTAGGCTGTTTTATGATTTACGTGATCGTCGAAAGAACCGGCAATATGCAAGCAGCCAGCACGAGTTTAGATGGTGCATTATTGCAAATGGTGTCACATGCCTTCGGCTCCGGCGCTATGTTCTTAAGTTTTGGTATGCTGTACGAACGCTTACACACGCGATTAATTTCCCATTTCGGCGGCATCGCTAGACCCATGCCTATTTTTGCCGCTTTCTTCATGGTATTTGCTTTATCGAATGTCGGTTTACCAGGAACATCTGGATTCGTCGGTGAGTTTTTAGTGATTTTAAGCAGCTTTAAAGCCAGCGTTTGGGTCGCGATTTTTGCTTCTTCGACCTTAGTGATTGGTGCTGCGTATACGTTATGGATGTACAAACGCGTATTCTATGGGCCGATTGTCAATGAAGGCGTGGCGATGCTCCAAGACGTAACGGCCTTGGAATGCCTGATTTTTCTCTTAGCTGCCGGAGCGGTATTTTTTATCGGTTTATATCCTGCGCCATTACTCGATATCTTCCACTCGACGGTCGGACATTTGCTGGACATCAGTATGAAATCCAAATTAGGCTAATGACATGATTGAAATGCCCAACTTCCTCGCGGTGATGCCAGAACTTTTTGTGCTGATCATGGCCTGCATTACTTTACTCACGCATTTATTTATTCCCAAGCGCGCCAAGATCGTGACCTATTTATTAGTGCAGCTCACATTGATTTTGGCTGCTGCCCTTAGTATTTATTTATATGCGTACACACCGATCATTACCTTCGACGGTAATTTCGTGGTCGATAATCTAGCCATCGTTTTAAAAATATTCATCTGCCTCACGTCGTTTTTTGCCTTTTTGTATGCACGCCGTTTTTTGCCGAAAACCTCGATCGCCTATGGTGAGTACTATGTATTGGGCCTATTATCGGTACTAGGCATGATGGTGCTAGTCTCTGCCCATAGCTTAATTACCTTATTTTTAGGCTTAGAATTATTTTCTCTGCCGCTGTACGCCATGATCGCATTACAACGCGAGGTGTCGATATGTTCTGAAGCGGCGATCAAATATTTCGTGATTGGCTCGTTAGCCTCAGGCATGATGCTGTATGGTTTTTCGATGTTATACGGATTTACCAAGAGTTTAGATATCAGCGTCATATCGCAGATCGTGATGCAAACCTCGTCGACTCAAGAAATGCTTTTAGTATTTGGTTTAGTGTTTGTTGTGGTCGGTATCGCGTTTAAGATCGGCGCCGTTCCTTTCCATATGTGGGTACCCGATGTTTACGAAGGTGCGCCCACCCCCGTGGTCTTGTTCTTAGGAACAGCTTCGAAAATTGCCGCCGCTGGATTGGCTTTCCGATTACTTGGCGATACCTTGCTGGGCTTAAGTGAGCAATGGCATAGTTTATTGATTATCGTCGCCATCCTATCCATGGCATTAGGTAACCTGGCCGCCATTGTCCAAACCAATATCAAACGCATGTTGGCTTATTCCTCGATCGCGCACATGGGTTACATGACCTTAGGTCTACTAACCGCCACACCGCAGGGCTTTGGCGCCGCATTATTCTACGTCATCACCTATGCATTAATGTCATTAGCGGCCTTCGGCCTAGTACTGATGATGAACTATTCCGGCTACGGCGATCAAATCGATGAATTACGCGGCCTAAATAGCAGAAACCCCTGGTTGGCACTGATGATGTTATTCACCATGTTCTCCTTGGCCGGCGTGCCACCCATTGTCGGATTCATGGCTAAGGTTTCCGTGTTAGAAGCATTAATAGGCGTTCATATGGTCTGGCTAGCCGCCATTGCTTTATTATTTGCGATTATCGGCGCTTACTACTATATCCGGGTGGTCAAAGTCATGTATTTCGAAGCCCCCATCAATCGAACCCCCATCGTCTACAGCCGCGACATGCAAATTGCGTTGTCGATCAACGGCGTGATTTTATTATTACTCGGTATCGCCCCCGGTGCCTTATTCACCTTATGCCAAGCCGCCTTTAATTCCAGCTTTTATTAACAAAAGACTTCAGGATTGCTAGGGGCTTGTATGAAAATAATAACTAAAATTGGCACTTGGGGGGAATAGGATTGACCTATAAACAAGTTGAACATAAACGAGCGTTGTCTTTTGATCTTTCTATACCTAATGCTGAAACCGCCCGAGCAATCAAAGAAGCCAAAAAAGTAAAGGCGTTGTAGCTTGTAAAGATACAAAAGATATGTTCAAAAAATTAGGTGGCTAATGTGCGCCATCCGATTTATAAAAAGAAATTTGAAGAGGATTTCAAACGGGTATTAAGGTTAAAAATCTCAACTTAATCTGACAGTAAATCCGTAACTACAAAATGGGTAACTGTCAGATGAAGTCAGAACTTATACAGCTTAGATTAAACTGCATGCCACTTCATTTTGCCGTTCGTTAACTTTTTCTTTTTCATGTTTAGACTGATAATGGTACAATCCACTCAGTGAATATTTTTCCTGAAGGGAAGTGTTGACTATCGACGAGGCAGCTTCAGGTGAGTTAAAAGATAAGATTTATGGCAAGTCGTTTAATTAATCTCTTCCGCCATTTAATTTAGAGTAGAAACATACTCGCGATGCTTTTTCAGAAGCGCAGAGGGCACAGCATCGGTGATCAACTCGATCTGTAAAGCAGTCAATCCCATGTTTAGCATGTTGTTAATCTGATAAAAAGCGCCTCGTGTGCCAGCGGCCACAATCCCTTTGTCTTGATAGAGTAAACCAGAATCACTCTTTAGATGTAATGCCTGGCCGCCAAGGCGTTTACTCTCAACCGTGTCGGTCATGAGCAGCATATTTTCTGCGCCCGCTAATTCTACGGCTTTTTTGACTATTGCTAAATCAACATGTTCACCATCGAAATTTTGGCATAGCTTGACAATACCCTTACGTGCATTTCTTATCATCGTTGCGGGTACGGGTCCTAAAAATTCACCCAAATTATCTAGTGTCCACGATTCTGGACTGATCCACTTCAAATCCGCCTCGCGCTTTAACTGCTCTTCCTTGCCGCGCCAAACATGGCGGAAATTGAGAGGCATATCATTAAATAAATGATCGGTAATAGTCGGCATCACACCCCAATCCGCCACCACGTCAAAAATTGATTGTAGCGATCTGGCGCTGCCTAAGGGATTAGTCTTTGTAAAATGACCAGGCGCAGGTAGTACACCACCTTCCAGTAAAGTTTCCGCTACCCATGCCACACTGTGAGCGGGAGTATCCAAACTATTAGATTGCTCATGCTGATCGAAACGCCAGTCCGGCGATAAAATCACATAAATAAGCCCCTTCTTGCCACAAGAAGCTAATTGCTTCCAGTGAGATTTGTTGGGCATCCAAACCCCTGACTCTGGAGTTCCGCCGTGACTGGCGAGCAGCGGGCCTTCTAAACCTATGCCCGCGATATGTGGCAATTTACCCGCTGCTTTCTCCTCTGCAAATACATCCATTAACTTCAAGAAATCGTAGAAGTTTGGCTTGGGTAAATACAGTGTCAAAATCGATTGTTGCTCCCTGCTAGCAAGCATCTGTTCGATTTCTTGCAACTCAATTTGCGGTATTTCGGTGAAATCAAAACGACCAATGCCATGGCAGTGGAAATCGATGGATTTTTTGACAAAAGAGTGGATCATTTCTGTTTTTGAATTTTCGGATAAAATTTTCATGCGTACCTCCTCTCATATACAAAATTTACTGAATTATTATTAATTGGAATTTTCGGTTCGGATAAAATCAGCTAGAAGCGCCACTTTTTGCTCATCATTGGGGGAAGGGATGAGTCGATTACTATCTATGAAAAAAGGCTCATACACATCTTTTAATGAGCCATTCAATGCGATCTTATACTGAGCGCCCAAGATGCTGTCGGCGTGCTGAACCAGCTTGTCAATTTGAGCGAAACCTTGTTTTACAATATTCTTTGCAGTGTCTTCTCCCGCAAAATAACTGCGGATAAGAATATCGGCGAATCGACAAAATACATCCGTATCGCGTCCAGATTTGAAATAGGTTTCAGTTATTTTCTCTATTTTTCCGTTATACTTTGCCAGGACTCGCGTGGCTAGGTCAGACATGGGGGCAAATCCTTCGAATGCCTCAATGGTATGCTGCACAGTTTGGGCACCAAGCCAATTCTCACCACCTAAGTCATAAACCGGAAATTTCCAGCCGCCCAATTTTTTGAGCACCCCATTTTGCATGTAAGAAAGAGAAACGCCCTTATCAGCGACAACCGACAATCCAGGTGATTTTTTAAATGCTGCCAGGTAAGTAATTTGCCAATCCGGAAGAATTCTCACGGAATGAAAGTTTTTACTGGCTAAATGTTCAAATCGCTCGCGTGTGTCTTCAAACTCATAGGACTGTACTACGACGGTCAAACTGATCTGTTTACCGTTGACTCCCGAATATTCGGTGCCATTCAGTGCTTCGTTAATCGATTGCTTAATAGTTTGTAGAACACTGGGTGGCGCTTCAGCCAGGTCTAAGTCTCCGGCTAAATCGGATGTGCCGATAATTTTCCCGAGATAATTTTTAATCGCCGTGATTCTCTTATGATTAATAGAGAGTATTCCGGCATACAGCACATCTTTCTCTTCTTTTTGTTCTAGCTTATGCGCATTAACATCGATATGAATAGTGCCGAGCAGAATTTCATCCACGGATACTCCAAGACCGTTGGAAAGGGCCACCAGGACCGGAGCAGTGACTGCAACATCCGCATTGATAATACGACTAACGGACGCCTGCGATATTCTGCATTTCTTAGCCAACTCTTTACTTGATAATTGGCGATCATTCATTAACCGCTTAATGATCTTATGAGCTTAACCTTGGAAATGCTAGAAAAATTGGGCAATACTTACCCAAGCCAGAAAGAAATCGATAGCCTAGAAACTCTACTCAAACGATTTTCTAGACGAAAAGAAACAAAAAAAAGAGCAGGGGTGCTCTATCAAAGAAATACTGATAATTTAATAAAAATCAGCAGAAAACATTTTCAAAACATACATGCTCTAGCTGCTTAAACAAAGCAATTATACTTCAAACTACATCAGATACAAATCATCAACTACACAAAATATAATGGAATGATACCATGTTTGACATGGATGTTCTATAACGAAGAACGTGATGTTATCCCATTATTATTTTATTTTGGCAGGATAGAGGGGCTCGAATAGTTGTCGCATGGAAAGATATGATCATATGTTTTTCTCAATAGTTCCGATTTGTTTGTCACATTCAGTTTTTTTTAATATTTTCAATATGCGTTTCTACGGTACGTGTAGAAACAGAAATTGTCTGGGCAATTGTCCGACTGGTCATCCCTTCAAAAAAATATTTAAGAATTTGTATTTCTCTTTTGGTCAAAATGGAGTAGAATTTCGGTATATTTATGTTTCAAAATTTCCAAAACATTTTTGCCAACAATGTCTTTTAAAGAGGCAGCATTTATCAGTTCAAGCAATATATTATTTCCATTTTGCAGCTTGCTATTGACATCCAGTAAAAAAACTGATAATGGAAATTTAAATAAATCTAGAATATTAATATCTGCTGGTTGGATTTTTTTTCATTTTATGTTTAACCAATCTTATACCGCAATGATGACGGTAAATAAAGATTTCTTCGGTATCAAAAAAATTCTTATGCATGGGTTCATCCAAATTTTATAAAAATATTTGAAGAAAGAAGAGCTGCCGCACTCCTTAATATATTAATTTTTAATATACCTTGAGTCAACTCCACCATTGTAATAATTTTCAAGGATATCATTTTTTTCGATATGAATCCGTAGTTTTACGGATTTTTTTAACGCAAGGTTTAATCTATAATTGTGTAGTCGGTTGTCAGCCATTCGGGCGCACTATAATGATCTGGTGAGCCGCGAGTAGTGCAAAATTATACAGCTTAAAGTAAGGAATGACCTATAACAACAAGTGGTGAGGAAAGCATATGTCAGAAGAAAGAAAAATTTTACGTAAAAATAGAGATGACGTAGAAAAAGAAATAAAAAATGCAGTAGCTTCAGCTAATCATTTAATCGAAACGCTGCCATCACAAAGAGAAATTTTTTTTGGATCCACGATGCTTTTTTTGGCGGGTGGACTACGATTATTCATCGAATATAGAGAAGGTATGCCTCTTGACTCTGACCCGGTTGTTTCGGCAGCGGCTGAAGGAGCGACTCAAGTAGGTGTTTTTTGTTTCACTGTAATACAGGCGATGAGTATGAGGATTCGGCTAAACGAACATAACAAAATAGACCAGTTACGGCAAGAATGGCAAGAGATTAAACAGCGGATGAGAAAGTTACAGGCTCCGGCAATGCAATTCTTGTTCGGTGTTCATGAATCACCTGATAGAGATCGAAAATCGATTGTGAAAACTGAAGAAGAAAAAAAATCTTTATTGCTTTACGAAGATAAGAGAGAAGCGAAAAATTTTTTATATCTTCTTCATACAGGTGATGATTGTTTAGTTAGGCATATTTTAGAGTTTTCAGATCATCTTGATCCAATAATCCCAAAAAATAAACCTTAGAGTTTACTTGTGAATGATTTAATTTATAAGTTTACCACGAGGAACATTTTATAAAAACTGTCAGTCTTGATGAATCTTAATTGGAAAAGGTTATTGGAGATAATGATGGATGCAAAATTGGAACAAAAATTAATTGATAGGCCTGAAGGCAAAGCCAAAACTGATTTTTTTACGCTTAGAGTTTTAGAAAGAACCTTACAAGAACAGAAGTTTCCCCTGCCGGCCATAAAATTAGCATTTGAATATCTTCTTGATGCCAATGAAATATGGGAAGAACTAAAGAGAAAAATATTCACAGCTTCTGGAATCAGGTTAAATTTTGATTATATTCCTTACATAGAGGAATTAGAACAGATTAGTAATCGTATCCAGATTCAGCGGGATGACATTAACAATCTGATTTTACAGAGGAAAAAGAACATTGTAAAATTTTTACTTCTCTTATCAGCATCTGTATTTATAGTTCTAGGTGGGGCGTTGACAAACGATGATAAAATTAGCTCTGGCCTAATGGGGGGTGGCTCTATATCATTCTACCTCCTCGCTTGCTATTCAATTATTATATGTATTGAATTTAATCGAAGTGAGCAGCTATTAGTAGTTTTAGAGGATTTACTGATTGATATTAAAAATTTTAAGATGCTACTTAAAAAAAGGCCGATCGAATTAGAAATTGTATCAAGTGAAGCAACCCTAAAGACAGCGGATGATGATTTTGTTAGGGGAAACAAACGCAAATAATTTGAGTTACTGTTATCAGAAAATGCCTAATTTATTATTGGGCAACCTGTGTCGATTATATTTTTCCCTGGTATTTGCTAATTAGGGTTAACCGGTGTTGGAAACTCGGTGCTATTGATGGTGGGCACGCTTCGCTTTGCCCACCCTACGCGTCCATTGGCGGACGCGCTTCGCTTACGTCACCCCTAATGTAGGGTGGGCAAAGCGAAGCGTGCCCACCATGGTTAGGAGTAACGAGTTGGCAACTCGAAATTCCCTAGGACTGCCCCCGTTCCCAGGGGGTGTTTAGCGTTGCTTATCTTTATTTGGTTTGCGTTTCTTGGGGTGCCAGGATTTTTTGGGGGCATTTGCCGCTTCTGCTTGGCTGGTGCGATTCCGGAAAGGCCGTTTGGCATGCTTTGATGGGGCTCGGTGAGTGGGTGGTGCAAATTTCTTCTTGGCGCGGGGTCGGGCAGATGGAGCGCTGGCTTTTTTATACGCAAAATCCTCTACCAGCTGTTCTGGCAGTTTTAACTGCACCACACGTTCAATCGCACGTACTTTGCCAGCATCCTCACGCGTCACTAGTGAATATGCCTCACCCGTTTGCTGAGCACGGCCGGTTCTGCCTATGCGATGGGTATAGGCTTCTACTGTATCCGGCATATCGTAATTGACGACTAAAGAAATACCAGCTACGTCGATTCCTCGAGAGACGATATCCGTTCCCACTAGATATTGCAGTTTGCCAGTACGGAAAGCGTTTAAGATGCGTTGGCGGACGTTTTGGGATAAGTTGCCTTGTAAGGAATCGGCTTTATAACCCGCGGCTACCAATTGCTCGGCCAATCGTTCTGCGCGTAGCTTAGTGCGGGCAAAGATTAAGGCGGAAAAGGGGTTTTTGTCTTTGAATATCTTCATCAACAAGTCCGTTTTCTGGTCTTGGCTGACCGGGAAAAGCACTTGCTTGACTGATTGCACGGGTAAATCGGCAGCAATCTGCACCGTCACCGGTTTTTGAAGAATTTCATTGGCTAATTTACGCACATCCTTGGGCATGGTAGCCGAAAAGAGTAGGGATTGCCGTTGACGAGGTAAAAGTTGCAGGATTTGGCGGGTATTGGGGAAGAAGCCCATATCAAACATTTGATCGGCTTCGTCCAGCACCAACATTTCCACCTTCGATAAGTCAATGGTCCGCTGGCGGACATGGTCTAATAAACGTCCTGGGCAAGCGACGGCAATATCAATGCCCCGCTGCAATTGCTTTTTCTGAGTATATATACTCACCCCCCCATAAAGAACGGCGCTACGCAGCCCGGATCGTTGGCCTAATTTGCCAATGGCTTCATGGGTTTGCTGCGCTAATTCACGAGTGGGGGCTATGATTAAACCACGAATTCGGCCGCGCTGACCTTGCATTAAGCGCTGGAGCATGGGTAATACAAAAGCGGCTGTTTTACCGGTGCCGGTTTGGGCCAACCCCATCAGATCCAGGCCTTTTAAGATGGCGGGGATGCTTTCGCGTTGGATGGGGGTAGGGGTTTTATAACCGCTGGCCGTTACTTGCGATAAAATATGAGGATGCAAATTGAAAGTGGCAAATGTCACTGAGGTCTCCTGGCAAAAAAAGAGCCAAGCTACTTCTCATTGAAAGTGGCAAATATCACTGAAGTCTCCTGGCAAAAAAGAGCCAAGTTACTTCTCAGCCCAAAAAAAAGAGTATAACTGAATGTGTAGTATTTGGATACAGTAAAAGGCGGTTTTATTCATTTCCGTTTAGTGGTAAATATCCACCTGGGGGTGTAGGTGGCTCTGGTTCTTTTAGGGATTCCTAAACATCACTAAAGCCGCAGGCGTGTAGCCATTCCGGTGGGGGTAGCACCAATTTCCGCTTCTTCATATCCATTAACCCGGTGGTAAACACAGCGGTACAGCACACTTCATTACCCCGCAGCATGCGCTGTTGTATCTTGCCAATAATGCGCTCGTAAGACAACAACTGCGTCTCAATCACGATTTTCTCTCGAACCCGAATCTCTTTCGCATAGCGTATCTGGCATTCAATAATAATAGGCCCCAGCCCGGTGATATTAATTCTGTCTAACCCATAGCCCCCTTGCGTAATCATATCCCAGCGCGCTTCTTCAAATAACGTCAGATACGTGGCATGGTTCATATGACCAAAGAAATCCAAATAAGTTTCCAGAATCGTGACAGGGTATAACACGATTTTATGAGGTGAAGAGGGTAGTTCAGGCTTAAGCTTCATGTCGGCGCGCTGGCGTTGTTAGATTGGATGACATAATTGAAGGGAAAGCGTTGATATATCCAGGGCACAACCCAAATCGATAAATAAAAACCAGCCATCACATCGCTTAAATAATGGGCGCTGACCACCAAGCGACTGGCACAGACGAGTACAGCAATGATAAAAAAAATGAACCAGTAACGAGGGAGCAGCAGTGCTAACCCTAACATCAATGCCGTAATCAGGGTGCTATGGCCGGAGGGAAACGAATGATAAAAAGCTTCGGAATGGAAAAAACCAAAACCATAGATTTTTTTTGAATAGAGCATAATAGGGCGCGCTCGCCCGACCGACACTTTAATCACATTACACAATAGGCTGGAGGCTAAAATAGCACAGAACAGAAAAACTATTTTTCGGCACCAAAGATCTTTTTTTAAAATAAACTTCGCGATCAATGCTAAGATCGGCAAGACAATAAAATAAATCCAGCCCATTCCTAGTTTGGTGACATGATTGCCTAGGTTAATGAGACGATGTGGTAACGCAAGCGTATGCCAGGCTAGGCGTTGATCGATAAAGAAATAGCAAATAACACAAAAAACGAGAACGGCAATGACGCAATAACCGGAATGTGCAGTGGCCAGCAGTCGATTAAGCGTGGGTGAAGAGGTATGGATTGCTCTCAAAATACTAAACCTGATCGGGCAAAGTCACATTCAGTTCTAACACCGAACGATTCGCATCGCGTTGCAGTTCCACGTTAACCTGCGTTTTCTCGATATGCAAATAGTCGGCAATCACTTCAATTAATTTCAATTGCAATTCTTGCAGATTAACAATGCCCGTTTTCCGCTGAATGCGTTCGTGAGCAACGATGATCTGCAAACGTTCCTTGGCAATTTGGGCGGTATTCTGCCGATTCAACTTCTGCTTTAAGTAATCAATCAGTTTCATACCAAGCTGGTCTCCGTCGTGGACTTACTGCCGAAAAGACGCTGAAATAAACCCTTTTTCTCCAACTTTAAAAAGCGATGTGGCACATTTTCACCCAAGAAACGGCTAACCGCATCCGAATAAGCCTTGCCGGCATCGCTGTCGATATCCATAATCACGGGAACCCCTGAGTTAGAAGCGCGCAACACCGCCTGGGATTCTGGAATCACCCCTAGCAACGGTACCGATAAAATATCTTGTACCGTATCGACGCTAATCATATCGCCACTTTCAACGCGTCTGGGTGAATAACGAGTAATTAACAAATGTTCAGAGGGTGGTTGCGAGCCTTCTTCGGCGCGCTTGGTTTTACTGGAAAGCAAACCTAAAATCCGGTCAGAGTCGCGCACCGAGGAGACTTCCGGATTGGTAACGATGATGGCGCTATCGGCGTAATACATGGCCATATGAGCACCGCGTTCAATTCCCGCGGGGGAATCGCAGACAATGTAGTCAAAGTCTTGACGTAATGTTTCGAGAACCTCTTTGACTCCTTCGGGCGTGAGCGCATCCTTATCGCGAGTTTGCGAAGCGGGGAGAATGTATAGGTTGTCGACGTGCTTGTCTTTAATCAAGGCTTGCGAGAGTTTCGCCTCGCCATTAATGACATTGACGAAATCGTAGACAACTCGTCGCTCACAACCCATGATGAGGTCTAAATTGCGCAAGCCGACATCAAAGTCAATAATGACGGTTTTTTGTCCACGTAAGGCCAAGCCGGTGCCGAATGCCGCACTGGTGGTGGTTTTGCCCACCCCGCCTTTACCCGATGTCACGACGATAATTTTAGCCAAGATCTGCATCCTTCTAAGTGTTAAAAAAAGCGATGAAAAATTCTACCTTGAATTTTCCTGATTGGGTAGCCTTGTTGAATACACTTTCATAAGTTCCCCTCTCCCGCTTGCGGGAGAGGGGAATTTTGAGGGGAGCTTATGAATGGCTCGGCTTCACAGCAATCCCTTCGATATTAATCTGATCGTTATCCAAAAAAATCTGCGTCATCGGTGCGTGCACCGTGGGGAAATCATCATGTAACTTGTAATAGCCGGCAATCGATACCAGTTCTGCTTCCAAGTGTTGGCAAAAAATACGCGCGTTTTTATCCCCGTTCAGCCCCGCCAATGCTCGTCCGCATAAACTCCCATAGACATGAATAAACCCATCGGCCAATAATTCCGCACCATGGCTGACCGGCGCAATAATCACTAAATTGGCATTGCGCGCATAAACCTGTTGGCCGGATCGAATCGGTTTCGTAATAAACAAGGTATGGTTGCCACCACTGGCATCTGAACCCGTGGCGCCTGATTTCGTTTTACCTTTTATCGCCGTGGGTTGGTTGGAAAGTATCGCTAAACCAGCGACCTGGGCGGCGGCATTCTGCGGTTCGCTGCCATGGCGAACACCGACTGGAATTAAGCCGTATTGACGAAGCTGGTGTTGTAAGGCATCAAAGTCAATGCTATGTGGATCATGAGTTACTCTTTGTAAATCAATCACAACCGGCATGTTTTTAAAAAGATTGGGCGTTTTTTGGGCATGACGGCGTAGCTGTGCAACAAAAACGTTGATATCGGTGCAGAGCAGGTGCAAGACAGTGAGCGTAAATAAACTGCCTTTCAGCTCAAACGCCGTCCCGGATCTGGCTGAAGTATGGGAGGATTGCATAATCTAAACCCTGTGACACAGAACGGGTGACAGTAATTTGAATATCTGCGTCAAGTAAGTTACTTTAATGTCACGAGGAGTATACGCGAAGTGACTCCATCATCCAACTTAGCAACGGACTTGTGACGCATGACTGACAAAATTTGGCTAAAAAATTATTCTGCCGGGGTGCCCAGCGAAATTAACCCCAATGCCTATGCTTCCTTAGTCGACTTGTTCACCCAGTCTTGCCGTAAGTTCGCGTCATTATCTGCTGTTTATCATTTCGGCACAAGTCTTACCTACCGCCAATTGGAAGAATTGAGCGGTCACTTTGCCGCGTATTTACAACAAGAATTACAATTAAAGAAAGGCGATAGGTTTGCCATTGTCTTACCCAACGCCATCCAGTATTACGTGGCTTTATTCGGCGCTTTGCGAGCGGGGCTGGTGGTGGTGAATGTCAACCCTCAATATACGGTGCCAGAACTGACGCATCAATTGCAAGATGCTGGTGCGGTGGCCGTGCTGGTGATGGCTAATTTTGCCGACACCTTGGCAGCCGCCTTACCCAGTCTTCCCGCCGTCAAACACGTGATGATCACCGAGTTAGGTGATTTATTGGGCCCCATCAAATCCTCGCTGTTTAATTTTATCATTCGCTATGTGAAAAAAAAGATACCGCCGTATCATATCCCGCAAGCCATCTCGTTTCGTCACAGCCTCAACCGGGGCAAGAAGCTCAAGCTGCAAGAGTTAAGTATCACCCAAGCAGACACCGCTTTCTTACAATACACCGGTGGCACCACGGGCACGCCTAAGGGCGCTGTTTTATCGCATGGCAATATGGTCGCGAATGTGATGCAGGCGGTGGCGTGGATTCATGCCGAGCCATTAGACCATGAACGTGAAGTGATTATGGTGCCACTGCCGCTGTACCATATTTTTTCACTGACGGCGTGTGCGTTATGCTTTTTAGAAAAAGGGGGGCTGGCTTGCCTTATTACGGATCCCCGGGATTTGGCCTATCTCACCCGGCAATTTAAGCGGGTCAAATGCAATATTTTTGTCGGCATCAACACCTTGTTTAATGGCTTATTGCACTTCCCCGCCTTTCAAAAAATCAATTTCTCGCATTTAAAATTAGTGATTGGTGGTGGCATGCCAGTACAAAAAAGTGTCGGCTTGGCATGGCAGCAATTGACGGGTCGTCCTATTATTGAAGGGTATGGTTTGACGGAAGCCAGCCCGATTGTAACCATCAATCCGTTAAATATCACCACATTCACCGGTAGCATTGGTTTGCCGGTACCTTCCACCGATGTGCGGGTGTGCGATGAAGCCGATCAAGAAGTCGTCTTAGGTGAAAAAGGCGAGTTATGGGTAAAAGGCCCGCAAGTGATGCAAGCGTATTGGCAAAACCCGCAAGAGACTGCGCAAGTATTAACGCCCGATGGTTGGTTGCGCACCGGTGATATAGTGACAATGAATGACCAAGGTTTTCTTTATTTAGTGGATCGCAAGAAAGACATGGTGCTGGTTTCCGGATTTAATGTTTACCCCAGTGAAGTCGAAGCCGTGTTAGACGCCCACCCGGGAATTTTAGAGGCAGCCGTCATGAGTGTGCCTAGTGAAATCACAGGTGAAGCCGTGAAAGCCTTTGTAGTAAAAAAAGACCCGAGCTTAACGGCCGAACAAATCATTGACTACTGCCACGGTCAATTAGTGCATTATAAAACTCCTAAACTAATTGAATTCGTGGCAGAATTACCAAAATCCAATGTCGGGAAAGTGCTACACCGAGAGTTGCGGTCGAACCAGCCATGCTCGTCAAGCTAAATTCCCCAAATTAATATCCTTCTCCCCCTGTGGGAGAAGGTGTATCTATTTGCGAGAAGAAGTGCTCGTGGGGGCCTGAGGTATGACGAGTATTACGGATTTTTCACTTAAATAGGAAGTTAATCACATGATAGAACATTCCGCTGGAAAACGTTTTAGAGTCGCCATCAACAAAGAAAAACCACTACAAATAGTCGGTGCCGTCAACGCTTATTGCGCGTTAATGGCGGCTCGCGCCGGTTATCGTGCCTTGTATTTATCCGGGGCTGGAGTTGCTAATGCCTCACACGGGTTTCCGGATTTAGGCATGACCAACCTCCACGACGTCTTGGAAGATGCCCGCCGCATCACCGATGTCACCCAAGTGCCATTACTGGTCGATATTGACACCGGTTGGGGATCTATTTTCACCATCGGTCGCACCGTGCAGCAAATGATCAAAGCCGGCGTGGCGGCGGTGCACATTGAAGATCAGATCGATAGCAAGCGCTGCGGTCATCGCCCCAATAAAGTACTCACACCGCCGCTGGAAATGGTGGATAGAATCAAAGCCGCCGTCGATGCCCGCACCGATTCGGATTTTGTCATTATGGCACGCACCGATGCCTTCCACGTCGAAGGCTTCAATGGAGCATTGGAACGCGCTTGCCGTTACGTAGAAGCAGGCGCCGATGCGATTTTTCCAGAAGCGCTGACGGAACTTTCCCAATACGCGGATTTTGTTCATCGCCTCAAAGTGCCGGTGTTAGCAAATCTCACCGAATTTGGTAAAACCCCACTGTTTACCGTCGATGAATTGCGCAGTGTCGGTGTCAGTATGGCCTTATACCCACTGACGGCATTTCGCGCCATGAGCGCAGCAGCCGAAAAAGCGTACCAACAATTACGCCAAGATGGCACGCAAAAAAATATCATCGAACAATTACAAACTCGCGATGCGCTATATGATTATTTAGATTATTATGCATATGAAGCAAAATTGGATAATGAAACGCATTTAGCGCCTAAATAAACTTAGGCGCGTTCTTGGAGAAAAAAAATGACAAAAGAAAAAGCAGTCAAGACAGGGGGACTGGCCGGAGTGGTGGCCGGTCAAACAGCAGTATCGACGGTTGGCAAAGGGATAGGCTTAACTTACCGGGGTTACACGATTCAAGATTTAACCGCGCAGGCTTCCTTCGAGGAAGTTGCGTACTTATTGATTTACGGTGAGCTGCCCAACGAAAAGAAACTAGAAAATTATCAAGCGCATCTCAAATCCATGCGCAATCTTCCAGCCTCGTTACAATCGGTATTAACGTTGATTCCCGTCGATGCACACCCTATGGATGTGTTGCGCACCACCTGCTCTTTTTTGGGTCATATTGAACCCGAGGTTAAAACGAAGGATCCGCGAAAAATTGCCGATCGCTTGATTGCGCTTTTCCCGTCCGCATTGTTGTTCTGGCATCATTTTCATAGCCAGGGAAAACGTTTAGCAACCGACACTCCCACCGATACGATAGCTGCGCATATTCTTTATTTATTACACGGCAAAACCCCTGACCCTCTGCAACAACAGGCCATCAATGCTTCACTGATTTTATACGCCGAACACGAATTCAACGCCTCCACCTTCGCCGCCCGCATCACCACCGCCACCGGTTCTGATTTTTATTCGGCCATCTGCTCTGCCATCGGCACTTTGCGCGGCGATTTACACGGCGGCGCTAATGAAAAAGCCATGGAATTACTGGAACGTTTCAAAACACCCCAAGAAGCACAAACCGGTTTACATCGCATGCTGGCAGAGAAAAAATTAGTGATGGGCTTTGGGCATCGTGTTTACACCAAATCCGATCCGCGTTCAGATATCATCAAAGAATGGTCGAAAAAATTGGCGGTAGCTCAGAAAGATAAAACCCTATATCCCATCTCCGAAGCCATTGAAAAATTAATGTGGGATGAAAAAAAATTATTCCCCAATTTGGATTTTTACAGTGCCAGTGCCTATCATTTTTGCGGCATACCCACCACGATGTTTACTCCCATGTTTGTGTTCGCTAGAACCGCCGGTTGGGCAGCGCATATCATTGAACAACGCGCCAATAATAAACTGATACGCCCGGACGCCGATTATATTGGCCCGAAGCAACAGAAGTTCATTCCTTTAGCAAAACGAAAGTCATAGCCAACCAAAGGGCGGGCACGTCTCTGCCATTCAGGCTATGAGCAGGGTGGTGGAAAAGAACATATAACTTAAGGAGAATAAGAAAAATGCAAGGTCGACGAAATGTAGAAGCAGTAACATTACTTGCTGCTGGAATCCTGGCTTTTTTAGGCGGATTTTATGTGGGTTATGATGCTGTACGAGCAAGCTTTGCAAGGGGAGGCGGAGTACCTAGTTATGTGAGGGGAGTAAATTTTGTAGCTTTTGCTGCTCATTTCACGAGCATACCTCTGGATTTCAAATTTACATTTATAGGCCATGTTTTTGGCTCCGGATTCGCAATGCATACATTAACACCAACCAGAGACCCTACTGTCGTAGAATCTTCAGAACCATACGATATGTTAAGACCGTGAATAGTAAGTCTCATTGCGCGCCCAGCGCGGCAACCCTGACGAAGCTGAGGCTCCTTCCGGCTTTTAAAAGGAGACGGCTGAAGATCACTCTCTCCCGCAAAGGGCATAGGCGTCAACTTAACATCTTAATAAATATCCTTCTCCCACAAGGGGCATACGCGTCAACCTAACAGATTACGTCGTCCCGGCAGGATGCCGGGATCCAGTCCACAAGGACGTGAAAGTTTTCCATCTCTGGAGTCTGGATCCCGCGGACAAGCCGCGGGACGACGAAATTTATCGTTAGGTTGACGCGTATGCCGACAAGAGGGAAAGGAGTTATTTTCTCGCAATGACGAAAACACTTCCCATAACCCCTTGAAATTGGCAGTGCAGCACTTTGCGTTTTATCCTCTAATCAAAACTTCTAACTTTAATCGGACATAAACCAATATAAATAATATTATGTTAATAGTATTCGCTTATAATTAGTATAATTAACTTAATATAAAATTAATGACTGAGGTATTATGAGCGAAGAGAAAGCAAGAAGTGGGTTTAAATTTTTTTCATCGAAGGAAACCAAAGCAGAAAAATCTTTGAATAAAATATATGCAGAAATCATGGCTCGCTCCTTGAAGGAGGAGTCCGTCTCGCCACTTGAGGCGGGCTATGTGGGGTTATATGAGGACTTAGTAGGAAAAAATAAACAACTATTTCTTAAATGTCTGGAAAATCACTACAACTTAAAAAAAGAATTTACTGATGTGAGAACGGCCTGGGGTATATTAAATAATTATGTGGCACCAGATATGCAGGATGCACTAGATATGCCAACAGTCCCCAAAAAAAATGGCTGCCTCGTAATGTAAGCAATTAAAAAATCTCCCGTAGGAGCACAGCGGACCCGTTCGTGCTCCTACGGGAGGAAACCTTCCAGCTAGGTAACTACAGCGCCCGTCGTCCTGCTCCCGAACTCGATCGGGGATTGTCCGCGGGATCCAGAAAAAAGCCTATAGAAATCTCCTTTCTGGATCCCGCGGACAAGCCGCGGGACGACGGAGTTGGGGGGGGAGCAATTAGGGGGGTGAGCAGTTACCCGGCTAGGTGTCTTTATCCTGATCTTTTACCTCGCCCTTCTTTGGCTCATCAACAGCAGACTCTGATTTTTGACCAGAAGTAGAGGGGGGAGGGGTAACAGACCCTTTCGTAGGTTGTGCCCGAATAATCACTGGTTGTGGTTCGGTAATAGGCATAGCAGGTGCCGGCTCCGTTTTCGCAACGGGAACAGTAGGCTCGGGGGTCACGGAAGGTTTCGGGCTTTCATTTGACTCGCTGACATCACTTTCTATTTTAACGGGGGTGGCAGAAGTCGGTCGTGCCGGTTTTACTACCTTAGGACGAACGCTTTCTTGGTAATAATCTTCAAGGTCAGTCGGGAACGGCGGTAAATGATCGGGTAGACTTTCCTCGGGTTTGCTGGCTGGCAAAGTCGAAGAGGGTTGTTGTTGCTGGGTCACATTGCTGGTATGGGTCGGGTTATTGCTGGCACCGCCGCTATTTCCGGAACCACCACTGCGACGACGACCACCGCGGGCGCCGCGTCGGCTGCGTGACTTAAATTCACCGGTACTACCGGCAGTCGTAGTCGTACTACCGGCAGTTGTAGTTGCACTACCAGGGGCGGCAGGTGTTTCTTCTTTCACCGGTTTGTTGACATGGGCCTGGGGTGCGGTTTTTCTGGGTTCTTTATGGGTTGATGATGTTCCTGGTTTGCCATCACGGCGTTGACGACCAGAGCCCGATCGATGTTGCTGTGAGTGCGGGGGCCGAGAAGGCGGTGTCACTGTCGGTGTGGCGGTAGTAGAAGCGGGTGTACTGGCCGCAACCGCACTGGGGGTTGCAACGGGTTTACCCTCCGGTTTCTCTTCTTCATTGCCAAACAGACTAGACAAAATACGCTTAATCAATCCAGAGCTAGACTTACCACGGCTGGTGGGCGCAGGCTCACTGGGTAAAATACTTCTGACGGCCGGTTTTTCCTCGGCCCTAGTAAACGGCGCTTTTTTAGCAGTAGAAGGCTCTGGTTCATGAGTTTCCAATAAATGATAACTGGCGCGTGATTTCCCACCGCCGGACACCTCATCTTCAGTTACACGTTTAATTCGATAGCGGGGCGATTCTAAATGCGGATTGGGAACAATCACAATCTGCACGCGGCGTTGCTGTTCAATGCTGGCCAGCGCCTCTCTCTTTTCATTAATAATGAAGGTGGCGATATCAATCGGTAATTGCACTTGAATTTGCGCTGTATGGGGCTTGACGGCGTCTTCTTCGATCATACGGATAATGGCCAATGCCAAGGATTCGACCCCGCGAATAGTGCCCCAGCCACTGCAACGCGGACAAACCACTTGCGTTGCCTCGCCCAAGGAGGGTCGCAAGCGCTGGCGAGACATTTCCAACAACCCAAATCGCTGCGAGATACTGCCGATCTGTGTGCGTGCTTTATCCAACTTCAGCGCGTTGCGTAAATGGGTTTCGACTTCACGGCGGTGGCGAACCGAAGACATGTCAATAAAGTCGATGACCACTAAACCGCCCAAATCACGTAATCGTAGCTGCCAAGCGATTTTCTCAGCGGCTTCCAGATTGGTTCTAAGCGCCGTTTCCTCAATATCACTGCCCTTCGTTGCTTTCGCGGAATTGACGTCGACAGCAACCAAGGCTTCGGTATGGTCGATGACAATAGAACCACCGGAAGGTAAGCGCACCTCTCTTTGGTGGGCGGATTCGATTTGATGCTCGATCTGGTAACGGTTGAATAGGGGGATATTGTCGCTGTAGAGTTTCAGGCAGTGCAGAAAATCCGGGCGAATCTGCTCTAGGTAGTTTTTAATGCGTTCGTATAAAGTGACATCGTCGACGAGAATTTCCAGAATGTCGCGGCGCAGGTAGTCGCGCATGGTGCGAATGACGATATCGCTTTCTTGATGGATGAGAAACGGCGGGCTTCGTTCTTCAGAGGCTTTCTTAATCGCATCCCATTGTTTTAAGAGGGCATTGAGATCCCATTGCAATTCTTCTTGGCTTTTGCCAACGCCAGCGGTGCGGACAATCAGCCCCATATCTTCGGGCAGCTTGAGGTTGCTTAATATTTCCCGCAGTTCATCCCGATCCTCACCTTCCACCCGTCGAGAAATACCGCCTGCTCTGGGGTTGTTCGGCATCAGTACCAGGTAGGAGCCTGCCAAACTAATAAAGGTGGTGAGCGCAGCGCCTTTATTGCCGCGTTCCTCTTTTTCCACCTGCACCATCACGGTCTGACCTTCTTTGATCAGCTCCCGGACATTCATGCGCTCCATTTTTTTAGGATCGCTGGTGCCAAAATATTCGCGGCCGATTTCTTTTAGAGGTAGGAAGCCATGGCGTTCGCTGCCGAAATTAGCAAAGGTGGCGTCGAGGCTAGGCTCGATGCTGCTGATTTTAGCAAGGTAAATATTACCGGTTTTTGATTTATAGCTTTGTCGTTCTACGATGAGATCGAGGAGGTTTTGTGACTCTACTTCGACGATTGCAACTCGCAACTCTTCGCTTTGAGTTGCATTTATCAACATTCTTTTCATAAACATCCATAGTATGTTAGCGCGCTCAAACCACTGATTTCGACAGCGGGATCGCCCTGTTTAGTTCACTTACGTTTCAAATGACGTAGCTTTGCTTAGCAATTTCTGCCTTAGCTTAAAGTGCGGCTCATTTCTTAACGGCCTGTTGCTGGCATTTTTTAGCCAGTTACCGTATATTTACTTCTTCCAGTTGCCTGCATATTGGGAATGATGGGGCCAATGGCCGTGCGCTTGTTGGGTTGTGCTAGAGTTCAAGCGTTAGTTCCAGGCATGACAACTTTGAGAATAACTTTTTTACTATAACAAGCTTCGAAACAAATAGCTAGCTGTTGGCGTGAATTTAAAAATCCCAGATAACCATTGCTCAGGTCGACCCATGACTCACCCTAACACATTAGCTGTACCTTCCATAACCGTTGCTGAAGAAAATAGCGGGCAGCGCATCGACAATTTTTTATTCACCCGCCTTAAGGGCTTACCCAAGAGTCGCATTTACCGTGCCTTGCGTGGTGGCGAGTTTCGTGTGAATAAGAAAAGGGTTTCCGCGGATTATCGCGTGCAGGCAGGGGATTTGATTCGGGTGCCGCCGCTGCGAGTTGCCACGCCCTCTGCAACTTCGACACGTCCGGCAAATTCGGTCCTTCAGCAATTAGCGGATGCGATTTTGTACGAAGATAAAGACTTATTCATTATCAACAAACCCTCTGGGGTTGCTTCTCACGGTGGCAGTGGTATCCAATTTGGGGTCATTGAAACGTTCCGTCACCTGTATCCCAAGTTAAAATTCCTGGAACTGGTGCACCGCTTAGACCGTGACACCAGCGGCTGCCTTATGCTGGCCAAAAAACCCAGCATCTTAAAAGCCCTGCAGCAGCAATTAGTGAATGGAACCATCGAGAAAACCTATTTAGCCTTGGTGCAAAACCCCTGGCCAGGAGGTAAGCAGCGAGTGAAGCAACCGCTGCTGAAACAAGGTTTACGTTCGGGAGAACGTATTGTGCGGGTGCACGCCGAGGGAAAACCGGCTGAAACCTGCTTTCAACCCCTGAAAAAATTCCCCCAATGGACATTGGTCGAGGCCAAACCGCAGACCGGTCGCACCCATCAAATCCGGGTACATGCTGCTTATTTAGGGCATCCCATTGTCGGAGATGACAAATACGGCAATAGGATAGAGCGACCAATCATCCCCATCCGCCATTTATTATTACATGCCGCTTCCTTACGTTTTCAGTTGCCGGGCGAGCATCCAATAGCCGTGTGCGCCTGCCTTGACCCGCATTTCCAAGAAGTCTTGCGGCAATTGACTATTTTGGAATAGGAAGCCCTCGTCAAGAATCCAAAATTATTTTCAAGTAAGCATCAAAGTATAAGCCCCTTTTCTGGAAACCAGTTTTAACCCCGCAGAGTTTTAATATTCTGATAATTTGCTTTGTCTATTATTATATTACTTATGGCCATGGAGAAAAGTTATGTCAGCAGCAGAAGGTGAGAGAGGAAATTGGTTAAATTCGGTAGGAAGTTTTTTGGGTAGTCGGACTAGAGATAAAGTGAGTGGGTGTTTAATCGCTGCCGGTACGCTTATGTTATCGGTTATCTACATTCCCAGGCATCAAGATAATTTAAAGTCATCTGACCCCTCAGGTTTCTTTCTTTTCGCCGGTTGTGGCCTAATCACCGCGGGTATAGTTCTTTGCCAAGACGATTGTAATCGAGCGGATAGATTGGAAAGAAAAGATAGAGCGCAAACAAATATCTCCGGAGAGGGAGTAGTGAATAGATTAGAAGTCTAACAACAGCTCACAAAAAATCCACGGAATAGGGGAAAATCAGATTAGAAACGGCAACAACAATAAGATGAGGAAGTCTGGCTAGAAAAAAGCAATGTATGGATGATGAAAGCTTAAGCAATAAACTGCTTGGCTGCCTCTGCCAAGAATTCCGATATAAAGTAACGATAACTAGGATGAAGAGAGCTTAAAGAACTTAATATTCTGTTAACCCGCTTTGTCTATAATAAAAACAATTAGTTTTCATTATAGAGAAAGGTTATGTTAGAAGTGGCAGGTGAGCGAGGAAATTGTGTAAATACGATAGGAAGTGCGATTGGTAGTACCAATAAAAAATTAGTTGGCGGTTCTATGATATTGATTGGGGGCATTATTATAGCAGCTGACCGTCTTGTCTCTGGAAATCAGGATAGTTTAACTTTTAGTTGGATAGGTGCTGGGATAGTCGCCGCAGGTGGAGCAATTTTTCTATCAGGATGCAGTCGAGCAGTTATCTTGCAGCAAACAAATCACCCTGAGGTGCAATCAGAACAGCAAGAGCGCAGATTGTTGGTCTAACTCAGAAAGGGGGCACAGCCCCCTCTTTGGAAGAATTTACACGACACAATGCTAAGGTAAAATATACTATGACAGAACTTACTCGTATCTGGACCCACCAGGAAACTTCTGCAGAAGCGCAATATGACTTAGCGAATGAATACTTTTATGGGCACAACCGAGATCGAGATGTTCCCGAAGCCATACGTTTGTATGATTTAGCAGCTCAAGCAGGTTATGCAGGAGCAGAGTTTCAATTAGGATATTGTTATGAAAATGGCATTGGGGTTGAAAAAGACATGAAAGAGGCGGTGGGTTTGTATAGCTCAGCTGCCGCCAAAGAAAACTCATCAGCACAATTTGTTTTAGGTCTTTGTTATGAGCATGGGAAAGGAGTAGAAAAAGATGCGAAAGAGGCGGTGCGTTTGCATCGTTTAGCTGCTGAACAAGGGGAAGCTCGAGCACAAAATAATTTAGGTCTTTGTTATGAGCATGGGAAAGGAGTAAAGAAAGATGCGAAAGAGGCGGTGCGTTTGTATCGTTTAGCTGCTGAACAAGGGTGCGCTCGAGCACAAAATAATTTAGGTCTTTGTTATGATCAAGGGAAAGGAGTAGAAAAAGATGCTAAAGAGGCAGTACGTTTGTATCGTTTAGCTGCTGAACAAGGGCACGCTCAAGCCCGAAATAATTTAGGTTTTTGTTATGATAAAGGGGAAGGAGTGGAAAAGGATGCAAAAGAGGCGGTGCGTTTGTATCGTTTAGCTGCTGAACAAGGGCACGCTCAAGCCCAAAATAATTTAGGTCTTTGTTATGAGAAAGGGGAAGGGGTGGAAAAGGATGCAAAAGATGCGGTGCGCTGGTATCGTTTAGCTGCTGAACAAGGATTAGATCACGCCCAATTTGCTTTAGGTGTTTGTTATGAGAAAGGAAAAGGACTAGAAAAAAATGTTAAAGAGGCAGTGCGATTGTATCGTTTGGCTGCTGAACAAGGGTACGTTAGAGCACAATATAATTTAGCTATTTGTTATGAGAGGGGAAAAGGAGTAGAAAAAGATGCCAAAGAGTCGGTGCGCTTGTATCGTTTAGCTGCTGAACAAGGGTGCGCTCGAGCACAGTATAATTTAGGTTCTTGTTACAAAAATGGCAGTGGGGTTACAAAAGATTTGCAGTTAGCTAAGGTTTATTATGAAAAAGCGCAAGCGGGAGGAATAATACAAGCAGCTGTGCAACTACAAAAACTTCAATCTTTGCAAAATCCAACTGCCTCTGAGACACAAAGCAGGTTTTTTAATAACCATACTGCCCACCCAAAACAACCAGTACCTCCTGACAAAAACGTTTCTTCTTCTAAATTGGGGCATGGGTAGTAAAGATGATGAATACTTGATCAAGGTCTCGGCGACTTCAAAAATGATCAAAAGATCATATAAAAAGTAACTGCCTACCCCCCAACTCCGTCGTCCCGCGGCTTGTCCGCGGGATCCATAATTAAAATGATCCCACTTGTTCAAAGCGTTCTGGAAGAGTAGTTTTAAATATATTAATTTTTATATATAATAAGTTAATCTCTTTACCGCGATCGTATGTATCCTCTTACCTTTGATAACACGAACAATGCTAAGGTAAAATATAAAATGACAGAACTTACTCGTATCTGGACCCACCCGGAAACTTCTGCAGAAGCGCAATATGAATTAGCGAATGAATACTTTTATGGGCGAAACCGAGATCAAGATGTTCCCGAAGCCATACGCTTGTATGATTTAGCAGCTCAAGCAGGTCATGCCGGAGCAGAGTTCCAATTAGGATATTGTTATGAAAATGGCATTGGGGTTGAAAAAGACATGAAAGAGGCGGTGGGTTTGTATAGCTCAGCTGCCGCCAAAGAAAACTCATCAGCACAATTTGTTTTAGGTCTTTGTTATGAGCATGGGGAAGGAGTAGAAAAGGATGCGAAAGAGGCGGTGCGTTTGTATCGTTTAGCTGCCGCCAAAGAAAACTCATCAGCACAATTTGTTTTAGGTCTTTGTTATGATCATGGGAAAGGAGTAGAAAAGGATCCGAAAGAGGCGGCGCGTTTGTATCGTTTAGCTGCTGAACAAGGGCACGCTCAAGCACAATATAATTTAGGTCTTTGTTATGAGGAAGGGGAAGGGGTGGAAAAGAATGCAAAAGAGGCGGTGCGTTTGTATCGTTTGGCTGCTGAACAAGGGCACGCTAAAGCCCAAAATAATTTAGGTCTTTGTTATGAGAAAGGGGAAGGGGTGGAAAAGGATGTAAAAGAGGCGGTGCGCTGGTATCGTTCAGCTGCCGAACAAAGGGATGCTCGAGCACAAGTTTATTTAGGTCTTTGTTATGCGGAAGGGGTAGGAGTAAAAAAAGATGCCAAAGAAGCGGTGCGCAGGTATCGTTTAGCTGCTGATTTAGCTGCTGAACAAAGGGATGCTCGAGCACAAGCTTATTTAGGTCTTTGTTATGCGGAAGGGGTAGGAGTAGAAAAAGATGCCAAAGAAGCGGTGCGCTTGTATCGTTTAGCTGCTGAACAAAGGGATGCTCGAGCACAAGTTTATTTAGGTCTTTGTTATGCGGAAGGGGAAGGAGTTGAAAAAGATGCCAAAGCAGCGGTGCGCTGGTATCGTTTAGCTGCTGAACAAGGATTCGATAACGCACAATTTAATTTAGGTATTTGTTATGTGAATGGGGAAGGAGTAGAAAAAGATGCGAAAGAGGCGGCGCGTCTGTATCGTTTAGCTGCTGAACAAGGGTGCGCTCAAGCCCAAAATAATTTAGGTGTTTGTTATGAGAATGGGGAAGGAGTAGAAAAAAATGCCAAAGAAGCGGTGCGCTGGTATCGTTTAGCTGCTGAACAAAGGGATGCTCGAGCACAAGTTTATTTAGGTCTTTGTTATGAGTATGGGAAAGGAGTAGAAAAAGATGCTAAAGAGGCGGTGCGCTGGTATCGTTTAGCTGCTGAACAAAGGGATGCTCGAGCACAATATAGTTTAGGTCTTTGTTATGGGCATGAGAAAGGAGTTGAAAAAGATGTTAAAGAGGCAGTGCGCTTGTATCGTTTAGCTTCCGAACAAGGATTAGATCACGCCCAATTTGCTTTAGGTGTTTGTTATGAGAAAGGAAAAGGACTAGAAAAAAATGTTAAAGAGGCAGTGCGATTGTATCGTTTGGCTGCTGAACAAGGGTACGTTAGAGCACAATATAATTTAGCTATTTGTTATGAGAGGGGAAAAGGAGTAGAAAAAAATGCAAAAGAGTCGATGCGCTTGCATCATTTAGCTGCTGAACAAGGACACGCTCAGGCACAATATAATTTAGGTTATTGTTACAAACATGGCAGTGGGGTTAAAAAAGATTTGCAGTTAGCTAAGGTTTATTATGAAAAAGCGCATGCGGGAGGAATAATAGAAGCAGCTGTGCAACTACAAAAACTTCAATCTTTGCAAAATCCAACTGCCTCTGAGACACAAAGCAGGTTTTTTAATGCCCATACTGCCCACCCAAAACAACCGGTACCTCCTGACAAAAACGTTTCTTCTTCTAAATTGGGGCATGGGTAGTAAAGATGATGAATACTTGATCAAGGTCTCGGCGACTTCAAAAATGATCAAAAGATCATATAAAAAGTAACTGCCTACCCCCCAACTCCGTCGTCCCGCGGCTTGTCCGCGGGATCCATAATTAAAATGATCCCACTTGTTCAAAGCGTTCTGGAAGAGTAGTTTTAAATATATTAATTTTTATATATAATAAGTTAATCTCTTTACCGCGATCGTATGTATCCTCTTACCTTTGATAACACGAAACAATACTAAGGTAAAATAATATGACAGAACTTACTCGTATCTGGACCCACCCGGAAACTTCTGCAGAAGCGCAATATGAATTAGCGAATGAATACTTTTATGGGCGAAACCGAGATCAAGATGTTCCCGAAGCCATACGCTTGTATGATTTAGCAGCTCAAGCAGGTCATGCCGGAGCAGAGTTCCAATTAGGATATTGTTATGAAAATGGCATTGGGGTTGAAAAAGACTTAAAGGAGGCGGTGGGTTTGTATAGCTCAGCTGCCGCCAAAGAAAACTCATCAGCACAATTTGTTTTAGGTCTTTGTTATGAGCATGGGGAAGGAGTAGAAAAGGATGCGAAAGAGGCGGTGCGTTTGTATCGTTTAGCTGCTGAACAAGGATTAGATCACGCCCAATTTGTTTTAGGTCTTTGTTATGAGGAAGGGGAAGGGGTGGAAAAGGATGCAAAAGGGGCGGTGCGTTTGTATCGTTTAGCTGCTGAACAAGGGCACGCTCGAGCCCAATTTAATTTAGGTATTTGTTATGTGAATGGGAAAGGAGTAGAAAAAGATGTTAAAGAGGCAGTGCGCTGGTATCGTTTAGCTGCTGAACAAGGGTGCGCTCAAGCCCAAAATAATTTAGGTGTTTGTTATGAGAATGGGGAAGGAGTAGAAAAAAATGCCAAAGAAGCGGTGCACTGGTATCGTTCAGCTGCTGAACAAAGGGATGCTCGAGCACAAGTTTATTTAGGTCTTTGTTATGCGGAAGGGGTAGGAGTAGAAAAAGATGCCAAAGCAGCGGTGTGCTGGTATCGTTTAGCTGCTGAACAAAGGGATGCTCGAGCACAATATAGTTTAGGTTTTTGTTATGGGCATGAGAAAGGAGTAGAAAAAGATGTTAAAGAGGCAGTGCGCTTGTATCGTTTGGCTGCTGAACAAGGGTACGCTCGAGCACAATTTGCTTTAGGTTTTTGTTATGAGCACGGGAAAGGAGTAGAAAAAGATATTAAAGAGGCAGTTCGCTTGTATCGTTTGGCTGTTGAACAAGGGGAAGCTCCAGCACAATGTAGTTTAGGTCTTTGTTATGGGCAAGAGAGAGGAGTTGAAAAAGATGTTAAAGAGGCAGTGCGCTTGTATCGTTTGGCTGCTGAACAAGGATACGCTCGAGCCCAATTTGCTTTAGGTTTTTGTTATGAGCACGGTAAAGGAGTAGAAAAGGATCCGAAAGAGGCGGCGCGTTTGTATCGTTTAGCTGCTGAACAAAGGCACGCTCAAGCACAATATAATTTAGGTTATTGTTACAAACATGGCAGTGGGGTTAAAAAAGATTTGCAGTTAGCTAAGGTTTATTATGAAAAAGCGCAAGCGGGAGGAATAATACAAGCAGCTGTGCAACTACAAAAACTTCAATCTTTGCAAAATCCAACTGCCTCTGAGACACAAAGCAGGTTTTTTAATGACCATACTGCCCACCCAAAACAACCAGTACCTCCTGACAAAAACGTTTCTTCTTCTAGATTGGGGCATGGGTAGTAAAGATGATGAATACTTGATCAAGGTCTCGGCGACTTCAAAAATGATCAAAAGATCATATAAGAAAAAAGTAACTGCCTACCCCCCAACTCCGTCGTCCCGCGGCTTGTCGGCGGGATCCATAATTAAAATGATCCCACCTGTTCAAAGCGCAATTCTGGAAGAATAGTTTTAAATATATTAATTTTTATATATAATAAGTTAATCCCTTTACCGCGATGGTATGTATCCTCTTACCTTTGATAACACGAACAATGCTAAGGTAAAATATAAAATGACAGAACTTACTCATATCTGGACCCACCCGGAAACTTCTGCAGAAGCGCAATATGAATTAGCGAATGAATACTTTTATGGGCGAAACCGAGGTCAAGATGTTCCCGAAGCCATACGCTTGTATGATTTAGCAGCTCAAGCAGGTCATGCCGGAGCAGAGTTCCAATTAGGATATTGTTATGAAAATGGCATTGGGGTTGAAAAAGACATGAAAGAGGCGGTGGGTTTGTATAGCTCAGCTGCCGCCAAAGAAAACTCATCAGCACAATTTGTTTTAGGTCTTTGTTATGAGCATGGGAAAGGAGTAGAAAAGGATGCGAAAGAGGCGGTGCGTTTGTATCGTTTAGCTGCTGAACAAGGGAAAGCTCCAGCACAAAATAATTTAGGTCTTTGTTATGAGCATGGGAAAGGAATAGAAAAGGATCCGAAAGAGGCGGCGCGTTTGTATCGTTTAGCTGCTGAACAAAGGCACGCTCAAGCACAATATAATTTAGGTTTTTGTTATTATCAAGGGAAAGGAGTAGAAAAAGATGCGAAAGAGGCGGTGCGCTGGTATCGTTTAGCTGCTGAACAAAGGGATGCTCGAGCACAAGTTTATTTAGGTCTTTGTTATGCGGAAGGGGTAGGAGTAGAAAAAGATGCCAAAGAAGCGGTGCGCTGGTATCGTTTAGCTGCTAAACAAGGGTGCGCTCAAGCCCAAAATAATTTAGGTATTTGTTATGAGGAAGGGGAAGGGGTGGAAAAGGATGCAAAAGAGGCGGTGCGTTTGTATCGTTTAGCTGCTGAACAAGGGTGCGCTCGAGCACAATATAGTTTAGGTCTTTGTTATGGGCAAGAGAGAGGAGTTGAAAAAGATGTTAAAAAGGCAGTGCGCTTGTATCGTTTGGCTGCTGAACAAGGGTACGCTCGAGCACAATTTGCTTTAGGTTTTTGTTATGAGCACGGGAAAGGAGTAGAAAAAGATGCGAAAGAGGTGGTGCGCTTGTATCGTTTAGCTGCTGAACAAGGGCACGCTCGGGCACAGTATAATTTAGGTTCTTGTTACAAACATGGCAGTGGGGTTAAAAAAGATTTGCAGTTAGCTAAGGTTTATTATGAGAAAGCGCATGCGGGAGGAATAATAGAAGCAGCTGTGCAACTACAAAAACTTCAATCTTTGCAAAATCCAACCGCATCTGAGACACAAAGCAGGTTTTTTAATAACCATACTGCCCACCCAAAACAACCAGTACCTCCTGACAAAAACGTTTCTTCTTCTAGATTGGGGCATGGGTAGTAAAGATGATGAATACTTGATCAAGGTCTCGACGACTTCAAAAATGATCAAAAGATCATATAAGAAAAAAGTAACTGCCTACCCACCAACTCCGTCGTCCCGCGGCTTGTCCGCGGGATCCATAATTAAAATGATCCCACCTGTTCAAAGCGCAATTCTGGAAGAATGGTTTTAAATATATTAATTTTTATATATAATAAGTTAATCCCTTTACCGCGATGGTATGTATCCTCTTACCTCTGATAACACGAACAATGCTAAGGTAAAATATAAAATGACAGAACTTACTCATATCTGGACCCACCCGGAAACTTCTGCAGAAGCGCAATATAAAAGATATTAATTTTTATATATAATAAGTTAATCCCTTTACCGCGATGGTATGTATCCTCTTATCTTTAATAACACGAACAATGCTAAGGTAAAATATAAAATGACAGAACTTACTCGTATCTGGACCCATCAGGAAACTTCTGCAGAATCGCAATACGAATTAGCGAATCAATACTTTTATGGGCGAAACCGAGATCAAGATGTTCCCGAAGCCATACGCTTGTATGATTTAGCAGCTCAAGCAGGTTATGCAGGAGCAGAGTTCCAATTAGGATATTGTTATGAAAATGGCATTGGGGTTGAAAAAGACTTAAAAGAGGCGGTGGGTTTGTATAGCTCAGCTGCCGCCAAAGAAAACTCATCAGCACAATTTGTTTTAGGTCTTTGTTATGAACATGGGAAAGGAGTAGAAAAGGATGCGAAAGAGGCGGTGCGTTTGTATCGTTTAGCTGCTGAACAAGGGTGCGCTCGAGCACAAAATAATTTAGGTGTTTGTTATGAGAATGGGGAAGGAGTAGAAAAAAATGCCAAAGAAGCGGTGCACTGGTATCGTTCAGCTGCTGAACAAAGGGATGCTCGAGCACAAGTTTATTTAGGTCTTTGTTATGCGGAAGGGGTAGGAGTAGAAAAAGATGCCAAAGCAGCGGTGTGCTGGTATCGTTTAGCTGCTGAACAAAGGGATGCTCGAGCACAATATAGTTTAGGTTTTTGTTATGGGCATGAGAAAGGAGTAGAAAAAGATGTTAAAGAGGCAGTGCGCTGGTATCGTTTAGCTGCTAAACAAGGATTCGATAACGCACAATTTTATTTAGGTATTTGTTATGAGTATGGGAAAGGAGTAGAAAAAAATGCAAAAGAGGCGGTGCGTTTGTATCGTTTAGCTGCTGAACAAGGGCACGCTCAAGCACAATATAATTTAGGTGTTTGTTATGAGAATGGGGAAGGAGTAGAAAAAGATGCGAAAGAGGCGGCGCGCCTGTATCGTTTAGCTGCTGAACAAGGATTCGATAACGCACAATTTTATTTAGGTATTTGTTATAAGTATGGGAAAGGAGTAGAAAAAAATGCCAAAGAGGCGGTGCGCTTGTATCATTTGGCTGCTGAACAAGGGCACGCTCAAGCCCAAAATAATTTAGGTTTTTGTTATGGGGAAGGGGAAGGGGTGGAAAAGGATGCAAAAGAGGCGGTGCGTTTGTTTCGTTTAGCTGCTGACCAAGGGCACGCTAAAGCCCAAAATAATTTAGGTCTTTGTTATGAGAAAGGGGAAGGGGTGGAAAAGGATGCAAAAGGGGCGGTGCGTTTGTATCGTTTAGCTGCTGAACAAAGGCACGCTCAAGCACAATATAATTTAGGTTATTGTTACAAACATGGCAATGGGGTTAAAAAAGATTTGCAGTTAGCTAAGGTTTATTATGAAAAAGCGCAAGCGGGAGGAATAATACAAGCAGCTGTGCAACTACAAAAACTTCAATCTTTGCAAAATCCAACTGCCTCTGAGACACAAAGCAGGTTTTTTAATGACCATACTGCCCACCCAAAACAACCAGTACCTCCTGACAAAAACGTTTCTTCTTCTAGATTGGGGCATGGGTAGTAAAGATGATGAATACTTGATCAAGGTCTCGACGACTTCAAAAATGATCAAAAGATCATATAAGAAAAAAGTAACTGCCTACCCCCCAACTCCGTCGTCCCGCGGCTTGTCCGCGGGATCCATAATTAAAATGATCCCACCTGTTCAAAGCGTTCTGGAAGAGTAGTTTTAAAGATATTAATTTTTATATATAATAAGTTAATCCCTTTACCGCGATGGTATGTATCCTCTTATCTTTAATAACACGAACAATGCTAAGGTAAAATATAAAATGACAGAACTTACTCGTATCTGGACCCATCAGGAAACTTCTGCAGAATCGCAATACGAATTAGCGAATCAATACTTTTATGGGCGAAACCGAGATCAAGATGTTCCCGAAGCCATACGCTTGTATGATTTAGCAGCTCAAGCAGGTTATGCAGGAGCAGAGTTCCAATTAGGATATTGTTATGAAAATGGCATTGGGGTTGAAAAAGACTTAAAAGAGGCGGTGGGTTTGTATAGCTCAGCTGCCGCCAAAGAAAACTCAGCAGCACAATTTGTTTTAGGTCTTTGTTATGAACATGGGAAAGGAGTAGGAAAGGATGCGAAAGAGGCGGTGCGTTTGTATCGTTTAGCTGCTGAACAAGGGTGCGCTCGAGCACAAAATAATTTAGGTGTTTGTTATGATCAAGGGAAAGGAGTAGAAAAAGATGCTAAAGAGGCAGTGCGTTTGTATCGTTTAGCTGCTGAACAAGGGCACGCTCAAGCCCGAAATAATTTAGGTTTTTGTTATGATAAAGGGGAAGGGGTGGAAAAGGATGCAAAAGAGGCGGTGCGTTTGTATCGTTTAGCTGCTGAACAAGGGCACGCTCAAGCCCAAAATAATTTAGGGCTTTGTTATGAGGAAGGGGAAGGGGTGGAAAAGGATGCAAAAGAGGCGGTGCGTTTGTATCGTTTAGCTGCTGAACAAGGATACGATAACGCACAATTTAATTTAGGTCTTTGTTATGAGAAAGGGGAAGGGGTGGAAAAGGATGCAAAAGAGGCGGTGCGTTTGTTTCGTTTAGCTGCTGAACAAGGATACGATAACGCACAATTTTATTTAGGTATTTGTTATGAGTATGGGAAAGGAGTAGAAAAAGATGCTAAAGAGGCGGTGCGTTTGTATCGTTTAGCTGCTGAACAAGGGCACGCTCAAGCACAATATAGTTTAGGTTGTTGTTATGAGCATGGGAAAGGAGTAGAAAAAGATGCGAAAGAGGCGGTGCGTTTGTGTCGTTTAGCTGTTGAACAAAGGCACGCTCAAGCACAATATAGTTTAGGTTTTTGTTATGAGCACGGGAAAGGAGTAGAAAAAGATGCGAAAGAGGCTGTGCGTTTGTATCGTTTAGCTGCTGAACAAGGGCACGCTCAAGCACAATATAATTTAGGTTCTTGTTACAAAAATGGCAGTGGGGTTACAAAAGATTTGCAGTTAGCTAAGGGTTATTATGAAAAAGCGCATGCGGGAGGAATAATAGAAGCAGCTATGCAACTACAAAAACTTCAATCTTTGCAAAATCCAACTGCCTCTGAGACACAAAGCAGGTTTTTTAATGACCATACTGCCCACCCAAAACAACCAGTACCTCCTGACGAAAACGTTTCTTCTTCTAAATTGGGCATGGGTGGTAAAGATGGTGAATAGGGTCTTAGGTCAGACATATAAACCTCCGACGTAATCCCCACGTCACCCCTCGCTCTCGAAAAGGATGGGCAGCATTGATCTCTCCAAAATAAAAAGCCGCTCTTTTGGTAAATTCCCGTAAATGGGTCTTTTCTAAATAATGCTCATTTTTAAGTTGTTCTAAAACTTTTTGAATATATGGGGTGATTTGAGAAGGAACAGCAAATAAATTTCCGCCTTTAGAAATACTGACAATTCTTTGTTGACCAGCCCAATCATATATATCTTGGAAAAGATGATGATGAATATTTTTTAGATGCTTGTAATCTAAATCTCCTTCTGGCACACCTAAGGCGTAACGGCGTCTAAACGCAATGACTTCAAACTCATCTAAAAGTAGTTCATCACGCAAATGGAACTTATTAATAAGAACATGCGAACTTGGGTACACATAAGGGTCTTTGGCTGATTTGTCCATGAAGACGCCTGAGAAGTAAGAATTATGATTTTATTTCTCTTGTTGCTTTTTTTGTCGCGCGAGTATGCGTTGAAGACCTTTTTGGTAGCACTCTTCTTCTGTTAGTTCGCCTCTATCGCAAGCTTCAAAGTCGCTTATAGTCTCTGGATTTACAGTAACGCCCTCCAGCCTCATACTATCAATAACATACTGGGTGATCTCACTAAAATGACGTTTAGGGGAGGGAGGGGAAATAGGTTGTTTATAAGCATGTGAAGCCATGACATTCTCCATCATTATGATGAAGATTATAACATTTTTGGTCAGCAAATGCACGCTATTCTGATGGCTATCCGAGCGTAATCGTCTGTTGGCAGAGAGGCTTGCCTTCCTAAAAATGCCGTTCGCATTTGAAGTACATGGGAGATATGATAAACTAAAAGCAGTTATTCACTGGGGGTGCCATGTCTGCCCAAACATGGCTGAGAGAGCGTATGCTTAACCCTTAGAACCTGAACAGGTTAAAACCTGCGTAGGGAAGTGAGAGTCTATTGATACGCCTGCTTACTCTACTTCTGCTACGCTCCTGATTGTTTATGAAAGGAGCCTAAACGTGCTTATTGATCCAAACTTACGTCAGCCATTCCCGGCTTCCCAAAAAAAATACCTCAACGGCCAAATCCACCCGGATATTCGAGTACCCTACCGAGAAGTCAGTCTAACCAACGGGAAAACCGTCTGGCTTTACGACACCTCCGGCATCTACACCGACCCCACCGCACACATCGACATCCGGCAAGGGCTCCCCAAGATTCGTGAAGCTTGGCTGGCTTCTCGTCAAGACTCAGAAACCTATACCGGTCGCGTGGGCACTGCACAAGACAATGGTTATAAAAATATAGAGCAAACTGCGGTTAACATGGCCTCGGATTTACAACGTTCACCCAGACGTGCACGCGTCAATCACGGGGTTACGCAACTGTATTATGCGAGAAAAGGCATTATCACGCCGGAGATGGAATACATCGCCCTCCGTGAGAACTTGCAGAACCAGATGAAAGATCACTATCCACCGCACCCCTCACGCGAACAACGGTTGCAAGGTCAATCCTTCGGCGCCAACACACCCACGGAAATCACCCCAGAATTTGTGCGCGCTGAAATAGCCAGTGGCCGAGCCATTATTCCCGCCAACATTAATCACTTAGAATTAGAACCCATGATTATTGGCCGGAATTTCCTGGTAAAAATCAACGCCAACATCGGCACTTCCCCGGTGACCTCTTCCATTGAAGAAGAAGTAGAAAAACTCGTCTACGCCATTCGTTGGGGCGCCGACAATGTCATGGATTTATCCACGGGTAAAAACATCCATACCACCCGCGATTTTATTCTGCGCAACTCACCGGTGCCCATCGGTACCGTTCCCATCTATCAAGCATTGGAAAAAACCCAGGGTGACATTGAAGCGCTGACCTGGGAGCTGTACCGAGATACCTTGATCGAACAAGCAGAGCAGGGGGTGGATTATTTCACCGTCCACGCTGGCGTACGCCTGGCCTATGTGCCTTCGGCCTTAAATCGCGTCACGGGCATTGTTTCCCGAGGGGGCGCTATTATGGCGAAATGGTGCATGGCGCATCAAAAAGAAAATTTCCTTTATACTCATTTCAAGGAAATTTGCGAAATCATGCGCGCTTACGACGTCAGTTTTTCTCTAGGTGATGGTCTACGCCCCGGTTCAATTGCCGATGCGAATGACAAAGCACAGTTCGGTGAATTGGAGACATTAGGGGAATTAACCACCATTGCCTGGCAACGCGACGTACAAGTGATGATCGAAGGCCCGGGCCATATCCCCATGCATTTGATAAAAGAAAATATGGAGAAGCAATTAAAAGAATGCCACGAAGCGCCGTTCTATACTTTAGGCCCGCTAACCACCGATATCGCCCCCGGTTACGACCATATCACCAGCGCCATTGGCGCCGCCATGATCGGTTGGTATGGTTGTGCCATGCTCTGTTATGTAACACCGAAAGAACATTTGGGTTTGCCGAATAAAGAAGACGTCAAACAAGGCATTATCGCTTATAAAATTGCCGCGCACGCCGCCGATATAGCAAAAGGCCACCCTGGCGCACGTTGCCGAGACGATGCTTTATCATCGGCTAGATTTGATTTCCGTTGGCAAGATCAATTCCACCTAGCATTGGATCCAGAAACCGCGCAGGCCTATCACGATGAAACATTGCCGCAGGATTCAGCGAAAACAGCGCATTTCTGCGCCATGTGTGGACCCAATTTCTGCCCCATGCAAACGACGCAAGAAATTCCTTCTGACACGCTGACCACACCATGAGAAGAGCTGGAATTGCTGGCGCCGGCCTGTTGGGCCGGTTGTTGGCTGTGCGCTTAATTCAAAGCGGCTGGTCGGTGACGTTATTCGATGAGCAGGCGGAGAATAGCGCTGACAATTGCAGCATGACGGCGGCTGGCCTATTAACTCCGCTCACGGAATTAGAGCGCAATGATGCGCTCATTTTTTCACTGGGCATCGAATCGCTGCGCCACCATTGGCCCAATATTATACGCCAATGCGATTTATCCGTTTATTTCCAAACAACCGGCAGCCTGGTATTCGCTCACCCGCGCGATCGAGCCGAATTGACGCGTTATATAGCGGGGATTACCGCTAAACTAAATACCGTATCAGAAAATCAAGCCCAAAACTCGGCCTATTACCGACATTTGCAGACACCGGACTTAGAAAAATTAGAACCCGAACTAGGGAAGATGGAACAAGCCTATTATTTTCCAGATGAAGGTAACTTAGACAATCAAACCTTACTACAAAAACTCGGCATCTTTCTGCAACAACATTTAGAGCAATGGCACACAGGCGTGACCGTGCAAGCAACAGCGCCAGGCATTATCCATTGTCACCCACGATCGTCATCGTTAAATCAATCGAAAAAACTCCTTCTCCCCCTATGGGAGAAGGTGCCGAAGGCGGATGAGGGGTTTAAAACCAAACAAAAATTCATTATTTTTTTAAAGAAATTGCTATTTAGCACCCCTCATCCGCCTTCGGCACCTTCTCCCACAAGGGGAGAAGGAAAATATGTAGAAAATTTGAACTATTCAACAATGCCACCACGATCCGACAAAGCTATTCCTGTCGGGACGACGTATTCTTCGGATGGTGTAGCGTACAAATTTGATATGGTATTCGATTGTCGAGGCCTAGGCGGCAAAGCACATTTCCCTGAATTACGCGGCGTGCGGGGCGAGTTATTTTGGTTACACGCACCGAATGTACACATTCACCGCCCCGTGCGATTATTAAATCCTCGCTACAGTTTATACATCGCACCACGGCCCAATGCTACCTACATCGTCGGCGCCAGTGAAATAGAATCCGAAGATAAAAGCCCCATCTCCGCTCGCACCTTATTGGAATTATTATCCTCCGCTTGTTACCTGCACAGCGGTTTTGCCGAAGCAAGACTTATGAAAACCATGACCCATTTGCGGCCAACGCTGGCGGATAATTTACCGAAAATAAAACACATGCCGCAATTAATCGCCATCAATGGTTTATATCGCCATGGTTTTTTAATCGCGCCAGCCATCGTCGAAGACGTTTTACGGTATTTACACGCAGGCAGTCGCGCATGTCATCATCCAACCCTTTGGGAGCCGTTTCATGCAAGTGTACTTCAATGACCAACCGATCAGCATTGCCGCCACCGATACACTGGCGCAACTACTCATCGCTCAACAGTTAACTCAACCCGGTTTTGCAGTCATGGTAAATAAAGAATTCGTGCCCCGTAGCGCGCATGATGCCATGTTATTGCAAGCGGATGATCGCGTCACCATTATTTTACCGAATCAAGGAGGTTAGTACCGATGTGGCAACTCGCTGGCAAATCATTTAACAGCCGTTTATTAATTGGCACGGCCTTATATCCTTCGTTGCAAATCATGCGTGAGGCAATCAAACACTCGCAAGCGGAAATTATGACGGTGTCGTTGCAGCGCCAGCAAATTCAATCCAGTGATAATCATTTTTGGCAACAGGTGCAAGATTTACCTTGCCAAATCCTTCCCAACACCGCCGGCTGTTTTAGTGTGCAAGAAGCCGTGACCATGGCCGAAATGTCGCGTGAATTATTCTCAACCGATTGGATTAAATTAGAAGTCACCGGTGACCGTTACACCTTGCAGCCTGACCCGTTTCAATTAGTCACCGCAGCGAAAATATTGGTGGATAAAGGTTTCACCGTGTTTCCTTATTGCACAGAAGATTTAGTATTAGCGCAACGTTTGCGAGACATCGGCTGTCAAATTATCATGCCCTGGGGTTCACCCATCGGTTCTGGCAAAGGCTTATTAAACCCCTATGCGCTAGAATTATTACGCACACGTTTACCCGATGTTACGCTGATCGTCGATGCCGGCATTGGTAAAACATCGCATGCGGTGCATGCTATGGAGCTGGGCTACGATGGCGTGTTATTAAATTCAGCAGTGGCATTGGCGCACGACCCCGTTAAAATGGCCGGCGCGTTTCGGGATGCGGTATGTGCTGGTCGTGCAGCGTTTGAAGCGGGCATGTTAGCCGAACGAAATTGCGCTCAATCCAGCACCCCATTAATGGATACTCCTTTTTGGCACCAGGAAACCTGCCATGAATAAACCGATAGTCTGGACCATCGCCGGTTCGGATTCTGGAGGTGGCGCTGGCATTCAAGCGGATCTGCATACGTTTCAGGGCTTGGGTGCTTATGGTTGTTCCGTGATTACGGCCGTCACTGCGCAAAACAGCAAGCAAGTAAACGATATCCATTATCTACCCGCCGCGGCAGTGGCTGCGCAAATTAACGCGTTGAATGACGATCTGCCGGCAAAGGCCATCAAGTTGGGAATGTTAGGTAACGACACTAGCATGGAGGTGGTGGTAGATTTTCTCACCAAATATCCCGGTCACGTGGTGTTCGATCCAGTATTAGTAGCGACCAGCGGTGATTCTTTATTTACAGGAGACGTATCGCAACGCCTAAGTCGTATTTATCCATTATTAAAGTTGGCGGATGTGGTCACTCCTAATTTACGAGAAGCGGAGTTATTGACCAATCTATCGTTACGTCATCCGCAAGATATTATCCGTGCCGCACAACAGATATTGGGATTAGGCGCAAAGAGTGTGTTAATCAAAGGAGGCCATGCCTTAGTCGAGCGACTCTGCCATGATTTTTGGACAGACGGTGAAAGTTCCTTTTGGGTGAGCAGCCCACGTCAACCCCAGAGCAATTATCACGGCAGTGGCTGTACCTTGGCCTCGGCCATCACCGCTGCGCTAGCGTTAGGGTATGATCTAAAAAGTGCGATAGTCATCGCGAAGATGTATGTAAATCAGGGCATGAAATTAACGCGCAGTCATGGCCAGGGGCCAGCCGCCATTGCGCACGGTGATTGGCCTTTGCATTCTTCCCATCTACCTTACGTAACAGCAACGCCACTAGACAATCCACCGCAAGCCTTCCCCGATTGCGGTGCTACCCCGCTAGGATTTTATCCCATCGTGGATCGCGCGAAATGGTTGGAAAAATTATTGCCTTTAGGGGTTACCACTATACAGCTACGGGTGAAAGATTTAACGGCAGCTGCCCTAGAACAAGAAATAAAAACAGCGGTTGCCTTAGCTAACCAATACCAGGCACGCCTATTCATTAACGATCACTGGTTATTAGCGATTCAACACGATGCCTACGGGGTGCATTTAGGCCAGGAAGATTTATCTACCGCTGACATTCCCGCCATCTATCGTGCCAAGCTCCGTTTAGGTATCAGTACGCATAGCTATTATGAATTAGCCCGCACCCACGCCATCAATCCTTCTTATATTGCCTTTGGCCCCATTTACTCAACCACGAGTAAACAAATGCCGTTTGCGCCCCAAGGGCTTGCGCAATTAAAACACTGGCGTGCCTTAACGGACTGCCCATTAGTCGCGATCGGAGGAATTGACTTACCCCAATTACCGGATGTTTTAGCTTGTCATGTCGATGGCGTAGCCGTGATATCTGCCTTGACCAAAGCCGCTGATCCAGTCAAAAAAGCCCAGGAATTCTTAACCAAATACCTCTGAGCCATTAGCATTGCCCCAGCATTCATGCCGGGGCGATGTAAGGTAGGCTCTAATGAATGCTGTTCGTATTATTTATAAATTGAGAGCCAGTGAGATCCACTGAACTGACACCAATGGTTTCAATACCAAAATTACCATTGTTGGCAAAAGTTGAATCAAGCGCCACTAGGTTGAATGTACCAAGGGGATTTTCGCCAAAAATCCCATCACTCCCATTATCGTTAAAGGTTGAATTATTAGCTGTTAGATTAAATACACCAGTAGATCCATTGCTAATGAAAATCCCCTCACTCGTATTCCCATTAAATGTTGAGTTATTGATGGTTAAGTTAAATGCATCACTGGAGTTATTATTGGCAAGAAACCCAACCCCGCCATTCCCATTAAATGTTGAGGAATTAATTGTCAGGTTAAATGGTGCGGAGACTGAATCATTAAGGGCCCGCATCCCACTATTTCCATTTCCGTTAAACGTTGAGTTATTGACAGTTAGATTAAATGCGCCACTTGAGAAATTTTGAGCAAAAATCCCATCGTGGAGATTCCCGTTAAAAGCTGAGTTATTGGTCGTCAGGTTAAATATGGCGCTGTCGTCATTTTCAGCAGAAATCCCACTCTGGGTATTACCGTTAAACGTTGAGTTATTGGCTATTAGGTTAAATGTGCTACTTAAACTATTATTAGCATTAATCCCACTATCGGTATTACCGTTAAGTGTTGAGTTATTAGTGGTCAGATTAAATATGGAGCCTCCGGAATTTTCGGCAAAAATTCCATCCTCATTCTCATTAAATACTGAGTTATTGGCTATTAGGTTAAATACGCCACTAGTTGAGGTATTTTGAGCAACAATCCCAGCCTGGTTATTGTCGTTAAATATGGAGTTATTGGCTGTTAGGTTATATCCGCCATTTGAGCCATTGTTAGCCGAAATTCCCACCTCATTCCCGTTAAACATGGAGTGATTGGCTGTTAGATTAAATACGCCATTTGATTCATTATCAGCTTCTATCCCATTACTGCTATTCCCATTAAAGGTTGAGTGATTGACTGTTAAATTAAATGGGCTACTACTAAAATTAGCAATGTCAATACCAAAGGAATTTCCGTTGAAAATCGAATGATAGGTAGTTAAAGTAAAGCCACCAGAATTAAAGATTGAAATGCCGGCATTATTAATATTTCCATTAAAGGTCGAATTTTTGACCTTCATGTTTACTGTCCCTGAATTAGCAATGTTAATGCCGTTATCGCCGTTCTCATTGAAACTTGACTTATCGATGAATATATTGGCTATGCCTTGGAGCTGCAAATTCATACCACTGTTTGCATTCTCATCAAAGCTTGATTTTTTGATGGATAAATTGAATAACTCCCCGGCATCTGAGATTCTTCGCACTTGAAGACCCGCTCCTCCGTTGCCATCAAATTGAGAAGAATCGATGGTCATATTGAGAATACTATTGGAGTTGTTAAATTCTTGTAAAAACATACCATCGTTACTAATATTATTATCAAAAGAAGAATGACGAATGACTATATTCGTTTGAGCATTGGTATTGGCTTCGATGTCAATGAAAGCACCATCTTCAGAATTGTTGTCAAATGCAGAGCGATTAATGGCTAAATTAAATACGGGATCATTATCGCCGTCAACAGAAACATCGAGACCGTCGTTGCCATTGCCACTGAGGCTGGAATAATTAATAGCGGCATTCATCACACTGCCTTCGCCGGATTCCTCTAATGTAAGGCCACTGTTAAGGTTGTTATTTAGCGTGGAGGTATTCAGTGTCAGATTGAGTATGCCACCGCCATCATTGTCGGCCTCTATCGCGTTGCTAAATCGGGTATTGCTAATATCGGTGTTGTTTACCTTCATACTGACCTGGCCGGTCTCGATATTATCCAGGAACATGGCGTCGCCACCCCCAGCCCCGCCCATGATTCGAATAGAAGTCACGATAATGTCAGAATTACCGGAGTCGACCGTCCAAACAAAACCGTTTCCTTCTGGGCCATCAAAATCAAACACCGGACGATTATTGCCACTGGCCGGCTGCACGAATAATCTGCCCTTGTAGCTTTGTCGCCCGTAGAGGCTGTCATTCATGTGGTCAAGGTCAATTTCAGTGGCGGAAACATAAGGACCCAAATTACCATTAAAGAAGAAGTTGGTATTGCCCTTGACATTCGCGTCATCGACGTTCGATTGGGTTAAACCAATGTAAGGATTTTCGTAAGTGCCCTCACCCGTGACACCACCGGGAGAACCATCCGGCAAGAAGAACGAAATATCATCCATGACCACAGCAAAGTCGCCCGTTGCTTTGGTTTCCCTCAGAATGGGTTGTGCCGTATGTGAACCGCCACCCACCGCAATTAAGTTACGCTGAATGGGATCGACCATCCGTTGTGTAAGATCACCGGAGAACCGTTGCGGCGTGTGGCGGCCGCCGAAGTGATAGGCCAGGCCTACTTTAACCGTATTGTGTGCCCAGTTGTCATAACCCTCACTGACATCAACATCTAAACGATCCGTCACTGGCAGTTCGAGACGCGCCACACCGCCGGTAATATCCTGGGCATCTTTAGGACTGAAGTGGTAACCACCGAGGTAGATTTTAGGACTGTCTTTGACAGGCAACCGGAAACCGAATTGCACATCTTCACCGACTCCAACCGATTCATAGGTATTGAACAGCTGATCGTATTCGGTATGGCCAGCAAAGCTGACGGAATCGTAATCGTCAAGGTCACTACCAAAAGCACTACCAGTAGCAACCCGCTGAGAACCGGTAGGAATATAAACGTTAGCACTGAAATCTACCGTATCACCTAACCGCTCCACACCCGGGCTGACGAACCAGAAAGAATGACCCGCAGGGGAATGGTTATAATCCCCGAACACATAAGCGCCTAAGAGGCCGTTATCGGTTAACTTACGTCCACCCAAACCCAGCGCCGCGGAATAATCATTCCCATTATGGTAAAGCGCCTGAGGATCCACATAAAAAAAGCCGGTGCTCTGACCTGCCAGCGGTAACATCGCATCGCCATAGCCCGTGGTGAGATCACCGCTCAACCCAGTGATGGATACCCCCGGCGTGTAAGGAAGAAACGTATTGGCATTACTCGCATCCGTATAGGAATTCGCAAATGCCTGGCCCACCAAAAAGAAACAGCTGCCGACCACGGCGCTCTTGCTCAATTTTTGGCAGTTATAGAGAAATGAAGAAGGAAAAAAAGAATACTGTGCCATGCTGCGACCTCCTGGAATGCAAAATGAAAGTTAGAATTGGATTGAGTAATTATCACCATATTGGAAAGCTTTGGCAAGTATTGTACGATTTAAGAGAAGCCAAAGGGAGAGATAGAGTAGTTGCGCTTCGATTAGTCGCATAGCTTGGAAGTTTAGCAGTCCCCACCGGCATTTTTAACCGGGGGGGATGCAGGCAGGCAGGGGGGCCGTATTTCCAGGAATGACATTATTTAAGGGTTAATGCTGTTGGTATTATTTATAAATTGGGAGGTAGCTATATTAACTGAGGTGAGACCGTTGGATTCAATACCAAAATTTTGATTGTTACTAAACACTGAATTGTTAGCTGTCAGGTTAAATGTACTAAGAGAATCCCTATTGATAGCAAAAATCCCATCGTTCTCATTCCCATCAAATATTGAGTTATTGGTGGTTAGGTTAAATACGCCACCTGCGTCATTTTCAGCGAAAATCCCATTCTCGACATTTTCGTTAAATGTTGAGCCATTGGTTATCAACTTAAATGCGCCGTTTGAGGAGTTATCGGCCAAAATCCCAGACCCACTATTCCCGTTAAACACCGAATTGTTAGCTATCACATTAAATCCGTCATTTGAGTAGTTAAAAGTAGCTATTCCACTATCCTCATTCCCGTTAAACCTTGAATTATCCACAGTCAGATTATAGGTGCCACTTGATGAGATGTTTTTACCGGTAATCCCATCATCGCCATTCTCGTTAAACGTTGAGCTATCAGCTGTTAAATTGAAAGTACCATTTGAAAAATTTTGGGTAAAAATCCCACTACCATCGATATTTCCGTTAAACGTTGAGTTATTGGTTGTTAAATAAAAGGAGCTATTAGAATTATTAACTTCAAGACCACTTAATTCATTCTCATCGAGAATTGAACGATTGATAGTTAAAGTAAATGGACCACCAAAATTAATGATCTCAATACCATCATTCTCCATATTTCCATTTATACGGGAATGATTGACCGTCATGTTTACTGTGCCAACATCGGAATTAGTAATGCGAATGCCGTCAAAGAGATTGTCACTGAAGCTTGAATGATCGATTTGTATATTAGCTATACTATCAAGAGTGAGTTCCATGCCATTGTCGAAGGTACTGCCATTAAAGCTTGAAGTCTTGATTTTTAAATTGAATAGCTGACCATTATCGGTGTCTTGCATTACATTAAAATTATCTGAGGAGTTATTATTAAATTGAGAGGAAATGAGAAAGAGGTTGAAAGTATCGTTGGTGTTGTTAGCGTCGGTTACGGTAAGACCGTCCCCATCATTAATATTAAGGATAGAATGTCGAATCGCTACATTTACTTGGGCATTCGTATTGGATTCAATGTCAATGAAAGCACCATTCGTAAAATTATTTTCTAAGGCAGAGCGATTAATGGCTAAATTAAATACGGGATTCATGGCGTTCGAAACAACGGCTTGAAGACCGTCGATACCATTGCCACTGAGGCTGGAATAATTAACAGCTGCATTCATCACACCGCCTTCGCCAAATTCACTTAATACAAGGCCATTACCAAAGTTGTTGTTTAACGTCGACGTATTCAGCGTCAGGTTGAGTATGCCACCGCCGTCATTCTCAACCGCTATCGCGTTGTCAAATTGGGTATTACTTATATCGGTGTTATCCACCCTCATACTAACCTGGTCAGTCCCGTTATTCTGCAGGAAGATGCCATCACCGCTACCACCCTCGCTACCGCCCATGATTCGAATAGATGTCACGACAATGTCAGAATTACCTGAGGCGACCGTCCAAAAAAAACCGTTGCCTCCGTTCTCAAAATCAATCACCGGCCGATTATCACCGCTGGCTGGCTGCACGAATAATCTGCCCTTGTAGCTTTGACGCCCGTAGAGGCTGTCATTCATGTGGTCAAGGTCAATTTCAGTGGCGGAAACATAAGGACCCAAATTACCATTAAAGAAGAAGTTGGTATTACCCTTGCTATTCGCATCATCGACGTTCGATTGGTTCAAACCAATATAAGGATGTTCGTAAGTGCCCTCACCCGTGACCACACCGGGAGCAGGATCATCAGGTAAGAAGAACGAAATATCATCCATGACCACACCAAAATCGCCAGTCGCTTTGGTTTGTCTCAGAATGGGTTGTGCCGTATGTGAACCGCCACCCACTGCAATCAAGTTACGCTGAATGGGATCGACCATCCGTTGCGTGAGATCACCGGAGAAGCGCTGCGGCGTGTGGCGGCCGCCGAAGTGATAAGCCAGGCCTACTTTAACCGTATTGTGTGCCCAGTTGTCATAACCCTCACTGACATCGACATCTAAACGGTCAGTCACTGGCAGTTCGAGACGCGCTACACCGCCGGTAATATCCTGCGCATCTTTAGGGCTGAAGTGATAACCACCGAGGTAAATTTTAGGACTATCTTTGACGGGTAAGCGGAAACCGAACTGCACATCTTCACCGACACCAACCGATTCATAGGTATTAAACAGCTGATCGTATTCGGTGTGTTCGACAAAACTGACCGAATCGTAATCGTCAAGGTCACTACCAAAAGCACTACCCGTAGCAACCCGCTGAGAGCCGGTGGGAATGTACACGTTAGCACTAAAATCTACCGTATCACCTAACCGCTCCACACCCGGGCTGACGAACCAGAAAGAATGACCCGCAGGGGAATGGTTGTAATCCCCGAACACATAAGCGCCTAACAGGCCGTTATCGGTTAACTTACGTCCACCCAAACCCAGCGCCGCAGAATAATCATTCCCATTATGGTAAAGCGCCTGAGGATCCACATAAAAAAAGCCGGTGCTCTGACCTGCCAGCGGTAACATCGCATCGCCATACCCCGTGGTGAGATCACCGCTTAACCCAGTGATGGATACACCCGGCGTGTAAGGAAGAAACGTATTGGCATTACTCGCATCCGTATAGGAATTCGCAAACGCCTGGCCCACCAAAAAGAAACAGCTGCCGACCACGGCGCTCTTGCTTAATTTTTGGCAGTTATAGAGAAATGAAGAAGGAAAAAAAGAATACTGTGCCATGGTGCGACCTCCTGGATTGCTTGTGAAATGTTAGATTTGAATCAGGAGATTATCACAACATTGAAAACCATTTGCAAATATCCCTAGGATTCAGCTTGACCCATTGAAAAGCTAATTTTAGTTAATTCTCTTAATAAATTCATAATATTTACATGTTATGGTTCCTCTGTTGCTACGGAAACCGTATTAAGTTGGGAATTTATAAATAAATTTAAGAGAATATTACAATGAGCGGCAGAGAGATAAGAGAACAGAAAAAAGTATTTCCATCCCCACAGGTCATTGATCCGGAAGAGGCTGCAGCGGAACAGGCTCGAAAATTAGATACCCAAGAAGCTTATAAAAAACTTAAGGATTTTCAGTGGGCTCAAGCGAGTAAGGAAAATGATCCTCAATCTGCAGAAAAAATAGCAAAATTACGCGCAGAGATATGGTCGCTAGTTAATAAAAAAAGTGTCAGATTAGGGGATATTAGAGAATTAGCGAAGAATGAAGAAAAGGAGGAGGTGGGGAGATTGACACGTCAGGGTCGCAAAGATGACGCGGCTAAAATAGGAAAAGACCTTAAACATTTTCTGAGGTTTTTAGATGTTTGTATCAGGTCAAAGATATTTAAATCTAGGAGAGCAATGACGAAGGAACCCATAGTCAACTTTCAAGAAAATGACAAACCTTCTAGAAAGGACAAACCTTCTAGCGTGGAAGTAGGTAATAGAAAAGAAAATAGAAATACTGATATTAAACCGCGAGTATTGGGCTTTAGTGCAACGGAAGGTTCGGATAATATAAAAAAATCCCATAAGTCGAAATCCCATAACTCAAAATACGATCCAAAATTTCTATCCCAAAGAAAACCATCCAGTCACCATGTCGTTACGCGAGCATCTTTCTTGGAGCCTAGTTCCCCGCCAATTAAATAAATCATCACCATTCTTACCCCCTCTTAGCAAGGATGCCAAGGGGTAGGGCAAAGGGATGTGCGAAGTGGCAACCTTTCGGAACCAGCTATTTTAATGGAACAGCCTTGAAAACCTTTCCTTCAGTTGTCTTACCTTAAAATATCCTTTAGTATATTAAATAATAAGATTATATCCATATTGGTCCTTGTGATATTGTCATAAATTTCTTACTGAATTCATCTCCTATTTTCTCAAACTGCACGCAAACTTTGTTGTATAAGGATGACTGCATTTAACAAAATAAAAAAATAAAAAGTACTACTCCCTGGGAACACAACCGGCTCGCCCGCGTTTTTGTCAAAGCCATGCTCAGTTTAACCGGCGAGCCGCCTATGCTCTTAGGGAGTGAGTAGTTGCCCATAAAAAAAATAATTTCAATTAATCTTAAGGAGCATAAAATGAAAGATGGTAAAGAAGGAAAATATGACAAAAATGGAAATGGTAATAATAATAATAATAAAAGAATACCTAATGGCGATCATGAGCATGAAGAAATTCCACGTCAATCCAACTCTTGGTATGGCAAGGCCTGGAGCATTTTGCAAAGTATTCCCAAAAAAGTTCTAAAAGCTTCGACCCTATTTTATGCTGGTGGAAACACAGCGGGTTACGTGTATCAGTTGTTTCTAATTGTGCTTTCTAATCCAATGGAAAGGCAATTGAGGGATTTTTCGATGGCATTGGTCGGTTTTATGGGCATCCCTACGATGGAGTCGAATATAAGAAGTACGTATTACTATTTAATGAAATATCATCACCCAGAGCTTGCCAATGATGACGCGCATATACCCTATTTTTTGGAAAGTAAAACCAAAATGAATATTTCAAATGGTAGTTCTGCGCTGCTGAAAACAGTTGGAACCACGATATCATTTTTAGGCATGTTAGATAGATGGGTTCCTGATCGTCCAGAGCGGGCTACCTGGATCGTTTCAGCGTTAAGTGCATATGCCAATTTGTGGTCTACTCTAGCTACCCTTTCTTTTTCCGACAAAAAAAGCAATGCTGCATCAGATCAAAAAAAATCTCCTACTATAGTAGATACAAAAAGTAAAATGGTGGTACCACAGGAGTCAGAGTCACCTCATGAAAATAATTCTAAAGAAGAAGTTTCAGATGATCGAGAAGAATATAAAGCTTTGCCAGGCAGAGAAAGTAAGGACGTGAGTAATAAAACGAGTGGGTTGGAAAAAATAAAGAAACTAAATATCCTCATTTGTAATATTATCGCAACTGCGACAAGTACTTTTTTTTATTCTGAAGGTATCAATAAGTTTTTTGTAAATTTAGTTGATCATATATACGATGATTCTTCAAAAAAAACAGCGAATATTGTTCTAGCACTTTCATCTCTGCTGTCAGCGCTATCCTTGCTATCCAATTATAGGAGTAATGAAGCATCATTGCGGAAGATTCATGGACTTCCTAAAGAAGAAAAAGCAGCAAACAGGTGGGACATAGGCTCAGCTAATTTTTTTGGTTTCGCAAAGGCACTAGGGGCTATGACGTTTATTTCGAATACTATAAACGATTTTGCTGGGGATCATTTAAGCCCATTGGAAAAGGATTGTATTTATGGTTTATTGGGCTTAATTTTTGTTTTTAATTTTCATGCCACTATAGCTTCCGCTAATAGAGGGAAAAAAGGGGAACTTCCGGGAGAGCTCCTCGGTTTAAATGCGATGAGTGTTAATCGTAGGGTTGAGGAGGCGGACTACGAGGATGAGGAGTCACCTGAATTAGGTTTTTATATTGGCGTTCCTAATGCGGTTGGTACATTTGGTAGTCTAAATGCTGATACCTCTTTCGTTCCAGTCCCATCAAGCTCGTCAGGTTTGAAAGGCTAAGCAATTACTATCTCCAATCCCGGGATAAACGCATTAAAAATGCATCCATCCTCGCCAGCATCGATGCAAAATCGGGATTATAAGTCAGTCGTTGCATAACATGCTGCGCCAGGTTTTTACGATGGACACTGCCTAGAAAAACAGCATTCCCCTGTTGCTTAAGAACGCAATGGGGGTAATGCGAAAAATCCCGAAATTGACCATGTTCACCATAATAAAAATTATCGGGTGAAAACGGCAGGCAAACATGGGAAAAATCCAAAATTTTTTGTTCAGGAAAATAACTGGTGCGGGTTTCAATGCGTGGGTCTGTATTGGCTTTTGCTTCGCGTTGGTACAAAAGTAAACGACTGTCTGGGTTGTTGAGTTTGTTAAAAAAATCCAGCGTTCCGGTGCATGTTACCGTTTCATCATCAGCGGATTGAGCTATAAAAATGGGCTGGGGCAGGGTATAGCGATCCAATAATTGTTGTGTATCTCGAATTAAAGCATAAGCCTGATAAGCGGCATTAAACGCATACGATTGATACTTCACCCAGTTTGTTTGCGGGCAGCGTTGATACCACTTAGCAGCTGGCCAGGCCCAGCTGATGAGCGAATGCCAATGCGCCAGTCGGGCTAAGCGCCGTTCAATCAACTGCAGGGCGGGAGAGAACAGCATTAATCCGGTGATGCTAGGGTGTCGCAAAGCCGCATTAATTACTAGGGAACCACCGACTGAGAATCCGGCCAGCCAAAGCTCATCCAAGGGTGGGAAGGAATCAATTCCATAATCCACCGCCTTTAACCATTCGGAATAATGCATCGAGAGTAAATCACCCGGCACCGTGCCATGGCCTGGTAATAACACCGCGCGTACCCAAAATCCCTGTGCTAGTAAATGCCGGCCAATCTCCATTAAACTAAACGGGGAATCGTAGAGGCCGTGAATGAGTAACACTCCACGTTTGGGCGTTTGCGTGGATTCATTCCCGGGCTTCCAATCGAATGGACTGTTCATTTGCAGAATGTCAGCGGCATGGGCTGAGTGCCCATCGCAGCGAACTTGGGTTATCATGGCTTGAGTTTGGGTAATATACTCAGCAAACGACAAACCTTGTCCGTGAAAACGGTCGTTTAGACCCGTGGCTTGTAAATAATTGGCATCCAACCTTAGTATTCCTAACATAAGAAGTAACTGCCTACCGCCCAACCCCCAACCCCCAACTTCGTCGTCCCGAGGGCAAACCGCGGGACGACGTGCGAGCAGTTACCATGGGCAAAGTAGGTATTTAAGTATGATCGACGTGGAATTAGTATATCAAATGTTAGGCCAGCTCAGAACAACTCAATGTTGGGTGGCGTATTGTGGCGGGTTAGATCGCGTTGTTGAATAATTCAAAAAATCCCTTCCCCCTTTGATGGGGGAGGGTTAGGGAGAGGGTGATTTTAAGCCGTCTCCTTATTTCAGTTGGGTATTAATATAGGAAACAGCGATGCTGATCGGTTATGCTAGTGTCCCGAAACTCGATATCTAATCGATATTATGGTAAAATATAATTAAAGTAGTACATTTTCACCATCCCATTTTTACCTGACATCAGGGGTCAGACATGTCAAAAACAGCAGCTGAGCGTCGTGAAATAGTTGAAAAAGTCCTCAATAATCAACGCTTGGAAGGTTTATGTCCTTCCCCATTAGGTATGAGCTTGATTGAGTCTTATGTCAAGGGTCAAATAACCTCTGAAACCTTGGTTAAAAAACTTAATGCCCATTACAAGAGGCAGCAAGATGACCAATCCAAAGTGGCGTGACCCCTACTTTTGGCCTGATATTGATGTACTTGAAAATAAACTTGGGATAAAAAATCAAAAAGAACTGGATGTTGCGGATGCTACCCTCACTGCTGCCCGTGAAATCGAATGGCGTGAAAAATCTATTGAAGGTTATTTCGACCTAAATCACCTCAGAGAAATACACAGATACTTATTCCAAGATGTTTATCCATTTGCTGGAGAAATAAGAACTGTCAATATTAGCAAATTAATTCCATTTTCTTGCGCTCAGGATATCAGGCGAGTATCTCACTGGCTTTTTAATCAGCTTCAAAAAGAAAATCACCTTAATAATCTGAACCCCTTTGAATTTACAGAGCGTGCGGCATTATATTTTAATGCCATCAATGCTATCCATCCATTTCGCGAAGGTAATGGACGCGTCCAGCGGCTTTTTATTGAGCAGCTTGCTAAGCAAGCAGGCCATAGTCTTGATTTACGTGTAGCTACGGATAAAGAAATGGTAAAAGCTTCCATGCAGAGTCGAATGGATGATATAGATAGTATCGTGTCTTTCGATATTGGGCGTCCTACTCTGTTTATTAATATATTTCAAAAGGCTTTAAATTATTCTTGCACCAAATCTACAATAAATAAAAATAATCAATCCGTTATTGGAATTAACGCACAGATGGAAAAAAATTCTTCTAAAATATTCACGGAATAAGTAACTGCTCACCCCTCAACTCCGTCATCCCGCGGACAAGCCGCGGGACGACGTGCGAGCAGTTACCATAAAGTGAGGCCTTGGGCAAAGCAGGTATTTTAAGTATGATCGACGTGGAATTAGTATATCAAATGTTAGGCCAGCTCAGAACAACTCAATGTTGGGTGGCGTATAGTGGCGGGTTGGATTCGCATGTGTTGTTGCATGCGCTGGCGGGTTTTTGCGAAAAGGACCCCGCTCTGGAGCTGAGGGCTATTCATATTCACCACGGTTTAAGTCCGCAGGCAGATCAATGGAGTGAGCATTGCCTTCGTGTTTGTAATGAATTAAACGTCGCTTGCCAGATTGAAAAAATCCCCGTGCGGGAGCACAGCCATCGCCGCAGCTTGGAAGAAGTGGCGCGTGACTTACGATATCAAACCTTTCGGCGAGTTCTGCCGGCAAATGCTGCGCTGCTATTGGCGCATCACAGCGACGACCAATCCGAAACGGTATTATTGCAATTACTGCGGGGTGCGGGTGTGAAAGGGCTGGCAGCCATGCCGCAGATTATTCCTTTTGGTGCCGGGTTATTGGTTAGGCCATTTTTAAATCAAACGCGACACGACTTGCACGCCTATGCCCAACAGCACGGCTTAGTTTGTGTGGAGGATGAAAGCAATGCCGACCTCCGGTTCGATCGCAATTACCTACGCCGAAAAGTCATGCCGTTGCTTGCTGAACGATGGCCGGAAATGAACACCACCGTCGCGCGTACGGCGCAACATTGCGTCGAGGCTGAGACATTACTCGCCGAGTTAGCAGCAGAAGATCAAACAGCGGTTTCAGGTGCAGTGCCAGGCACGCTGGCCATAACTGCATTAAAGCAACTTACTCCCTATCGCCAGAAAAACGTGCTTCGTTATTGGTTACTCAGCCGACAAGGCAAAATGCCTGGCAGCGCCACAGTGGCGCGTATCCAAGACGAAGTATTACACGCACGTCACGATGCTAACCCGCAATTGCGTTGGGGGAAATGGATCATCCGACGCTATTTAGATCATTTATACGCGCTGCCGCTGCCCTCAACACCGCCAAATCGCGATTGGGAAACCACCTGGGATGGTTCACAACCACTCACTCTGCCCGGCGTCGGTACGCTTTCTGCAGAGCAGGTCAATGATTCCGGATTACTTATCCCTGCGGGTAGCCAACTCACCGTGTGTTTTCGCCGAGGCGGGGAGCGCTTCCATCCCGCCGGTCGATGCGGATCCCATCCCTTAAAAAAATTACTGCATGAATGGCAAGTGCCCCCTTGGCGCCGAGACTTTATACCCTTGATTTACCTCAACGATTGTTTAGTGGCTGTTGGCGATTTGGCAACAGCCGCGCAATATTCTGTGAGTGATGATAGACGGGGTTGGCGCATGCTGGTAGAATTTAATCCCGGTTACTAACAAGCATACCAACCCATTCAAATAACCGGGATCCAATCACTATGACGCGCTATGTTTTCATTACCGGGGGAGTCGTTTCCTCTCTGGGCAAAGGTATTACCTCCGCCTCTCTAGGCGCTATTCTGGAAGCGCGAGGTCTTAAAGTTACCCTGATTAAGTTGGATCCTTACATCAATGTCGATCCAGGCACCATGAGCCCGTTTCAGCACGGTGAAGTGTTTGTCACCGAGGATGGGGCGGAAACCGACCTTGATCTAGGGCATTACGAACGATTTATTCGCACCACCATGTCCCGACGTAATAATTTTACCACGGGTAGGGTGTATGCGGATGTCATTCAAAAAGAACGTCGGGGCGACTACTTAGGCGCTACAGTTCAAGTCATTCCGCATATCACCGATGAAATTAAGCGCAAAATCAAAGAAGGCGCTGATGCGGTCGATATCGCCCTGGTGGAAATCGGGGGCACCGTCGGTGACATTGAATCACTGCCATTTTTGGAAGCGATTCGTCAGATGCGCATTGAATTGGGTGTTAAACAGACCTTGTTCATTCATTTAACCTTGGTGCCATATATCGCCACCACCGGTGAAACGAAAACTAAACCGACCCAGCATTCCGTCAAAGAACTACGCTCGATTGGTATTCAGCCTGATCTGTTAGTTTGTCGATCGGAAAAAACATTAGCAGCGGATGATCGCGCTAAAATTGCCTTATTTACTAACGTCGAAGAGCGCGGCGTATTTTCCTTGCCAGACACCAACCCGATCTACGCCATCCCCGAATTACTCTCTGAGCAAGGGATGGATAATTTAGTGATTGAGAAACTGGATTTATCTGCCCCCGCTGCCGATCTGCACGAATGGCAGCAAGTGGTCGAGGCGTATCGCCATCCCAAGGCCACGGTGAAAATTGCCATGGTCGGCAAATACACCAACCTCACCGATTCGTATAAATCCTTATCAGAAGCCTTAACGCACGCCGGCTTGCATACCCACACGCGGGTCGAAGTCTGTTACGTGGATGCAGTCGCTTTAGAACAGAAAGGCTACGAATTATTAGCCCATGTCGATGCCATCTTAGTGCCGGGCGGTTTCGGCATTCGTGGCATCGAAGGTAAAATTCTAGCGGCTCGGTATGCGCGTGAAAAAGGCGTGCCTTATTTGGGGATTTGTCTGGGTATGCAGATTGCCATCATCGAATACGCCAGACACGTGGCCGGCCTCGCTGGTGCGAACAGCACCGAATTTGACCCGACGACCGCCAACCCGGTAATAGCGTTAGTGACGGAATGGTTGGACCGCGAAGGCAAGGTAGAGAAACGTCAACAGAATGGCGAAATGGGCGGCAGTATGCGTTTAGGTGGTCAACTGTGTCAGTTGGTCAAGGGTTCGTTGGCCAGAAAACTCTACCAGAAAGAGGAAATCACGGAGCGTCACCGTCACCGCTACGAAGTCAACAATAGTTTACTGCCACCCTTGCTGGAGGCGGGGTTGAAGGTTTCTGGTTATTCGGTCGACGGCCATTTGGTTGAAATGATTGAGTTGCCCAATCACCCGTGGTATGTGGGCTGCCAATTCCACCCAGAATTTACCTCGACGCCCAGAGACGGACATCCCTTATTTTCTGGTTTTATTGAAGCTGCCAAGGCAGCTGTACATCAACGGGGAGAGGTGGTCGTTGAAAATCGCACATTTTGAGGTTGGCTTAGATCGACCGTTTTTTCTCATCGCCGGGCCTTGCGTCATTGAGAGCGAGCAACTCGCCTTAGATACCGCCTGGGAATTAAAAAATATTACGGAAACCTTGCAAATACCGTTCGTTTACAAATCGTCTTTTGATAAAGCCAATCGCTCTTCTGCGCAGAGTTTTCGCGGCCTTGGTTTGGAAAAAGGCTTACAGATTCTCGCCAAGGTGCGCCGAGAAGTCGGTGTGCCGGTATTGACTGACGTTCATGAAGACACCCCTTTACTGGAAGTGGCTTCTGTCGTTGATGTGCTACAAACCCCCGCATTTCTTTGTCGACAGACCAATTTTATTCAAAAAGTGGCGGCCTGCGGCAAACCCGTTAATATCAAGAAAGGACAATTCTTAGCGCCTTGGGATATGAAACACGTCATTGCCAAAGCCAGGGCGGTGGGTAACTCACAGATTATGGCCTGTGAACGAGGCGTCTCGTTCGGATACAATAATTTAATCACCGATATGCGCTCTTTAGTGGTGATGCGAGAAAATAATACCCCCGTCGTATTTGATGCCACCCACTCCGTACAATTACCCGGCGGTCAGGGCGAACAGTCCGGTGGGCAGCGCGAATTTATTCCGGTATTAGCACGCGCCGCGGTGGCGGTGGGCATTACCGGTCTTTTTATGGAAACACACCCTAATCCGGACAAAGCCTTGAGCGATGGTCCGAATTCATGGCCGTTAGCTAAAATGGCCGAATTATTACAGACATTAAAAGCACTCGATGATGTCGTTAAACAAAAGATAGGAACTGTATTGTGATAAAAATTACCCATATCCAAGGCTTTGAAATTTTAGATTCTCGTGGTAACCCCACCGTTGCCGCTGAAGTCACTTTGTCCGATGGCAAAATCGGCTACGCCGGCGTGCCTTCCGGCGCTTCCACGGGGTCACGAGAAGCACTGGAATTGCGCGATCAAGACACCAAACGTTACGGTGGCAAAGGCGTCAAAAAAGCGGTAGAGACCATCAACACCCGCATCCAATCGGCGTTACTGGGTAGTAATCCCACCGAACAAGCAAAAATAGATCAGACCCTGTTGGATTTGGATGGCACCGAGAACAAAGGCAACTTAGGTGCGAATGCTATTTTGGCGGTGTCACTGGCGGTAGCCAAAGCCGCAGCTGCATCGGTTAATTTACCGTTATATCAGTATTTGGCGCCGGGTCATGAAGCCACGGTATTGCCGGTACCGCAGATGAATATTATCAATGGTGGTGCACATGCTGATAATAATGTCGATTTACAAGAATTCATGATAATTCCAGCTGGGGCGCCGACTTTTTCTGAAGCCTTGCGCTACGGTGCCGAAGTGTTCCATGCCTTGAAAGGCGTGTTGAAAAAGCGCGGCCTGAACACTGCCGTGGGTGATGAAGGCGGTTTTGCACCGGATTTACCTTCCAATGAAGCAGCGATTGAAGTGATATTGGAAGCGATTGTGAAGGCCGGGTATCGCCCAGGCGAAGACATTTATTTGGGATTGGATGTGGCCAGTTCGGAGTTCTATCAAGAGGGTTGCTATAACCTCAGCTCTGAAAACCGCAAGCTGTCATCCGAGCAGATGATCGATTTCTTGGCACAATGGGTAAAGAATTACCCGATTATCAGTATCGAAGATGCCATGAGTGAGGGCGATTGGCAGGGTTGGGCGCAATTGACGCAACGGTTAGGGCAACAAGTGCAGCTGGTCGGTGATGATATCTTTGTCACCAACCCGGTGATTTTCCAGCGTGGCATCGAAGAGAAAATTGCCAATGCCATTCTCATCAAACTCAATCAGATTGGCACCTTGACCGAAACCTTAGCCGCCATAGCGTTGGCGAAAAAAAATGGCTACCGCGCCGTGATTTCGCACCGTTCCGGCGAAACGGAGGATACCACCATCGCCGATTTGGCCGTTGCCACCGCGGCTGGGCAAATTAAAACGGGGTCTTTATGCCGGTCGGATCGCGTCGCTAAGTACAACCGGTTATTATACATTGAGCAAGCATTGCAAGGTCGGGCAGTTTATCCGGGTCGGCAAGCCTTTGCTCATTTAGGTTAGGGATGAATTTATGGTGAGATCATCTACAATTGTTATTGCCGCCTTAATTTTTTTATTGGCATTGCTACAGTATAAATTGTGGTTCTCACCAGATAGTATTACCCAGTTCTGGAAGCTAAAAAGCACGATCGCCGTGGTGCATCAAGAAAACGACGTGCTGCAAGCGAGAAATGACCACATGGCTGCCGATGTAAAGGATTTAAAACAGGGCGATGAAGCGGTTGAGGAGCGCGCCCGTAATGAGTTAGGGTTAGTTAAACCTAACGAGGTTTTTTATCAAATTGTACAGTAGCTGGAAGACACTATGAAAATACTGGTCAGCAATGACGATGGTGTGCATGCGGAAGGCATTCGGGCGCTAGCAAACGCCCTCAAGGAATTAGGTACTATCCGCATCGTCGCGCCCGATCGCAACCGCAGTGGCGCCAGCAACTCCTTGACGCTGGATAGGCCCATACGCGTCAAAAATTTGGAAAACGGCGCCATCAGTGTCGAAGGAACACCGACGGACTGTGTCCATTTAGCGATTACCGGCTTACTCGAACAAGCACCGGATATGGTCGTTTCTGGCGTTAACGAAGGGGCAAACTTGGGTGACGATGTTCTGTATTCTGGCACCGTAGCCGCCGCCATCGAAGGCCGATTCTTGGGCTTACCCGCCATCGCAGTGTCGCTGGCCATTTCTCACCACAACAACCCCTCTGCCTATTTTTATGACACCGCCGCTACGGTAGCCACTCGCCTGGTGAAGCGCCTAGTCGAACACTCACTGCCGGCGAATACGATTTTGAATGTCAATGTCCCTAACGTTCCCCTTGATGAAATTATGGGCTATGAAGTGACTCGCTTAGGCACTCGTCATCAGGCGGAGCGCACGATCTCTCAGTTAGATCCGCGCGGTCGAACCATTTATTGGGTAGGCCCTGCCGGCCCTGAGCAAGACGCCGGCCCAGGAACGGATTTTCACGCCATTCACACCAAAAAGGTATCCATCACGCCGCTGCAAATTGATTTTACGCATTACCAAGCCTTTGACCCCTTGGTTAAATGGCTAGCGGGCCTGTAGTTTTTCTATTGGAATCGAATCATTCATGTTTTCTAAATTATACGCTCGCATGTTATTTTGGTCGCAGCATCGTTGGGCGCCTTATTATTTAGCCGCTGTTAGTTTTATCGAGTCATCCATTTTTCCTATTCCGCCGGACGTGATGTTGGCACCCATGACTTTGGCCAAGCCCGAGAAAGCGTGGCGGTATGCCACTATCACCACCGGCATGTCGGTTTTGGGCGCTTTGTTTGGTTACCTCATTGGCATGTATTTTTTTCATTGGATTTATCCCATGCTCAGCCATATGGGCTATGCCAGTGATTTTCATAAAGTACAAACCTGGTTTGGTCATTGGGGTGGCTGGGTTTTATTCGTTGCCGGTATTTCACCTATCCCATTCAAACTGTTCACCATTGCCGGAGGCACATTGCACACAGCCTTGTTGCCGTTTGTGATCGGCTCCATTATTGGTCGAGGGGTGCGCTTTTATTTGGAAGCAGGTCTCATCCGCTGGGGTGGTCCTCATATCGATCGAGTGCTTAAAAAATGCATTGATTGGTTAGGTTGGGTTATCATTGCCATCTTGATAGTCGCATATGGAACTTATAGGTGGTTGGCATGAAAATTTTTCAGACAATGGTTGCTCTACTCTGCTTGATGTTAGTGGCTTGCAGTAACAATCGAGCGGAGGCGCCGGTAGTAGAGGGCTGGCAAGGACATGACAGTGCTGAAATCAGCGATTATCGTGTGCAGCCTGGCGATACGATTTATTCCGTGGCTTGGGGATTTGGCATGGATTACCATGACATTGCCCGCTATAACCATTTATCCGAACCTTACCACTTAACACCGGGTCAAACCTTGCGGATGTCTGGAGCGAGCGCGCAATCATACGCAGCGCCAGCTACTCCCATACCGGTGGCTTCACCGGTACCGATCATGGCTTCTGGACCGGTATCGAGCGCGGTAATTACCACGACTCAAACATCGTCGGTGACCTCAACAACCAATCAAGTAAACAAATCGGTGCCAACAGCGGCAGCCACGACGACGGTGGTAACGGCCACCAAAACAACGGAAGCGGGTTGGCAATGGCCGACGCAGGGATCCGTCATCCACGGGTATTCAGCCACTCCCGGTGGCAATCGCGGCATTGATATTGCCGGTAAATTGAATCAGCCGGTGGTCGCCAGTGCTGGCGGTAAAGTGGTTTACGCTGGCTCAGGAATGGCCGGTTACGGAAATCTCATTATTATTAAACACAACGACACCGATTTGAGCGCCTACGCCTATAACAAAAAATTGTATGTGAAGGAAGGGGATAAGGTTGCCGCGGGTCAGCGAATCGCCGCCATGGGCAAGAGTGATGCCGGTCAAGTTTCCCTGCATTTCGAGATACGCCGCAATGGTAAGCCCATCGATCCGATGACTTGCTTACCTCACACCAGGAACTGACATGTCGTCACGTATTGCCAGACTGGACCCGCTGTTGGCCAATCAAATTGCCGCCGGTGAAGTGGTGGAGCGCCCAGCTTCTGTGGTCAAAGAATTGTTGGAAAACAGTTTGGATGCCGGCGCGCGACAGATTGATATCCAAATTGAGCAGGGTGGCTTGCAGCTTATCTCGGTGCAAGACGATGGGGCTGGCATTCACAAAGACGATTTATCCCTGGCGTTATCACGCCATGCCACCAGCAAAATTCATAATTTAACCGAGTTAGAGCAGGTATTAAGCCTGGGTTTTCGGGGTGAAGCCTTGGCGAGTATCGCCGCTGTTTCGCGATTGACGCTGCGTTCGCGGCCGCAAAATGAAACCGTGGGTTGGCAAATTCGAGCGGAAGGCATGGAATCTCAGCTCAGCATTCAACCGGTTGCGCATCCGCAAGGAACATCTATAGAAATCCGTGATTTATTTTTCAATACTCCCGCCCGTCGTAAATTCATGCGCACGGAAAAAACAGAGTTCACTCATTTAGAAGAAATTATCCGGCGTTTAGCGCTTTATAATTTTTCAGTCGGTTTTTCTCTGAAGCATAACCGGCGAGTGGTGTGGCAACTGCCACCGGCAGTGACGCTAGAGCAGCGCGAAATGCGAGTGGCGAAAATATGTGGCGACCCGTTTATGGAAAATGCGCTGGCCATGGAATTGGAAGGCCCGGGTTTAACCTTACAGGGTTGGGTAGCGCTGCCGATTTATTCTCGCAGCCAGGCGGATTTGCAGTATTTTTACGTGAATGGTCGCATGGTGCGCGATAAATTAGTGACCCATGCCATAAGGCAAGCCTATCACGACGTGTTATACGGTCATCGACACCCCGCGTATGTTTTGTTTTTGACCATAAACCCGACGTTGGTGGATGTGAATGTTCATCCGACCAAGCAAGAAGTGCGATTTCGTGATAGCCAATTAGTGCATGATTTTTTATTTAGAAGCCTGCACTCGGTATTGGCGACGAAGAGCAGTGCTATTTCTTCTTCGGAAGTAGTGGATGTTGCCCCTTCCTTGCCTGTAGTGAATAAAGCGGCGGAAACTATGCTTGCTCTTCCGAAAAATGTCGATCGCCCCTCGGTTCGGCAGATCGAACAGCAACGCGCGGTAGTGGCACAACTTTATCCAACCACTCCTGAACTTGCGTCTGCTGCTTTGGCGGTCAAAGAGCCTGAGCCATTATCCTATGTAGTAGACAAGCCCGCGCAACCAGTTAATTGGCAGCAATCCGCATTATTAGCCCCTTCGCTGTCGACTGAGACAACCGCGGTTATGCAACCGCCACCGGCATTAGTGCAGAGCTCTGACTCGGAGCTACAGACTCCACCCTTAGGTTACGCCATTGCGCAATTACACGGCATTTATATTTTAGCGGAGAATCAAGCAGGGTTAGTTATCGTCGATATGCATGCGGCGCATGAACGCGTGCTTTACGAGCAATTAAAAGCCGCTCACGACGCCGGTCAAATCGTCACGCAATCGAGTTGGATTCCCATCACCTTGCATTTGAGTGAACGCGAAGCCGAATACGCCGATGAACATCAAGCCCTTTTTCAAGCCTTAGGAATAGGAATTGAACGCCTAGACCCCACGCATTGCATTATTCGGCATATCCCGGTGTTATTAGCGCAAGCCACCATAGAGCCACTGGTAAAAGACGTATTAGCCGATTTAATCGCTCAAGAAAAAAGCAACCGAATTGAAAATAAAATGCACGAAGTGCTAGCAACCCTAGCCTGCCGAGCCTCCACCCACGCCAAACGCCGCCTCAGCATCCCTGAAATGAATGCCTTACTACGCGCCATGGAAAAAACCGACCGCAGCGGCCAATGCAACCACGGCCGCCCCACCATCCGAGAGTTTTCCTTAAAAGAATTAGACAAACTTTTTCTGCGTGGTAGATAACCACCTTGGGCGCGCAGATGGCCTGCCCTAATCTCGACTGTTTGTAAACGACAGTGAAGAGCTAGAAGAACTGGGTATCTCCTCTTCCTCCTTTTTTTGTTTTTTCTCTAGTATTTTCGCCTCGGGGTTTAATAAAGATTGGCTCGTAGTTGTAGCTTGAGGTAGAGATGAGCTATACAAAGTACTTGAAGAAGAGCCAAAGAGACCCAGCGACGGTCCACTTGTCGTTTTGCGTTTTCTACTGGTATTTGAGGGGCTGGTTGGAAGTGGATTAATTTTTTTTGTTTCATTGTCTCCATTTTCTAGAGAAAGGCCTATTTTTTTCCACAATCTGGCAATTGTTTTGTGTTGTGATCCAATCATGCTTTGTTGTGATTCAATCGTGTTTTGCTGCGATTCAATCATTTTTTCCAATTTCTTGAATTTCTCATTCGTTTCACGATGGTTTCTGTGATTATTTAAAATATCCCATAGATGTGCTATCTTCAATTGTACGATTTCTCCCCGATGGAGATTTATTTTATTACTATCTGACTTTTCCATTTTTTCTTGATGCAAACTTATTGAAATACTTTTTTTGAACTCTTTTAATGTGGTCGAGAATTCTTCTGGCAATATCGGGTCTGACATTCCTTCTCCTGGAAGAGCAATAGCGGATTTGGAAATACGTTCAACCAGACTCAAAGACTCTTTTGTAGAGGATTTTTTTTCATCGGATGGCGCATTGTTTTGAAAAAAGTAGTGTCTGGTTCCGGCATCAAAAGCCTTTTTTAAAGATTTCTTCCGATTAACTTTGTTAATTTCCAGCGCACCGCTAATTGCGGTATAGAAGGAAGCTAATTCAAATTGAGCTTGACTATAAGCGGGGGAGACAATTGATACTTTCTTGAAGTATTTCTCTGCTAAGTTTAATGATAATGATTTAAATTTCACACCGGCACAAAAACAGCATAAATCTAATAACATGAGTGAGTCAATTGTCTCTAAATGATCAATCATCTTGGATGTGTCGATTTGTCTTTCTTCTTCATCTAAGCTCTCGCTATGCTTGGGTGCCTCACGAATGGTATTTAAAATGAATATAAATTTTAGGAACGAATTAAAAAATTTTGCGAACGCTATAACGTCTTTATGCCCATGCCCCGCTTCATCACAGTCCTGATGAGTACATTCCCGCTCGTCTTCCTCGTGTTCTCTTACTCCATCTTCAGATTCTGACATAAGTAAGTTCAGATGTTCATTATCAAAATTCAAAAATGAAATCGCAATATTTGTCTGACATTTACCGTTCCTCAATACTGCGCCGAAATGTTCGATTGATATTTGGTAATGCTTTAAACTTCCCTTAGTTAAACGTAAATGCTCTAGGAATTTATCTAACAGTCTTGTGTCGTAATTGGCGATATTAAGGCTGAATATTGTCATACAGGTCGTGACAGGGCCAAGTTTGACATGTGCTTCCCAGTTAATTTTTTGAGAAGGCAGGGTTAAAAAAGGAGGGAGTTCTAAAAAACGTTTCTCATCGTGAACAATGCCACACCACAGAACAGCTAAAGTAGCACCATACTGTCGATGTTGTTTATTCTTTGGACCCGCGTTTATATCGATTTTATCTGGAGAAATTTTTGAAAATTTACGATACATTCTTTCTTGCTCATCCCTGGGTAATGAGTCAGTTCCAGAGCTCAACATCTGATATGCTAAGGTTACACCATAATCATAATATTGGTTGTCTTGAGGGCCCGCATGCCAATGAATTTCTTGACTGGATTCAAGAATTTTTCTAATAAAACCGATTAAAACTTTTATTCTATGGTTATCTAATTCCCCAGATTCAGTTTTATATAGTGCATCACCTAATGTGCATGCCGCATAAGCTAATGTGCATCCTTCTCTGCCTTTTGATTCATCCGGATAATTCCAATCAACATTATCCGTATTAATGTTTGAAATGAGCTTTCCTAAATCATCTAGCTTTGATTTTGTTGCCTTTATCCCTTCTCCATATGCAGCTTGGTGGTCATATATAGCCTTCAGAAGAAGCGCTGCGTTCTCTCTTTTCAGTGAAGGTTCGGGGGAAGAAATTTCGGTTAAGCTAGATTTACTTTCATTTTTAGGGGATTCAGCACTCATCATTATCTCTCAGTGGGAGTAGTAGTTGTAAATTATTAAACAATATTACCGCCATGCCTCCACACATTTCCTCACCCTGAACCCTTGGAAGCGCAGACGGCCTGCCTTAGTCTCGACTGTTTGTAAACGACAGTGAAGAGCTAAAAGAACTGGGTGGCTCCTCTTTCGCCTTTTTTTGTTTTTTCTCTAGTATTTTCGCCTCGGGGTTTAATGGAAATTGGCTCGTACTGGTAACCTGAGGTAGAGGTGTGCTATGCAAAGCACTTGAAGAAGAACTAAAGAGACCTGGCGATGGGCCACTTGTCGTTTTGCGTTTTCTACTGGTATTTGAGGGGCTGGGTAGAAGTGGATTAATTTTTTTTGTGTCGTGGTCTACCTCTTCTAGAAAAAGACCCGTTTTTATGCACAATTTGGCAATTATGTTTTTTTGTAATTCGATAGTTTTTTCCAACCCCTGAAGTTTATTATTCATTTCGCGATTGTTTCTATAATTATTTAAATTATCCCATAGATGGTTTATCTTCAATTGTGCGATTTCTTCCATAATTTCTGGAAGTAAATCACTTGAAGTACTTTTTTTGAACTCTTCTAATGTGGTCGAGAATTCTTCTGGCAATATAGGAACTGACATTCCTTCTCCTGGAAGAGTAATAGCGGATTTAGAAATACGTTCAACCAGACTCAAAGACTCTTTTGTAGAGGATTTTTTTTCATCGGATGGGACATCGTTTCGAAAAAAGTAGTGTCTGGTTCCAGCATCAAAAGCCTTTTTTAAAGATTTCTTCCACTGAACTTTGTTGATTTCCGAAGCACCGCTAATTGCGATATAGAAAGAAGCTAATTCAAATTGTGCTTGACTATAAGCAGGGGAGTCAATTGATACATTCTTGAAGTATTCCATTGCTAAGTCAGATGATAATGATTGAAATTTCACACCAGCACAAAAATAGCATATATCTTTTAATATGGGTGAGTCAATTGTCTTTAAATGATCAGTCACCTTGGATGTGTCGATTTGTCTTTCTTCTTTATCTAAGCTCTCAATTTGCTTGGGTGTCTCTCGAATGGTATTTATAATGGATATAAATTTTAGGAACGAATAAAAAAATTTTTCGAGCTCTATAGCGTTTTTATGGTCCTCACCACGGTCTTTATTATCGAACTCCTGCTCGTTCTCCTCGTATTTTCTTAGTTCTTCTTCAGATTCTGATATAAGCAAGTTCAGATGTTCTGTCTCAAAATTCAAAATTGAACGCGCAATATGCGTCTGAGAACGTCTACCGATCGTCAATAATCCGCCAAAACCAATGGATGTTGCTTCGTATGGCTTTAACCTTCCCTGAGTCGTACGTAAATGCTCTAGGAATTTATCTAATAGTCTTATGTCTTGACAGCGGAGGGCAAGCTTAATGCTGAACGTCGCCATATTGGTCTTGATTGGTTCAAGTGTGAAATGTCCTTCCCAGTTAATTTCTTGAGAAGAAAGGGTTAAAAAAAGAGGGAGTTCTAAAAAACGTTTCTCCTTGTGAACAAGGCCACACCACAGAGCAGCTAAAGTAGCACCACACTGGTGATGTTGTTTGTTCTTGGGGCCTGCGTTTATGTCGATTTTATCTGGAGAAATTTTTGAAAATTTACGATACATTCTTTCTTCCTCATCCTTGGGTAATGAGTCAGTTCCATAGCTCAACATCTGATATGCTAAGGTTACACCGTAATCTTTCTGTTGGTTGTCTTGAGGACCGGCATTCCAATGAATTTCTTGACTGGATTCAAGAATTTTTCTAATAAATTCGATGCAAACTCTTGTTCTAGGGTTATCCAATCCCTCAAGCCAAGTTTTATCATCATCCAATGTGCATGCCATGTAAGCTAATGTACACCCTTCTCTGCCTTTTACTTTATCCGGATAATTCCAATCGACATCATCCGTATTAATTCTTGAAATGAGCTTTTCTAAATCAGCCAGCTTTGATTTTTCTGCCGTTATTCCTTCGTCATTCGCAGCTAGAAATTCATATATACCCTTCAGGAGAAGCGCTGCGTTTTTGCTTTTCAGTGAAGATGCAGGGGAAGAAATTTCAGTTGGGCTAGATTTACTTTCATTTTTAGGGGATTCAGTACTCATTATTATCTCTCAGTAGTAGTTGTAAATTATTAAACAACATTATCGTCGCCATGCCTCCACGCATTTTCTTACCCTTTCTGGAGTAATGGACCACATACATTGGCAAGGGTCATCATTAGGGCAGGGGTGACAAGGAATATCCGGAAAAATAACTTCCGCTTTCTTGCCCACCGGTTCCCATCGCTTCATATCGACGGGATTGGCGCAGTAAATTCCCAGCGCATGAATCCCAGCTGCTGCGGCTATGTGTAAGGGCCCGGTGCTGCCTGCTATTAACCCATCACAATGTTGTAAAAAACTAATGTATTCATCTAATGGCAGCTTGCCAATTAAATCCTGAACATGGGGGTGTTTATCTAACAAGGGTTGCAGCAGTTCGCGGTCATTAGGCGTGCCGCTGATGAAAATCTGATAACGATCCTGAGGTAATTGCTCTATTAACGCTGAGTAATGCTCGATAGGCCAGCGATAAATTTTAGAAGTAATAAGGGCTGGGTGTAAAATCAATTTAAACTTCGCGGGGTCTAACCATCGCTGCACATGAAGAGGTAATTCCTTTTTTTTAAATTGGTATAAATCGCATAATTCCGCGTATGAATAGTGGCGTTTAATTCCCAGTGGTGCGAGATATTGTAAATCCAGTTCTCGCTTATTGTATTTAGCAAAATCACGAGAAATAACGGCCAACCGGTTGCAGGTAAACCAATTATACCAACGATAAATACTGCCGACTCGGATTGGAATGTGCGCTTGTTTAACGACTTTCGCTAAATAGCGTGATGGATTAATATGCAAAAATACATCGGCGTTTAATTGCTTTAAAGCAAGCGCAGCTTGCTGCGGTCCATTTTTGTTGATGACTTCCCAGTCGTATACCTCATCGATGTCAGAATACATCTCCGCCAGTTTACACGCAGGCCCACTAGCCAAAAAAAGGACTTGGCACTGTGGATAATGTTGTTTAATCACGGCAGCCAAAGGTAGGCTGATAATCACATCACCCAGGTGAATGGTTTTGGCGATGATCACTCGTTTGCCGTTTAAATCAAGAATAGTCATTTAATTTCCTAAGTATGTCCGCATCCAATACAGAACCGCCATCACAGCATCCATGCGCTGTCGGGTTACTATCCTAAATTAATTGCAGCCGCAGTAAACCTTGCTCACTTTGGCCGGGGGCCAGCCAGCGCACTCCACTCACCGTATTCATGGCATTGGGGTGGCTCATCCAGGGTTCTAAACAAATAAAGGGTTTTTCCAGAGGTGTATACACTTGTAAATACGGGAACATCTGTGGATCTTCAACCCCTTCTGCAATCATCTGAATGACATCACCGTCCGGATAAGTCAGCGTTAGGCGTTTATCTTCACCCAGCAAAGTCAATCGTTCGTTGATATCGGCTGTAATATCGGTGGGCAACGGATACGCCGGTTGCTCTCCGGTTAAGTCGGTGAGAGTTTCATTGTAAGTAAATCCTTTAATGGCCTGGTAATTCAGTTGGACTTGCTCTTTACCTTGGTGTAAGGGTGGTGTCGAAAAATAAGGGTGAAAACCAGCATAATAGGGCATGTTGCTCTGTCCGCGGTTGGCATAGGTTTGCAAGCATAGCAATTCGCCGCGCTGGACACGGTAATCCAACGTCAATTTAAATGAAAATGGGTAAATGGCCAGTGTTTGCGGATTATCTTGCAACGTGATCTGAAGCCGGTCAGCGGTGACCACATCGATTTGCCAAGGTAATTGCCAGGCAAAGCCATGAATGGCCAAAGTATAAACTTGACCCTGATAATAATATTTTCCTTCTTGGCCGTAGCGCCCTAAACGGCCGCATACCGGAAAACAAAATGGCCAGCCCCCGCTTAAACCAGGCTGACTAGGGTCGTGTTGAAATAGTAATTCCCGCGGACCCGATCGTCCTGGCATGAGGATAGATGAGCCGAGTCCCCCGCATTCAGGGATAAACGTCGCTTGGGTGCTGCCATCGGCAGAAGCAATGGTGTAAGTTTTAGGGCTGGATGACATGGCGAGTCCTGTTTTTTTATGGGATGGTCTTTGGATTTCAACGCATCCCTCGCTTGCAATGGTGTGAGGGCATAGTCATAACATGACACACAAGTAATATCCTCTCAGCAGCTCTGCCATGGTGGGCACGCTTCGCTTACCCTACCATACTATTGCCAAAAATTCCGTAGGGTGGGCAAAGCGGAGCGTGCCCACCATGGCAGATGACAAGACGACGTAACTTGACCCCTTGAGCTCGCCTATAATTTATGCAAACCTGGGGTTTTAGGATTTTCCTCCAGTATGGCGCGGCTAGTCAAGCTAGGATGCGGATGATGGCTGCTGGGAGGTGGAAAGTAAGACTGAGTAGAACTGATGCTGTGAGTGCTAGAGCTGAAATGCTCTGCTATCTTTTGCTTTTTCTCGTAAGAGGTTGTGTCACTAACCGGCATAGGGTCAGACTCTTTACGCTTTTTAGGTTGGTTGCTGAGAGATGTATCCTTAGGCTGACTTAGGGATTTTTGAAATCCCTCTAACATAACTCGGAAAGTGGCCAGCTCTTCCTTTATCCCCTTATATTCTCGTTCTAATTCTTCAGATTTTTCTTGGGTTTGCTTATTCTTTTGTTCTAATCTCTCGATTTTCTTATGCGTTTTTAAATTTTTCCACAGACAGTCTACTTTAAATTGCATCAGCTCTTTATTGTGTATACTGGTATTCCGTTTAAATTCTTGTAATTCCGGGTGAAATTCTTCTGGCAATTTGACCATTAATCCTTCGTTGGGTTGGGATATGGCTGATTTGGCGACGTTCTCAATTAAAGGCATCCAATCATCCACTGAAACATCCGATTTGCTATCCTTGGGAGGCAAAACACCTTCAACCGAAGATTCTCCCCGGGCTGGTTTTTGATCTGATTGGAAAAACCACTGTATGACACTCGTATCAAATGCTTTTTTTAATTGTTCATTGTGGAGGGATGATCCTGATGTCAAACCACCTGCGTTAGCAAAACACAGAGAAGCAAATTCATATCGCCCCTTACTGTAAAGTGGAGAGCCCACCGGTATTTTTTGATAATATTCTTCTGCTAAAGAAGGAAAAGTTTGGGCAACGCAAAAACAGCCTAAATGACCTAGCTCTGAAGATTTTGATGTGAGTTTATCTAAACAATCATTTAATGCGGATGGATTGATCGGTCTATCTTCCTCATCGTCATCTAAACCTTTGCTTTCTTTTGAAGGAGTATTTGCTGAATGACCCGCTAAGAAAAGATCAATAAAAAGGTGGAGATGATGATGAGGACCAAATTTGGGTAGGCTTACTGTCTTTTCTTTTAATGTTTTTAAAACGCCAATGTTTAGTTTCATCAGTAGCTGTGCATAATGTTCCGTATGATAAGAAAACACGTTGCCAAATTTAGTAATATCAATAGAGCGCCAAATGTGTTCCGATGCGTGAGGGGAAGAGAATAATTTGTCTAAAAGCATAAACTTGGCTTTATCGGCTAATATTACTGCATATTGAGCTAGATTATGAGAATTATTAGGGCATACACTCCAACCAATGTTGTTAGGAGAGGATGCCAAACATTTAGTTAAAAGCCTTAAGTCGTTTTGTTGGTCATAGAGCATGGCACTCATATAAATAAGCGTTAAACCGTAAAATGTATGGTCTTTATTTTTAAAACCGGAGTTACAATCGATATTTTCAATTGACGATTCGAGAAATTTATTTAAAATTCTTGGATCTTTCTTTTTAAGATATAACGCTGCGGCCGAACAAAGAACGGTTAAGCCATAATTATTATTTTCTTTATTTTTGAAAGATGCACTCCAATTGATTTTATCGGGGAAGGCTTCGAGAAGTTTATTTAAAAGCCTGTCATCTCCATCCATAGCTAAAGAAATTGCCTGGAACGCCAAAGTCACGCCGCAATCGGGATGTTTTTCATTTTTAGGGCCTGCGTTCCAATCAATCTCGTTAGCGGGTAATTCTAAAAGCTTATTTAAAACACTAGAGTTTCCTTGTTTGCTTAACTCAAATGCTTCATAAGCCACAGTTACACCGAAATTCGGATGTTTTTCATCCCAAGGACCTCCGTTCCAATCAATCCTGTTAGCTGGTAGCTCTAAGAACTTATTTAAAGCTCTAGAGTCCCCTTCACTGGCTAATCGAATTGCCTTGTAAGCAACAGTATCCCCATAGTAAAGAGACTTTTTATTTTTAGGACCGGCGTTCCAATCAATTTTATCAGCTGGAGTTTCCAGAAATTTAGTTGTAATTCTTGGATCTGAAGCATCAAGACTCCAATAAGCTAAACTTGCACCGTTGGATTCATGATTTTCATTTTTAGGGCCTGCATTCCAATCAATGAGTTTGGCTGGTAATTTTGAGAGGTGGGTGATGAAGCTTGATTTAAGGTCTGATGGAAATAAGAGAAAACCCAAATAAGCGGTAGTTACTCCCCATAAGAAATTTTTTGGATTTTCAGGTGCTGCATCCCAATTATTCGAACTAGCAGGGGATTTTAGCAGTTGAGTGAAAAGCCTTGGATCGTCATTCATGGCAAAGTAAACAGCCCAATAGTGCAAAGTTACTCCAAAAAATGGGTCCTCTTTATCTGAAGGGCCAGCGTGCCAATTAATTTTGTCACTAATAGATTCTAGAAATCTGTTAAAAAGTGCAGGTTTCCCTTTAAAATTTAATAGAGCGGCAAGATAAGCGAGTGTCATTCCATTACTGGTTGTGTCCCAATCAATTTCTTGAGTTTGGGTGAGAAGTTGACTTAATTTCTCGGATTTTTCCTTTTCTTCGCCAGCTCTTCTGGGGTCTTCTAAGGCAAGAAAGTATTCTTTAGCTGCCTCGAAGAGGTGCAATGAAGTTAAATCTGGGAACGTTATTGATTCGGCAGGTTTTTTTTTCTTTGTTTCAGGGGTTTCTTTCAAGTCTTCGTATTTCATCTTCTTTAATACCTAAGCGGGGCTCTACACGTTTGGAATTGAGACTAATATAAGATTTTTTTAAGCATTTTCGTACCCGTCATTGCGAGCGTATGGCGGTAATTATTGTTTATTTGCTCGGAAAAGTCATTACATAATGATGGCTAAAAGTTGAACGCCGGCCCCTCGGGAGATAGCGGCGTAGAAAATGATTGAATTAGATCACGATTTTAGAAGATAATTTCTTTAAAACGGATTGTCCTACGAGGTCTCGGTATTCTAACGGGGGTAGTCTAAGCTGTCATGATAGGGAGAGAACACCTTTCATTTTTACGCCACTAAAAAGAAAACGCTATGCCACAATATATTTTTACCATGCAAGCCGTCGGGAAAATCGTTCCACCCAAACGCGAAATCTTAAAAAACATCTGGTTATCGTTTTACCCAGGCGCCAAAATCGGCGTATTGGGGCTAAACGGCGCAGGAAAATCGACTTTATTGAAGATTATGGCCGGTATCGATAAGGAATACGAGGGGGAGGCCCGCCCGCAGCCAGGCACTAAGATCGGTTATCTACCCCAAGAACCTCAACTAGACCCTCACAAATCGGTGCGTGAGAATATCGAGGAAGGCATGGGCGACGATATGGCGCTGCTAAGCCGGTTTAATGCCATCAATGCCAGGTTTGCTGACCCAATGGACGAGGACGAGATGACTCGATTGCTGGATGAGCAAGGCGAGCTACAGCAAAAGATCGATGCCGCGGGCTTATGGGAATTGGATCACAAGCTGGAAATTGCTGCCGATGCATTACGGTTACCGCCATGGGAGGCAGATGTGAGTAAACTCTCGGGAGGCGAACGCCGACGGGTGGCTTTGTGCCGATTATTATTAGCCAAGCCCGATATGCTGCTATTGGATGAACCGACTAACCATCTGGATGCCGAAAGCATCGCCTGGTTGGAAAGGTTTTTGCACGAATACCCTGGGACGGTAGTGGCGGTCACCCATGATCGCTATTTTCTCGATAATGCCGCTGGCTGGATTTTGGAATTAGACCGCGGTGCTGGCATTCCCTACGAAGGTAATTATTCGGCCTGGATGGATCAAAAAACCACCCGTTTAGAACAAGAAGGCCGCCAGCAAGAAGCGCATCATAAAGCATTGGCGGCAGAATTGGAGTGGATACGCACCAACCCGAAAGGACGCCATGCCAAAAGCAAGGCGCGTATTGCCCGTTTTGAAGAAATGAACTCGCGCGAATTCCAAAAGCGCAGTGAAACCCAGGAGTTGTATATTCCGCCTGGGCCTCGGCTGGGGAGCTTGGTGATTGAAGTGGAGAGCCTCAGCAAACGGTTTGGCGATCGTGTCATCTTTGAAAACTTAAGCTTTATCATGCCGGCAGGTGCTATTATCGGGATTATCGGGCCGAATGGCGCCGGTAAGTCTACCTTGTTCAAAATGCTCTTGGGGATAGAGTCGGCTGATAGTGGTACTATACGCATTGGCGATACCGTTCACTTAGCGTACGTCGACCAGAGCCGTGACTCCTTGGATGGCAGCAAGACGGTGTGGCAAGAAGTATCGAATGAACAGGATATCATGACCATTAACGGTTATCAGGTTCAGTCCCGCAGTTATGTCGGACGATTTAATTTTAAGGGCCCGGATCAGCAGAAATTTATTAAAGATTTGTCGGGCGGTGAGCGCAATCGCGTGCATTTGGCGAAACTGCTCAGTAAAGGCGGTAATGTGTTATTGTTAGATGAACCGACCAATGATTTGGATGTGGAAACTTTACGTGCTTTGGAAGAAGCGATTTTGAGCTTCCCTGGTAATGCCATGGTCATTTCTCACGATCGTTGGTTCTTAGATCGTATCGCCACCCATATTCTGGCTTTTGAGGGTGATAGCAGCGTGACGTTCTTTGCGGGTAATTACACGGAATACGAGGAAGATCGGCTGCGCCGCTTAGGTGAGCAAGCGAAGCAACCGCATCGAATGAAATATAAAAAACTAAAATAAAAAATCGTGCATGCTAAAACGGCTTAAGCGAAGGATCATTCAATTTCTCATGGGGGGAGGATTTTTTATGGCAGCCAATATGTCTGATTCGGCGGCAACGTTGCCGATTACCTTTTTTCCAATAGAACAATACGACCAGCACGTCAATACCTGGCTGCCACCGACGGCTGCTAATTACCATCAGTCACTGCTCAGCACCAAGTTGCAAAAATTACGCATGCAAGAATTATACCGGCATGTGTTTGCGACCGGAAAAAATGCTGCCTCGCCGTGGGATGGGAATTTTATTCAATCGATTTTAAAACAACAACCCGGCTTGGTGGAATTTGAGTCGCTGGTCATCGATGAATTTAATAATAGTAATAAAGACGCTGCCCATATAAGTTACGGTGAAAATTTTCGAGCCTATCCACCCGAGTGGATTCGGAAAATTGCCGATAATATGCAGCTGGATGGATTGAAACAAGCACTGGAATTTTCCGAAGATCGCCGCGCCATTATGACGCAAAACAGTTCGGTTCGGGCATTGCCTACCAACGATGTGAATTTTTACAGTTATCAAATAGCCGGGCAAGGTTATCCGTTTGATAATTTACAAGTCTCCATGCTGTGGGCAGGAACGCCGGTTTATATCTTTGCTTACAGCAAAGATCAGCGTTGGGCATTGGTGGCTTCTCCCGCGGAAAGCGGTTGGGTAGAAGCCAATACCTTAGCCAAGGTGAATCGTCGCTTTATTTCTCGCTGGCAAAAAGCCGCGAAAAAGAACTTAGTGGCTATTACTGCCATAGACACGCCTGTGCTGAATAGGCGCAGTAAAAGCTATCAGTTTTCCATGTATATGGGCGCGATGTTACCACTCATCAAAATGGAAGACTCATATTATCGGGTCTGGTTCCCATTTAGAAACAGCGATGGTCAAGCCGAAATCCAGGAAGGTTTGATTGAACGACAATCGGCGGAGTTGATGCCGTTGGCGGCTACCCCTGTCAACTTTGCCAAATTAATTACCCATCTGCAGAACCGCCCTTATGGCTGGGGGAATTTGTATTCGTATAACGATTGTTCGGCAGAACTGAAATCCTTATTTCTGCCATTTGGAATTTGGTTGCCGCGGAACTCCTCTGACCAGGCGTTTGTGGGCCGTACTTATGATGCAGCTGCCGCAGCACCTGCGGAACGCATTCATCAATTGGTGACTAAAGGTCATCCGCTGATGACGATTGCCTATATCGGCGGTCATATATTCCTGTATGTAGGGCATTTTCCACAGGCTAATAAAAACCATGCGCCTGCTGACGAAGGGGTGATGACGTATCAGAATATTTGGGGGATGGGGCCGGCAGATAATAGTCGCCGTGCGATTATTGGCCAATCGTTGTTTATTCCGCTGTTATTATCCTATCCTCAAGATCCGGCTTTACAATCGTTGGCAGCTAAGCATTATTTTATTATCAGTAATTTGGATGAGATGCCGGCTGTTCCTTACGATACGAGCCAACGATTTTTTGGTGATTTAAAAGAAAAAATAGCCGCTAAAAAAAATGATCCTAATGCTAGTAAATCATCGGTGATTCATGGGGTCAGTTTAGATAGACAATAAACATTTTTAGAGAACCCATGTCTTTACTCCTGAGTGCGCAAAACATCCATAAATCCTACGGCAGTGATACGCTGTTCCAGGAGATTTCTTTACATATTGCCTCTGGAGATAGGATAGGGTTGATCGGCCCGAATGGTTCTGGAAAGTCGACGCTGTTGAAAATTTTTATGGGTCTGGAAACGACCGACGGCGGTAAAGTCAGCTGCCATTCCGCGACTCATTTAGCTTATCTTGCTCAAGAAGATTCGTTTGATGAGCAACAGACCATTAAAGCTATTTTATTTCCTGATCCGAGTTTATCTGATCAAGAATGTCAGCATCGCATCCGGCAAACCCTCGGTGAGGATTTATTTACGAATCTAAGCCAGCGTGTAGGCACTCTTTCCGGAGGATGGCGTAAACGTTTAGCTATTCTGCAAGCGTTCTTGCAACAGCCCGATTTATTATTGATGGATGAACCGACCAATCACTTGGATTTAGCAGGGATTTTATGGTTGGAGACTATTTTAAAAACTGCCAGGTTTAGTTTTGTAGTGGTCAGCCATGATCGCTATTTTTTAGAAAATACGGTCAATGCCATTGTCGAATTAAATAAAATCTATCCTGAAGGTTATTTGAAAATTACGGGCAATTATAGTCAGTTCTTGCAACATCGCGCCGATTTTATTGCCGGCCAACTCAGCAAAGAACAATCATTGGCGAATAAAGTTCGACGGGAAGAAGAGTGGTTACATCAGGGTGCAAAAGCGCGTACGACTAAAGCGCAGTATCGTATCGATAAAGCCGTACAATTGAAGGCGGATTTACAAAAGCTCAAGACGAGCAATGCGCAAACCAAAACGGCCGAGATTGATTTTTCTGCCACCCAACGAAAAACCACAGTGCTATTACGCACGCATCAGATCAGCCTTGCTCGTGGTAATAAACTTTTGTTTCAGGACTTGAGCTTAACCCTTAGCCCTGGTTTATGCCTTGGTTTATTGGGCCAGAATGGCAGTGGCAAAAGCAGTTTAATTCATGTGCTCAATGGCGATATCAAGCCGGATGCCGGCACAGTGGAGTGGGCAGAAAATCTGCGCACGGTGACGTTTGACCAAAAGCGGCAACAATTAGATCAGCGCCAAACCTTGATGCGAGCTTTAGCGCCTTCCGGAGATGGTGTGCTCTATCAGGGGCGTAATATCCATGTTGCGGCTTGGGCGAAGCGTTTTCTCTTTAACAGTGAGCAATTACCGCAAACTATTTCTACCTTGTCTGGTGGTGAGCAAGCACGGGTGTTAATTGCCAATTTGATGTTGCAGCCAGCCGATATTTTATTATTAGATGAACCCACGAATGACTTGGATATCCCTACCTTGGAAGTGTTAGAAGATAGCTTGCGAGAATTCCCGGGTGCGATTGTCTTAATCACCCATGATCGTTATTTATTAGATCGTCTCAGCGATCGCATTTTATATTTAGATGGCCAAGGTCATCATGAATTTTTTGCGGATTACCATCAGTGGCAACAAGCCTCGCTGCAACCCAAAAAACCAGAAAAAACCGCAGCCGCCATACCAAAAACCAAAAATAAAAATACCCTAAGCTATGAAGAACAACGTGAATTGAGTCGAATACCAGAAAGAATTCAGAAAGCAGAGGCGGAAGTTATGCAGTTGGAAGCAAAGCTGCAAGACACCGCATTGGCGACTGATTCAGATGCATTGGTTGAGGTATATCAGCAAATGGAAGTAAAAAAAGCTAAAATTGCCGAGCTATATCAACGATGGGATGATTTAGAAAAAAGTAAATAAGAAGAGCTATGGGTTATGCTGTCATTTTTTTCTGGAAAGTGAGAAGTGGCTTTTAACCTTATGTTTACCCCTCATCCGCTCTAACGGGCACCATCCACCAGGCTAAGGTATGCACACATCTTTTTCAGTCAACTGAGAGTGAGTATTAGATTAGAGGTTAGCACTGTAAGTCCCCTAGGGTATTACACATCTTTTTTAGTCAACTGTGAGTAGTCACCGGATTAATGATTAGCACTGTAAACCCCCTCTCCCGCGCGAGGAGTTTGGGCAAAAGCTGCAAACCTATTCGCGGGAGAGGGTTAGGGGAGAGGGTAAAATCTACCGCTATCCATTCGCCCTCTCCCCAACCCTCTCCCGCGAACAAGTTCAGAGCCGTTATTCAAGCCCCTCGCGCGGGAGAGGGGGTTTACAGTGCTAACCTCTAATCTAATACTCACTCACAGTTGACTGAAAAAGATATGTGTATACCCTGGCGGCGTTGGGGGGTGAGCAGTTACGAAAAAAGTAAATCAGCATTAAGCTAGTGCTTGTCCGATTAGGTGGTTAATACATTCTTTGGTGCGTGTAGATCTCCTATGTCTAATGATCGGGTATTTTTTTCCCGTTCGTGTTTATGTCTAATTTCATTGTGTAAATTTAAAGAGGCTAAACTACTTATTGCAGCATAATCCACGGGCTGTTTTCTCTTGATATCTAAGGCTACATCAGGATCTGGTTGTTTGGCTAATAAGCAGTGTTTCTGCTCTTGGGCCGTTTTTTGCAAATTGGCATGAGGGAAGTTCATATATAAAAGATCCAATTTCGAGCTGGCAAGTTCAGATTCTTCCGCACAGGCAAGCATCAATACTTTCACCGCTAATGATTGTAATTCGGGATTTTGTGCTAATACCGTCATTAATTGATTTTCTGCCTGAGTATCATTTTGTAACATAGCCGCAATAAGCCACTTAATAGCTTCTTCCAAATTCCCATGCCCCAGATATAAATTACCCAAATTAAACTGTGCGTCTTTATCTCCTTGTCGCGCGGCAGACCAATATAACCATCCAGCTTTATCTTCATCAGGTAGAGAACCAATAAGACCATTTTCATAAAGCTGAGCTAAATTGTTTTGAGCTTTTGCATAACCTTGATCTGCTGATTTTGTATAGAATTCTGCCGCTTTCGTATAATTAAATTGTTCCATATGATAAAGACCTAAGTTAAATTGAGCTTGAGCATGATTTTGATCGGCAGCTTTGTGATACCATTTTTTTGCTTTTACATCATCACCTCGATTTTGATGGTAATATCCTAAGATATATTGCCCATCGGCGTTTCCTGCGAATGCCGATTTCCGGAAGTATTTGAAACCTTTTTCAAAATCAACTTTAACGCCTATCGCCTCTGTATAAAATACACCTAATCTAAATAGTGCATCGGGATCATTCAAAACGGCCGCTTTTCGGTAATTGGCGAGGGCATTAGGAATGCTTTTATAGGTACCTATTCCTTGTTCATAACACCAGCCCAAATAATAGGTCGCCTTAATATGACCTGCTTCGGCTGCTTTAGCGAAATGTGGAGCGGCTTTGTGCTCCAGAGTTGGCTTTTTTAAAAGATGTAAACCTAATTGAAATGGGCGTTCTATTGAAGACGATACTTTGGATAATTCCAGGGAATGTATTGCAAAATAAGCTAATGATTTTATGTATTGTTTAATTTCCCAACCTAAGGCTTCAATTTCTGCACTTAGCCCAGATAGATTGCTGGAGGAAGATTTATCAACAAAAGTTAAGAATTTATTTATTTTTGAAATTGTTTTCCTTATTTCAAATTCAATGTTTGCGCAAATATTATCTATGCCGGAGGGATGGTTTACGGTTGCTATAAATAGGGTATTAAGATCTTTCAGCATATCTTGGTAATTAATAAGCGCTAAATGATATTGACTTACTATTTGCGATGGAACCGTGTTTGGTGAGGGTTCAGTAAAAAGGAGGGGTAGAAATTTGGATTTATCTACCAGGCTTTCTATCCTCGCCAGTAATTCAATTCGCGAAAACACGGGCGGTGTAACATCGTCTGATTGAGGGGGCGAAATTAGTTGAGTTTCTTTTATTGTTGCAGGGGAATTTATTGTTTCATCTGAAGGCCGGTTGCTCATTATTATTGCCTCAATAGGTAAGAATTGTATGTTTTTTCATATATTTACGTGAAAAACGAGCAAAATAACGAGAATAATATCCTCTCATTATTAATGAATTATTAAAATTTGTGGCCTAGGGGGTCAAGTCTGGATTTCTGCCTTGAAAAGCAAATGGCTGATTTTCTGAAATAAGGCAGAAATTCAGACTTGACCCCCTAGGCAGAAATAAGGCAGAAATTCAGACTTGACCCCCTAGGCACAGACTTGACCCCCTAGGCATGACCCCCTAGGCAGGTTTGTAAACCATTCGCCAAATTAAAAGCAACTAGGTATGATATAATTCTTCCTTCTACCTCTGCTAACAGCAAAGTGAATGACCCAACGCATCCCGCAAACCTTTATTGATGAGCTCCTAACTCGTGCCGACATTGTCGAGGTCATCGATCGCCATGTTAGCTTAAAAAAAACCGGCAGCAATTACTCTGCCTGCTGCCCCTTTCATGCCGAAAAGACACCTTCCTTCACCGTCAGTGCCCCCAAACAGTTCTACTATTGTTTTGGCTGTGGGGCCCACGGCAATGTATTGGGCTTTTTGATGGCTTATGAGCGGCTGGAATTTGTGCCGGCCGTGGAGGAATTGGCTCGCTATCTGGGCTTGCCTGTGCCCCGTGAAATGGATGATCACGCCGGTTCGCAACAAGCGCTTTATGATTTGCTGGAAAAGGCAGCCCATTATTACCAAACGCAGCTAGATTCCCATCCAGAGGTAAAAGCCTATTTATCAAAGAGGGGGCTAACGAAGAAGATATGCCAACGGTTTGGAATCGGCGTTGCACCCTCAGGTTGGGACAATTTATCGCATTATTTGCAGGCGACCGACAGTATACAAGAGCAATTATTGCAGGCCGGCTTATTAGTGCGTTCTGAAAAAAATAAACGCTATGATCGGTTCCGCCAACGCATCATGATTCCCATCCGAGACCAACGGGGGCGGGTGATTGGCTTTGGTGGGCGTAGCCTGGGAGATGAATTACCGAAATACTTAAACTCGCCCGAAACCCCCTTGTTTCATAAAGGCAGTGAGTTATACGCACTTTATGAAGCCAAACAAAGCAATCGACACACTCTGCCATTCTTATTGGTGGTGGAAGGGTATATGGATGCCATCGCCCTGCATCAATACGGCATTCCAGAAACCGTTGCCACCTTGGGCACGGCTACCACAGCCAGGCATTTACAGCGCATGTTTCGCTGCACTTCAGAGGTGATTTTTTGTTTTGATGGCGATCGTGCCGGTAAAGAGGCCGCTTGGCGCGCGCTAGAGGTTTGTTTGCCGTTGTTGCAAGATGGTTGGCAAATTCGTTTTATGTTCCTGCCGGAGGGAGAAGATCCTGACAGCTGGATTCGTAAAATAGGAGCGGAAACTTTTCGCCAAAAAATAACCGAAGCGCTGTCATTAGTGGATTATTTTTTTCAGCATCTGAGTGCGCAAACTGAGATGGACACCATTGCCGGTAAAGCAAAACTAGCTAGCCTCGCCAAACCTTTGCTACAAAAAATACGCCCCGGGGTGTTTGCTCAACTGATGTTAGATAAACTAGCTACGTTAGTGGGCATGAGCAGTGTGAATTTAATGACCGTCACCGAGCTGACACCCACTAGTGATTTAATAACGGCCAAGCCCATGATCGACCAGGGTGAATCGCTGAAGTTTAAACCGATTACGCTGGCCATTACTTTATTATTGCAGTATCCCGAATTGGCCCAGAAGATTCGTTTAACCGCCCCACTGCAAAATTTACCGTTACCGGGTATGGCAACTTTTTATCAATTGCTTGATTTATTACAAGGGAGCCCCCAATTAAATACTGGAAACCTCTTAGAACATTGGCGAGAGAGCAAAATAGCTGGGCGGTTGGCAGAGTTGGCGGCAAGCCCGCTGCTGGTGCCTGCTGAAGGCGCAGAAGCTGAGTTATTGGGTGTGCTGGATAAGATTGCCACCCTGCATCGCGAGCAGCAAATTCAGCAGTTAATGGCAAAAGCTAGCTCAGCGGAGCTTTCCGCTGATGAGAAGGTACATCTGCTAAACTTACTAAAAGAACGACACTGGATTAATGATTAAAAAGCAGTTAAGATCAGTGGTTTAGCTTAAAATCACTGATCATTATATAAAAGAATAATAAAAGAAACGGGTAAAATGCTAGATAGCATGGTATTGGGCTTACAAAAGAACGTTACTTTTTGGCAAAGGTGACACTCTCAGAAAACTATCGGGAATGCTGTTCAATGAATTTTGAAACCGACCAGTCAGCAATAAAAGCGTTAATCATCAAGGGTAAAAGCCGTGGCTTTCTTACCACCGCGGAGTTAAACGATGGCCTGCCCCCTGAATTTATTGACCCTGAGCGCATTGAAGAAATTATTACTGTTCTAAATCAAATGGGTATTGAGGTCCATGAAGAGGACCCAGGCGTTGGCAATTTATTGCTGGCTGAAACCCACGACGATCAGGAAGCGGATGAAGAGGTTGTTGTAGAAGAACTCGCCGCTGCCTTAGTGCCCGTTGATTCCGAATTTGGCCGTACCACTGATCCGGTGCGTATGTATATGCGTGAGATGGGCAGCGTGGAGCTGCTGACTCGTCAAGGCGAAATCGCCATCGCGCAACGCATCGAGGAAGGCACCAAGCACGTCATGTTTGCTTTGGCGCAATACCCCAAGATCATAGACTCGATTCTGAACGAACATAAAAAGGCGATGAATGATGAAAAGCGCCTTAGTGATGTGATTACCGGTTTCTTAGACGAAGAAGATTTAAAAACCGGTGAAACACCACCGCCTGTGGACATTGAACCTTTATTAGAAGCAGAAGAAGAGGAGGGCATGGAAGGCGGTGAAGAAACCAGCATTTTAGATACAGGTCCTGATCCTGAATTGGCGCGTCAACGTTTTCAAGAATTGGCCGAGCTACACCAAAGCTACATTGAAACGAAGGCCAAGCACGGTAAAAAACACCGCAACACCGAGAAAAAATTAAAAGTTTTGCAAGAAAAATTTGCTGCCTTTAAATTATCCCCCAAACAATTTAATCGCCAAATTCGCCGCGTTCGTGAAATGTTGGAACAGGTGCGCGAACAAGAACGTATTATTCTCGATTTATGTGTGAACCGTGCCCAAACCCCGCGTAAATCCTTTATTGCTTCTTTCCCGAATAATGAAACTAATTTTGATTGGTTGGCTGAGTATACCAAAACCCATAAAAATAAAGCCGCTATTTTAAAATCATTGGCGGACGAAGTGCATCGTGCTCAGAAAAAATTATTACTGACTGAAAAAGAAACCGAATTGAGCATCGCTGAGATTAAGGAAATTAATCGCCGCATGTCGATAGGCGAAGCCAAAGCGCGACGTGCTAAAAAAGAGATGATTGAAGCCAACCTGCGCTTGGTGATTTCAATCGCCAAAAAATACACCAATCGCGGCCTGCAATTTTTAGATTTAATTCAGGAAGGAAACATTGGCTTGATGAAAGCGGTGGATAAATTCGAATACCGCCGCGGTTATAAATTTTCCACCTATGCCACCTGGTGGATTCGCCAAGCCATCACCCGCTCCATCGCCGACCAGGCCCGCACCATTCGTATTCCGGTGCACATGATTGAAACGATTAATAAGTTGAATCGTATTTCCAGGCAGATTTTGCAAGAAACGGGGCAAGAACCAACCCCCGAAGAGTTAAGCAAGCTGATGGAAATGAGCGAAGATAAGATTCGTAAAGTCTTGAAAATCGCTAAAGAACCGATCTCCATGGAAACCCCCATTGGCGATGATGAAGACTCCCACCTGGGCGATTTTATTGAAGACATGTACCAAGAATCCCCCATAGACGCCGCCACCATTGCCGGCCTACAAGGCGCCATCAATGATGTCTTGGATTCGCTAACTGCCCGCGAGGCGAAAGTGTTGCGTATGCGTTTTGGTATTGAAATGAACACGGATCATACGTTGGAAGAAGTAGGGAAGCAGTTTGACGTGACCCGTGAACGAATTCGTCAAATTGAAGCGAAAGCGTTGAGAAAACTGCGCCACCCGAGCCGGGCGGAGAAGTTGATTAGCTTTACGGATTTGGAGAAGGAGTGAGGTTGCGTGATTTCGGTGAGCGCTCCCGCTCCTGGTTGTTTTATTAGACAAAGCTCGGTTTATTAGACATAATTAGCGAGCTTTTCGTTGTTGTCATTGTAAATAATCCTATCCAATCAATTGATTAAAAATTCGGGCCCATAGCTCAGTTGGTTAGAGCAGGGGACTCATAATCCCTTGGTCCTAGGTTCGAGTCCTAGTGGGCCCACCAGTACACACAAAAGGGTTACAAGTAGAAACTTAATTTTTAATTTTATCCTGTGTAATTCCTGTGTAACAGTGAAAATCTTAAGTTCACAATTTAGCTAGTTCAATCTCCAGCATCTGTTATGACAGCAAGACATCATCATTTTCTTTCTCAGTGTCATTTAAATGGTTTTACAACTGATGAGTTTATAACCTGCCTTGATTTACAAGACCGCAGACATTTTAAAACAAATCCAAGAAATGTTGGTGGTGAAAAAGATTTTAATAAAATAGAAATTACGGGGCACCCCTCGGACTATCTGGAACGAATCTTAGGTCAATATCTCGACTATCCCGCATCGAATGCTATTCAAAATGTAATCCGTACAGGCAACTTCACTGGCACCGACCGCTCTGCCATCCTGACATTAATAGCTTACTTTGCAGTTAGAAACCCCTACCGCCGAGCTCATTGGGATCAACTATTAGACCATGTAGCAAAAGTAGCCCTATCTTACGCGGCTCGGGCTGAAATCGGTACGATCATAAATGGTATTGAGATTACAAAGGAATTTAAAGAGAACTATAACGAAGAAGACTTTTTAGTCCAAAATCATCGTCACCAACATATGAAATTAGAATTTCATGGAGTTAAGATCGTCTTACCCCTCTTATCCGAACGTAAATGGGTGTTAGTCCAGGCTCCCGATGATCTAAATTTTATTTCATGCGATTTTCCTGTCGCTTTATTATGGAAAGAACCTGAAAAATATCATGCCCCTCCCGGATTTGCTTGCACTGATACTCAAATTTACTTTCCTTTATCCAAAAAAGTGGCTCTGGTGGGCGATTTTGAAGGAAGCGACGGAGTTCTATGCGGCTCAAAGGAACTAGTGGCCGGGATAAATTCCAATATTCTTCAGTTTGCGCATAGGCAAGTGTACGCACGAGAAGCCACTTTTTATTTCCTCGGCTTCAACGGAGAATTCCTTTGTGGCTTAGAAGAACTATGGAAGCAAATAGACAGCAATAAAAATAATACGGAAAATTAAAGCCCCAACGTCTTTTCCAACCTTGAGAAAGGGGCAAGTCTGGATTTCTGCCTTATTTTCAGAAAATCAGCCATTTGGTTTAATATGGCATAAATCCAGACCCTCCTATTTTCAAATTGTTTACTCTATGGATAAAAATAAGCTTACTAACAAACTTTAGGCTATTGGTAAAAATTTCAATTCTAGCAAAGCCTCGGTAAAATTTATTTTATTTCCTTACGTTCCTTAAGGGTATTTTGCTCTGCTACAAAAGCATCAATTTCTTCATAGGAAATACGCCTTATTCTATCCCCCTCCTGAACCACAAGATAAGTGCGAGTTTGTTTCGCAAGTTCCGCTGCCTTGAGAAACGCCTCATATAGAGCTGGGCCTGCGACATCATGTAATGAAGGAATTGGTTCTTAATTATCTTTCATCGATTTTTTCCTGAAAAAAGATTAAAAAGGTTAAAGTATGACATGAGAGACGATTATTCTTATGGCAACAAAGCCAGAATTTTTTGTTTAACATCTTTTGCCGCCTCAAATAAATCCCACCCTTCAGGTCTCATGTTACCACCATTTTCTGTTGTCATGAAATGACCGCTTTCTGTTACCATTGATTTCGATTGGCTTTGTCGCAATTCAGAAGTTATCAATAGATTAATATCATTTACGAAAACTTGTTCTTGCAGCTTTAAAGCTATATTTTTTTCAAAAATTTCTCTGGAAATGATTTTACCTTCCCGGTGCATATAATGTAGAAATATTCGAACCAATTTATCAACATCCAAATCTTCCTGTTTAAGCGCAAGCCATAAATCAAATAAATCACGGCCTTTTTTTCGTTGATACAAAGCTCTTAATTTGGTGGCTAATAATTCTTCAAACTGATAAGTATTGACATTAGCCTCACCTGAAAACCATGCGGAATTTACCAAAAATTTTTTAGATATTCGATCAACAACAGAAAAGTTCTCTCTGGTATTAATCTCAATTTTTACCCTTAACATAACAGATTTCGATGTTTCAGGAACAAAACGATAAAGAAACTTAAAGCTAGAATGATTTCGACTCGTTTTAGGTTCACCCAACCATACATCGAGCTGTGACCGTACAGCATCAACTATATCGGTAATTTTACCTCGGTTTACTCTGACCAAATCTATATCCTCACTATATCTTTGAGCAGGCTTAAAAAACAATTTATGCAGAGCAGTGCCACCACGAAATGCTAATTCATCCTTGAGCAATGGATTTGAAAATATATCTACAATAATGCGAGATAAAATTAAATCTTGTTCAACTTGCAGATCATTAGGCCAAGGAGCAAGCTGTCGCCATTGGGTAATGTGAGCCATAGGAATCATAAGTCAGTCTCGATGTCGGTATTTACTATAATTTTCCATTTATTATTACGTGATAAGGCTTTATAGCCAGAACGCGAAACTAAACGCACCCAATGCAGTTTATGCGGATGTAAAATTTTTTCCAGCATGGGTGTCAACTTGTTAAGTCCTAAAAATTCTGATAAATACCCTAACCGCTGTACCCAAAAAAGTTCGGTGTTAATTTTAGATAAATCCAAAAGTCGTTTATCATCGATGCTTTCCATCAACTCTGTCAATACCGTAGTCGCATTATTTATTCCGGCCGCATGATGGGGAGAAGACACCAGATCAGCTGCCAGAACTTCTGGAGTAGCTATCTTGAGGGTTCCAGTCGGGGTATTTATAGTCTTTGTCGGCATCTCCGCCACTTTTTTGTTAGCAATGAACTCAATATAAATACGCCCACACTTTATTGGCTGTCGATTTTTAACGGTCACCACCTGAAACCGCTGAGGTTTTTGATGTGCTGCCCCATAATATTGTGCAGCGCTTAGATACCCAACATAGTAGGGTTGTCTGAAGTAAGCCATGAGATCAGCAACGAACATATCCGCCGGGAGACAGCCATAGACTTGGTACTCAGGTGGCACTATCAGATAAAACCCGCGGGCAGGGCTTACTAGAAGACCTTGCAAAGCCATGCGGTGGATAGCATTTAAAGTTGCTACTTTTTGAAGCCCCAAGGCCTGTTCAGCTTCTGAAACTGCAAATGAATGACGCCCTTGAGTCTGTAAGGTATGGATAAATTCGGGTAGTTTCATAATAGCACCAGCCTGTGTTAATACTTTTATAATATACCGTTTTTCGATATTTTACACAAGCTTTAACACATGCTCGGTAACAAACTGTGTGTCATTAGGCAATTGGATATCAAAAGGGATTAACTACTTAACCTAATGAAAATAAAGACATTTTATGGGTGTCACACCCTATATGTCGATTGAATCGACATGTTTCGTTAATATGTCGATTTTTTTTGATTTTTTCGACATATTAACAAAATTATCAATAGGATCAATTGCCTATAATGAAAATATTTGAGTTAACGGTTTATTAATATAGTTCTTTGCCGTTCCAACTTTGACACTCTCCAAATAGCAAATATTAATAATTAGGCATAAAATGCTGGGGGCAACTTTCAGCATACATTTCCTAGCTGTTGGCTCATGATAGATATGGGCACTCCTACATGTATAGTGCGGTCAATAGTTGTCCAGCCCATCTTTGCATACCATTGCTCCAGGTCTTTTTCGGCATACAGAAAGATTTCGTCAAATTTTTTATTTTTTGCGGCCAATATGCAATGACTCACCAACTGCTGACCATAGCCCTGGTTCCGATAGTCTGGCGCAACGTATATACTGGATAGCCATGGTGAATATTGTTCGTATCCTTTGAGCTCGAACTCTCTGAGCAGCACAGTGCCAACCAGCGCTCCTTTTTCCAATCCGACGAAACTCAGTGGTAACCCATCTAGGTTGAGATGCTTATCAATCATTTCCACTACCTGATCTTTGGTGCGTCCTGGGTTGGTGTGAGCCCATTGTCTATAAAACCACTCAGCGATGACAGGAATATGCTCTTGACAGTTGACTAAGTAATCAAAATTCATAGGTTGAATCCTCCAGATTTCTAAAAGAAAAATTCCAATTTGCGCATTTAGGTTGACATGCCTCTAGGTTGGTTTGATGGTTGATCTTTTTTTCGTTGCTTTTCTTGTTTTTTTCGCCAGGTTCGTTGTAAAACCAAAGCGGCTTCTTGAGCTTGATAGTCAGCGGCTTTATATCCTCCTTTAAAAAAACCACGCTTTTGGATGAAACTGGCAACTTTAGTCTCCACATTTTTTATTGGTTTTCCATCATTTACAGCTTGCCGTATTGCTGTTGATGAGACGTGTGAAAATTGTTTATCAATTTCTAAAATTTTAACATTGGTTAATCCTAGCAATTTGCAATGGCTAGCGCTGAGCGATCTAAATTCATCTTCTGCCAGGTATGTGGTGGGAACTTGACTATGCTTATCAATTTTTCATCCAAATCGCCCAGTTTAGATATCCAGCAAAGATAAGCCACAGAAAATAAGGAATTAACAAGAAACAAACCAATGTGAATTGTTTTTTTGTCAGGAGAATAAGAAGCATAGTGAGGAGAATCATCGTGACTATCCAAAAAAAACCGAGTTGAATAAGGTGCAAATGGAAGAATAAGGGTGTCCAAGCCCAATTCATGATTATTTGAAGAAGATATAAATTAAAAATTATTTTTCCTTTTGGCCTGTCTCGGTGGCTCCATAAGTACCAACCAGTTATGGCTAGCATCAAGTATAAACAAGTCCAGACAATAGGAAAGACAATTTGAGGTGGGTTAATAATGGATTTTTGCAATGATTGATACCAAGTTGAGGTGTCGGCATGCGTCAGTAAACCAATACCAAAGCCCACGAGCTGAAACACAGCAATCCAGAGGATGAGAAGCCCTATCTTTTTAGTCATTTATATTCTCGATTTTGTAAGAAAAAACTGGAATAGATTGCCAACAAGTGGGCTAACAACTGCAACAGTATTCGTGAAAAATTTCCTTAAATATTTCAATGAAAAACTTTTGGTACTTTAAATGCTAGCTAAGGTCTGGGAGCCCTATCATAAACATCTTTTTGAGCTGGTAAAAAAGGGTGTGGGGTCATTGTAAATCCAGCATACACCGTGCCCGCACCAAACCCGGCTAAAAACGCTATAATCATAGGTGGAACATTCTGTGGGCCAATCATCATAACCCCAGGGGCAGCTAAACTGGTCGCAAGTATAGGAAGAGCAGGCACTAATCCTGATTCAAGCGAGCTTCTCGTCATGTGGTATCCCATTGTGGCACCAATTATGAAACCGATTATAAAGGACGATGGGCCTTCTGCTCTTCTTTCCACTCTTCTTTCGTTTTGCCGTCGCTGAGTCATATTTTTTTTCCTTAGAATATTACGTGGATAGGCGTTGCTAAAGCTCAAAAAATTAAGCTTGTCGCAACGTCAGGTTGGCTGTTTTATTTAATTATTGCAGTTAATGTGAAAGGCAACCAATACTTGCCAGGGCCTTCACCGGGGCATCCTGCGCCATCCACTAGAATAGTTCGCTCACCAAGAAAGCTTCCTTGACCGTTTGGTTTGATGACATCAAACTTAACGGAATTGACTTTACTGCCATCATTACAAATCAAGAATTGGTGTTGTTGTCCGGGCACGGATTCCCAATGTCCACTCACCCAATGATAATCAAAAAAAGCAGGAGGTGGACGTTTGTTGGGAGAGCGAGCTACACAGCCAGAGCTATCACAGTAAGTAGTAAAATTCTCTGTTTGAGTTAGGGGACGATCAGTAGCAACCGTATGGCCATTGAAGGTTTGTTTCGAACGATCAAGGTACATATGATAAGCGCCGTACAGTGGCACAGGTTCTAATGGTTGGGCGCTAATGGATGAAGTCTCAACAAATATAACTAAAAGAATGGCGAGAGAAATGCAAATTCTGGGGAATAGATTCATGGATTTTTCCTTGGCTTAGCCATGGTAAGTTTTTAATGGACATTAAATAAAATACCCGCCAGTGTTGTCAAGCCCAGTGACAATCCTCCCCACAGTACCACTCTCAACACCGGTTTTAAAATGCCGACTCCGCTTAACTTTGCCCCGATGATACCTAATAAGGTTAAGGAGACCAGCGCGGTGACAATCACTATCCACAAAAGACTGGTCGGAGGAGAAATAATCGCAATCAATAAGGGGAGGGCGGAGCCAGCGGTAAAGCTAGCGGCCGAGCTCCATGCGGCTTGAACGGGTTTGGGACTGGTGGTTTTAGAGATGCCCAGCTCGTCTTTTGCATGCGCGTCGAGCGCATCGTGCTTCATCAGTTGAAAGGCGACTTGTCGGGCTAGTGATGCATCCAAACCTCTAGAAATGTAAATCTGTGTCAGCTCTTCGTGCTCAAATTCAGGGTCTTGAGTTAGCTCACGTTTTTCGCGCGCTAAATCCGCTGTTTCAATGTCAGATTGAGAAGTTACCGATACATATTCCCCAGTCGCCATGGAAGTTGCGCCAGCCACTAAACAGGCTATCCCGGCCAGTATGATAGCCGCGTGGGGTGCGTTGCCAGCGGCCATGCCGCCTAAAAGACTAGCGGTTGAAAGAATACCATCATTGGCTCCCAGAACGCTTGCTCGCAACCAACCCGTGCGCATTATCAGATGGGGTTCGGACTTGAGTTTTATTTTTTTAGGTGGTTCATCCATAGCTAAGAAAACCAACGTATTGGAGGAAAAAAACCGTAGGTTTCAAACCCAAGGTACGGGTTTAGGATTAATATCATCAAACCCAGCTTGATGCCAGTAAGGATAAACCGGGGTACACCTGCTAGCCTTATCCAGAATGGCAATTTGTTCAGGTGTCAGCTGCCAGCCAAGCGCGCCTAAATTTTGGCGGAGCTGTTCTTCGTTGCGGGCGCCAATAACTAGATTGCAGACAGTCGGACGGTGCAACAGCCAATTAAGCGCTACTTGCGCCACGGTTTTATGCGTTTCTTCGGCTATCACTGATAATGCATCCACCACGTGAAAAAGGTAATCATCAGAGACGGGTGGGCCGTCTTCAGCGCTACCGAATTTGATGCGTCCTTCAGGGAGGGGTGCGCCGCGGCGTATTTTGCCGGTTAATCGTCCCCAACCTAGTGGGCTCCATACCATGAGTCCTACACCCTGATCTAAACCCAGCGGCATTAATTCCCATTCGTAATCACGACCGATTAAGGAGTAATAACCTTGGTAAACAACATAACGTCCTAATCCGTATTTTTCTGAAACAGCTAAAGATTTCATGACCTGCCAGCCAGAAAAATTCGAACAGCCAATGTAGCGTATTTTACCGCTTTGAATGAGATGGTCTAAAGTGCTCAGCGTTTCTTCCACTGGCGTCAACGCATCGAAGCCGTGCATAAAATAAATATCGATATGATCCGTGTTCAGCCGTTTGAGGCTGGCTTCACATTCGCGAATTAAATGGTAGCGAGAAGAACCTACTTCATTGGGACCAGGACCCATAGGGAAAGTGGCTTTAGTGGAAATCAGCGCTTTATCGCGGCGGCCGTGCAGCGCTTTGCCGAGTATGGTTTCGGAGGCGCCGAGTGAGTACACATTGGCGGTGTCAAACAGATTAACGCCGGCCTCCAGGCAGATATCCACCAATCGAGTGGCTTCCTTTACATCCGTCGTTCCCCACTTTTTAAATAAATCAGTGGTACCACCAAATGTGCCAGTGCCAAAACTTAACACAGGCACTTTTAAACCGGAGCGGCCTAAAGATCGGTATTCCATGGTTTTTCCTTGTCAAGTAATTTTAAATTTTTCTGTCACCATAACGCCGTGGTTTTGAAAAAACGCTTAAGTGCGATTTGAGCCGTTTTGCTGGTGACAGCAAAGGCATACAGAAATATACCGCTCGCTACCAAAAAATGATCGCTTCTTCAAGTACGAGCGGTATATTATAAAAAATAGATTTTGTCAAATGATTAGGAAGGCATTGCCGCTCTTCTCTCAGTGGGGGCTTTATCTGGTGCCTTTTGAGGTAATTCCGGTTTACCCCCTATCAGCGCCTTATACAAATCTTTATCTATCACCACGGTAGGAGTTTCAGGATTTTTTTCTTATCATCTGTCATTGTTTTTTCCTAAATTATTATAAAATAATAGGAGCTTAAAGAACCAGAAGAATATATAGTATATATTAAATAACATGAAATGCTAAAAGCACCCCACGCCACCCCAACCGCACCCCCGCCCTCCGACTGCCCGCGTCACCCCGACTGCGCTCTACGTCATCCCGATTGCGCTCTACGTCATCCCGATTGCGCTCCGCGTCATCCAGAGCGCACTCTCCACGTCATCCAGAGCGCAGCGAAGGATCTCCTGAACGTGGCACCCAATAAATAATTGTTAAAAGTCCTATCCATAGTAAAATCCCGGGGTTTATTCCAATTAAAATTAGTTTATGATGTCGCCAGAAAAACAGAACTACCGGTCCATTTAATCGGAGAGCCCACATGTTAATTAAAAATAATGAAAAAACTTCTGATCGTTCGGCACCATCGTTGCAAAAGAACAATCCACCTGATCTAAGCAGTGATGAGAGCGAATTGAAAAAGCGTATAACTCAGCAGCTCCGCGCAAAACAAACACTACATCGAGAAGAACCCAGTGCCATAGCGAATTTTGGCGAATTTCTATTGGATACTGGCTTACCATGGCTTACGGCTATTTATCGCGATACTGACTATGACCCAAGATTTCCATCCGAACTGCAGAAATTAAAAGTATTACCGGCGAAAGCCGCAGTGACAGCGGGTTTACTCGGAGGTTTAATATATGCAGGATTGTCAATCGCTTCAATGGCCAGTGATAATTTTCTCCTTCAAGCATTCTCCCAGCAAGTGGGCCCTGATTTTGTAAGTCATCTAGGCGCCACTTCTACCGCCAGTATTCTATTATGGGTTGCTCTTCTTTTGGCCTTTATAGCAGCTGCTGCTATAGTAGCTAGAGCAGCCACTCAAGCCTATCAGGCGAGTAAACAATTACCTGATCTTGAGAAAAAACTGTTAATTGCGCAAAAATTTAAAGAAAGCAAAAATGGCCAAAGCTACCATGAGATTGAAAAAACGATGGACAAGCAAGGTGGCTCCCTCAAATGGGCTGCCAGGGGTTTTGCGGGTGGTCTATTAGGCGAGGCTGGTTTTAATTACTTTATTGGCAAAAATTTGCCACGGACTAAGTCTATATTAACTAAACAGAGGATAGAAAGAAGCACCGAGGATTCTTTTGATCAAGAAATAGATAATAGGTTCCGGTTCCTCTTATAAACAGTACTTATCGGTTAAAAATCAATTTCTTATTTTTCAGTATTTTGTGAATTTAATTAAGAAAAATATCCATAAAATTTCCCGTCCTTTTCTCTAAAAGAGGTGGTATGGTCAGCAATCATATGATTTACTTTCCATTTAAAAAAGCATATTATATTTTAATTAATCGGTAGTTTCATTAACATTTCCTTAAAGCATGGGGTTGGTATGGCACTTGATGTAAAAAGTACTGGAAAAACAAAGCCAGTTGGTGAAAAATTTACAGCAGTTGAAATTGTATTAAGTAATTTAAAAGGGTACGGTCAATCTCGGTTTTCTTCTGAGAAACCAAAACTAATAAAAAATTTAGAAAATATTCGAAAAGGCAGGGAAGCTAGCCAATTAACCCCTTTGCACGAAATTATTCTGATTCAAAAATTTCTTGAGCAAGAGATGAGCTTGACTCAATCGAAAAATCCAGACCCTAAGCTATCAACCGCCTTAGAAAATTTTAATAATGAGCATAAACTTGCTCTTGAGTTAGTTGATAAGTGTTATGTTCCATATACATCCTTATTATTTCATCCTAAAACGGAAAATATAGATTTATTTGCGAGAGAAGAGGAAGCACTTCTCAAAGAGGGTATTAATTCAAAGGATTTCAGGGAAAAGTATAAAACTGCTCGGTTTATCGAATTTGCAAAATCGGACATCGTTAAAGTAAGAACAGAAACACGTAAGGGAAACTCTGATAAACTAAAAAAAGATGCTTTTTTAGCTTATAGATTCGGCATATTAAACATAAATCTGGAAGAATATATTAAAGAACAGGAGGCAAAAGCTAAGAAAGAATTAATTAAGAGTTCTATTTTTGCTTTTCACAATAACCAATCAACCCCGGAGAATGGGAAAGGAGTGGAGCTTTCAGATCCGCGGTCTCAGTCTTCTCAATTGGATGATTTAAGGCAGCCAAAGAAGAGCACAGAAAATAAAAAAAGTCCAGCCGACAAATCTCCAAAAGAATTCTCGCCAGCAGCTGGTGGATCTCAAGAAGAGTTCTTTCCGTCAAGTTCCTTTTGGAGTCCTGACTCAAAATCAAAACCACCCTTTCTAATTACAGGCCGTCACCAAAAGGAAATATCACTGAGTGATCGAGCTTCACCAAAATCTGTAAATCTGGATGAAGCAGAAAAATATTTTTCTCTTGGCAACGATTTTGCCAATGGCAGCAATGGTAGAAAAAAAGATTTTAAAGAAGCTTGTAAAAATTATAATTTGGCTGCAGAACTGGGATATCCTGCTGCACAAACCCAATTGGGTATTTGGTATGAAAATGGCATTGGAGTAGGGGATCCAGACAAATCAGAAGCATTTAGACTTTATTCTTTAGCAGCGGATGAAGAATATGCTCCTGCTCAATATAGGTTGGGCATGTGTTATAAAGAGGGAATAGGGGGAGAACCCGATGTAAATCAAGCCTGGAAATATATCTCTTTAGCAGCAAAGCAAAGACACGCGCCTGCTCAATATGAGTTAGGTTGTTGGTATAATACCAGTCCAGAAACTTCCAAAAAAGCCATTGAATATTTTATCTTGGCAGCTAACCAAGGGGATGTAAAGGCAGTTAGTCAATTAATAAGTCTAGCTAAAGCTGGAAACTCTGACGTTAACCTCCTGACCACTCTAAGTAAGTGTTACCGCCAAGGTCTTGGGGTTGCTAAAGATTTGCGAGAGGCTTCTAACTTGCGTAAACGTGCGCAAAAGAAAATACCCGATGATGAAAAGCCAACAACAGCATCGAAATCCAGTTTGCTAAACTTCCCTAATCCACTCTTTAAAATAGAATCTCCGACGGTCCTTTTGGATCAGGCGGCCAAAGGCAGTGTCCGTGCTATGCTTGCGGTAGGGAAAGGGTTTCTGAATGGGGAAAAGGGTTTTGGGCAAGATTCGGAACTTGCCTTGAAGTGGTTTATTAAAGCGGCAGAAGAGGGGGATGCTGACGCAGCCTATTACGCAGGACTTTGTTACGATGTTGGTTTAAGTTCTGAAGAGGAAAGAGAAAAAGCATTATTATATTACAAGCAAGCGAGCGCTGGAGGGCATAGGGCAGCCGAACTGAAACTACGGTCCATTAGTTCTACGTCCCTGCCTGAAGCAGACGAATCTACAGCCGAGTATGGTTTCTGAGGTGCCGAGCGAGTATATATTTGCGGTGTCAAACAGATTAACGCCAGCTTCCAAGCAGATATCCATAGCTAGTGTCTCACTTGGGACCATTAAGCAGAGTTATCGATCGCGACTAGTTTATGGTTTTTTTAATAATGGCTTAATCTGTGCGTGCTAAACTACAAAAAAATAGAGAAATCGGCTCATTTACACGTAGAGGAATATCAAGATGTCAAGCGACAGTTTTCGAGAAGTTCCTCAATCTGAAGCACCTCTGCAAGGGCGAGCTAAGCCTGAGTCTTCGAAATCCCGTTCATCGGTGGATGGGGGTAGTTTTCTCCCTAAGCTTCCTCAAGTAAAGCAAAACTCCACCAAAAATAGCGATTATTCAAGCAAAATTGTTCGTTTTATGGGGGACACCTTTTTACCCTTTGTTACGGCTCATGCCGATTCTATGCGTAATGAAAATTTTGTATCAGGTGGATTGCAGGAATTAAAAGTAAAGCCAGCAGAAGCCGCATTGGCCGCAAGTGCTGTTGCCGCTTTGTTATATAGTGGATTCTCCATAGCTTCAGAGCTAACGGATTATTCTTTTTTAAAAAGTTTCTCCGAGCATTTAGGCCCTGATTTTGCAACCCATGTCAGCGGTGAGTTCATTTTGCAAATTCTAGTAGGAGCTGCCCTGCTTTTAGCAGTGGTCGCGGCTGCTGCTATTTTGGCTAGAGCAGCAACCCAAGCGTACCAAGCGGCTAAGCATTTGCCTGAACTTGAAAGAAGCCTGTTAATTGCCCAAAAATTAAATGAAAAAGATAATCCACAGCCATACAGCGAAATTGACAGAACCTTGAAGACACCCACAACAGGTGATTATTTGAAATGGGCTGGCAGAGGGTTTACGAGTGGTCTTTGGGGTAAGGTTGGTTTTGATTATTTTATTGATAAAAATTTGCCCAGACCTAAACTCCCTAAGAAAGAAGTAGAAAAAGGGTTCGAGGATTCCTTTGGAGAATTGTATGACAGCAAATCGGGTAGAAGTCGATAATTAAGCAATATCATCCACTCTACCTAATGCTATGCCTAAGACAATCAGGTATATCGTTATTGATAAAGGAGATGTTTTCCTGATAGTTGCTTAAATCACTCTTTTTGTAGATGGGCAGCACGACATCCACATTGCTACCCTCGATAATATCACTAATAGAATTCATCGCATCATAATTTGCTTTAACATGGTTCCCAAACACCCCGTCGCCCACGGGTGTTAACAATAGAGGAACCCGCTTTTTACAGAGCATTGAAGTGATGGCAGCTATATAGGCTACACCGCGATATTGCAGAGTCAACAATTTTCCACATAAGGCGGGTAGATATTCTTTATCATCGATGGATTTCGCCGAGTTTCTAGTAGATACTAGTTTGCCCTGTCTTACCGCTATTTATCGTGATTTTGATTATGATCCAAGGTTTCCGGCTGAGCTACAAAAATTAAAAGTACTACCGGCAAGAGCCGCGATAACCACCGGTTTACTTGCTGGTTTGGTAGAAGAGCCAGAAAGCTTTGAGGACTCTTTCCAGGAAATAGATGGAAGGTTGCTGCTATAACCCACAGAGGGTTTTTATGAAGCTAAGACTTTTTTGCTCTGCCAGGCAACAAGTGGCACTGATCTAAAAGTGATTTTTAGATCAGGTGGGAAAATCATGCTTGTCAGCTACGAGTATGGTCTTCAAGGCGCGTTGGAGTGGGCGTGAACACATTAGTTTACATCTTTAATAATAGTAGGCTTGATCGACGCCTTATCCTTTACTTTTTGGAAAAAAATATGTATTATTATATATTTTTAGCATATTTAGTAATGATTCTTTAAAGCAGGGGGTGTATGGAGCTTCAACGTGTGCAAAGTGTTAGTGAAGTTAAAGTTATCAGTAGAGAAGCCAGGGCAGTTGACAATGTATTAAGCGATTTAAAAGGGTATGGTCAGTCTATTTTCTTCTCCTCAGCTGAGAAGCAAAAATTAATAAAAAATTTGGAGAATATCCGGCGTGGTAGAGAAACTCGCGAATTAACTCCTATACATGAAATTATTCTAATTCAAAAACTGCTTGAGAAAGAGCTTGGTTTGACCCCATCGCAAAACTCTGATCCGAAGTTATTAATAGCCCTGGAGAATTTTAATAATAAACATCAATTTGCGCTTGATTTCGTTGATAGCTTTTATGTGCCATATGTATTCCTAATGATGAAGCGTTCAATGGGAATGCAGGACTTACTTAGGAAAGAAGAGGAAGCTTTTAGCAACGCGGGTATTAATCCGAAAGAGTTTAGAACAAAATATAATACGGAAAAGTTTCTCGGCCAGGCAAAAGTTGATCTTCTTCGATTAAGGACAGAAATCCCGAGGGGAAAGTCCGATGCATTAAAAAAAGATGTTTTTCTAGTGGTTAGATTAGGTTTGCTAAATATAGATATTGACAAGTACCGTAAAAAAATTGAAGCAGAAAGCTTAGTATCGAGTCCCACATTTGCTTTTCTCAATAAAACATCTCTTAATAGCGCTGAAGGAGTACAGCTTTCAGTTCCTCAGTCTCAGGACCCTGTCGAACCTCCGCCAGACGAAGAGAAAAGTGAACATAAAAAAAATTCAAATGAATCATCAAAAATTCCGGATGGTTTGGTTCCAAATTCCTCTACCCTTGAATCATTAAGAATTTCGGATGTTTATTTTCCAAATTCTCCCACTTTTTGGAACTCTGATTTAAAAAAAATGCCATTGCCTACACCTGAAGGCCGTATTGTTGAAGAAATACCGCTGGATATAAAAACGGGAGCTAGTCTTGGGGAAGCAAAAAAGAATTTTTCTCTTGGTAATGATTGTGCCAATGGCACCAATGGTATGGAAAAAAACCTTATGGAGGCTTGTAGATATTATGATCTTGCCGCTGAGCAAGGTTATGCTCCTGCCCAATACGAATTAGGTATTTATTATGAAAAAGGTATTGGGATTGAGCGAAATGAATCAGAAGCGTTTAATTTTTATTCCCTAGCAGCAAAGCAAAACCATGCCCCTGCTCAGTTTAAGCAGGGCCTATGTTATCGAAAGGGGATAGGCGTAGAAAAAAATTTTAAAGCATCCTGGAGATGTATTCTTTTAGCGGCTGAGCAAGGTTATGCCCCTGCTCAATACGAGCTGGGAGATTGGCATAACAAACAGAGTAGCCGAGGAGATCAAGAAAAAGCCGTAAATTATTTTATTTTGGCAGCTAAGCAAGGGCTTAGTGAAGCAGTAAAAGTATTAGAACATCAGAAATTTGATCGCCGCACCTCCAGTCTTGAGTTAATAAATACATTGGGTGATTGTTACCGAGAGGGTTTGGGTGTTTCTTCTAGGAATTTAGAGATGGCTCTTGGGTACTATGGTTATGCCAAAGAGAGAGGATGCATTGAGGGAACGGAAAAATTTAATCAAATATCCAAGCGATATGACGCTATCCACTCTCCATCTAAAGCGCAATGCGCGGGGGATCTTGTTTCTGAGGCAAACCGAGGCAATATCGAGGCGCAGCTCAAGGTAGGAAAACTATTTTTAAATGGAGAGGAGGGTTTGAAGCAGGATCCAAAACAAGCTTTACGGTGGTTTCTTGAAGCGGCAGATAACAATTCTGAAGCAGCCTATCAAGCGGGGTATTGTTTTTTAAAAGGTTTAGGTTGTGAAAAAAATTTAGGAGAAGCAAATAATTATTTAATGAAAGCAGTAGTAAAAGGGCATTCGCAAGCTCTAGAGTTAATTCGTAATTTTGCAGCGCTTTCATTAGAAGATGAAGCCATCGTGAGTACCCAAACGTCAACTGCCCCCCCAATGATGTAAAAAGGCCAGCTACCAGTAGAACTCGGTTTATCTAAGACAACAACAAAATTAGGCGGATTTATCACAGGCGCATTTATAGAGCAGAATACCTAGCGTTTGTACTTGAGGATGCGACCTTGGCCGCTATCAAAAATGTGAGCAGCAAAACGGTATAAAAAAAACTTGTCAGCTTAACATTTTGGGTTACAATATGTGGCTTTTCAAAAATTTTGCTAAAAAATGCTATTTGCATCTCTATGTGAATAATGGCAAGAAAATCAACCAGACTAGGTAGATCAATTATGAAAAAAATCCAAAAAACCCCCATCCTACTCACCACAGCTGCCACGCTTGCCTGCCTAACTTGGTCAGGTAATGTTCTGGCTTTGGGCGATCCTTCATCAGCGGATGATGCAACCACTGTAGCTACCCCACCTGTGCCACCAGCTCCTTCAGCGGATGAAGATCTTCCCTGGTTCGTAGGTCCCTTGCTTGCCGGCGGTGGTAATACGGTTGAGCCAGGCCACATTAACATTGAAACTTATTTATTTGCGACCAACGCCTATGGCATTTTTAATGCCGAAGGTAAAACTGTTCACAATATGAATAATTTCTATACAGTGACCCCTACAGCCTCCATTGGCATAGGCGTTACCAAATTTATGGATTTTAATGCGACCATACCTTACGTATTTAATCACACCGATGGTCACACTAACCAAGGTGCGGGAGATGCCACATTTGGTTTAGGTTTTCAGCTGTTCAAAGGTGTTAAAAATAACTTTTGGCACCCCAGCGTTCGCGCCGTCGTCAGTGAAACCTTCCCTACCGGTAATTTTGAAGGTTTAGATCCTGACGAACTTGGAACTGACTCCACGGGTAGAGGTGCTTACCAAACCAGCTTTGCTTTGAACTTCCAACATGCCTGGCAATTGAGTGAAACTAAGTATTTTAATGATCGCCTGTCTTTGGGATATTCGCTACCTGCTAGCTCAGAAGTGCAAGGTGTCAATGCTTTCGGTGGGAATAATGAAACAAGTGGCAGAGAGCATTTGGGCGATCAATTCAGTGCTGATTTGGGTTTAGAATACACTTTGACTAAGCATTGGGTACCGGCATTAGATATTTTGTACACTGCTAATGGTAAATCCACGTTTGCGGGTGTGCCCGGAACCAACGCCGAAGGCTTACCTGCTATTCAAAACGGTCCTTCCGGTGAAGAATTGAGTCTCGCACCGGCTATGGAATATAACTTCAATTCACATTGGGGAGTTATAGCTGGCCCATGGTTCTCGGTTGCCGGTCGTAATGCGGCTCAATTCAATTCCGCAGTCGTCGCTGTTAATTATTACCGATAAGTCATTTACTGTAACCTCGTCCCGGCAGGGATCCAAAAACTCCTTCTCCCCTTGTGGGAGAAGGATCCCCATGCCGGGGACGACGCTTGGCGAATGCCATGGGGTAGCTGGCTTTAGCGGTGAGCAGCGTCGTATTCGTCAAAGGCTTCTGCAATCAATCTAGAAGCAACAATCACTTTAGGAACGCCAATATATAAAGTGAGTAGAATCAATATTTCTTTGATTTCTTCTTTAGTCATCCCCACATTTAATAAACATTGGGCATGTGCTTTAATTTCCGAATGTACGGTGCAAGAAGTTATTAAGGAAGATAAAACCGCAATCTCTTTTTCTCGATCGGTCAGTTTAGGTGTTTTGTCTCTCCAAATATCATTCAAGCCGAAGGAAACGACGACATCTGCTAACGCAGGTGAAAATTCGTATAATTTATTGAGTATCTCAATATGGCTAGGTTCGTATTTACTTAAAAAATACGCAATGCCTTTTTTATAGCCGTCGGTTTCTTTGTAGTTAATTTCACTCATGATGACTTTCCTATTAAAAAGGTGACAGAAGTCGGCAATGCTTGGTAATGAGAAAAAATATGGGGAATAATTCCTTTGTCATGAACGTCTTTCATATCTACCTCGATTCAGGGGATGTTAATTACGAATAGTGTACCTTACCAATTCCCTCATGTGGAGATAAGTTAAACACATATTTACGATCCTAAGGCACGATTTACTGGTGTTGAGTGGTGAGGAATCAAGGAAACGCGTTAAATTTTGGTTATTATTGAGTAAATGTTATGTTGAAATTACAAGATGTGGGTATTAAACGGGGTGCTAAGGAGCTTTTGCAGCATGTTAACCTCGATATTTTTGAGAAAATGGTGGTGGGCATTGTCGGGGCCAATGGCTGCGGTAAGTCTTCGCTGTTTGCGGCTATTCGGGGCGAGTTGGAGCCATCGCACGGGGAAATCGATGCCAAACGGGACTTAAGAATCAGTTCGGTGGCCCAGGAAACAGCTGCTCTGGATATCAGCGCGCTGGAATATGCTATCTCGGGTGATGCTGCATTGTTTAAGGTCATGCATCGATTGAGTCAAGCGGAAAAAGACCAGGATTACGATGCTATGATGGAATGCCATAATCTTCTGGCCGAGATGGATGGTTATAGCGCGGAAGCCAAAGCGGCTAAGATATTGATTGGTTTGGGTTTTCCACACGAGCAGCATAGCCAGCCGATGAAGAGCTTTTCGGGCGGTTGGCGGATGCGCTTGAATCTTGCCAAGTGTTTGTATACTCCCAGTGAATTACTGCTATTAGATGAACCGACCAATCATTTGGATTTAGAGGCTATTTTTTGGTTGGAAGACTATTTAAAACACTTTTCAGGGGCTATTCTTCTGGTCTCGCATGATCGGGATTTTCTCGATCAAATGGTCAGTCATATCGCTCATATCGAAAATGGCGAGTTAAAATTATATTCCGGAAATTATTCCTCATTTGAAATACAGCGTGCTCAACAAATAGCGATTCAGAATGCGCAATTCAAAAAACAACAAGCGCAAATTGGCCACATGATGGCATTTGTCGATCGGTTTCGGTTTAAAGCCTCCAAAGCCAAACAAGCGCAAAGCCGATTAAAAGCTGTGGAGAAATTGGAATTAATTAAACCCGTTTATGAACAGTCTGGATTTCGGTTTCAGTTCCTGAAGCCAGATCGTATGCCTAATCCGATGTTGACCATTCGTAAAGGCAATTTTGGCTACGAAGATCGTTGTATTATTAAACAAATCAACTTCAGCTTGATGGCGGGTGAACGCATCGGACTACTGGGCGTGAATGGTGCCGGTAAATCGACTTTTATCAAAGCCATGTGCGGTGAATTACCACCCCAATCCGGAGTGGTGGAGCGCGCTTCTTCTCTTAATATTGGTTATTTTGCCCAGCATCAAATTGATTATTTGCCTATTGAAATTTCACCTTTGGCATTGTTTAAAGAGTTGCCAAACAGTAAATCAGAGAAAGAATTATTAACTTACTTGGGGGGCTTTGGCTTTAATCGTGACCAATCCCTATCACCGATCAAGCAATTTTCGGGTGGCGAAAAAGCGCGCGTTGCTTTAGCATTAATTATCTGGCAACGACCTAATTTATTACTGTTAGATGAACCAACTAACCACTTGGATCTAGACATGCGGCAAGCATTGAGTTTTGCTCTGCAAAACTACGAAGGTGCACTCATTTTGGTTTCTCATGATCGTTATTTATTACGAACCTTAGTCGATGAGTTATTCTTGATTGAGGAAGGGAAATTGCAACCGTTTGCCGGATCTGTGGATGATTACCAACAAAGGTATTTATAACCCTGAAACGCCGTGAGCGACTCGTTTTATGCAACAAGCAATAAGTCATTCCCATGCACGTGGAAATCCATTCTTAGTAGGCAAATAGGTTTCTTTCGTCCTATCGAAATTAAACTTAGATAGTTTTTAAATCGTTTGTGCCTGGGAAGGATGGTTTTCCGCCTGCGCGGGAATGGCAAATGGTGTGGTTTCATTAGGGGCGACTAATTGGTAGATTGTCATTTTTTTGTCACTGCCTTTTGCCAAGACAGAGCCCAGGGGAGTAAACGTAAATTGGTTGGCGCAGGGTTTATATATGGTTTCAGTTACCAAGATTTGAGTGTTGAATTGCTTATTTAAGCTCTCCAGGTAGGCAGCCAGATTCACCACTTCACCCATGGCCGTGTAATTCATGCGATCGGCGGCGCCAATATTGCCTACTAATGCATTACCAGTAGCGAGGCCGATGCGGGTTCGGAATGGAGGTTTTCCTTCCTGCAGCCAGCGTTCATTTAACTGTGCTATTTTTTCCTGACATACCAATGCCGCTTGGCAAGCATGACTGACTTGCTGTTCATCCGCTAAAGGTGCGCCCCAGAAAGCCATAATACCGTCGCCTAGGTATTTATCGATAGTGCCGTTATGTGCCTTGATAACGTCGGATAAAATCTGAAAATATTCCGCTAAAGCAATGGCTAATTGTTCGGGAGGAGTTTGTTCCGCAATTGCGGAAAAACCAGTAATGTCCGAAAACAAGATGGTTAACCGGCGACGATCAAATCCCAAGGTGGCAAGTTCCCCTTGACCTACCAATTGCGCCACCCATTCTTTAGGAACGTAGGCGCTAAAAGACAATAAGCTGGTGCGCAAATTATTCAGCGCATCCATCATGCTTAGATTTTCCTGAATATGGGTATCAATGCGAATGGGCTCTTGTAATTTTAATTGTTGAATTTGATTCATGCTTTCAGTCAACAATTCAATGGGGCGTGAAATATTGCGCGAGACCAAGGCAATCAGCAAAATACCAACCAACAATATCAAAAAAGAAAAGAATAATGCCACATTTTTTGTTTTTTGTAGCGGTGCTATGAATTCATTTAACGGCGTGAGGTAGCCAATTAACCAAGATTGGTTATCTCCATAAGAGAAATTTTTAAAATAAACGAGGTAACTTTCGCCGTTTACCTTGATCTGGAAAATCAGCTGCGGTTTTTTTAAGTATTGTTGGTATGCCTGCACGATCATCGGATTATTGAGTTGAGTAATCGGTAATAGATGCGCATTTTTTTCATTGTGAGTAGAGTTAAATTCAGAGTAGGCGATTAATTGTTTTTTATCATTAATAATAAAGCTGAACGCTTGAGGGTTTGCTTTACGACTTTTTAGAAAATCGGATAAACTGTCGACGTCGAAATCGCTGGCAATAATGCCTAGTAAGTGCTGGTTTTTATCGACCAGTCGATACGAAACGGTTAATCCGATATTGTTTGATAGGAAGAAAGGATATACTTCCAACCAATATTTAGTCGAATTATTTTTAGCACCCAGATACCAGGGGCGAGAATACGGATTAAAATGATCAATATTCGGTGCGGTTTCAGTGCCGAGCACGTGACCCTCGGTGTCTTTATAAATATACGTATCCATGTGGATGGGTTTGTCGTTTAGGACTGATTTCTTGAGATAATAGGTAATGTATTGGGTTTTTGGAGGTACGTTTTTGCCAGTGGGTTTGGTATAGAGTTTATGGTTGACTCGTTCTTCTTCAATAAAGTTACCCTCGTTATCGACCATGTAAATTGAAGACATGTAGGGATAGGCGCGCAAAACACCTTCCATAAAAATAGTGATATATTCTTTATTGGTTAATGCTAGCGAACCCTGATTAAAGAGGGGGGCGATTAATTGAGTCACCTGCGCTGGTTTTAAATAATTATCAATTTCATTGGCAATTAATTCACCGCGTTGGCTGACAATTTTTTTGGAAAAAGTCAAACTGTGTTGGTATTGGTTGTATTGCAAATAACCAATAATTAACATGGTCGTCACCAGAAACAAGGTTACAAATACGATGAGAATGTCGACATATAAACGACGTGATTTCCGTTTCGGTGAGGAACTCATACCAATGCTCTCGCGCGCAATGCTTCTTGGGTGGCGAGGTAACCCATATGGATGATTTGATCAATGGGACTTTTGGTGTCTAAACCGCCGTAAGGATTGAGATCGGGTTGCACCAATACATCCGCTCTTTGCATATTTAATTTTTGTTGGGAATGAGAGCCCATTAATAACGAATCAATGAAAGTATAAAATAAAGAAGGAAAACGGTATTCTTTTTTTAAGCCTAATTTAAATAAAATAGAATCCCGCAGCGAGATAATGGGTGAAAACGAATAAGTACCGGGAGGACGGGCGAGGTTGGTGATGGAAACCGCAATAATTGTTCCCGAGTTTTCTAAGAAATCCGCCATGACATTGACCGGTAAATTATTGACAACCCCGCCGTCGACATGAAGCTCATTATTCTTGATTAACGGTGGAACTAAACCGGGCAGCGAGGCAGAAGCCCTGGTATTTTCCCACAGTGAACCTTGGCTATGGATGGCTTGTTCTTTGCGAGTGATATTACAAGAAATACAAAAGAACGGCCGTATTAAATCTTCGATAGGGTGGTTTAATTCTTCTTGCGCACTCAACGTGCCGCTCTTACCACTGAACAGGGAAATCAACGGCCAAGTCAATTCGCGCAAAGAGGTGAACGATTTCATGGTTGCAGAACATAGACGATTAAATTTCTCACGCATTTCGTCAAATGAATCGGATAATAAATAGCAAGCACCCACGCCCGCTCCGACACTGGTGCCGCCGATGGCATCAATGGGGATATTGGCTTCTTGTAATGCTTTTATCGCGCCGACATGTGCCCAGCCCTTCATGCCGCCACCGCCTAAAACCAAACCAGTGGCAGAGCCTGTGACATACCGGAAGAGTCGTTTGATATCATCCAGTTTATCTAAATAAACATGGTGATGCCGGAAGAAAGGCGCCTTGTCCAACCATTGCTTGGTGTTTTGGGGTTTTTCATTGGTATTGGTATAGAGTAAGGCTAATTCCAGTTGATCTTTATCGTAGGTGAATTGATGCTGTATGCATTGCTCCCAAAATAAATTTTCTTCTGGATCTTGGTTGGCTTTGGCCAATAAAACGGTTTTATCGGCAAAGTGCAGTAATATTTCTTGACGTTCTGTATCGTGGCTAGAAACCGGATAGATGATGTAATTGGCCTTTTCTCGCAGGGTCAGCAGTAGATGGGAAATCTCATCCGACTTTTGTGGCAGCTCCTTTTCGTTGAGCACGATGACTTTGTCGGAATGTTGGCTGAACTGTTGGAAATGATGAATCAGCGCCGCTAGGTTTATCGAGTCAGAAGTCGGCAATAAGGCGATAAATTTTGTGGTTTGGGCGTTATTTAGCTGTTTTATAACACCTTGAGTGCGTTTAATAATAATTTCCAGCATTTTAAATGCGACTTCTGGATTATGGTAGCAAAGATGCTGAAAGTCTGGCTGGCGAATCATCAATAATTGCGTATGGGTAGCGGCAAAGATGGACAGGGAGCGCGGCATTTCGGTGAGTAGGCTCATTTCCCCGACGATCTCATTGGGATGAATATAGCCTATGAATTTACCTGGCGTATGGGCAGTCGCTGTTGTCGCTAGGAGTTTGCCAGAAATGACCACGTAAGCATCGCGAGAAGCATCATCGCGATAAAAGAGCGCCTGATTTTCCTCCAAAGTGACAACCTCAGTCAGGTCAGAAAGTGCTTTAATTTCATCAGGTTGCAGTTGTGAAAAAATATCACAAGAGGTCAGGATTTCTTGCTTGGTATTCAGTGTCATATCTACTCGTTTTGGCCACAGCCAGCTTTTTCTTATGATAAATCAAGCATCTTAAGCCAGTCTTAACAAAAACAATACTCGTAGCGAAGGATCTCCTTGAAGTGCCACTATATGGAGATCCTTCGCTTCGCTCAGGATGACGTGGTGGTGGTGGGATGACGTGGTGGTGGGATGACGTGGAGCGCGGGGACGGGGGAGTTAATCCAACGGCGCAGCGGATGGATTTAATTTAGTGACTGCTTGTAGAACAGTAGCGGCGTGGTTTGTTACTTTGACGTTGCGCCATTCGGCTTGCAGAATACCTTGGCTATCGATCAGGAAGGTGCTTCGCTGTATCCCAAAGCCTTTTTTGCCGAACAGGGTTTTCATTTTGATGACATTAAAATACTCGGATAGACTGCTATCGACATCGGCGATCAACGGAAACGGGAATGAGTATTTGCAGGTAAATTTCTCATGCGATGCCAAGCTATCGCGCGAGACCCCGATGATTTCTGTGTTTAATGCCTGGAAGCGGGGGTAAAGTTCACTGAAATCCTTGCTTTCTTGCGTGCAACCCGGGGTGTTGTCTTTCGGGTAAAAATAAAGCACCAGATTCTTATTTTTCAGGTCGGCGAAGCTGCGGATTGTGGACGTAGTGGCTGAAAAAGAGAGGTTTAAGATGGGTTGCTTTAAGCTGGCATGTGTTGCTGTCATCCTCTTTTCTCCGGTTCGATGATTCCATCAATATTTAACTCATCGCATAGCACCATAAAATGCTCGCGCAAGTCGGCGATATTAATAGTGGTGGGGATGCTGATGCGTAAGGATAAGGTCAGCATTAAGGTATCGGAGTAGCTGGTTTTAAAGGGGTCGGTTTGCAAGTCAATGATCAAAATATTTTGGGCCGCGAAAAAATGGCTGACTTCATGGACGACTTCTGGCGTATCCAGGGCGACTACTTGCGCTATGTAGGGCAGGTGATTACCTTCTACCTTAAGACCTTTGCCCCGTTTGCATTGTACCTTAAGTTCGGGAGTGCTTTGTAAACCGATGATACTGGCCTCTACTTTGGCGATGGCGCTCCAGTTCCCAGCGATGCGCAGCATACCCGTGAATTCCGTGCCCAGCATGGTCATGCGGCTTTCCTCTATACGGCATTGGTTTTTAGCGATCAGATAAATTAATTGGGAAATAGCAGAACGTTGATTATTAGTAGAAAAAGTAATGTTAAGATGTTCCATTCGTATAGCCTATATTAAGAAAAACAGTGATGATTCATGCCTAGTAACCTAAGACATACCATTCTACCTATGCTTGTTATAAAAACAAGCACCGTGGTTGTGTTTTTAGAGAAGATACGTTACTATGAAAAAATTGTTTACCCTCCTCAGAGACGATGAATTATATTATGCAATTTATTGATTTAAAAGCACAATATCTCCGTATTCAAGATAACATAGATAAACGCATTAAGCAGGTTTTTGACCACAGTCAGTATGTCATGGGGCCCGAAGTAGAGGAGCTGGAAACCCGTCTCGCCCAGTATGTGGGTGCCAAACATTGTATTACTGTCGCCAGCGGTACCGATGCTCTCTTGTTTGCGCTGATGGCTTTAAACATAAAGCCAGGTGACGAGATTATTACCACCCCATTCAGCTTTATTGCCACGGCGACCATGGCCAAATTGCTAGGCGCCAAACCGGTATTTGTCGATATTGACCCGCTTACCTACAACCTGGATACCACCTTGATTGAGCAGGCAATTACGCCACGCACCAAGGCCATTATGCCCGTTAACCTCTACGGTCAATGCGCGGATTTTGATGCTATCGACGCCATTGCTGACAAGTATGGGCTGTACGTGATTGAAGATGCCGCACAGAGTTTTGGGGCCACTTATAAAGGGCGTTCTTCGTGTAATTTAGGCACGATTGGCTGCACCAGTTTTTACCCTTCCAAACCCCTAGGCTGTTACGGCGATGGCGGTGCCTGTTTTACTCAAGACGATGAGTTGGCGCTGGCTTTACGCCGCATTCGTAATCATGGCCAAGATAGAAGCTATCACCACGTGACTATGGGTGTTAACGGCCGTTTTGATACCTTACAGGCCGCTATCTTGCTGGCTAAGTTTGAAATTTTCCCAGCGGAATTGCAGCAAAGGAAGCAAGTGGCACAACACTACGATCGTTTGTTGGCCAATCATGTCATTACCCCGACCATTCTCGATCACAATGAGAGCTCTTATGCTCAGTATACTGTCCAAGTCAATGCGCGGGAGCAGGTGATTCAGGCGTTGGCGCAACAACATATCCCAACGGCGGTGCACTACCCTATGTGCATACACCAACAGCCATTGATGGTTCAATTAAATGGCAGTGATCATTATACCTTACCTCATGCGGAAGCAGCGGCCAGGCATGTACTCAGCTTGCCTTTCCATCCCTATCTTTCCGAGGAAGAAGTGGCACGGATAGCCTCTGTTGTTATTAACGCAGTCAAAACTAAAGGACTTTCAGAACACGCTGTTCCCCATTTTGTATAAGACTAAGAGGTTGCCAGTACGATGAAAGGTATTATATTGGCAGGTGGTTCAGGTACTCGATTATATCCGATTACGAAAGCGATTAGTAAACAGCTCAATCCCGTCTATGACAAGCCGATGATTTATTATCCCTTGTCTACCTTGATGTTGGCCGGTATACAAGACATTTTAGTTATCACCACCGCCGATGATGTCCCTATGTTTCGCCGCTTGTTGCATGATGGTTCACAGTGGGGAATTTCAATCCAATATGCCATTCAACCCGCTCCAGAAGGATTAGCGCAAGCATTTATTATTGGCGAATCCTTTATTGGTCGAGATTCCGTTTGTCTGGTGTTAGGGGATAATATTTTTTATGGTCAAGGGCTAAGCCATTTATTGCAAAAAAACATGGCTTGCCTCCAGGGCGGCACGGTGTTTGCTTATTATGTGCAAGACCCGGAACGCTACGGCGTTGTGGTGTTTGACGAGCACAGGCGGGTGGTGACAATTGAAGAGAAGCCACAGGTGCCTCGTTCCAATTATGCGGTGACAGGCCTTTATATGTACGACAATCAAGTCGTGGATATAGCCAAGAGTTTACGTCCTTCCCCCCGTGGTGAATTAGAAATAACCGATTTGAACTGCACTTATTTGCGCGCCAATCGCCTAAATGTAGAAATTCTCAGTCGTGGCATTGCCTGGTTGGATACGGGAACGCATAAAGCGTTATTGGAGGCTTCTCAATTTGTCGAGGTCGTAGAAGCAAGGCAGGGCTTAAAAATCGCTTGTCCTGAGGAAATTGCCTGGCGCAGGGGATTTATCAACGATGAACAATTGATCTCTTTAGGACGCTCATTGGCAAAAAGCGGCTATGGTGATTACTTAATCAGTCTTTTGGAGAGGCCTGTCAATGAAGGTTACTGAAACCAAGCTACCCGGTGTACTGCTCTTTGAACCGACTGTCTATCAAGACAGCCGTGGTTTTTTTCTAGAGTCATTTTCTGCTGAGAAATACGCAGCGGCTGGCGTAACCGCATTGTTTGTGCAGGATAATTATTCGTACTCTCATCTCGATGTACTTAGAGGGTTGCACTACCAACTGCAACATCCACAGGCCAAATTGGTGAGGGTTAGTCGAGGTGCGGTGTTCGATGTAGCGGTAGACATCCGTCGGGGATCACCGACATTTGGTGCCTGGGTGGGGTTTGAATTGAGCGCAGAAAATCATCGGCAGCTATTTATTCCTGCGGGTTTTGCCCATGGTTTTATGGCCTTAACCGAGGGTGTCGATTTTCTCTATAAATGTTCAAATTACTACGATCCTCACTCCGAGTTCGGTGTCATTTGGTCTGATCCCGAGCTGGCCATTCAATGGCCTGGTGCCCAGCCTATCGTGTCAGCCAAAGATGCAGCCTATCCTTTATTAAAAAATGTACCTGTGGCGCATCTGCCGGTGTTTGTGGGCGATAAGCTTAATCATTCTGAGCATATCGCATGAAATTATTAGTCACCGGGGCGGATGGTCAGGTTGGCAGTGAATTTAAACGTCACCCGCTGGCACAGCAAGTCATCCTGCTCAATCGCCAAGCCTTAGACATTGGTGAGCCGGCGCAAGTAAATGCGGCTATCCAACATCATCAGCCCGATGTCGTGGTTAACGCAGCTGCTTATACTAAAGTGGACCAAGCCGAGCAAGAGCAAGAATTGGCTAATCGAGTCAATCATCTGGGTGCTTTAAATTTGGCCAAAGCTTGTGCTCAATTCAAGATTCCTTTATTACAATTGTCGACGGATTATGTATTCGATGGCGAAAAGACTTCGGCTTACACAGAAGGGGATGAAACCAATCCACGCAGTGTGTATGGTAGAACCAAGTGGCTGGGAGAGCTGGCGGTGCGAGACACGCTCTCAACGCATGTGATTTTAAGAGTAAGCTGGGTATTCGGTGTCTACGGGCAAAACTTTGTGAAGACCATCCTGCGTTTGGCGCAAGAACGTGAAAGATTAACCATTGTCGATGACCAGCGGGGTTGTCCTACGGCGGCCAAAGACATTGCTGCGGTTATTTTTCGTTTGTGCGAACAAATGGTATCGCACCAACTACCTTGGGGTACTTATCATTTTTGTGGTATGCAGCCGGTGAGCTGGTACCAATTTGCGGAGGCTATTTTGGCTAAGGCCACTCATTTACCTTTACGCACGCGCGAACTGTTGCCGATTACCACGGCCGAATACCCTACCGCAGCGAAACGACCCAGCAATTCAGTACTGAATTGTCAAAAAATCACAGAGGGACTTCAGATCACGCCTCCCCATTGGGAGCATGAATTATCCAATGTTATTCGAGAATTATCGGCATGAATCTTTATCAACCGCAGGTGATGTTAGTGACGGGGGGGGCAGGTTTTATCGGCAGCCATTTTATCCATTACGCCTTGAGAAACGACCCGCAATTGCAAATCATCAATGTCGACCTGCTCACCTACGCTGGCTCGCTAGCCAATATGCAGTCTTTGGCGGAAGATAAGCGCTACCGCTTTATTCAGGCAGATATCACCGATAAAGCGACCATGACGCAGATTTTTAGCGAATACCATGTCGATACCGTTGTCCATTTTGCAGCAGAAAGTCACGTCGATCGTTCGATTACAGGACCTGCGGCATTTATTCAGACCAATATCGTCGGTACATTTACTTTATTGGAAGTAGCTCGTGAGTATTGGTTAGAAAAACGAGGGCTCAATGGCGATACGTGTCGGTTTCACCATGTTTCCACGGATGAAGTGTTTGGTAGCCTTACGCCAGACGATCCTCCTTTTACGGAGGTTACCCCTTATGCGCCCAATTCACCATACTCAGCCAGTAAAGCTGCTTCCGATCATTTAGTCAGGGCTTATTTTACGACCTATGGACTGCCGATAACCATGACCAATTGTTCTAATAATTACGGCCCTTGGCAACACCCTGAAAAATTTATCCCCACGGTCATTCGTTCTTGTTTAGAAGGTAAATCTATTCCCATCTACGGCAATGGTAAAAATAAGCGCGATTGGTTATACGTAGAAGATCATTGTGTCGCCTTGGACTTGGTGTTAAGAAAAGCAAAACCCGGTGCGACCTACAATATCGGCGGTGAGGGTGAATATGAAAATATCACCATTGCCACGAAAATTTGCACTATGCTCGATGCCATGATGCCTCAAAATAGTTCCTACCAACGCTTATTGTCTTTTGTGGTCGATCGGCCAGGCCATGATTTTCGTTACGCCATGCAAATTGATAAAATTAACAATGACCTGCAATGGTGGCCACAAACCGGTTTAGATCGGGGGCTTATGAACACCATACTGTGGTATAGCAAAATTTATGATGGGCATTTGATAGTTTAGAACGGTATGTCATGATGAAAATTTTAGTTTGTACGCGCTATAGTCGTTTAGGGGCCAGTTCTCGATTACGACTTTTGCAGTATTTACCTTATTTTGAACAAGCGGGTATTAATATTGATGTAGCGCCACTGCTGGACGATCAATACCTCACAACATTATATCAATCCCATACGCTTCACCTCTGGCGGATTTGTAAATCCTATTTGAATCGATTGTGGCAATTATTGAATGGTTGGCAATATCAATTAATCTTAATCGAGAAAGAATTATTTCCCTTTCTGCCTGGGCTTGCCGAAAGGGTATTAAATTTTTTTAAAATACCGTATGTTCTTGATTTTGATGATGCCACTTTTCATACTTATGATTGCCACTCGAATGCTGTGATTCGTTGGGCATTGAAAAAAAAGATCGATCGCATCATGCGTCATGCGGCATTAGTCATCGTTGGGAATGAATACCTTGCCGAACGAGCCAAAAAAGCAGGCGCGAAGAAAATAGTCATTTTGCCAACCGTGATTGATTTAGATCGCTACCCTGTGCAGGATAAAATAGAAGCAAGCCATTTATGCATTGGCTGGATTGGTACGCCCTCTACTGTGGCGTTACTTCGTGACTTAGTACCCGTATTCCAACAAGTCCTACCCGAGTTTTCGGCTAAATTGCTAGTAGTCGGGGCAAAAGATGCTGGATTTGAAGACCTGCCTGTGGAGTGGCAAGAGTGGAGTGAGGAATCCGAAGTGGCGGCTGTGCAACGCATGGATATAGGCGTCATGCCTGTACGAGACACCCCTTTTAGTTGGGGTAAGTGCGGTTATAAATTAATTCAATACATGGCGTGTGGTAAACCAGTGGTGGCATCGCCGATTGGTATTAACACTCAAATCGTCACGCCGGGATATAATGGCTTATTAGCGAACACAACAGAGGAGTGGACTAATGCGCTGCGTCAATTATTGCAAAGTGCACAAATGAGAAATGAGATGGGCAAAAACGGCCGTTTGCGGGCAGAGCAAACCTATAGCTTGCAAGTCACAGCGCCTATTTTAGTGAATTTAATTCAATCATTTGATAAGCAACAACAGGTATAGGAACAGTATTGAATCAATTGGAAAAAGAGTTTCTTTTAATAAATTAGAGAATACATTTACATGTGTGGTATTACTGGGATCTATAATTATCGCTCTGATCAAGCCATAGTTATTGACCAAATGTTAAAAAAACTTTCACACCGTGGTCCGGATGAAAGTCATTATTGGCAAGATGATAAACTCATTTTAGGACATACTAGGCTTTCCATTCTGGGCTTAGGTCATGCAGGCGCGCAGCCGATGCACAGCGCCTCCGATCGTTACGTCATCACATACAACGGCGAAATTTATAATTTCCCGACTTTAAAAAATCAGTTAGCAGAGCAGGGCTATGTATTTACAACAGGTACCGATACCGAAGTTATTTTAGCGGGTTTTGAACAGTTCGGTTGCCTGCAAACTTTGCACATGCTCGATGGCATGTTTGCTTTTGCTGTTTGGGATAAAAAAGAAAAAGTGCTTTATTTAGCGCGTGATCGGTTTGGTGAAAAACCGCTTTATTATGCCTGGTGTGGGGATAGTTTTGTTTTTGCCTCAGAACTCAAGGCTTTATTACTGCATCCGGATTGCAAAAAAGAAATAGATGACAGCAGCATTCCTACCTACCTGGATTATGGCTATATCCCCGCACCCAAAACCATTTATCGACATATTTATAAATTGCCTCCCGCGCATGTGTTGCGCATCACGCCAGGAAAGCGAGAATCTGTGGAAGCCTACTGGTCTGCAACTGCCGTAGCAAATACCGCGAGAAAAAAGCCATTATTACTTTCCGATCAAGAAGCAATCGCTCAATTGGAACTGGTATTAAAGGAAAGCGTGGCTTCTCGCATGATAGCCGATGTTCCTGTCGGTGCGTTTTTTTCAGGGGGGATTGATTCCAGTGCCATAGTGACGTTAATGAGTCAACTGCAACCTAATTTAAAAACCTATACCATTGGCTTGGCAGAAAGTACGCACGATGAAAGCCAATACGCAAAACGATTGGCTGCTCACTTAAATGTGGATTATTCAGAGATCATGGTAACTGCAAACGATGCGTTCGCAGTAATCCCTAAAATTACCGGCATATACGACGAACCTTTTGCCGATTCCTCACAAATTCCGACTTTTCTAGTCAGTGAGTTCGCGAGTCGTCAATTACGCGTGGTGTTAACCGGTGATGGCGGTGATGAATTATTTGGCGGTTACAATCGTCACATCCACGCCGAAAAATTAAGAACCCGATTGAATCTGCTGCCGCAGCCAGTGAGAAAATTAATACGACGTACGCTGAACAGTTGCAAGCCACAAGTTTGGCAAGCATTTTATAGACTATTATCATTTTCTGGACGAAATCGGTTACCCTACTTTACGGATAAATTGCAGACCCTCAGCAATTTATTAATGGCGCCGACCACAGAGATGACGCAGTTCTATCATTCCATTTGCAGTGCCTACGTAGACACGGCTGCCTTATTGCGACCGGAGCGTTTTGCCTCACTCGCTGGAGGGATGGGCAATGTGGATTCTTATCCACCTTTGGCCGATTACGATTTTAGTCAATGGATGATGTTGGCGGATACCTTAACCTATTTACCAGGCGATATCTTAACTAAAGTCGACCGTGCGGCCATGGCCAATAGTTTAGAAACACGCGCACCTTTTTTATCACCGTCGGTGTTCGAATTTGCTTGGCAATTGCCCTTGCGCCAAAAAATTCAAAACCAGCAAGGCAAATGGTTATTATTACAATGGTTAAAACAAAAATTACCCTCGGATTTAATCGAAAGACCCAAGATGGGTTTTGGGTTACCGTTGGCCGATTGGCTACGCACTGGCTTGCGTGATTGGGCGGAATCGTTGCTCGGTGAAACGTCATTAGCAAAAACAGCTATTTTTTCACCCCCTGCTGTGCGTAAGTTATGGCAAACGCACTTAAGCGGGCATGGTAATTACGCCAAAATTCTATGGCATATTTTGATGTTACAAAGCTGGTATGAAAATCATGGCTGATTTAATGATATTAGCCAGTTATTCTTATTCATTGGTCAATTTTCGCTTTCGACTGATTCAACAGTGGCGACAATTGGGTATGAGGGTTGAGGCATTGGCGCCTCGCGACGTTTCTTTTGCAGAAAGCGAAGCGACATTGCGGGAAGCCGGCGTGCCTCTAGTTGCGGTTCCCTTGCAAAACTCGCAATTAAATCCGTTTAAGGACTTGCGATTACTTCAGCAACTCAGAAAATTATTTCAACGGAAAAAGTCAAAAATCGTCTTTTTTTACACCATCAAGCCGGTTATTTACGGTTGTATTGCGGCACGGTGGGCCAAGGTGCCGCAAATCTATGCCATGGTATCTGGTCTTGGCTATGTTTTTAACGGTGAGCAAACCAGTTACAAACGGCGGTTACTGGCTTTTTTAGTGAAAAAAATGTATAAGTTTGCCTTGAAAAAAGCGACCAAGGTTTTTTTCCATAATAACGACGATGCGAATCTATTCTTAGGCTTGAGCTTGGTGACAGCATCACAAATCGTGGTGACGGGTGGCTCGGGGGTGGATGTGCAACACTTTTCCGCACTCCCTTATCCTAAAGTAGTGAGCTTTTTGTTTGTGGGCCGACTGATTCGTGATAAAGGTATTTTTGAATTTGTGGCTGCGGCTACCGAAATTAAGCGCAAATACCCTCAGATACGATTTTTAGTGGCTGGCGGTTTACACGACAACCCCGCTTCTTTGAGTGAAGCGCAACTGCAGGAATTAATGCAAGGTGGCGTGTTGGAGTATCTGGGCGAAGTGAAAGATATTCGAGAAGCATTGCAAGCAGCCTCCGTGTTTGTATTGCCCTCTTATCGCGAAGGTTTATCTCGTGCTGCGTTAGAAGCGTTGGCTACTGCCCGACCAGTTATCATGACCGATGCGCCTGGTTGTCGTGAGGTTGTAAACTCGACGGTCAATGGTTTTATGGTTCCCGTTCGTGCCGTCACTGAATTGGTTCAGAGCATGACGTATTTTATTGAAAATAGCGCCCTGATTCCCGAGATGGGCGCTGCGAGTAGGGCATTGGCCGTTGAACAATTTTCAGTTGAAAAAATTAATTCCGATATTCTCAAAGCAATGGGTTTAATATGAAACCATCCTCTCAATTAGCCATTATTGGTTTAGGCTACGTGGGTTTGCCCGTGGCTACTGCTTTTGCGAAGAAAAGGCCGGTGATTGCCTTCGATATCAATCCTCAGCGTATCCAGGAACTGCAGGCTGGCTTCGATAAAACCGGAGAAGTGACTGCCGAAGAGTTACGTCAACCGCAATTACAATTAACAGCTAATCGAGACGATTTACAAAAAGCCGATTTATTTATTGTCGCCGTGCCCACGCCTATCAATTCCGCAAAACAGCCAGATTTCACGCCATTATTACAAGCCTCGCAGTTAATTGGCCAGTATTTAAAACCGGGCGCTATCGTTATCTACGAATCCACGGTCTACCCGGGAGCGACGGAAGAAGTGTGTGCGCCTGTTTTGGAAAAGATGTCTAAATTAACCTCGGGAAAAGATTTTTTCTTGGCTTATTCCCCTGAACGTATTAACCCCGGTGATCATGAGCATAGTTTCAGCCGCATTCGAAAGGTCGTTTCAGGACAAACGCCCGAAGTCTTGGAGAAAGTCGCGGAATTATACGGCGAAGTAGTGGTTGCCGGTGTTTATCGAGCTAGTAGCATTCGGGTGGCGGAGGCCGCGAAAGTCATTGAAAATACTCAGCGTGATTTGAATATTGCATTAATTAATGAACTAGCAATCATTTTTAATGCGCTGAATATTGATACGCATGAAGTGTTGCAAGCGGCTGGAACGAAGTGGAATTTTTTACCCTTCACTCCGGGTTTAGTCGGGGGCCATTGTATTGGTGTTGATCCCTATTACCTCACTCATAAGGCGGTGATGTGTGGATTGCATCCCGAAGTGATTTTAGCGGGTAGACGTATTAATGACCAAATGGGCAAATTTATTGCGGAACAAACTGTCAAGCAATTAATCCATGGTGCAGTGGCGATTAAAACCTCCAGAATCGCTGTGCTGGGGCTAACGTTTAAAGAAAATTGCCCGGATATTCGAAATAATAAAGTCATCGATATTATTCGAGAGTTACAAGATTATGGTATAGAAGTTATGGTGCACGACCCGGTGGCCGATGAAAAAGCTGTGTATGAAGAATACGGGCTCACTCTGGTCGATTTTGATGCGCTGACAGCCATGGATGCTTTAATTTTGGCAGTGCCACACCAATTTTATTTGCAAAAAGAATTAGCGGAATTGACAGCTTGTCTTCAACACTCGTTTAAATTAGTCATCGACGTGAAAAGTGTGTTAGCGCGCGATGCACTCATTGCTTTGGGAATGCACGTATGGCGGCTTTAACTTATTTATCTTGCTGTGAGCAGTTGAAAAAACAGCCAAAAACTTGGTTAGTGACGGGTGGCGCTGGTTTTATTGGTAGCCATTTAGTGTCTAAATTATTGCAATTAGGGCAACGCACCCTTGTTTTGGATAATTTTGCCACTGGGCATAAAAAAAATATCGAACAAGTATTGGCGGAAGTAGGGGATGATAAAAAATCGTTGCTGAGTCTGATAGAGGGGGATATCCGTGATTTCCAGACCTGTCTCGACGCGGTGCAAGGCGTCGATGTGGTATTACACCAAGCTGCTCTAGGCAGCGTGCCCCGTTCGATTAAAGACCCGCTGACCACTCATGCGGTCAATGTGGATGGTTTTATTCATATGCTGAGGGCGGCGCAAGAGAGTGGAGTGCGTCGTTTTGTGTATGCTTCTTCCAGTTCTGTCTACGGTGATTCCCCGCTATTACCCAAGAAAGAGCACCACATAGGGGAATTATTGTCACCGTATGCAGTTACCAAACGTACCAATGAGTTATACGCAAAAGTATTTCACCACACCTATGCGATGCAGACTATTGGCCTACGTTATTTTAATGTCTTCGGTCCGCGCCAAGACCCGAATGGAGCTTATGCCGCCGTTATCCCCCGCTGGGTCAGCCTTTTATTGGCACAAACACCCGCTGTGATCAACGGCGACGGTTTAACAACCCGTGATTTTTGTTTTGTCGACAATGTGGTACAAGCCAACCTACTAGCAGCCTGCACCGAGAATACCGCCGCTTTTGGCCAGGTGTTTAATATCGCCGTGGGCGAACAAATTTCATTGAATGAGTTGTATGCGGAAATTGCGCGTCTGCTCGACCGGCAAGAAGTGCAACCGCAATATGGTGATCCCCGCCACGGTGATATCCGCCATTCGTTAGCGGATATCAGCCCGGCTAGAAATCTTATAGGCTATGCCCCCACGCATCGTGTATTTGAGGGATTGGGTTTGGCGATGACTTGGTATCGCGAGCATCTGCCAAAGGCACATTAACGAGCCTTAGGTTTTTCATCTAGCGACATAAAAGAATGTAGGTCTTCATGGGCATTCCCTGCAAATTTGTTTGGGAACCCGATTTTTCCAATTTTAGCCTCGAAAAACCCACTTGACGGCTTCTTGATCACGCTTGTGCTTGATTCAATTTTTCCTTTAATTTGTGCGCAGAGCTGAGCAATACGTTTACTGCTATGGATTAGCTCCTCATCGCTTTTAATTATATGCGCGTTGGCTTGTTTATCTATGGTAGAGATGAGTTTGGAGTATTCAGAAATCTTTTCTTTAGGGATCTCCCTTACAAATTTGTCATAGAAAGACGGCTTCTTCAGAAGATTAGTATAAAACTCTAAATCTGAAATTAATTGCAAGTTTTCCTGAAATTTCTCATTTTGAAAATTTGCTAAAATGGTTTTTAAAAGTGTGCCTAAGGATGGGGTTGGCGCGACGGGGATGGGTTTACGATCGGTAGTCATTCACAATTCTCTCATTAAACTAATATTAAATATCCTTTAGGCTTACTTTCCTACGTAATGTATTTTAGAGCAAAATTGTGACTAAATTATGACAAATTCAGTTTAAAAAAGGATTCCTTTGGTGGGCACACTGCGCTTTGCCAACCCCATGATATTGTAAGGGTAATTTTTTAAAGCGGTAAATACTTTAGCCGTAAAATCTAGATACAAGCAATGATGGGAAAGCTGCAATGTTAAGGAAATATTAAAATAATTGATTATTGGACATCATAGGGTACAAGTCGTCGTCGTGTAGCTTCCCTAGAGGTTTATCGTCATTAGCCAAACGGTTTTCCAATTTTCGTTTACCCAGATTGGCTTTTTTTACTCTAGACACATTTAAAAAGATATTTGAATTAATCCTTGAATATTTTCCTTCAATTTCTTCTTTGATAATTTTACAAAACAGAGCAATCTCTTTATACCTTTGATTTAATACATCCTTACTGTCCATGTATTTCTCTAAACCTTTCTCTATGCTTTCAATGCACCTTAAGTACCCCGGAAGTTCAACTGTGGGCGTTCCCTTGAGAAATTCTTTATATCCATCGGGGTTCTCCAGCAGCCTAGCGTAGTATTCTAAATCTGAAGAACACTTTAATTTTTTTTCAGATGAATTTTTGTCTAAAATATTTAAAATAGTATCTAGAAGTGGGCCTAGAGTTAAAGTGGGAGTAGTCATGAGTGGTTTAGCAGATCTTTTAGATTCAGTGGTCATTTAAAATTCCTCCACTTATATAGTATACATATTCCTCAAATTACATTTCCTAAGCTAATATTAAAATAAAAATATGACAACAAGATGACAAATCGGTAGGGTGGGCAAAGCGCAGCGTGCCCACCTTTCGCACTGAAGAAACGGTGGGCACGCTGCACCTATATCCTCTTCCTCGAGGCAGATTGGTGGGCACGCTGTGCTTTGCCCACCCGATGGTTACGATGGTTAAGAGGGCGTAAGGGGAATTACACGATTTTTATTAAACCATCGGCAATTTTATTGTAAGAATTGAAAATACTCGTAAATGATCGGGTATACTGCCCATCTTCTTTAGTGAGGTCAACCACCGTTCCAGAATCTTTATAATTATTGCAGATTTCTTGGGTAAGATGGACGACTGGAACCCCTGCCTTTTCAGCTATCGATCTTAATTGCGGGGTGAAATCACAACATTTTTGAATGATAAACGGCCCAGGATCATTCCCAAAAAATTGTTCAAATTCTTCAGCGGAAATTGACATACCTCGCTGCATAGCGAATTGTTGAAATCTTTTCACACTACTATTGACATCTAAAATCCATTTCTCAGCCGACTTGGAAAATTTCGTGGTTTCCTTAACGACCCCACCATTAAATCTTTTCGCCATTTGTACTACTAAGCCTAAAAATTTGGGTCTAAAGCTCAAACCCTTGAAGCTCTGCGTAGTTTGGTATTCCCCTAATAATTTAATCCAATTATTAAAAATGGTGCTTAAATTGTCTATAGCCTGTAGTGAAAAGAAGGTGGGTGACACAGGGGTGATGAAATAATCGGTCATCATCATGATAAGTGCGTTAATGATGCTACTTGCGCTGGGGGAAGTGTCTATTAAGATAAAGTCATAATTATCTTTCTGCTGCCTAATGGCTTGTTCAAATTTATACGGTATGTCGTTGGTAAATTCATTTTTATTTTTAATGATCCCATATAAATCAGCTTCTGTATTCGCCAGATTGATAGAGCCTGAGATTAAATCAACAAAACCGCTTCCGGGTTGTTGAGAGGCTGCCCTAAATATTTCTTTTGCACAGTCTTGAGATTTGAGTTTGATGTTAATGTATTCGGATAAAGAGATGTATTTTTCTACGTTCTTATTCCACTTAGAATCTTCATCGGTCGAATATTCTACACTAGTAGAAAGGCCATACATGGCAGCGGTAAGGTTCATCTGAGGGTCAGCATCGATTAGGAGAACCCGTTGCCCTTTATCAGCAAGAATAAAGCCCAAGTTATGTACCAAGGTTGTCTTGCCTACGCCACCTTTATGATTAAAGAAGGTTACTATTTTAGTCATTTTGCCAAAGATCCTGGATGTTCGCCAGTGGATATGACCATGGTTTCTGGTTGGGGGTGTTCAAAATGCAATACTCATTGTCTGATTTATTAGACAGTTGGATATTTATAATTTCAGATAGGATATTGATTTTACTGGTGGCCCGAGGTGGAATTGAACCACCGACACAAGGATTTTCAGTCCTCTGCTCTACCAACTGAGCTATCAGGCCAGCCTTATAATGGCGAAGGGGTAGTATAGTTCTCACTCTTAAATTTGTCTAATAATAAATTGGGCAATTTGCATTTAAGGAAAATTGGATAGAGTCAGGGTTAAAAAATACGGTATTGTCTAAATTTTTCTTGCATGTTACGTTTTCTACCCTAGGGTGGCGTTAGAGAGCCTGTTAGGTGAGGGGTGTGACAGTGGTAGAAACGGGGTTATTGATTCACCGCATTAGTCATGAGCGGCCGTTATTGGCTCATCAGCTGGTTCCTTTTACACAGCTGGGGGATGGCAATTACTTAATTGGATCCGCGTTACCGTTATTGCTGTTACTCACCCAGCTGAGGCAACGACCGTATATGACGGTTGAACACGTCAATACGTTGAAAGACGAAATAGTTCAGGAGTTGTATGCTTTTACAGAGCGGGCTCAGGTTTTTCAATGCCCATTGCGGTTAATCTTAACGGCACGGTATGGTTTATGTGCGGCGCTGGATGAAGTCGTGCTGTTATCTTCCGGGGGGCAGCAGAGTGATTGGTCGCATCAATCCTTGTTGAGCTTATTTCATCATGAAGCTTGGGGTGGGGCGCGATTTTTTGACATCCTCGACGAGACAGTTGCCACACCTGGAAAAAACCTCCTGTTGCTCGAATTTTTATATTTGATACTCAGCTTAGGATTCGAAGGTAGATACGATAAGCAATTGTCTATCCGTGATGAAATTCAGAATCGTTTGTATCACCTCATTCGACAACAAAAAGATGCTTCGGTGGGCTTAAGGAAAACAGCCAATAATAAGCGTGGATTAATACATTATTTCCTAGGGAAATGGGGTGGGTATTGGTAAATAAACGCGATGATCAGTAGCAAGAGAAGTAACGCGAGAATAGGGTAAATGCCGATAATCACCCAGGGAGTGCTGCCGACCATGGCTTGAATTTTGCCAGTTAGCACAAATTGCTGAAAGGGTGGAGCGAATTGTAGGGCTTGGCCGGTGGGGCTGATAATGGCGGTGATGGCGTCATTAGTAGCCATCAATAGATAACGGCCCGTCTCCAGCGCGCGCATTTGTGCCATCTCGATGTGTTGAGGTGGTGCTAACGAGCGGCCGAACCAGCTGTCGTCGCTCACCGTGACGAGGAGTTGACCGGCTGGTAAGCCATCTAATACTTCTTCGGGATACGCTATTTCATAGCAGATAAATGTTGCTACCGATAGGCCATTGGCGGTTAGTAATGGTTGACGTCGGGGGCCTGAGCTGAAATCCGACATCGGAATTTCAACGTAGTTTTTTAACCAGAGCAACAGCGATCGTAGCGGCATATATTCGCCAAACGGTACCAGATGTCGTTTCAGATAAATGCCATGGCCGTTGCCTAGGGCTAACATGCCATTGTAAAAACGATCGCCTTCTTGAATGGGAATACCGGTAATTAACGTGCTGTGATGGGATTTTAAAATAGCGGCCATCGCCATGAGGTAATCCGTGGCTTCGGTTTGCGTCGAGGTAACAGCAGCTTCTGGCCAGACAATGATTTGCCCGGTAGCGGCGAATGCCGGGTTGGCTAATTGTTGCAGAGTTAGTTTTTTGTACAAGGCCAGTGTTTCTGCTGTCTGGTCATGATCCCATTTGATTTGTTGGGGAATATTGCCCTGAACCAAACTGACCGGTATCACAGGTCCCTTAGCAGTGGTCCATTGCACAGACTTTAATTCTATACCGCCCACCCAGAAGATTGCTAACAGCAATAATAAAGGCAACACAACGCGCAGTCGTTTACGCATCTTAATCAATACCACAAACGCCGCGCTCGTGAATGCGACTAATAAAGAAACTCCGTAAACGCCAATAATCGGTGCGAAATGACTTAATGGATAAGTCAATTGCGAATAACCGAGGAACAGCCATGGGAACCCCGATAATAACCAACTGCGCAACCATTCAAATAAAACCCAAAATGCCGGAAAGGCTAGTAAGCATTTACTCAGATTGTTATTCGGAAAAAGACGGGTCAATAAATAACCGTTAATGGCAATGTAGAACGTTAAAATAAGAATCATCAGCAAGGTCAGCAGCCCAGCCAGCCACATGTTCGCTTGACCATACACGCTTAGACTAATATATACCCAGGAAACTCCCACGCCAAACAGACCCAGCCCGAATAAACCGCCGCGCATAAACGCACGACGCGGTTGGCAATTGAGCCAAAGCCATAGCAGTGCAGCTGGGCACAATAAAGAAAAAGGGAATAGATGGAAGGGCGCAAAAGCCAATGGTAATAGCGCGCCAAAAATAAATGCGGCTAGATCACCCAACCAACTGGGTTTTGACGCGGTCATGATGTCCATAGGCCAATAGTCTTAGCGTGTTAAGAAGACGGGATGTCGACGCGTAGCAAACGTATTCGTCGTCGGTCTGCGGATAAAACGGTAAAGTTCAGTCCGTCAATGGTGACTTGTTCGCCACGTTTGGGCATATAGCCGAAGCTTTGCATCACTAAACCACCGATGGTGTCAAATTCTTCATCGCTAAAGTTGGTATGGAAGAATTGATTAAAATCTTCGATTCGGGTTAATGCTTTTACGGTGAATTGGCTGTTATTCAGGGTATTGATATTGGTATCGCCTTCATCGGTGTCGTATTCGTCGGCGATTTCACCGACAATTTGTTCTAACACATCTTCAATGGTGAGTATGCCGGAAACACCACCGTATTCGTCGACAACGATCGCCATGTGGTTGCGATTCAGGCGAAACTCTTCTAGTAACACATTTAATCGCTTACTTTCAGGAATAAATATTGCTGGATGGAGTAGGGTGTTTAAATCAAAATTCGCGTCTTTGTGGAAGGTGTAACGTAGTAAATCTTTGGCGAGTAGAATGCCCACGACTTCATCGCGGTTTTCTTTGATCACGGGAAATCGGGAGTGGGCTGAAGAAATCACCGTGGGTAAAATTTCTTCTAAGGTGGCATCCAATGGAATAACCACCATTTGCGAGCGCGCCGTCATAATGTCGCGCACTTGCATGTCGTAGACTTCCAGCACGCCTTCAATCATGCGTAAGGCGTCGGGTTCCATGATGTGGTGTGCAGTGATATCGCGTAACCATTCCAGTAATTCTTCTCGGTTCTTGGGGCGTGAAATGGCGTGGCCAAGACGTCCTAGCCAAGATTTACTGGATGAATCGGGGTTCATGTGGTTAGAGCCTACAAGGTTGTTTGTTCGGAAGCGGCGTGTTGATTTATGGTGCGAGTTGCCAATTCGCTTTCTAATTGGTTGATGCGCTGTTGCTGTGATTTGTTTTGTCGTTTTGCTTTTAAGCAAGGGTAGACCATGGCTAAGAAGCCCAGGATAATGCCAATGCCTAGGCAATAAACCAGTAGTAACGATAAGGCTACACTCACGGTGCCAAAATAATAGTGCAGATCGACCGGCTTATCATTGGCTATGGCGAAACTGATGCCGAGGATGATAATGATCGCTATGATAATGTAAGAAATAATGCGCACGATTTTCATGGACTTTCCTTGTGGTGAGTGAGTCGATGTTTATCCTACTTTCCTATTGGTACTGATCTCCCCAAGGCTAGGGTATGCATTTTTTTAGTCAACTGTGAGTAGGCACTTGATTAACGATTAGCACTGTAAGCCCCCCTCTCCCGCGCGAGGAGTTTGGGCAAAAGCTGCAAACCTATTCGCGGGAGAGGGTTGGGGGAGAGGGTAAAGTCTCGCGCTATCCATTCGCCCTCTCCCCCAACCCTCTCCCGCGAATAAGTTCAGAGCCTTTATTCATGCCCCTCGCGCGGGAGAGGGGGCTTACAGTGCTAACTCCTAATCTAATGCTCACTCCATTGACTGAAAAAGATGTGTGCATATCCTAGCTCCCCGGAGGAGAAGGGTATAGACTTTTTGATAACGATTAATCGTTATCTTTGTTCCCCTTCACTTGTTCACGGAACAGATCTCCCAGCGTGGTCTTGCCGGAGTTATTATCTTTTTCCTTGTCCTTCTCTTTCTCTTTTTTACTGCTCTTCGGTTCCCGCGGCGTTTCTTCATCCACGGCTTTCACCGATAAATTAAACACGCTTAATTTACGATCGACGCTGAGCAAGCGAGCGGTAATTTCATCACCGACTTTCAGGTGTTCCTGAATATCTTTCACCGGTTCACTGCTCAATTCAGCGGCGCGCAGATGACCCTGCAGGCCTTCACCGAGGTCGATAATTGCGCGTTTGGCATCCATGGAGGAAACGGTGCCGGTCACAATAGAACCTTTGGGGTGATCTTCCAGGAATTTGCCGAATGGATCACTTTCCATTTGCTTAACGCCCAAGGAGATCCGTTCACGTTCCGGATCAATGGCCAGAATAACCGCATCGATTTGATCGCCTTTTTTGTAGCGACGAATGGCTGCTTCACCGGAATCTTTCCAAGAAATATCCGACAAATGCACTAAGACCGTCAATACCGCCATCGAGGCCAATAAAGATACCGAAGTCAGTAATTGATTTCACATTACCGCTGACTTTTTCGCCTTTATTGTGGTTATTGGCAAACTCTTCCCAAGGATTGGCGTTGGCATTGTTTCATACCCAAGGAAATACGACGGCGTTCTTCATCAATTTCCAACACCATCACTTCGACTTCTTGATCTAGGTTGTACTAACTTAGCAGGGTGGACATTTTTGTTAGTCCAATCCATTTCAGACATATGCACCAAACCTTCAATGCCGTCTTCAATTTGCACAAAGCAGCCGTAATCGGTGATATTGGTGACTTGGCCAAACAAGCGGGTATTGACCGGATAACGGCGGGCGATATCTAACCATGGATCTTCACCCAATTGTTTCAGACCCAGTGATACGCGTTTCTTATCCCTGTCGTATTTCAGTACTTTTACTCGAATCTCATCACCCACTTTGAGAATTTCACTCGGGTGCTTGACGCGACGCCAGGCCATATCGGTAATATGCAATAGACCATCAATACCACCCAGATCGATAAACGCACCGTAATCGGTGATATTTTTGACGACCCCGGTAAATTCTTGACCTTCTTTTAAGCTTTCTAATAGGGCTTGACGTTCGCTGCCCGATTCTTCCTCAACCACTGCTCGTCGAGAAACGACGATGTTGTTGCGTTTTTGATCCATTTTAATGACTTTGAATTCTAATTCTTTACCTTCCAACGCAGCGGCTTCTCTTGTCGAACGTAGATCGACTAATGAACCTGGTAAGAAGGCGCGTACGGAATGCAGATCCACTGTAAAGCCGCCTTTGACGCGTTCGGTGACGACACCGATGACGGTTTGGCCAGAGGTAAAGGCTTGATCCAGTAAAGCCCAGGCTTCGGTGCGGCGCGCTTTTTCGCGGGAGACGCGGGTGCTGCCGAAACCATCTTCTAAAGCTTCGAGAACAACATTGATTTCATCGCCGACTTGAATGGTTTCGCTGCGGAATTCTTCGACGGGAATAATGGCATCGGATTTTAATCCGGTATTGACAATGACATTGTCGGATTTGATTTCTAAGATGGTCGCTTTTAACGTAGCGCCTGGTTTAATGTCAGCGCTCATTAACGTTTCTTGTAATAAATCAGCAAAACTTTCTTCGTTGGTGAAACTCATTTTTTCCTATTTCCAGGTATTATTAAACTCCTAAACAGCGGTTCAGGAAATTTAAAGTTGAGGTCATTTGCATGACAGTTTACATTTATTTCTAACAACACGACTTCTAGAATATCATCTGGGAACTCGGGAAAATCACAGTGGAGTTTATCAAGAAACTGATAAGAGCGATGCTAGTAGATAGTCGAAAACCGTTGAGTAGAAACCCCATTAAAAATTGTAAAAATACATTATTTACTTGGTTTAACGCATAATTCCGCGGTGATGATTTGCATGACGCGGTCATACACCTGAGGCACGCTTAACGACGTCGTATCGATAAGAATAGCGTCATCAGCAGCTTGCAAAGGAGCTATGCCACGCCCGGTGTCACGGGCATCGCGCTCGGCCAAATCTTGCGAAATTGAAGCAAGGCTAGCATGTATGCCTAGCGTTTTCAACTGCTTAAGCCGCCTTTTTGCGCGTTCTTCGACGCTGGCCTGCAGAAAAAATTTCAAAGAGGCGTCGGGGAAAATGACCGTGCCCATGTCTCGGCCATCGGTGACTAATCCGGGGTAGCGTCGAAAAGAGCGCTGACGGGCCAAGAGCGCTTGCCTGACCTTAGGTAACACCGCGATTTGGGAAGCAGCTTGACCACAGGTTTCGGTACGGATGTCGTGGGTTACTTCTTGGTGATCGATACGAATAATCATGCGCTCATTTTGTTCGACAAAGTCCATGGTTAAGGTATCAATCAGTGCAGCAAGGCCGGCTTCATCTTGTAAGCGCACACCGTATTTTTCAGCAGCAAAAGCAACAATGCGAAACAGTGCACCGCTATCCAAGTAATGCCATTTTAATTCTTTAGCAATTGCTTGGCTGACTGTGCCTTTGCCAGTACCGCCCGGGCCATCCACGGTAATGACAGGGGCGAGCGAAGCGGGGGGGTTGTTTTTATGTTCAGTAATCATGTCAGACTCGTTAAAATATCCAATAATTGTTCTAAGGCCGCTTGAACCGACTGGTGGCGTATAGTTTGGCGATCACCGGAAAAATGGCAGCACTGAGCAACCACTGATTCTGGGGTTGCGAATGCTAGCCACACCGTGCCCACGGGTTTTTGGCTCTCATCCGATTGGGGACCGGCAATGCCAGTAATGGCGACACTCACTTGGCCTCGGCTATGGGTAAGCGCTCCTTGCGCCATTTCCTGGACCGTGGCTTCGCTGACGGCACCGTGTTGTTGTAAGGTTTCTGCTCGCACGCCCAGCATGTCTTGCTTTGCTTGATTGCTATAGGTCACAAACCCACGTTCAAACCACTGCGAACTGCCGGGTATGGCGGTCAGTGTTTGGCTCAGCCATCCGCCTGTGCAGGATTCCGCGGTCACTAAAAACCACTTTCGCGCTAATAAGTCAGCTGCTATCGTTTGAATGATCGGTTCAAATTCAGATGACACGGATTTGCCCTTTTGGTTTTTCCAGTTTACTATCGGTCGTTGCTAAGCGCCTAGTTTAGCATCTTTATAAGAATAGGTAAGTTTTTGTGGATACCCTTTTGGGCAAAACCAATCGAGCAGCCAATGAAATGGCAGAACGTCACCGCCAGTAGTTTAGGCAATATTATCGAATGGCTGGATTTTGGTCTATTCGTTTATCTGGCCCCTATTATTGGTGAACAATTTTTTCCAGTTCACAATGCCAATAGCGCCGCGATTGCCGCGTTTGGTGTTTTTGCAGCAGGATTTCTCTGCCGGCCTGCCGGCGGGATATTGTTTGGTCATTTGGGCGATCGCATTGGTCGCGCCAAAGCATTACGCTGGTCCATTTTAGCCATCACCTTTACCACATTATTAGTGGGCTTATTGCCCACGTACCGGGATGTTGGCTTATTAGCCCCGCTACTATTTACTGTATTGCGAATTTTGCAGGGATTATCGGTGGGCGGGGAATACAGTGGCATCGCCGTCTACCTGGCCGAATCAGCGACGCCGCAGCGACGGGGATTTTTTACCAGCTTTGCCGCCCTGGGCGCTAACATGGGGTTTTTACTGGCTACCGTATTTGCCCTGGTTCTGCACCGATTTATGCTTCAAGAGACGCTCCCTGATTGGTTTTGGCGCCTTCCTTTTTTATTAGCGGGAGCGCTTGGATTTATTATTCTTTATTTTCGGTTGAAATTAGCAGAAACCCCCATTTATCAGCAATTGCAGGTCTCTCAACAGGTTGAAAAAAAGCCGTTATTAGTCGCTTTGCGACATTGCCCACGACAATTACTGATGATTCTGGGGCTGACCTGCATGGGCTCTAGTTTTTATTTTATCTTCTTTGGCTATTTGCCTAATTATTTAGCCCAACATCGCGATACCTCGTTAACCGAAGCGTTGAGTGTGCAAGCGGTTTTATTATTAGTGATGATGTGTTTAATTCCCGTAGCCGGGTGGTTTGGTGATCGTTGGGGAAGGCGAAGAATGCTAATGATAGCTGCTATTAGTATATTAATTTTGACGGTGCCTTGTTGGTATTTATTGCATTCAGGAGTTATTTTGGCACTTGGCTTTGTCGCACTTTTCAGCGCCCTGGAGCAGGGTAACACCCTGATTGCAGCGATTGAGAATTGTCCTTCTCAAATCCGTTATAGCGCTGTCTCTTTTTCTTATAACCTAGGTAATGCATTATTTGGTGGCACTGCACCACTTATCGCCAGTGTATTGACGCAGAAGCTAGGCTATTTGTCACCCAGTGTCTATCTCATCTTAACCGCGAGCTTTGGTTTATGGGCAATTACTCGTTTGCCAAAAAATCTCCTCTCCCGAAAATCCCCTCTCCCGCTTGCGGGAGAGGGTTAGGGAGAGGGCTGTTTAAATTGGCAGCCACCTCATACAACCCTCTCCCGCAAACGGGAGAGGGGATCTTAAGTCTCCAGGAGGCAAACAGGTTGTTCTAGCTGTAGTTGATGCCCCGTCGGTGTTAATTGTCCACCTTGGGAGTCGATGAAAAAACTAACGACATTGCCGGAATCTTGATTAGCGCATAAAAGCAGGTGATTATCCGAAGTTATCATAAAATGCCGGGGCCCTTGCCCTAGTGTCGACTGAAAACCCTGACAGCTGAGATCACCATTGGCTTCAATTTTAAAAATAGCGATGCTGTTGTGGCCACGATTACTGGCATATAAAAATCGGCCATTTGCGAAGATTTGCAGTTCCGCTGCCGTGTTTTCACCCCTGAAATCCTTGGGTAAAGTCGACGTCATTTGTTGTGGGTGCAACTTACCAGTGTCTGGTTCATAACGGTAAACGATAATCGTATTACTTAATTCATTAATCAGATAAACCAGTTGTCCATTGGGATGAGACACCAAGTGCCGTGGTCCTGAACCGGGCGGTGTTTTTACCGACTGCCAATCGGTTACTGTCAGCACCGCTTGCTGAGCATCGAAGTGATAGGCGTGCAGACAATCTAAGCCCAGATCAGCCACGTATACGTAACGATAATCCGGGGAAAAAAAAGTGGAGTGAGGATGTGAGCAATCTTGACGTGGCAAATGAACGCCATGGCCTTGATAAGAAAACCATTGACTAACTGGTTGAATGCAACCATCGGCGAATACAGGTAACACGGTGGCGCTTTGACCATCGTAATTCGTGACTAAAATAGCGCGATCATTCGGCGCTACCCGCACATGGCAAGGATCAGCACCTTGAGTTGCCTGTGAATTTAGCAGTGTTAATTGCCCAGTCTCGTCATGCCACTGCAAACTGGAGACTCCGCCTGAATTTCCTGCAGCGAAATCGTTGGTTTCCATGACTGCGAAGATACGGCGTTTATCGTGACTAAAAGCCAGGAAGCTGGGGTTAGGCAATTCCTCGAAAACAGTCACCGGAGTGATAGCCCCAGTTTGTCTGTTGAGTTGGCAGCTATAAATTCCTTTCTCAGCATTGGGTTTTCGAGTATAACAGCCAATCAATAACCACGAATTCATTCTCATACCTTTCAAAAAATATGCCTGAATTACCAGAAGTTGAAGTGATTAAACGCGGAATACAACCCCATATCGTCGGGCAGGTTATTTCGCGGGTGATTATTCGGCATTACGGATTGCGATGGCCGGTGCCCAAAAACATCATCCATTGTTTAGAACAGCAATGCATTCAGCAGGTGGATCGCCGTGGTAAATATTTATTGTTAAAGTTAGGGCAGGGTACGGTGATTTTGCATCTGGGCATGTCTGGTCGATTACGTATTCTACAACAACAATTACCCGCTGAGAAACACGATCATGTCGATCTGGTATTTGCCAATGGCAAGGTATTACGTTTCACCGACCCGCGACGATTTGGTGCTTTGCTCTGGACAGAAAAAAATCCCAATCAACACCCGTTATTAAAAAACTTGGGGTGTGAACCGTTAACCCCTGCCTTTTCCGGACGTTATCTTTGGCAACAGGCTAAAACTCGTAGCTTACCGGTGAAATCGTTTTTGATGGATCATCAAACCGTTGTCGGTGTCGGTAACATTTATGCCAATGAAGCCTTATTTTTCGCCGGTATCCATCCCCTGACCCCGGCCCGGCAATTGACATTAGCAGATCACAATCGCTTGGTGAAGGCAGTGAAACTCATTTTACGCCGCGCCATTCGCCAAGGCGGCACCACGCTGAAAGATTTTGTCAACAGCGCGGGTGAAGCCGGTTATTTCGCCGTTGAACTCGCAGTCTATGGCCGAGAAGGCCTGCCTTGCAAACAATGCGCGACACAATTGCGCGGCCTGCGATTAAGCAATCGCAGTACAGTTTACTGCCCGAATTGTCAACCTTCTTAAAAGAACTCCGTCATCCCGAGTGAAGCGAGGGATCTACTTGATGTGGCACTACAATAATGTGCTTGATTCAGTAGATCCCTCGCTTTGCTCGGGATGACGGGGCCAGTTCATGGCATGAGGGGCTGCAGACAAGCCGCGGAACGACGTAAGGGGCACGACGAAGGCCCTAGCTGACGCGTAATCTCACAATGTTTGGTCGTCAAGCCGGTGTTTCTAGTTGATAAGTATTTAAAAAATCATCTTGGATGACAATGGCTTTACCATTGATTGTGCTGAAATAGGCGTCTTGGGTCAAGGTCCGGGTTCGAAATTGCCAACCCTTTGGCAGATGAAGTTTAGTTTCAAGAGTAGCTAAATCTGCCAGGTTTTGATTCTGTTTTTGAACGCTGTAGGATTGCATAATATAAATGTGTTTGGCTGGGTCGATAAGTTCATAAATAGGTTTATTTTTTTGGTAAACCCAAGTGGTTTGACGCATGACTTCATGTAATTGATAAGGTTTGAGGTCACGTAAAAAATCGTGCCACGACAGCATTAAAGTGGCCGCTTGGCGCGTGGCAATGCCTTGAAAAACTTGGATGTGGGTATTAATTAAACTTGAATTCTGCATACCGTCAATGACCCAGTAACGAGGACCGTTTAATTTGACGACTAATGCTTGGGTCTGTGTTTTTATGGCCGTCGTATCTAATTTATTCCAAAGTTCGGCCGGACAAGAATTTAATCCCACTGTGCTGTAAACATCCGCCTGCAGCATCCCCTTGTTTTGCGCACCTAAAATAATTTCGCAATAGCGTTGATTGCGTAACTGAGTGATATTTGCAGCTTGGGCAGTGATAAAGCAAAAGGCGGATAGCCAAAATAGTAATTGAATCCTGTATTTTTTCATCGAGATTACTCCTAAATTAGCTTGCCTTGTTTAAGTACATATTTTGATATTATCGCACATATGCATACTTGCGCCTAATATGCTTATAGCTATAATATTTCTCACTACTGTCTCACTATCAGCTATAAAGCATCCGATGCTACATGAGGAAAGCTTATGAAAGCACAAATCATTAATCAATTTGGTGACCCTTCCGTTTTCGAGTGGGTGGATCTTCCCAAGCCTGAACTGAAGTCGGGGCATGTGCTCATCAAAGTCGCTGCCACCAGTGTCAATCAAATCGATTGTAAAATTAGAGCTGGGGTAGTGAGCGCCATTGCGCCTGATTTTCCAGCTATTTTACACGGTGATGTGGCGGGTGTAATTGAGGCTATTGGGCCCGATGTCTCAGGGTTTAAAGTCGGGGATGAAGTGTACGGTTGCGCTGGCGGATTAAAAGGAACAGCTGGGGCATTAGCCGAGTATATGTTGGCCGATGCACGATTAATCGCCCATAAGCCACGCTCTTTATCTATGCAGCAAGCTGCGGCATTGCCCTTAGTCAGTATCACTGCTTGGGAAGGTTTATTTAAGCGAGCGCAGCTAACCGATAAAAAGAGCATCCTAATACACGGAGGCATCGGTGGAGTGGGCCATATTGCCGTGCAACTGGCCAGGTGGAGAGGAGCTCAGGTGTTTACGACCGTGCTCAGAGACGAAGATTTTTCATTAGCCAAATCACTAGGTGCCGATACAGTCATTAACGCAAAAGAAGAAACCTTAGAAACTTACCTCAGCGGGCTCACCCATAACCGCGGTTTCGATATTGTCTTTGATACCGTCGGTGGCCCCAATCTGGATAAATCCTTACTGGCAGCCAGTGAAAATGGCGCTGTCGTAGCGACCGCTGCACGCTCCACCCATGATTTAACCCCTATGCATAGCAAAGGGTTAAGCCTGCATGTGATTTTCATGCTTTTACCGATTTTAAAGAATCAACGCCGTGAAGAACATGGCAAAATATTGGAAGAAGTAGCCAAAATAGCCGATGAAGGCAAGCTAAAACCCTTGGTCGATCCACATGTATTCTCATTAGTAACCGTAAAAGACGCCCACGCCCTCCTAGAATCAGGCCAGGCCAAGGGGAAAGTGGTGATTAGCTATGACTAAATGCTCAACCTGGCGAAATGGCCATAATGAGCATATTTAACGCCTGAATAAATTTGCTCAAAATGAGGAAATGTCTGTAATGAGCAAATTTTATCCACGAGAGTAACCATTTGATAGAATGGTGATACAAAAATTTGAAATGATTGCTTGAATTTTTAGTATTACTGAGTGATACTTAGTATCATTGTTCTTAATTATGGGAGGAGCTATGTCTGCTGATCGTCAAATCGTAACTAAAGTGGTTAAGTTGGACATCGGAATTAAAGATCGCTTAGACCGTCTAGGACAAACTAAGCATCGTTCACCACACTGGCTCATGAAAGAAGCGATCACTCGTTATATTGAAGAAGAAGAACTTAAAGAGCAATTAATTCAAGAAACATTAACTCGCTGGCAAGAAGCAGAGACAGGCAAGACAGTCAGTCATCAATCCGTAAGTCAATGGCTAGATACCTGGGGAACAGATAAAGAAACCCAAAGACCCCCATGTGGAAGTTAACTTGGTTAGACAGTGCCATTGAGGATATGGTGAGGTTAAGAGAATTTCTTGCTCAAGAAAATCCTGAAGCTGCCAAGCGTGCAGCTGAAACAATTAAAAAAACAGCTCATCGCTTAATTGAATTCCCGGAAGTTGGCAAACCTATTCGAGAGTTACCATTATACCGCGATTTGTTTATTCGTTTCGGTGCAGGTGGTTACATTTTGCGCTATCGTGTGAGTTCAGAGACCCTTTATATTGTCCATATCAGGCATTATAGGGAATCTGTGTTTAGATCCAGGCGGGGCGCTCACATTCTAGAAGTATTATAAACTGGCGGAGAGAGAGGGATTCGAACCCTCGATACGGTTTTAGCGTATACACGATTTCCAGTCGTGCGCCTTCAACCACTCGGCCATCTCTCCTTAAAAAGGGCGTAACGATAACATGCGCTAGTGAATAATGCTAGCGCCGCTTTATTCTTCCTCGCCGAATCGATTGGCGATCAATTGCATCAAGGCATCCATCGCGGCTGCTTCATCTTCGCCGTCGACCTGCAATTCAATTTCAGTCCCTTTGCTAGCGGCCAGCATCATGACACCCATGATGCTCTTACCGTTGACCTTGTGTTCGTTGCGAATAACCTCGATTTCACTGCCGTAACGGCTGGACAAATGTACTAATTTAGCGGCAGCGCGGGCGTGCAAGCCTAATTTATTAGCGATCAGGATTTTTTTACGTAACACGTCACTGTCCTCTTAATTTTTTTGTTGGCATTCAATGATACCGCATTGGCCGCCCGTGCGGGCTTTTTCGGCCAATTGCAATAAATCCAAGGATGGGTAATTCATCACGCGAATCAACATCGGAAGGTTTAAGCCACTGACAATACGTATGGTTTTGCAGTCTTGAATTCGTTGGGCAACATTACAAGGAGTTGACCCGAATAAATCCGTCAAAATCAATACACCATCCCCTTGGTCCAGTGCTTTCACCACTTTTTTCAAGCGAGGAATAAGTACTTCGGGGTCGGTATTGGCATGCAATTCCACGGTGGCAGCTGGCAAGGGTAATTCGCTGCCAAAGGTCTGCTTCACGGTATTTAATAAAGCAGTGCCAATTTCATCATGGCAAATAATTAAAATACTAACACTCATATAAGGGTTTCCGATAATACGGCCTGCTTCAATTGGAAGTGGCGCACGAGGGTTTCAATTAAAAGTTCGTTGCGCCTATTCACCTGGAAGGGCAGGGTTGTGTGATGAATGGTCGTGTTTAAGAGGATCTTTTCATGGTAAGCGGGTTCACCGGGTTCTTGCTGAGGTGGTTCGGTGCTTAATTCAATGATGAGTGACAGTATTTGCTGTTCGCAAACAGCTGTGGCGCCCAAGAGTTGTTTGATATTGACAATACCGATACCACGTACGGCCAATAAATGGCGGAGGGCGGGAGTTGATCGACCGATAATCATGCCTGTTGAGTGGACAAAGAATTCAGGTGCGTCGTCAGCAATGAGTTGGTGGCCACGATCGATTAATGTCAACGCCAATTCACTTTTTCCTATGCCGCTGGGGCCAGTAAGCAACGTGCCGATGCCGTAGACATTCACGAAAACGCCATGTTGGATGGTGGAGGTGGGCAGATTCATGCGGGTCAGCGTGAAGAAAAGGCAACGCAGGGGGTGTGGTTCATTTTATTTTCCGAAGAAAAAGGGTGGTATGGTGCAAAAGCAGAGTGCACCACGCTTGCTGTGGGTTCATTTAGTTCTGTCCAGATGGAAAAAGTCTTTTCTTGTAACAGCTCAGCCCCAGGATGGAAACGTTCGTATTTTGCCGATTTTGGCGGGAAAATTTTTCTCACCAAGCTCGTCTAAAATACTAGCGTTTGTGCCAAAGATATAGGGTGCCTGAGCTATTACCTTTCCTTGGGAGTGCGGGCTCGCCCCGCACTCCCCCTGTTGTTAAGTATGATCCGAAATTTTTTCTTTATAGCTGGAAAGTTGTCTACTTAATTTATCGACTAACGCATCAACGGTCTTGTACATGTCTTCAGATTCTGCTTCGGCGTAAATTTCCTTTTTTGGAACATGGATATTGGCTTCGGCAATGTGGCGTATTTTATTTTCCACTTTAAAGATAACCTGAATACTGGTGATGATGGCTGAAAATTTTTTTAATCGAGAAAGCTTTTCTTCTGCAAATGTTTTTAAGGCGTCGGTCACAGGACCGCTAAATTGTATGTTCATAGGAGTGATTCCTTAATAAGGGTGAAACCGGTGCTACCTGAGAATATTTTTACATTTCTAGTTTAGAATCAATGCCTTTGAATACTGTGGGTTCATCCCGCAGTTTATCCAAGTATCCAAGGAAGGTACTATATTATAAATCAAACTCATGGCCAAGGTATACTTCTCTCACCTGTTTATTGGCCAAAATATCAGTCGGCGCACCCTCAGCAATGATTTTACCTTCACTGACAATATAGGCCCGCTGGCAAATATCCAAGGTTTCTCGGACATTATGATCGGTGATTAATACACCGATGCCGCGGTTACGTAGGTGCAGAATGATGCGCTTAATATCAATGACAGAAATAGGGTCGATACCGGCAAAAGGCTCATCCAACAGAATAAAACGAGGCTCCAACGCCAAGGCGCGGGCGATTTCGACCCGTCGTCGTTCACCACCAGAAAGGGTAATGCCTGGGCTGTCCGCTAAATGAGAGATATGAAATTCTTGCAATAAACCATTCATCAGTGCCAAACGTTCGGCCTGTTTGAGCTGTTTACGTAACTGCAGAATCGCCATGATATTTTCTGACACGCTCAGTTTGCGGAAAATGGAAGATTCTTGGGGTAGGTAACCAATGCCTAAACGAGCCCTCTGGTGGACAGGGGCGTCAGTGATATTTTTATTGTCCAACAACACTTGGCCGGCATCGCAGGCGATTAAACCCACGATCATGTAAAAACTGGTGGTTTTACCCGCACCATTGGGTCCTAATAAACCGACGATTTCGCCCTCATGGAGTTGGATGCTGACATCTTGTACCACTTTGCGCTTTTTATAATGCTTTCCCAAATGATTGGCTTGTAAAAGGCTCATGGCTTGGTTTTTCCCGTGGGTTTGTTCATGTGGCTGCCGGGTAAGTGCTGGGGTTGCAATACCAATACCGTCTGTTCGCCTGGTGCCGTAGGGAGTGAAATCACCTGCTGTTTCGCCATATCATAAGTAATCAAGGAGCCACTAAAATGTGTAGGGCCTTGTGTCACTAATCCTTGGCCACGAATGATCGCTTGCTTTGCTTGAGGGTAATATTCAATCGTCTTTCCAACGGCATCCAATATGTCATCGGAATTATCGGGTAGTGTGGTGTAATGCGCCAACTGATCTGACTGGCTGACAGCAACGGCTTCGGATACTTTGCCTTCCTTGTCGCGATAAACCGTTAATTGGTCAGCGGTTAAATGTGTGCTGCCTTGTGACATTTGTACGTGTCCGGTAAAAATAGTCTTGTTGGTTTTTTGATTATACTGAAATTGGTCGGAAGAGAAATGCGCCGGTTGCTGGTTATCAGTGCTTAAAGCCAGTGCTGAGTAACTCAGCAGCAGGCTGAGCGATAGCATCAGGAATCGGCAAAACTGGCTTCTTAGCTTGAAATTACGGTTTTTGAGCAGGTTCATATACCCCTTGCGCCTGATTCAGCAGTTTAATATCGCCGGTGTTCAAATCAGCCGTCATACCAATGGCTTTCATGACACTGCCCGTTTGGGTAATCGTCACTGGTTGATCGGTATTTGCGTATTTTTTCTTGGGGTAGGCCGTTAAGCTTTCGGTATTGAGCTGCATGGTTTTTTGTGTGGCGTTCTCAAAGCGTTGGACTACCACATGACCGTGAAGGTCTAGCATTTTTCCACCGTTGTGGCTGATGCCGCGATCGGCCGTAATAATCCACGTCAATTGATCTTTGCCCTTGGAAATCAGCCGTGGCTGCTCCAGTTCGGCGGTATCTTGTTGGCTATAATGCACCATGTGTTTGACGTCTAAGGTGCTTTGCCATTGGCCTTGATTGTCAAAATCCACGTAGTGCACATCGGTCATAAATGAATCCGGTGTTTGGGGTTGATTCGCCTGTTCTTTTGCAGTTGGAGTCAGTAGGTCGCTAGCCAACCAAAAGCTGGCAACTAACCCGATAGCCAATAACAAGCTAAAGATCACATTCTTGCCGGTGATCGCGTTCATAAATAACGTTGCTGGGCCGCAGATAAGGTATTCTGTGCCTGCATAATAAGCTCGCACACTTCTCGAGCTGCGCCCTTACCACCCGCCGCATGCGTGCGAAAAGCCGCATGCTCTAGTAAAAAAGGGGCGGCATCAGCCACCGCAATGCCTAAACCGACCTGGCGCATGACCGGTAAATCCGGTAAATCATCGCCCACATAAGCGATTTGTGGATACGTCAGTTGTAAAGTGGCGCTTACTTTTGCCAATGCTTGTAGTTTATCGTGATAACCTTGATAAACATGGGTAACCCCTAGTTCCTGCATACGCCTTTCAACCACCGATGAATGACGGGTAGTGATAATGGCGACAGCCACCCCCGTTTGTTGCAGCATTTTTATGCCAAAACCATCGTGCGAATTAAACGCTTTGTACTCGTGGCCATTATCGGCAAAATAGATTTTGCGATCGGTGAGTACGCCGTCGACATCAAAGATGACTAATCGGATCTGGGCAGCTTTATCGAGGATCTTTTGCATAGCATTTAGTGAGGTTAGGCTAATCTGGAGGTTAAAATATCGTGCATATGCACCACGCCGAGGAGTTTGCCCACAGGGTCAAGTACCGTCATCGCCGTGATTTTATAGGTTTCCATCAAATGTAATGCTTCAGCCGCTAATTTTTCGGGCTCAATCGAACGACTATGGGGAGTCATCACCTCCGTGATTTGGGTCGTGTGCACATCCAAGCCGCGATTCAGCGTGCGGCGTAAATCGCCATCGGTATAAATGCCTTTCAGCAAGCCATGCTCGTCGACGATGGTGGTCATGCCTAAGCTTTTTTTCGTCATTTCGATGAGTGCTTCGTTTAAACCCGACTGTTCTTGAACGCAGGGAATGAGATTCCCCTGTCGCATCACATCGTGAACACGTAGGGTTAAGCGCCGGCCTAATTGGCCGCCTGGGTGATACAAAGCAAAATCTTGGGCAGTAAAACCCTTGGCTCGCAGTAGGGCGATGGCTAAGGCATCACCCAACACTAGGGTGGCAGTGGTGCTAGAGGTGGGAGCCAACCCTAGAGGGCAGGCTTCTTCGGCGACTGAGGTGTCGATATAGATAGTGGCCGCTTTGGCTAAGGTGGAACTGTTTTTAGCGCACAAGCAAATCATGGGGATATTCAAGCGCTTAATGAGAGGTAGCATCCCAATCACTTCCCCGGTTTCACCCGAGTTGGAAACGGCTAGTACCACGTCTTGGCGTGTCAGCATGCCCAAGTCGCCATGATTGGCCTCTGCCGAATGGACAAAAAAAGCCGGGCTGCCGGTGCTGGCAAAAGTGGCGGCAATTTTGCGGGCAATATGGCCGGATTTACCCATACCAGTGACAATAATGCGCCCCTCACAGCCGAGTAGGGTGAGGCAGGCCAGCGCAAAATTATGGTCAATACGCGCTTTTAGGCTATCGATGGCCCGGGTTTCGATATCAATAACGGTGCGGCCAAAGGCGCAGAGTTCTTCATGTGTCATCATGGGTAGTATTATACCGGGACAAAGGGCAGGTTGCCAGGCTATACAAGCTTAAAAATTATCGCTATACTTTTTGTATTCAGTTAGGGTTTAGGTAACGCGACCCTAGCCAGTCTAAGTGTTTTCTCAAACGAAGCCCATCATGTCCTCTACAAAAGATATTATGGTCACTGTGCGTAAAATGAGCTTTAAGCGCGGTGATAGATATATTTTTAAAAATATCAGTCTGGATATCCAACGGGGCAAAATCACGGCCATCATGGGCCCCAGCGGTACAGGTAAAACGACGCTGCTACGCTTAATGAGTGGGCAATTGACGCCGTATTCCGGGCAGATAAACGTGGGTTCTATTAACATCCACCGCCTGAATCGTCGCGAGCTGTATTTGGCGCGACAGAAAATGGGGATGTTATTCCAGAGTGGGGCGTTATTCACCAATTTGAATGTCTTTGAAAACGTCGCTTTTCCGTTGCGAGAGCACACTAAATTTCCAGAAGATTTATTGCGCGACCTCGTGTTGATGAAGCTGGAAGCGGTCGGATTGCGCGGAGCACGCGATTTAATGGCAGGTGAATTATCCGGTGGTATGGCCAGACGAGTGGCGATGGCCAGAGCACTGATTCTCGATCCGCAACTGATGTTATACGATGAACCTTTTACCGGTCAGGATCCGATCACTATGGGTGTACTCGTGCAGCTCATTAAGCGTTTAAACGATGCGCTTAACTTAACTTCCGTGATTGTCTCTCACGATGTGCGAGAAACGGCCAGTATTGCCGATTACATTTATATCCTTTCCGATGGCCAGATCATTGGTGAGGGCACACCACAGCAATTATTCGCTGAGAAATCACCTGCCATTGAGCAATTTATCCATGGTTTACCGGATGGCGCCGTGCCATTCCATTATCCTGCCGTTGACTATGCGGAGGATTTATTGTCTTGTTAGATTACGTGCAATACTTGGGCCGTTTTGGTCTGCAATTCTGTGAACGTTTGGGTGTCTCCGGTATTTTCCTGGTGCGCACTTTATTTCGGCGCCCGCAATTTCCTCGTAATATCAAATTGTTGCAAGAGCAATTGTATTTTGTCGGTGTATTATCACTGGTGATTGTCATCTTGTCGGGGTTATTTATTGGTATGGTCGTGTCATTACAGGGATTTAACACCTTGCAGCGTTTCGGCGCCGAGGGTGAATTGGGGCAGTTATTGTCTCTGAGTGTGATTCGAGAGTTAGGTCCGGTGATTACGGCTTTACTGTTCGCAGGTAGGGCGGGGACGGCGTTGACCGCTGAAATTGGTTTAATGCGAGCAACCGATCAATTGGATAGTATGGAATTGATGGCGGTGGATCCCCTATGGCGCATTATTTCGCCGCGGTTTTGGGCTGGCTTTATTTCCATGCCTTTATTAGCTATGATTTTTGATATGGTCGCTATTATTGGTGGCTATTTGGTGGGGGTCCGCTGGTTGGGCGTGGACGCGGGTTCTTTTTGGGGCAATATGCAGGCAGCAGTGGTGTTTCGGCTCGATGTGGTCAATGGGTTGATTAAAAGTTTGGTGTTTGGTTTTGTGGTGACGTGGATTGCTGTTTATCAAGGGTATTATACCGTGCCTAATGCGGCTGGCATCAGCCGAGCTACCACTAAAACAGTGGTTTATGCTTCTTTAGCCATATTGGCTTTAGATTTTGTTCTTACTTCTGTGATGTTAAAGGGGTGGTAGAGTGGCAAAAAAATTAATTGAAATCCTAGTTGGATTTTTCATGGTACTGGGCGTAGTCGCCATTATTTTTCTGGCTTTGAAAGTCAGTGGCTTGACCAGTTATTCCACCAAAGAAAGTTTTTATAAAGTGACAGCGGAGTTCGACAACATCGGCGGTTTAAAAGTTCGCGCACCGGTCATGATCTCGGGAGTATGGGTAGGTCAGGTGAGTGCCATCGGGCTTGACCCAGAAAATTTCCGGGCCCGAGTGACATTGGTGTTATTGCGCAGCCATAATAACCTACCTGTCGATACGTCTGCTAATATTTATACACAGGGTTTATTAGGTGCTAATTACGTGAACTTGACCCCTGGGTATGAAACGACTTTTCTTAAAGATGGCAGTGTAATCGAGAATACCCAACCGGCCGTCATTCTAGAAAAATTAATCGGACAGTTCCTCTACAGTATGGGGAACAAAAGTAATAAATGATGCCGATACATGAATTGATTTTCAGAACTCACATTAGGAGAATTTACTTATGTCATTGAAGAACCTGGTCAAGGCCATTGTCATCAGCAGTGTATTATGTTGGGTTAGTTTCATTTGGGCAGAAGCATCTTCCCCTGTCGATATGCTGCAAACCACAACGAATCAAATGTTAAGCGGGCTGAAGCACACGGAAAACCGCAATTCACAATCGTTGTATCGATTGGTGCAGTCCATTCTATTACCACACGTCAACCTAGATTTAACGTCTCAGCAAGTCGTTGGCCGTTATTGGGCGCAAGCAACCCCAGCGCAACGCGAAGAGTTTAAAAAACAATTTACCTTATTCATCACTCGTACCTATTCCACGGCATTATCTTCTTATTCGAATCAAACGGTACGTTTCCTGCCCATACGTGGTGGTGTGAAGGGCAACCGGGTGCAAGTGAACAGTATTATTGTGCAAGAAAATGGCCAGAATGTGGCCGTCAGTTATCGTTTGATAGCCAATGGCAACCAGTGGAAGGTATATGACTTTAGTGTGGAAGGCGTCAGCCTCATCGATAATTACCGCTCCCAGTTTGCCGATATCTTAAGAAGCCAAGGCCTTGCCGGCTTGAATAGCAACCTGCAATCCCGTAATGCGAGTATTAAATGACGGTTTCGACAGCTACGATCAAACCAAGTAAAGATGGGACTTTTTTTCAAGTCAGTGGCAATTTGAGTTTTAAGACAGTGCCCGAGGTACGTGACTTGGGCAATGCCTTGCTGCAACAAGCGAGCGATCCTGTCTTTGATTTTAAAGATGTCTCGCGAAGCGACAGTTCGGCATTGTCCTTGTTAACGGGTTGGTTGCGGCAAGCCCGCCAGCTGGATAAATCGATACGTTTTGTGAATTTACCGCAACATTTAATGGATATTGCCCGCTTGAGTAGCTTAGATAAAGTGGTGGTTATAAACACTAGCAGTAGCAATTGAGCCAAATGGTGGGCACGCTGCGCTTTGCCCACCCTACGATCTTTCTTTCGGATATATCATGGAAAAATTATTAATTACTGGCGGCGTTCCTCTTCAAGGCGAAGTTCGTATTTCGGGTGCTAAAAATGCCGCTTTACCCATTCTTTTTGCTAGCCTATTAGTCACTAAACCCACGGTTATCACCAATGTGCCGTATTTGCGCGATATCAGCACGACGTTGGAGATACTCAAGCAAATGGGTGTGCATATTATTCGTGATGAAGATAAATCAATCCGAGTCGCAGGAAATCCGGCTGAGAAGTTTCTTGCCTCCTATGATTTAGTGAAAACGATGCGTGCTTCGATTTTAGTATTGGGGCCATTATTGGCTCGTTATGGGGAAGCCGTTGTCTCATTGCCGGGTGGTTGCGCGATTGGCTCACGACCGGTGGATGTGCATTTAAAAGGCTTACAGGCGATGGGCGCTGATATTACCATCGATCAAGGTTACATCTATGCGAAGAGTAAAAAGCGGCTGCAAGGTGCTTATTTATTACTCGACAAAGTCACCGTCACGGGTACAGAAAACTTGATGATGGCGGCGGCTTTAGCCGAAGGCAAAACGACCTTAAAAAATGCAGCACGTGAACCAGAGATTATTGACCTCGCCAATTTCTTGAATGCCGTGGGTGCTAAAGTCATGGGTGCCGGTACGGATACGATTGAGATTGAAGGCGTCGAAGAATTGATGGGTGGCGAATACTCTGTTCTGCCTGATCGAATAGAGGCCGGCACGTATTTGGTTGCCGGAGCTATTACGCAAGGCAATGTCCAGTTAACCGGTATTGGTGTCGATACCCTGCATTCGGTGATACTGAAATTAAAAGAAGCCGGCGCGGATGTGACGCACGGTCAGGATTGGGTGCAAATAGATATGCGGGGTCGGCGCCCCATTGCCTTTGATGTCGTCACCGCCCCCTATCCCGCTATCGCGACGGATATGCAAGCCCAGTTGATGGCATTGAATACCGTAGCCGATGGTACATCTACCATCACGGAAACCATCTTTGAGAACCGCTTCATGCATGTCCATGAGCTGCAACGCATGGGTGCTGACATTCAATTAGAAGGCAATATGGCCATCTGCAAAGGGAGACCCTCGCTCACTGGCGCACCCGTCATGGCAACCGACCTCCGCGCCTCCGCCGGCCTGGTTTTAGCCGCCTTGGCTGCGAAAGGCGATAGTCTGGTCGACAGAATTTACCACATCGATCGAGGCTACGAACGCATCGAACACAAACTATCTGCTTTAGGCGCTAAAATTCAGCGGCTAAAAGACTAACACCTCTCAAGAAAACAACTCCTTCTCCCACTTGCCACCAACGGAAGTCCCTATGGGATGGGCTAGGGTATGCACCCATCTTTTTCAGTCAACTGTGAGTGAGTATTAGATTAGGGTTTAGCACTGTAAGCCCCCTCTCCCGCGCGAGGGGCTTGAATAAAGGCTCTGAGCTTGATCGCGGGAGAGGGTTGGGGAGAGGGCGAATAGATAGCGCGAGACTTTACCCTCTCCCGCGAATAGGTTTGCAGCTTTTGCTCAAACTCCTCGCGCGGGAGAGGGGGTTTACAGTGCTAATCGTTAATCCGGTGCTCACCAGGGCAGATGATGGGACGACGGCCCCTATGGGAGGTAATTACTGGTATTTATTTAGGACCAAATAAATAATTCCTTGATCTCGCCCCACTTTTAATAGCAATTGTTTTGGGTTTCCTTGCGCACTTTTTAACATATCGTCGACGTTGTGCACCGCTTTCCCGTTGGATTCGAGAATAACATCGCCAGGTCGCAGACCGCTGATCCAGGCATCACTGGTGGCGCTGACATCTAACACCCCAACCCCTTTAATAGCCCCAAAATCAGGAACGAATTGATCGTAGGTGGTCAAGCGCACGCCATCTAAAAAGGAGGTCAAGGCGGGTGCGGTTGCCTGTTTTAATGTTTTAGGGTCAATAATAACGGCGCTAATCGTCAGATTTTTATCTTTACGATGAATCAACAAAGTGACTTTAGAGTCAATCGGCAGTAAGCCCACCGTATTCTTGACCTGTGCACCATTAATGACAGGCACATTATTAATTTGCTCAATCACGTCTTGGGGTTGCACCCCAGCTTTATCGGCGGGAGAACCAGGTATGACATTGGTGACTAACGCACCTAATTTGCCACTGATATTAAACGCATCCGCCAAGGCTGGAGTTAAATCCTGCACCATCACACCTAAAACGCCTCGCTTAACCTTTCCATATTGAATCAGCTGCTCGGTGATCTCTTTTACCATATTACTGGGGATGGCTAGCCCTATCCCGACATTGCCACTCACCGGTCCGATTAATGCTGTATTGACGCCAATGAGCTGACCTTTCAAATTCACTAGCGCACCGCCGGAATTCCCCGGATTAATGGAGGCATCCGTCTGAATGAAATTTTCATAGCCTTCGATACCTAGGCGGCTACGATTTAACGCGCTGACCACTCCGGAAGTCACGGTTTGCTGTAAACCGAACGGGCTACCTATTGCGGCAACGAAATCTCCGGCCTGCAATGTATCGGAATTGCCAAACGGCACGGCGACCAGATTAGTGGCATTGATTTGCACGACGGCGACATCAGACGCCTTATCGAAACCAATGAGTTTAGCCTTGAAACGTCGACCGTCTTGTAACGTCACCGTCACTAGTTTGGCATTGGCAATTACATGCGCATTCGTGACGATATAACCCTTTGCGGCGTCAATAATAACGCCTGACCCGAGTTCCTGAAATTCCTGGGGATAATTTTGGTTATTATCGCTGTTGGAAGATCCCCGGGATTTCTGCGCGGCATTATAATTAGCCGGTAATTCACCAGTGACCATCACATTCACTACGCCCGGCAATATGGGCTTAAGTATGGAAGAGATACTCGACACCACACTGCCATTGGTGGTGGGTGGAAGTCCGCCATAACTGGAAATCGCGGTAGTGCTGAGCAGCACGGTGATGAGAAGAAGAATCCAACGTGTGAAGGTCATAATCGAGTTACCTTAAGCAATGTAAATTAAAGAGGCCATCCTGCCGTTTACATTTTCCTTACGACGGTAGGAATAAAAGCGTTCTATGTCGGTATATGTGCAAAAATTGCCGCCATAGATCTGCGAAACTCCTTGTTGATGTAAGCGTTGTTTTGCGAGCAGATAAAGATCGGCCAGCCATTTTCCTGCGTGATGGGGTATAAAAGCAATAGCGGCGTCTGGGTTTTCTGTTAAAAATGCCGTGCGTACATCTTCTCCTACTTCAAAAGCGGTGGGGCCAATGGCTGGACCCAGCCAAGCTAGTACTTGCTGGGGCGCGGTGAATTCAGCAAGGGTGTTCTCAAGGATACCTGACGCTAAGCCCCGCCAGCCGGCGTGTACAGCCGCGACTTGTTCGCCTTGGTTATCGCAAAGTAGTACCGGTAAACAATCGGCGGTAAGTACGCTGCAGACTACCCCAGGTACTTTGGTATAAGCAGCATCGGCTTCAATAGGCGTCAAGGATGTTAAAAATAAGTCTGCTTGTACGACTCGATTGCCGTGCACTTGGTGCAACCAAATGGGGTCGTTGGGTAGTGCCAATTCTTGTTTTAGTTGTTGTCGATTGGCTAAAACTGATTCTCGTTGTTCTGGTTCGCGCGCGCTCAAGTTAAATCCATGTTGATCACCATCGCTGTGGCCGCCAAAACGTAGGGTGAAAGCAGATTTCACTTGGGCAGGGCAGGGCCATTCGGGAATCAAGTAGTGAGACATGGGCTAACCAAACTAAAAGTATTTGCAAAGGATTTTTTTCCATTATACCGCCATTCACTTTGTTTAAGCCACCATATGGTGGAGCCTCGGTTGGCGTGTAGCCACCTCGCGCATGAAGTATCCCAGGGGCTGGTTGCAGACACGCATGAATACGGTCCATGTAGCTCCCGTGTCATCCCTGAATTAGAGGGTCTGCAGCCAGCCCCTGGGATACTTCATGCTTACTTGGGCAGTATATCCATAATATTTATGTAACTGCTCACCCCCAACTCCGCTAGGGTATGCACACATCTTTTTCAGTCAACTGTGAGTAGGCACCGGATTAATGATTAGCACTGTAAACCCCCCTCTCCCGCGCGAGGAGTTTGAGCAAAAGCTGCAAACCTATTCGCGGGAGAGGGTTAGGGGAGAGGGTAAAGTCTCGCACTATCCATTCGCCCTCTCCCCAACCCTCTCCCGCGAACAAGTTCAGAGTTTTTATTCAAGCCCCTCGCGCGGGAGAGGGGGCTTACAGTGCTAACTCCTAATCTAATACTCACTCACAGCTGACTGAAAAATATGTGTGCATACCCTAGGGTTGGGGAGAGGGTGAATGGATAGCGCGAGACTTCATCCTCTTTAATAAGGCAGGTTTAGGCGGACTTCACTTTAGCTTTTCTAGTAAAAAAGCAAAATCATCGGGGATGGGGGCGGTGAAGGACAGTTCTTGGCCGCTGATGGGGTGATGGAATGACAATTGATGGGCGTGGAGGGCTTGGCGTTTAAATGATTTAAGTGCGGTTGTTGCGGCTTCAGAACATTGTTTTGGTAGTTTGAGTCCGCCGCCATACAAGGGGTCGCCTACTATGGGGTAACCTATGTGCGCCATATGAACTCGTATTTGATGTGTGCGGCCGGTTTCTAAAAAAACACGGACTAGGGTGTGGGCGTTAAAACGTTCCAGGACCCGAAAATGAGTGATTGCGTGTTTACCATGATCCAGAACGGCGCGTTGTATGCGTCGAATAGGGTGGCGTCCAAGTGGCGCTTCTATGGTGCCACCTGCGGTCAATACGCCGCTGACCAAGGCGAGATACTCTCGTTGTACGCGGTGCTCTTGAATCTGTGCGGTTAATTGGGTCTGTGCCGGCAAACTGCGGGCTACGACCAGCAGGCCGGTGGTGTCTTTATCCAGTCGATGGACAATGCCTGCTCGCGGCAAAGTAGATAAGGTAGAATCATAATGCAGTAGGGCATTCACCAGCGTATGTTCTGGATTACCAGCGCCCGGGTGCACAACCAGTCCCGCCGGCTTATTAACAACCAGTATATCGTCATCGGCGTAAACTAAGTTCAAATCCATGACTTGGGCATGCCAGGGAATAGTAGCCGCCAAAGTAGCATTCACTTCTATTTGTTGAGCGCTGTAAACCTTGTCTTTACCCCGCCAGGGCTGTTGATTGACCTGAACCTGCCCTTGGCGAATCCACTGTTGCAATCGAGCCCGTGAATATGATGGAAATAACCTCGCCAACGCCATATCAAGGCGTAGCCCATCAAGCTCAGAAGGTATAGTGGCGGTTAAATGAATGGTTTGCATGGTTAAAAAATTTATTTTATAAATGTCGTATCTTTATTATACAGTAATTACTCTTACCAACACAGCCCCAACGCGACTCTTCCTAACAGAACTTTATATAGAAATGATACAATCAGTTATTAATGAAAGAGCCAAGGAAGCCAAATGGAAATAATAATATCTTGTTAAGGGAATTTATGATGCCTACAAATTGTGCAAAAACCTGTAGGTAGAGTAGGCTCAGAAGGATAAGCGTTAGCACTGTATCCCCCTCTCCCGCGAAAGGAGTTTGAATAAGATCACCCACCTTATTCGCGGGAGAGGGTTGGGGAGAGGGAAATGAACAAAGCCCTAATGAAACAGCGATCTCGTGAATTGCGAGCGAACAGCACAGATGCTGAGCAGCATCTTTGGTATTATTTACGCGCTCACCGATTGGGATATAAATTTAAACGGCAAGTACGCATTGAATGTTTTATCGTAGATTTTGTCTGCTATGAAAGGCACCTCGTGATTGAGCTAGATGGTGGACAGCATCAAGAAAGCCAAATTTATGATACACAAAGGACAGCTGTATTAGGCAAAAAAGGATTTCAAGTCTTACGGTTTTGGAATCATGAGGTTTTGCAGCATACTGAAGCAGTTTTAACAGTCATATACCAGACCCTCTCCCCAACCCTCTCCCGCGAATAAGTCAAGAGATCTTATTCAAGCTCCTCCCGCGGGAGAGGGGGATACAGTGCTAACCCTTCACCTATAGAATAACACTAGTTGACGTTTACAGGTCTATACATTTTGGGTAACAAGGGGTATGCTTCCGCTTCCAGTGGGCGTAGCCCTCTAATCAGCAGTATTTCATTCAGCTAATAAAAAGTGATACCTCCTATGCGATATTTCACCCTTCTGATTCTAACCTGTATGGCGTTAGCTCTCGCAGCGTGTAAAACCACAGATGATTCTTATCTTGGTTATAAAGGTCAAACGGCAGAACAGATTTTCTCCCGTGGCGAAAATAACTTATTACACCGTAAGTACGAAGATGCAGCTAAAGATTTTGAAGCACTAGATACACTTTATCCATTTGGCGCATATTCCCAACAAAGCCAGTTAGACATTATCTATGCGTATTATCGAAGTGGTAATAACGATTCCGCCTTAGCAGCCGCCGATCGCTATATTCGATTGTATCCGCGCGGACCTAATGTTGAATACGCGTATTATCTGAAGGGCCTTGTTAACATAGGCACGGATGGCTGGGTAGAACGTTGGGGTCGCACTAATCCAGCAGAACGCGACACCTCCAGCCTAGAGCAAGCTTTCAGTGACTTCAATGAACTGGTTCAACGCTTCCCCGACAGTCCTTATACAGCGGACGCCAAGCGACGAATGATCTACATCCGAAATTTATTAGCTCAGCACCAATTAGAAGTGGCGCAATTTTATTTTCGACGCAAAGCCTATGTGGCATCGGCCAATCGGGCCAGTAACCTAGTGCAGACCTATCAAGGGGCGCCACAAGTCATTCCTGCGTTAGTTATCATGGTCCAGTCTTATCGTGCCTTGGGTGAAGTGGATTTGGCAAACGAGACTATGCGGGTATTAACGTCCAATTACCCTACTGCGAAAGAGACCAAGCGACTGACACAACGACGGTAAAAAAACCGTTTAACAGATTACGTCGTCCCGGCAAGATGCCGGGATCCAGTCCACAAGGACGTGAAAGTTTTCCATCCCTGGAGTCTGGATCCCGCGGACAAGCCGCGGGATGACGCTTGGTGAAGGTAAGTAGATTTCATTCCTCCGGCTTAATCCGTTTCTTTCTACCAGAAGCGTGTCTGGCTCTTAGCTCAATATCAATGTATTTATCCGTAATCGCGCTGGAGCTATGACCGGCGTCGTCACGCACATGTTCACGCGGGCGGTGTTTCACATCCTCAGAAATACCGGTATGGCGCAACCAATGCACGGTGGCTGCTTGTAGTTGTTCGGCTTCATCCAACAAATTATCTTGTCGTAAACGAAAAATAGCCGTGTCAAAGCAGAGCTGCACAATCGCTCGAATTTGGCGAGTGCTATTGATAGGACCTTGACCTCGAATTTTTGTTAACAAGGGTGTTGTTTCGCCGGCAAAGGGCAGGGGTGATAGATTTAAACTTAGTCGATAACGTTTTAATGCCTCGAGCATGTCATCACTGACGGTAATGATGCGTTGCTTATTGCCCTTACCGACTGTCGTAAACCACCAATGGCCGTCTTGATCTTTATAAAAATGTCCCATCTGAGGTTCCCAGCGCCGACTGGCCGCCAGCTCAGAAATACGTAAATACATACCATAGAGTGCATTCATTAAAAATAACGTACGCGCATGCTGAGCCGGGTTCTGTGTAGCTAACGATTCAGCGGTTGAAATCACATAAAACCATTGCGTTTCACTTAAACGTCTAATCGCGGGATGGGTTTGGTATTTGCGCAAAAATTTACTTTTTTGACGAATCTGGGCGATGGGATTAATTTCAACGTATTCTTCTTGCAACAGATAACTAAAAAAACTACCGTTAATGGCAAAAATAGCTTGCACTGCTTTTTGCGATAAACTGTGTTTTTTGATATCTGGTTGTTCGCCGCGCTGATGGGCTACTTTACTGACCGAGGTAACAAAAGGGCGCCAATCGGGATTGGCCATGCGTAAACCGTTTTCTTCTATAAAGCGTGCGACATTTTTTACTCCGATCCAAGCGCTGGGTGGTTTTTGACAAAATTCCACAAAATTTTCAATATCGTCGCGCTTGATTTCCGTTAACGACTTGCGGGCAATATACCAGCTCCATTGTAATAAACGTTCAATTTCACGTCGATACGCCGAAAAAGTGGCGACGCTGCCACGATAGGCTCGCAAAAATTGCAAGGCTTGAAAATAATCATTTGTTGCTTGTGGTAAATGCCCAGGCATCACCGGTTCTGTGCTGGTTAAATTATCGAGGGTATCAAATAAGGGCGGTGGTGCAGATTTAAGCGGCGTCTTTGCGCCATCAGACTCAGAGGCGTGTATAAAATTTTTACTGAGTCGATGAATAGAAGAATGATTGGCCATATGCTAAGCTGGGGCAGCGTGAATAACGCAAAGTATATCGTTATTATTCGTTTAGAGTACAGGAATTATTTATGTTATTAGACAATATTCTACAGGCCATTGGTAAAACGCCCATTGTCAAACTTAATCACATAGGCGCTGATTTACCTTGCCAGCTTTATGCTAAATGTGAGTTTCTCAATCCTGGTGGTTCACTCAAAGACCGCATTGGCTATTTTATGGTCGAGGAGGCAGAAAAAAAAGGCTTAATCCGACCTGGCGATACCTTAATTGAGGCAACTTCTGGAAATACCGGTATTGGTATTGCTCTTGCAGGTGCCGTCAAAGGCTATCGCGTCATTATCACCATGCCGGAAAAAATGAGTCATGAAAAAGAAGTGGTATTGACTGCGCTGGGCACCACCATTTATCGCACGCCCACGGCAGCCGCTTGGGATGATCCAGATAGCCATATTGAACTCGCCAAGCGATTGGTGAAAGAGTTGCCACGTGCGCATATTCTAGATCAATACAGCAATCCCGATAATCCAGGCGCGCATTATTATTTTACGGCTGAGGAAATACTCAGCGATATGGAGGGTCAACTGGATATGCTGGTAGTGGCAGCTGGCACTGGGGGCACCATTACCGGAGTGGCTAGACGCCTAAAAGAAGTCATTCCTAATTTAATAGTCATCGGCGTCGACCCCATTGGTTCTATCTTGGGCGGTGGCACAGAAATTAAACCCTATTTAGTCGAAGGGATAGGCTACGATTTTTTCCCGAAAGTGTTGGACAATAGTCTGGTCGATGAATACATCAAAATTAATGACAAGGATTCTTTTTTAATGGCACGTCGGCTGATTCGTGAGGAAGGATTATTGGTGGGCGGCTCTTCCGGTAGTGCGGTATGGGCCATGTTAAAAGCAGCGCAGCGATTAAACGCAGGTCAACGCTGTCTAGTTATTTTGCCTGATTCCATACGCAATTACCTGACTAAGTTTGTCGACGAAGGGTGGATGAAAGAGCATCAATTTATGTAACAGCCCAGCCCCAGGATGGAAACGTTCGTGTTTTGCCGATTTTGGCGAGAAAATTTTTCTCACCCAATCCGACTAAAATTTGAGCATTTGTGCCAAAGGTATGGGGTGTCTGAGCTCACCAATTTAAACTGAGTGTGGAGTGAACTAATGAATAAATTGCAGCGATTACAGACTCGTGTGATTCATGCCGGTCAAGAACCAGACCCCAATACTGGTGCGGTGATGATGCCGATCTATGCGACCTCTACTTACGCACAAACTAGCCCAGGGCAACATCAAGGCTACGAATATTCTCGTACAAAAAATCCCACGCGTAGCGCCTATGAACGTTGTATAGCAGACCTGGAATCCGGTACGCATGGTTTTGCTTTTGCTTCGGGCATGGCGGCGACCGCCACTATATTGGAATTATTAAATGCCGGCGATCATGTCTTAGTGATTGATAATGTCTATGGTGGTACCTACCGATTATTTGCCAATGTTCGACAACGGTCGGCGGCCTTACAATTTTCATTTATCGATTTCAGTGATCTCAATGCGCTGGAAGCGGCTATTTTACCAAACACGAAAATGATCTGGGTGGAATCACCGACAAATCCTTTATTAAAGCTGGTCGATTTATCGGCGGTGGCGGCATTCGCAAAAAAACATAAGTTATTATCGGTGGCCGATAATACCTTCGCTACTCCTATGGCGCAACGACCTTTGGAATACGGTTTCGATATCGTTATGCACTCGGCCACCAAATATCTGAATGGTCATTCCGATATTATTGGTGGTGTTGCGGTGGTAGCGGATGAGGGGTTGGCGGAACGAATTGCGTATCTTCAAAATGCCATTGGTGCGGTGGCTAGTCCATTCGATAGTTTTCTGGCCTTGCGTGGCTTAAAAACACTGGCCGTACGAATGCAGCGGCATACGGAAAATGCGTTGGCATTAGCTGAATGGTTACAACAGCATCCAGCAGTTGTTCAGGTGTATTATCCCGGTCTGCCATCGCATCCGCAATATGCATTGGCGAAACAGCAAATGCCCTTGTTTGGCGGCATGATTAGTTTGTTGCTAAAGGCTGATTTAAATCAAACCCAAAAAATGTTGTCGCGCTGTCGGCTATTTACCTTAGCAGAGAGTTTAGGTGGCGTGGAAAGTTTAATTGAACACCCTGCTATTATGACTCATGCCTCTATTCCCATCTTGGAACGAGAAAAAATAGGGATAACTGATAATTTTATTCGACTTTCTGTGGGTATAGAAGCTTTAGAAGATTTAAAAGAAGATCTGCAACAGGCCTTAGCTATTTTGTAATCATAACCATTCACCACAGGATAGAAACGGGCATATTTTCTCAATCTCACCCCTAAAAATTTATAAAAAATGCTCATATACTCTGTGTATGCTGCGCTTTTTTCTAAATTTTTAGGGGCGACCTTGAAAAAATCTGACCGTTTGTGCCACTTCCAGCCTTGTGCTGAATAGTTGCAAAAAATTCGCACTTTGAAAAGCTTAGCTTAAAGTGCGGATTGCAAGGTTAAGGAGTTTTAGACATTCGAACGACATAACCGACTCCGCGAATCGTTCTAATAAAATCATGCCCCAATTTTTTTCGTAAGCTGTGAATATAAACTTCTAAGACATTGCTATTAATATCATGGTCCTCGCCATAAAGCATCTTTTTCAATTCCTGTCGAGATAAAACACGATCAGCATTCTCAGTAAATGTTTGCAATAACGCAAATTCCTGTCGTGATAGCTCTAAATATTCGTCATTGATAAAAACAGTGCGTGAGGCTGCATCCAAACGGATTTCCGATAAATCAACCGCGTCAATGGTGTCAGCGGTGGAAAGATCCGCTCCCAGCCAGTTTAAATTCTGCGAAAAGCAGCTCAGCCCTGAGCGTAATCCATCTCCTGAAGGTGCATTTTCTATGTGAAATAATGTTCTCATCCTTGTCTCCATAGGTAAGAATCAAAGAATAATTGTAATTATTTTGCACAAACAAGAATAACTAATGAAAGCTTTTTAAAGATCGTCTGATGAGCTAAGAATCAGAGATAATTAAAAAAATAGTTATTTGTAAAAAATGATTACGTTTAAATGATTAAATTAATTTAAAGTTTTACTACGTTTTCAATTGTATTCGGCGCATTATGCACTTCGCTTCAATACTTTTGCAAATATTTTTTCTTATATGATGAGTAGGATTTTAATAAAGAACTATATTAAGATTTTATTTTTAATAAGCTAAGAATTGCTAGAAAAAGTTTTAATTTTTATCATTATTTCTTATCAAATATTAAAATTTTTAAACGCAGGGTAGGTGACATCCTGGTAGAACGTTAAGATCATTAGTAAGAAACTAAAATTAGAACTGTCTTGTGAGCGAAACGAAGTGTCTAGGAAAAGCTGAAGTTTTTTGTGCTTAGCAATCTCGCCATGGTCATGATATTTAGCTATGAATAAAAAAATAGAATTAAATTAATAATTAATTTTTTTATCAATTCGCCCATCATTGCGGGCGCAGTCGCGATCCAAAAAATTTCAGTCTGGTTTGAACTGTCGAACTGCGAACGCAATGACGAAAACCAGCCTTTTTATTTTTTCCAAATGGGGAATAAGCAAAGAATTAATTTTTCGTAACTGCTAGCACGTCGTCCCGCGGCTTGTCCGCGGGATTCAGAAGGAGATTTTTATAGGCTTTTTTCTGGATCCCGCGGACAAGCCTCGGGACGACGTAGTTAGGAGTGAGTAGTTACAATTTCTCTATATTAAAGGTCGGTGATCTTATACAAACTTTTTTCGCGGGAGAGGTGGGTACAGTGCTAACACCAGTTTAACTCAGTTTCTTTTTCAGCAACGCATTTACTTGACCGGGATTCGCTTTTCCTTTCGTGGCTTTCATCACCTGACCGACAAAAAAACCAAACAAAGCTTCTTTGCCAGCGCGATATTGGCCGGCTTGATCCGGGTGAGCGGCAACTACTTCATCAATAATCGTAGCAATCGCTGCTTCATCGGTAATTTGCGTTAAACCTTGTTGGGCAATCAATAGATCGGCATCACCTTGACCTTGCCAAACGCCTTCAAATACCGTTTTAGCAATTTTCCCAGAAATCGTATTATCGGCAATGCGTTTGATAATACCGGCTAACTGTTGAGGAGTAATCGGTGATTGGCTGATGGTGAGATTCGCTTTATTCAGCGCGCCCAGGAGGTCGCCTATGATCCAATTCGCGGCCAGCTTTGCCGAACCAGGAGTGGCAATGGCTTGTAAGGTATCTTCAAAATAAGTAGCCAACTCCCGCTCACCCGCCAGTATGCTGGCATCGTATTCGCTTAGTTCGTAGTCACGAATAAAACGCTGGTGTTTTTCCCAGGGTAATTCGGGAAGAGTGACGCGAATCTCCTCAATGAATGTTTCGGATAATTCCAAAGGCAGTAGATCGGGGTCTGGAAAATAACGGTAATCATTCGCCTCTTCTTTGCTGCGCATCGGGCGAGTTTCATTTTTATCGGCATCGTATAAAACCGTTTGCTGATCGACCTTACCGCCTGATTCTAGAATAGCGATTTGCTGTTCTATTTCATAAAGGATGGCTCTTTCGACAAACCGAAACGAATTGACATTTTTAATTTCGCGTCGAGTACCTAATTGAGTATCGCCGCGACGGCGCACGGATACGTTGGCATCGCAACGAAACGAACCTTCTTGCATATTACCATCACTAATTTCCAAATAACGCACCAGTCCATGCAATGTTTTTAGATAAGCCACGGCTTCTTTAGCCGAACGTAATTCCGGTTCAGAAACGATTTCTAATAAGGGTGTTCCGGCGCGATTAAGATCAATGCCAGACATGCCCAATAATCCTTCGTGCAAGGATTTACCGGCATCTTCTTCCAGGTGGGCACGAGTAATACCAATGTGCCGTTCCGTTCCATCTTCTAGGGTAATGGCAAGGCTACCACGCCCGACGATAGGCAAGTCATGCTGGCTGATTTGGTAACCTTTAGGTAAATCTGGATAAAAATAATTCTTGCGGGCGAACACGGATCGACGCGCTAATTCCGCTTGAATGCTAAGACCAAATTTGATGGCCATACGTACGGCTTCGCGATTCAAGCTGGGTAATACGCCTGGAAATCCCAAATCAATAATGGAAGCTTGAGTGTTTGGTTCTGCACCGTAAGTTGTAGAAGAGCCAGAAAATAATTTTGATCGAGTGGCCAGTTGGACGTGTACTTCCAGGCCAATGACAGGTTCCCATTGCATGATCGATAGCCTCTATAAAGTATAAGAAGATGGATTCTTGTTATGCCAATCCGTGTGTTGTTGGTATTGATGAGCTGCGTTTAATAATTTAGCTTCGGAGAAATGCGGCCCGATTAATTGCACACCGACTGGCAATCCTTGCACCAAACCTGCCGGCATCGATAAAGCGGGAAGACCAGTGAGATTCGCCGGAATCGTATAAACGTCCGAAAGGTACATGCTAACCGGATCTGTGCTTTTTTCACCTAATTTAAAGGCAGGGGTAGGGGTTGCTGGCGATAAGATAAAATCGACTTCCGTAAAGGCTTGCCGAAATTCATCACTGATAACCTGTCGAAGTCTTTGCGCTTGTAAATAGTAGGCATCGTAATAACTGGCGGATAATACATACGTACCAATCATGATTCGCCGTTTCACTTCCTCACCAAAACCTTCACTGCGGGTTCTTTCGTACAAATCCAATAAATTAACGGGATTTTCACAGCGATAGCCGTAACGCACACCATCGAAGCGGGCTAAATTCGAGGAGCATTCGGCAGGTGCAACCACGTAGTAAATGGAGACTGACAATGAAGTGCTGGGTAAGGAAATTTCTCGAAACTCAACGCCTAGCTTTTTATATTGCTGAATCACTTCCTCTACCGCTGCGCTTATCCCAGCATCATTGCCCTGCGCAAAATATTCTTTAGGTAAGCCGATGCGTACTCCCTGTAAGGATTCGTGCAAGCTGGCCGTATAATCTGGCACCGGTTGTGAAATGCAAGTTGAATCCCTGGCATCGTAGCCGGCCATCACCGCCAACAGCATGGCGCAATCTTCGGCCGAAAGCGCTAATATTCCGGCCTGATCCAGGCTGGAAGCAAAGGCAATCATGCCGTAGCGAGACACTCGACCGTACGTGGGTTTAAGACCGGTGATTCCACATAATGCAGCGGGTTGCCGTATCGAACCGCCCGTATCGGTACCGGTACTGACTGGAGCCAGGCCGGCGGCAACGACAGCCGCCGAACCGCCGGAAGAACCGCCGGGTACTCGCTGTAAATCCCACGGATTTTTCACGGGACCGTAGAAGCTGGTTTCATTTGAGGAACCCATGGCAAATTCATCCATATTGGTTTTGCCTAGGTTCACCATACCGACGTCTTGGCATCGTTCAACGACGTGCGCATCATAAGGAGAAATAAAATTATCGAGCATCTTTGAGCCACACGTGGTTCGTACCCCTTGGGTGCAAAAGATATCTTTATGCGCGATAGGCACGCCCAGTAAGGGGTGATTGTCGCCGCGGGCACGGCGCTCATCTGCTGCGCTGGCGCTGGCAATCGCTTGTTCTGCGGTCACCGTGATAAATCCGTTCAATTGCGGGTTGTGCTGTTCGATGCGTTGCAAATAAAATTCAGTGATTTCACGACTGGAATAATGTTTGGCCGTTAATTCTTTAGAAAGAGTAGCGAGAGTTTTATAAGTCATGGTTAAGAACTCTTTAGATTAATAGTGTGGCTATGGGCAGAGAAATAGCTCATTCAATGACGAGTGGTACTAAATACAATCCGCTCTCAACTTGAGGTGCGCAACGTTGTAACAGCTGTCGCTGATTAGTCTCGGTCACGATATCCTCTCGTAATGCCAGCGTTGCCTGAGCAAAAGGGGAGGACATAGGCACGACACCTTTCGTATCTCGGCTGCTGACGTGAGCAATCATATCTAGAATTTCGCTTAAATTTTTGGCGTGTTTGACGGCTTCTTCGCTGGTGATGCGTAAGCGTGCCAAGTTGGCCACCTTTTTAACTTCTTGTTCTGTGATTACGGTTGTATTTGTTGTCAAGGGAAACCCTGTTATCATGTGGTTGGTAGGGGGGAAGAGGTCGCTTGAGGGCGACGTAGTAAATAGGTAATTATAACGGTGTTATGGCTTACGCTTCAATAAGTCTTTATAACTCGGGCCAGCCGCCCATAGCTTATAAATATCCTTCTCCCCTGGTGGGAGAAGGTGCCCGTAAGGGCGGATGAGGGGGATCTTGGGCAATATTCTTTAAAAAAATAATGAATTTTGTTTATTTTAAACCCCTCATCCGCCTTCGGCACCTTCTCCCACAAGGGGAGAAGGATATCTTAGGAGAAAGATATTGATAAGCTTCGGTTGACGCATATGGGCAAGCCGGGCCGCGCTCCCGGGGGCTTTGTGGCTCTGTACAAAAAAATCAGTTTGACTTAAATCCCTAACGCGTAAATAATCATAGTTATTTTAAAGCGAAAGTTGTCAGACGGAATGGCCACCATTTATACTGGGGTTCTTCACTTTATTTATTAAAAATCGCTTACGGCGATTTTTTCAATGCTTTTGGATGAGATATTCATGTTATTTAAAAAGTTTTTCGGTATTTTTTCAAATGATTTATCCATTGACTTAGGAACGGCCAATACACTGATCTATGTGCGTGAAAAAGGCATTGTCCTCAACGAACCCTCCGTCGTCGCCGTGCGCATGGACCAGCATTCAGGTCAGACCCACGTCGTTGCAGTGGGCGTAGAAGCCAAGCGCATGCTAGGTCGCACCCCGGCGAATATTACCGCCACCCGTCCTTTAAAAGATGGCGTCATCGCGGATTTCTTCGTAACTGAAAAAATGCTGCAACATTTTATACACAAAGTACATGAAAGCCGAGTATTCAAGCCTAGCCCCCGCGTGTTGGTTTCCGTACCTTGCGGTTCTACGCAAGTGGAGCGTCGAGCGATCCGTGAATCCGCTCTAGGCGCTGGCGCACGTGAAGTTTTCCTCATTGAAGAACCGATGGCAGCGGCCATGGGCGCTGGTCTACCCGTGGAAGAAGCCAGTGGTTCTATGGTCGTTGATATTGGCGGCGGCACCACTGAAGTGGCCATTATTTCTCTGAATGGTATTGTTTATTCAGCCTCCGTGCGTATTGGTGGCGATCGTTTCGACGATGCGATTGTCAACTATGTGCGTCGAAACTACGGCACATTGATCGGTGAAGCCACTGCCGAACGCATTAAACAAGACATAGGCGCTGCCTTCCCCAGCAGCGAAGTTCGTGAAATTGAAGTCCGTGGTCGAAATTTAGCCGAAGGGGTGCCGCGCAGCTTCGTCATGAACAGCAACGAAATTCTAGAAGCATTGCAAGAACCATTAACTGGCATTGTCGCCGCGGTGCGCGATGCATTAGAGAAAATTCCGCCCGAATTATCCTCCGACATCGCAGAGCGTGGCATGGTGTTAACCGGAGGCGGCGCATTATTGAAAGACCTAGACCGATTACTAATGGAAGAGACAGGCCTACCCGTTATCATTGCTGAAGATCCACTCACCTGCGTTGCTCGTGGCGGTGGTCGCGCTTTGGAAATGATGCACGTATTTGGAGATGGCTTCTTATCGAAGGAGTAGTAAAACATTAAACCGTTGTTTAAACGCCGGCCCTTATTGGGTTTGCGCGCCACCATCTTAATCTTTTGCTCTATTGCACTGATGGTGTTAAATCATCAGTTCAGCTATGTCGACGCCTTGCGTTCACAGCTGACGGTGGTGATATATCCGGTGCAATCCCTGGTGGATAAACCGATCAAATTCATTCGCTGGGTAGAAACGAATTTTACTTCCCAGCAAGAAGTCTTAGAAGAGAACGCGCAGCTACGGGCTAGACAGTTATTGCTGCAAGCAAAATTGCAACGCTTGCTGGCGCTGGAGCGAGAAAATTTACAACTGCGCGAGTTGATGAGTTCTTCTGTGCATTTATCCGGTCGAGCGTTAGTTGCTCAGATTTTGGATGCGGCGCTGGACCCCATGAATCAAGAAGTGATTTTGGATAAGGGGCAAGCTGATGGTGTTTTTGTCGGGCAATCGGTTCTAGATGCGTATGGTGTCATGGGCCAGGTCATCGAAGTTAGCCCGAAAACCAGTCGAGTGTTGTTGATTACGGATGGTCGCAGCGCGATTCCTGTACAAAATAACCGCAATGGTATGCGCTCCATTCTCGCGGGGCGAGGCTATGCCAATCACTTAACCCTGCTTAATATTCCCGACACAGCCGATATTGCGGTGGGTGATTTTTTTGTCACCTCTGGTTTGGGTGGGCGATTTCCTTTTGGTTATCCGGTTGGAAGAGTGGTATCGGTGAAAAAAACAGCCAGCGATCGTTTTGCTATTATTAATGTGAAGCCGAGCGCGCATGTGGATCAAGCGCAGCTGGTGGTGCTGGTTTGGCCGCCGAGTACGACAGAAATTCAAGCCAAAAATCCGTCATCGCCAACCACTTCGTCAACTAAAACAAAAACGAGTAAAAGCGCAGCGAACAGCCATAATAAAACGGTTGCGCGCTTAGTAACTCAATAGCGATATAACATCTCCTTCTCCCCTTGTGGGTTAGGGTATGCACACATCTTTTTCAGTCAGGGCTGTGAGTGAGTATTAGATTAGGGGTTAGCACTGTAAGCCCCCTCTCCCGCGAATAGGTTTGCAGCTTTTGTCCAAACTCCTCGCGCGGGAGAGGGGGATTACAGTGCTAATCGTTAATCCAGTGCCTACTCACAGTTGACTAAAAAAGATGTGTGCATACCTTAGCCTTGTGAGAAGGATATATTTTCTTGGGAAGATTATAGATTTAACTTGTTTTCACAACCATTGATGATATCCGATGAAAACTTTTATTGTCGTTGCCCTTAGTTTATTAGTGGCCTTGTTACTGGAAATTATTCCCGTGCCTTCCTGGGCGGTTTGGCTGCGACCCGAATGGGTGGTGTTAACGCTATTCTATTGGGCATTAGTCCTGCCTGATCGAGTGGGTGTGAATGTCGCTTTCTCTATGGGTATACTCATGGATTTGCTGACAGGCACATTGCTGGGTGAACACGCCTTAGTTTACGTTCTCGTCTCTTACATCACCGTTCGATTTGCACCACTGATTCGATTATTCCCCTTGTGGCAACAAGGAATTGTTATTTTCTTATTCATCATCCTGTTTCAGACCTTCAAATTCTGGATTTGGGGATTATCCGGTGGGGTGATGGTCAATTGGGTATATTGGTTACCCGGCATTATTAGTGCTATCCTCTGGCCATGGATTTATATGCTAATGCGTGGTTATCAAGGTCGTTACCGCGTTTATTAAGAGGGACTACTGCCGCTGCGGCCAGCCTTCGGGAAAACACAGGTGAACATTTTCCGTATTAAATGGGTGAAATTACTGGGGGAAGTGCTGTTCATTGCCCTGGTCCTTATCGTGATTCTCGCCGGGGCTTTACGGGCTGCTTTTCCGTTTATTAATAACTATCGCCCAGAAATTCAACAATGGGCCAGTAACGTCATCCATAAACCTGTTTCTGTACAAAAAATCACCGCCAGTTGGCGGGGCTTGCACCCCACCATCAGCCTCGATAATTTAGTGGTGTATGATACCGAAACGAAAAACCCCATCTTGAAAGTTGCCCACTGTCAAATTGGCATCAAACTGATTCCCAGTCTAATTTACCAACGCATTATTCCCAGCCAGTTTCATATTACAGGAACACGTTTAGTGATCCATCAACTGGATAATCATTTCTTCGATATCAACGGCATAAAATTACAACTTGCGCCCAATAAAGCCATGCACGGACCCATTCAATCCGCCTTAAAATGGTTGGATGCGCAAGGGGATATTCTGCTCGATCAAGTGGAAGTGGATTGGTATGGTCAAAACGGCATGGTATTACCGTTGACCGACCTGCAAATAGAATTAACCCGCGGCATTTTTCAACGACAAGTGATTGGTTTGGTGACCATCGCTGAAAAAATACCGGCTCGATTGCGGTTCGTCATTCAAATCCAAGGGCATTTATTTGAGCGTGGGGTAAGCGCTAAAGCCTATCTTTACGCCCGTCAGTTGGATTTAGCCTTATTTTTGAAAAACCAGCATTGGCACGATTGGCAGTTAACTCAAGGTCAGTTCCCCCATTTACGCGTATGGGCAACCTGGAGTAACCAGAGCTTTCAAACCATTCAAAGTGAATTTGTCCTTAAACAATTGCAATTGCAAAAAAATGCTCAGCCATCCGTTGTGAACACAGCGACGCCGTGGACAATTAACTCACTGGTCGCCAATACGGCCTGGCAGCGGCAGGGCAAAGATTGGAATTTTGCGGCGGATTCGGTGCAATTGGTTCTGAACAACCAGCGCTGGCCATTGACGCAGCTTAGTGCGCAATCTCACCGTAGCTCACAGCAAACCATGGTGCAGGTATTGCGAGGTGATCAGCTCTCATTGCGGCAACTAGGGGAATTATTCCCGCTGATTCCCCAGATGACGGCTGCGAATTTGACAAAGTGGCAAACACTGGCGCCGAACGGAGAAATTAAAAACTTCATTGTCCGTGATGAAGTGACATCAGCGCCGTCATCAGCTAAGCCAGCGCAGCATCAGGTTTCTGCCGCAGCGGATTTAAACGAGCTTTCATGGCAGGCCTCGCAGCAGATTCCCGGCGTACAAAATTTAAATGGTCATGTTCGATTAAACGAGACAGCGGGCGAGTTGCAGTTACAAGGGAATGATGTGTTGGTGTATACACCGCGTATATGGAGTCGTCCTTTTCACCTCACTCAGTATCAGGCGAAGGTGCAATGGCTGAAATCCCAAGATGGCTGGGGTGTTCAGATCAGTGATTTAAATCTGCAAGACCCGGTTTTTCATGTCCAAGCCGATGCCGATTTTTACGCGTATCCAGATAATCCAACGCTGAGGTTATTGGCCAAATTTACCGCCGTCGATCTAGCGCAGCTTCGCCACTATGTTCCAGACAAAGCGATAAGCCCCAAATTTGCGCACTGGCTTACCGAAGCTTTTGTTTCCGGCAAGAGTGCCCAAGGTAGTATTCTGCTGCAAGGTCCAATCAAACATTTCCCGTTCTATGACCACTCAGGGCATTTTGAACTGCTCACTCATGTCGATCAACTGAACTTTCAATACGCAGCAGCCTGGCCTCATATCAACGATATTTCGGGTGATTTAAAAATGGACAATGCTCGGCTAACGTTCGATGCACCCACGGTAAATGTGTTAGGACTACCCACCCAACCGGTTCATGCTGAAATTGACGATGTCTTGCATTCGCCCGTCACAGTGCAAGGCAGTTTGGCCGCAGATGCCGGTGATGCCTTGCGTTTTATTCAAGAAACCCCTTTGCAGCAAAAATTTGGTCACGCCTTCGAAGGCATGCAATTACACGGCGCTGCCTCGGGTAAAATAGAGCTGAGCTATCCATTACATCCGCAAAACCCACCCTTGCAACTCAATGGCGATATGAGTTTAGCGCCGGGTGGCAGTTTGGCTATGCCACAATGGCGCATCGCCATTCAATCGTTGCAAGGTGGGTTGCATTTTACCGAACACAGTTTCCAATCAGACAATTTACAAGGGCAATGGCTGGGACAACCGGTATCGATTCACATCGCGACTAAACCAGGGAATGATGAGGCCAGCACCACGGTGATTGCCGCCACCAGCGTCGCGCCAATTGCGCAGTTGAGTAAATTATATTCCGCCGAATTTTTAACGAAATTTATCCAAGGCCAAACTCCGTTCTTAGGGCAGTTGATTATCAATAAAACTGCTAAGCAAACCAATACACGACTCACCGTAGATTCTGATTTAACAGGTGTCGCGATTAACTTGCCAGAGCCTTTAAAAAAATCCGCTGTGGAAAAAACACCCACCCATGTTGAAGTCAATCTAGCTGCTGCTGGCAAACCATTGGTCATTACCGGGAATTACGCCAATCGATTGGCAGCTGCGCTGTCATTGCAATCGAATGCCAAAACGAAAGCATGGTCTTTGAACAGTGGCGATATACGTTTTGGCTCTGGCAAAACAAGCTTACCGCAAGCGTCTGGATTACAGATAACAGGCCAAATCAATAGTCTCGATGAGTCAGAAATCAGTGAATTGTTGACTTCTCTGCAATCAAAGGGAGCGCAAGCAACGGCTTCCACACCCATACCCATTCAACGAGTCAATCTCGATTTTAATCAGCTCAAAATAGCCGGTATGACGTTGGATCAGGCGAATATCCAAATGCAAGCGCAGAATAATGGTTGGCTTGTGCAAATCTATAGCCCGACTGTCATTGGTAGTTTGTTATTACCCACCCGATTCTCTCAACAAGGTATTCAGGGTAATTTTCAACGTTACGTAATTGTTCCTGGCTCCAGTGAAAATAATAACGAAAGTAACGCCGCTGTAAACCCTAGCAAAATTCCACCCCTTAATCTCACCGTTCAAAATTTATTTTATGGCGCCAAACGATTAGGTAAATTAACATTGGTGACCACCACACAAAGCAGCACTTTGTTTATCAATCAATTTAATTTGAGTACTTCTGATTTCACGCTGCAGGCCCGTGGGCGTTGGCAAGGTGGTAATAATGGTGCACAAACCGGCATCACCGGTACGATGCAAGCACGAGACTTAGGAGCCACGTTCAAATCCTGGGGAGTTAGCCAGCGATTGGTCGGAGGCAATGGCGGAGCCTCTTTTGTGTTATCGTGGCCGGGGCCTGCCTACCATCCCGATACTAAAGCCATGAATGGCAATTTCTCTATGCAGGTAAACGATGGTCGCATTATCAATATGGGCCAAGGTACGGAGGCGGAAATGGGATTAGGGCGAGTGCTAAACTTGCTCAGCTTGCAAAACCTGCCGCGTCGGCTAACGTTAGACTTTAGTGATTTATTCACGCAAGGATTTAGTTTTGATAAGATAAAGGGTGATTTTGTCATAAACAATGGTAATGCCGTCACTCAGAATATTTATCTCAACGGGCCTGTCGCCAAAGTAGAAGCGAAAGGACGTATTGGCTTAGGCACACAAGATTATAATTTGCAACTTACGGTGACGCCGTATGTGACGTCCAGCATTCCCGTGGCCGCCGCGCTTGCTGCTGGCCCGGTTGTCGGTGCAGCTGCCTGGGTAGCCAATAAAGTGTTAGGTGGCGTGGTCAATCACATTACTAGCCATACCTACCAAGTGACGGGAACGTGGAGTAATCCTTCGATTGTCAAAATGTCACTGTTAGAACAAAAAACAGCAATACCGACTCTCCAAAAACACTTACTCGCCTGATTTTGTGTAACTGGCTAAACATAATATGAGAATGGCATGAACCCAACCTTACAAATTGCTGTTGATACGATACTCTCACCGGCAGGCTTAACCGAGAATGCCCTAGACCATGTGCTAGGCAAAATGATGGGCAAGACCATCAATTACGCCGATTTGTATTTACAATCGGCTCACCAAGAATCGTGGATTTTAGAAGATGGCTTGGTAAAGCAAGGCAGTTTTCATATCGACAGCGGCGTCGGCCTACGCGCGATCAGCGGTGAAAAAACCGGCTTTGCGTATTCCGATGACTTGCAGTTACCGGCATTGGAACAAGCAGCGCAGGCGGCTCGTAGCATTGCTCAGCAGGGTGGTCGCCATGCCGTATTAAGCCACCACGCGACGCCCATGAGCCGACGTTTTTATCACCCCATCAATCCCTTGTCGACGCTGACCGAAGCAGAAAAAATTCAATTGCTGCATGCCCTGGATGCCGAAGCTCGTCGCCAAGACCCGCGCGTTAGCCAAGTGAATGTTGGATTATCCGGCTCTTATGAAATCGTTTTGATTATTGGCAGTGATGGCAATTTTACGGCCGACGTCAGGCCGCTGGTTAGGTTAAACATCAGTGTCATTATTGAACACCAAGGTCGTCGTGAACAAGGATTTGCCGGCGGCGGTGGTCGCTGTGGTTACGAGTATTTTCTGGACAATGAACGAGGCCTGGGATATGCCAGAGAAGCGGTGCGCTTGGCTCAAGTGAACCTCGATGCCAAAGACGCACCCGCCGGCATATTGCCAGTGGTGCTTGGGCCTGGTTGGCCTGGCGTGTTACTTCACGAAGCCGTTGGCCATGGCCTAGAAGGCGATTTTAATCGTCGGAAAACTTCCGCTTTCTCCGGTAGGCTAGGGGAGCGAGTCGCGTCGCCAGGGTGCACGGTGGTCGATGATGGCACACTGGCGAATCGCCGAGGTTCACTGAATGTCGACGATGAAGGCACGCCCACACAATGCACGGTGTTAATTGAAGATGGTATCCTCAAGGGTTACCTGCAAGATCGTCATAATGCGCGCTTAATGGGTATGCAACCCACCGGTAATGGGCGGCGTGAATCGTATGCCCACCTGCCATTGCCACGGATGACGAATACCTATATGTTAGCTGGCAACTACCCTCCAGATGAGATTATTGCTTCCGTTAAACACGGGTTATATGCCGTGAATTTTGCTGGTGGGCAGGTGGATATTACCTCGGGTAAATTTGTGTTTACCACCAGCGAAGCCTATATGATCGAAGATGGGCGCATTACGCACCCGGTAAAAGGCGCTACACTCATCGGCAATGGTCCTGACGTGCTTACCCGCGTCAGTATGGTAGGCAATGACTTAGCGTTGGATTCGGGTATTGGCGTCTGCGGCAAAGATGGGCAAAGCGTTCCTGTTGGCGTAGGCCAACCGACCTTGCGCATCGATGCCCTCACCGTCGGCGGCACGCATTCTGAGCAGAAATAAAATGATTAAAATAAATTTATAGTCTACTGACCATTGCCGTGCTTGACATAGCAATCACGCAGTTGGTATAACGTCTTCTCTTTTGGGTGGGCAACATTAGGATGCCTGAGAATACAACAGGACATGAATGGGGAATCACATGGCTGAACGAAGAAGTAAAACTGATTTAGTAAATGCAATCGCTGAGTCAACAGGCTTAGCAAAAACTGTCATCGCCGAAGTACTCGACGCTAAGGTGGATCTTATTACGAAATGGGTGGCTAATGGTGACGAAGTCGTTTTTGTCGGCTTTGGTACCTATGGATACAGCCATCGCGCTGAACGTTCTGGACGTAATCCGCAAACAGGGGCTGCTATTAAAATTGCTGCTTCTAAAAACCCGAGATTCCGAGCGGGCAAAGCATTTAAGGATGCGGTGAACAGTAAATAACTCGGCAGACATTTCACTGGATTTAAGTGTTTATTTGCTTTACGCGTAAACATTTCTTTCTAGTAGAAATGTCGGCAGTTTTCTAACTGGGTGCTTAGCTCAGCTGGGAGAGCATCGCCCTTACAAGGCGAGGGTCGGGGGTTCGATCCCCTCAGCACCCACCATGAATTGGAGTGGTAGTTCAGTTGGTTAGAATACCGGCCTGTCACGCCGGGGGTCGCGGGTTCGAGTCCCGTCCACTCCGCCAAATTCTGTCAAAAATCTCGATGATATCCAAATGAGTTGCTACAACCATGTTGCAAAGCTTACGTAAACACGCACAAGGCTGGATTGCTGCAGTGATTGCAACTATCCTTTGCTTGGCATTTGCTCTCTTTGGCATTCAATATTATCTAGGCAGCGGTCATCAACAAAGCAATGTCGCGAAAGTTAACGGTAGTGAGGTTACTCCCGAACAATGGGCTGCCGCCACTAAATTTTTAACTCGACGACTGGCCAATAATACGGGCCAAAACCTCCTCGACCCCGATGCGCAGAAACGAATCCAGCAACAAGCATTAACGCAATTGATACAGCAGCGCGTGTTATACGATGCGGCAGTGAAAGCAGGATTTTTACTGACCGATGAACAGCTGGGGCTCATTGTCGCCAGCTTGCCGGTTTTCCAGCTCAATGGTCAATTCGCACCCGCCATGGTGCAACGCTATGCCGAAGATTTATTTGGCTCTTTGCCAGCGTTCTTCGATGACTTACGACAAAAAATTATCGTTGCGCAAATGCAATTTGGCATTTCGAATTCCGCATTTGCATTACCAGCGGAAACCAACCAGCAGTTAGCATTGGCCAATCAAACGCGGGATTTTAATTACACCGTGATTTCTGCCGGCCAACTTCAGGCTACGGCGAAGGTGCCGGATGAAGCTATCCAAGCCTATTATCAGAAACACAGCCAAGAATTTATGCTTCCTGAACAAGTGCGAATAGCCTATTTACTGCTATCACCCGAAGCACTGGCTAATAAGGTGACTGTCACTCCGCAAGAAATCGCGCAATTTTACCAAGACAACAAAGCCAATTTTCTTGATAGTAAAACCAACCAAGTACAACCGCTGGCTGCCGTGCAAGCGCAAATCGACAAGACCTTGCGCCAGCAAAAATTGGAACAATTATTAGCAAGCGATAGCGATCAGTTGGCGAACTTAACCTATACCAACCCCGACACCTTGAAAGTAGCGTCTGAAACCTTGGGCCTGCCTGTGCAAGCCAGCGACTATTTTACTCGCCAGAGTGGTGCTAAGGGCTTACTCGCTCAGCCCAAAATAGCGCAGATTGCCTTTAGCGATAACGTGCTAAAGCAACGCAATAACAGCGATTTAGTGACCTTAGACAATCAATCCGCTTTAGTGATGCGCATAGCCGATTATAAACCAGCGGTACTACGACCTTTATCAGAAGTAAAACTGCAAATTGTCGAAAAGCTGAAGCAACAAGCCGCACAAACTGCGGCGGCAACCTTAGGTGAGCAACTCATCCAACGGCTTCAACAAGGTGCCAACCCCGCCACCTTAGCCAGTGAAAATCACTTTACCTGGCGCACAGTGGTGCAGAGTAACCGAGTAAACCTAATCGTCCCCGCTGCGATTTTACGTGTCGCATTTAACCTGCCTGCACCGGCAAAGACCCAATTATTTTCTTCTGGCGGCGCAGCATTGATCAATGGCGATTATGTGGTGGTGCTGATTAATCGCGTGACGAATGGCAAGCCTGCTATTGCCGAAGCATCCCAGCGTCAGAAAACAACCGCCGATCTGGCAACGCAATGGGGAAGCTTGGATTATGCATTATATACAAAACAAGCCATGCAACACGCCAACATCAAATATGACCATCCCGTGAACAAATAGCGGTTTGACCATATATTATATTGTTCTCCCTTTCCGCCACATCTAGGTAGCATTATTGAATTAATCAAAAAAATCCTTCCCCACAACTTAAGGATAAAATTTATGCGCCAACATTTTTTAAATCACCTGAATACCCAACTGGATGAGTTGCGCCAATCCGGTTTATATAAAGAAGAGCGAATCATTAGTTCGCCGCAGCGTGCGGCGATTACTGTCAAGAATGGTCAACAGGTCATTAATTTCTGTGCCAATAATTATTTAGGATTGGCCGATCACCCCGACTTAATTGCCGCCGGTAAACAAGCCCTGGATGAATATGGCTATGGCATGTCTTCAGTCCGTTTTATCTGTGGTACTCAAACCGTCCATAAAAAATTAGAACAACGATTAAGCCAGTTTTTGGGCACAGAAGACACTATCCTTTACTCCTCATGCTTTGACGCCAATGGCGGCTTATTTGAAACCTTGTTCGGTGAAGAAGACGCTATCATCAGCGACAGTTTGAATCATGCTAGCATCATTGATGGCATTCGATTAAGCAAAGCAAAGCGTTTTCGCTACCAAAATAATGACATGCACGACCTGGAAAAAAAGTTACAAGAAGCGAAAGATTGTCGCTATCGATTGATTGCCACCGACGGCGTTTTTTCCATGGATGGTATCCTGGCCAATCTACCCAAAATTTGCGATTTAGCAGACCAATACCAGGCATTGGTCATGGTCGATGATTCTCACGCGGTTGGATTTATGGGTGACAAGGGTAGAGGTAGTCATGAATATTGCGGAGTAATGGATAGAATCGATATCCTAACCGGGACGCTGGGCAAAGCATTAGGAGGCGCCTCGGGTGGTTACACCAGTGGTCGAAAACCCATTATCGACTATTTACGGCAACGCTCTCGCCCCTACTTATTTTCCAATACCTTGGCACCCCCGATTACAGCTGTTTCATTAACCGTATTAGACATGCTGGAAGATGGCCACGAATTACGTAACCGACTACGAACGAATAGTGAGTATTTTCGGCAGGAAATGACGAAACTAGGCTTCAAACTGGTACCCGGTGATCACCCGATTATTCCGGTATTATTGGGTGACGCCAAGCTGTCTGCGCAAATGGCCGAGCAATTATTAGCGGAGGGTATTTACGTGATTAGCTTCTCCTACCCCGTAGTGCCCCAAGGCCAAGCGCGCATCCGCACCCAAATGTCCGCCGCCCACAACCGCGCTCAACTAGACCAAGCCATCACCGCCTTCGCCAAAGTAGGCCGCGTCCTAAACATTATCTAATTCCTTTCAGGAGCGCGGACGGCCTGCCTGCGTCTCTCTCCCTCAATCTACCAAGAAGTTGGTTACCATGTTGTCGCACCGTAAACTATGGTGCGACAACATGGTAACGAAATTTATGGTATCAGACTATATGGCAGAAGCTATTCATTAGTGAAGTATCCACATTATGGTTTTGACGTCGGGAGGTGGGTGTTATATTAAGGTGTGAGCTGTTACTTAATTTTTATGCAATTGGATGCTGAGCGCATGAATTTCTGGGCCGATTAAATCGGTCAAGCAATCATAAACCAGGCGATGGCATTTAATGGTGGTCTGGCCCTGGAATTTCAGTGAAGCAATGTCGACTTGAAAATGCCCGGCGCCACTTTGCGCACCGACATGGCCCAGGTGTTTATGACTATCGTCGGTGATCTGCAAGTACGAAGGCGTTAATTGAGAAGTAAGGCGATCACGAATCGCCTGTATGCGTTCATCAGAGGTCATCGGTTCGCCGTTTAGGGTTGGGAATTGCTTTGTGCGCAACCGTATGCTCTGCGATAAATTTTGACATATAAAACGCTTGTGCAATGATAAATAAAACCGTTAAGGCTAGCGTGCCAAATAGCTTAAAATTAACCCAGGTATTGGTGCTAAAATGGTAAACAATATAGATATTAACCGCGCCCATCACCGTAAAAAACACTACCCAACTAAAATTAAGTCGCCGCCATATGGCATCCGGCAAACTCATTTGACTATCTAACACGCGTTGGATCAGCGGTTTTTTACTGATATAGCTGCTAATAAAAAAGACGAATGCGAACAACCAATAAATCGCCGTAGGTTTCCATTTGATAAATAAGTCATTATGTAATAATAAGGTAATACTTCCGAGCAGCACCACAATGACCAAGGTGATGAGATGGAGCATCTCAAATTTCCGGTGCTTTAGCCAATAGACCAGCACCTGCAATAAAGAGGCAGCCATCGTCGTGGCAGTGGCGATATAGATGTTATGGTCAAAAACTTTGAAAGCGATGAAAAACAAAAAAATGGGGAAAAAATCGAACAATAACTTCATTTATGGGTAAATTCCGTTGAGAATGGAAGGTAACTGCCCCGGACGAATATTAAGGTTGCCAGCGCAAAACTTTTGTTTATTATACCCTATTTTGGTACAACGTTTCATTAAATTTGTCTCTTTGTCGTTGGCTTGTTATGAACCATCATTTGGATACTGACGTGACTCAATTATTAGAAATTCACCCGGTGAACCCGCAAACGCGTTTAATCAGTCAGGCCATTTCTATGGTGAATAAAGGCGGTGTCATTGTTTATCCCACGGATTCCGCCTATGCCCTAGGATGCAGGTTGGGGGATAAAGAAGCCATGGAACGCATTAAAGCATTGCGGCAATTACCCAAAGATCATAATTTCACATTAATATGCCAGAATCTATCGGATTTAAGCGCGTATGCTCAGGTCAGTAATTCCGTATTTCGAATACTAAAAGCACACACACCAGGGCCTTATACCTTTATTTTAGAAGCGACCCACGACGTGCCTCGCCGCTTGCAGCACCCAAAGAAAAAGACCATAGGTCTACGAGTGCCCGATCACGCCATCACTCAGGCACTGATCACGGCGATGGGTGAGCCTTTAATGAGCGTGACATTAATTTTGCCAGGTGAGGAGGAGCCCTTGTCGGATCCAGAGGAAATTTATGAGCTCTTAAAGAACAAAGTGGATTTGATTATCGATGGTGGTTTCTGTGGCATTGAGCCGACCACGGTGGTCGGTTTAGTGAGCGGTGTTCCTGAAATTATTCGGGTGGGTAAAGGTGACCCGCAACCCTTTCAATCCCGTAGCTAGGCTTATGATGACTCTTTATCCATGGCAACAATCCCAATGGCAACAATTGTGGCTGCAGTGGCAGCAACGGCGCTTACCCCATGCGTTGTTATTAAGCGGTTGCGCAGGTTTAGGGAAAAGTCAGTTTGCCGCCTTATGGGCCATGCGTCTATTGTGCCAAAGCGATCAGTCACTGCCGTGCGGTACTTGTCAGAGCTGTGTATGGGTTACCGCTGGTTCTCACCCGGATTTATTTATACTGACCCCCGAAGAAGAGGGCAAGGCTATTAAAATAGAACAGGTGCGCGAATTAATTCAAAACCTCCAACAAACGCCTCAGCAAAGTCATCAGGTGGTGATTATCCAGCCCGCAGAAGCGTTTAACAAAGCAGCGGCGAATGCGTTATTAAAAACATTAGAAGAGCCAACCGGTTCAGTGTTTTTTTTATTGGTTAGCCATCAAATTCAGGCATTACCGGCCACCATTCGGAGTCGGTGTCAGCCCGTTGGCTTTACCGTTCCAGCCCCTGCAATCAGTCTGGAGTGGTTGCAGAAGCAACTTCCTGAACAAACACAAGCAGTGGCTGCATTATTAGCATTAGCCGATGGTGCCCCTTTGCATGCCTTGGCTTTAGCTGAGCCGGGGCGATTAGCCAGTTATCAACAGATTAGCAGTGGATTATTGCAAGTGGCTTGCGGACAGTGCAGCCCCTTGGCCCTGGCAACTACTTGCCTCAAACACGAATTAGCTGAGGTATTACTAGTGATGTGGGGATTAACCCGCGATCTACTTTGCCTGCATTGGGTGCAGCAACCGGATTTAACCCATCGCCAACACGCCGACGCATTGTCTCAGTTAAGTCCTAAGGTGTCTGTCCATCATTTATTTGCATTATTGGATAAATTAACGGAGAGTCAGCAATCAATAGAGTCAAAAATTAACCTCAATGCCCAGTTGCTCTATGAGGAATTATTTATGGATTGGCGCGAGGCTTGGTTGGCGTCAGCCTAAGATCATTGCCAGATGGTGGGCACAGTCACCATCCCACTCGCATTTTATTTACGAGTAGGTTAGAGTGTATTCCAAGAATCAGATCATAGGGAAATACATGGATAAACAAATAGACCAAATATTACATTTCTGGTTTGAAAAAGCGGAACTAAGCGCTTTACCTTCAGAGCATATTACACGCATCTGGTTTAGCAATGACGCTGAGGTGGATGCTGAGGTAAAAGAGCAATTTTCTGAAGATTACTGCAAAGCAGTGCGCGGTGAGTACACCGCTTGGCAACAAACCCCGCGTGGTTGTTTGGCGCTCATTATTTTACTAGATCAATTTTCCCGCCGCATTAACCGCTATACACCATTAGCATATCAACAAGACCGCTCTGCATTGGATTTATGCCTATATGGCATTGAGCACCAATTCGACCACAAGCTCAGCTTAATCGAACGCGTTTTTTTCTATTTTCCGTTAATTCATTCGGAAAGTGCGGATATGCAATTGTTGGCATTGCGTGCTTACGAAATATTGCTATCACTGTCTTTCCCGGAAACCCGTCCTATTTTTGAAAAATTTCTGGAATATGCCATTCGGCACCAGGAGATTATTACCCGATTTGGCCGATTCCCGCACCGTAATGAAGTATTGGGTCGACCTTCCACTCAGGCTGAACAAGAATTTATAAAAAACGGTACCACTTTATTTGATTGATGGGGAGTGAAGTATGCAAATAGGTAGTGTCATGATGGATTTGTCAGGAACCACGCTATCCCCGCAAGAGCGTGAATGGTTGCTGCATCCGAATGTCGGTGGTGTTATCCTGTTTGCCGAAAACTACGAGAATAAAAAGCAATTACGAGGCTTAATTGAAGATATTCGAACGATACGCCAGCCTTTAATCATCGCTGTCGATCAAGAGGGCGGTAAAGTTCAGCGATTTATTAACGAATTTACGGTGTTACCCTCACTGGGTAGTATAGGGCGTGAATACGATCAAAATCCGGCTCAGGCGCTGTTACACGCGGAAGAAACCGGCTATACCATGGCGCATGAATTGGTGACGCTAGATATTGATGTAAGCCTGGCACCGGTGCTGGATTTAGAGCGTGGCATCAGCCAAGTCATTACGGTGAAGGAACGCAGCTTCCATCGTGACCCGCAAATAGTGGTGTCTTTGGCGAAGGCCTATATCCGTGGTATGAATAAAGCCGGGATGGGGGCCACGGGTAAACATTTCCCCGGCCATGGTGGCGTGGTTGCTGATTCTCATCAAGCACTGCCGATTGATTCTCGAGATTTTGAGACATTAATGGCTGAAGATATGCAGCCTTTTGTGCAGTTGGTGGATGATTTATGGGGCATTATGCCAGCGCATGTGCAGTATACGGCCGTTAATCCTAACCCTACGAATTTTTCTTCTTTTTGGTTGGATGAGGTATTACGAGAACAGTTGGGTTTTAATGGTGTTATTATCAGTGATGATATGTGTATGGTGGGTGCTAAGTGGGCGGGTAGTTTGTTGGAGCGCACGCAAGCTGCTTTGACTGCGGGTTGTGATATGGTGATTGTTTCGCACAGTCATGAGGAGTTGACCTCGTTGTTGTCGGGGTTGAATCATAAAATGAGCCAGGTATCGGCCGGTCGTTTGTTAAACGGATGTTGTAGTAAGCGTTGATATGATAAGAGAATAAGATGGAATTACCTGTTGATATTGAAAAAGTGCTTCAAACGGCGACTTGTCTTCATAGTTGTGCTGAGGTTGAGGCTGCGCTTGATCGTATGGCGGCGGAGATGAATGAGAGGTTGGCAGATACTAATCCGGTGTTTTTGTGTGTGTTGGTGGGGGGGATTATTCCGTTGGGTAATTTGTTGCCGCGGCTTAATTTTCCGTTGGAGGTGGATTATGTGCATGCTTCGCGTTATTTGGGTAAGGTTAGGGGTGGTGAGGTGCAGTGGAAGGCTAAGCATCAGAAGAATTTGCAGGGTCGGACGGTGGTGATTGTGGATGATATTTTGGATGCGGGGTTGACGTTGCAGGCGGTGGTTGATTATTGTCGGTCGGTTGGGGTTAAGCAGGTTTTTTCGGCGGTGTTGGTGGATAAGTGTGATGCTAGGTTGCCGGGGGGGATTGTGATGGCTGATTTTGTGGGTTTGGAGGTGGGTAATCAGTATGTGTTTGGTTATGGTTTGGATTATCGGGAGTATTTGCGTAATGCTAGGGGTATTTTTGCGGTGGCGGAGGAGTTTGCTAGGGATTAGTGTTTGTTTTTTTAATAAAGGTGGATATGTGGTATATCCACCTTTTTGAAAGTACCGTTTTCTACGAGTTGCTGCCGGTGGTTTGGCTGGTGGTAGAGGTGGTAGTTTCTGTGTTGGAGGTATCTTTTGGTTTGCAAGCGGTTAAGCCTACGCCAAGAAATACGGTTGCCAAGATGACGGTGAAGATGCGTTTAGACATGCTGAACTCCCTGAAATGGTTTGTTGTTTAAGATGTTTTGTCCTCTGGATCGAAAAGAAGGCCGGAACCTATCCCTAATCCCCCGCCCATACTAAGTTGGCATGAAGATAAAGTCAAGTTATATGCTTTCTTAGCATCGTATCTGTGGTTTTTTTGTGGCTTGTCCTTTGGTCGGCCTTTGGTCGGTGCTTTTACTGAGGCCTCCCCTGATGTTCTGGCTTCTTGGTTTTTTAGCTGGTTTAGTTGGGCAGATACGGGGTCCTGTCGCTGCGGGACCTCGTTTTGCTGCGCAAAACAAGGGCTCCCCCTCCGCGCCACCCCTTCTGATAGGCTGTTTTGTTCTCTGTGGTATCCCGTCCTTTTATAAATATCCTTCCCTTGTAGGGCTTTGTTGAATAATTCAAATTTTCTAAATTTTCCTTCTCCACCTGTGGGAGAAGGTGCCGAAGGCGGATGAGGGGTAAAATTAAAGCAAAAAGTAGGCTAAAAGCTTTCCAGAAAAAATGAAAGGGTAGAGAGTGCGTTAGGTAGAAACCACAGTATTTTCCTCAATTCCTTTTGTCAAAGAAGACGTCTAAGCTACTGTTTAGATGATAGTTTTTTTATTTTACTCCGATCATCCATCACACCTGAATTTCCATTCTGTGCCAATCTTTCTTATCTCTATTTTCCCTAGAATTAAACTTAACAAAAAATTAAAAATATATGTGCTTTTTAAAACAAATTTAACTAAAAATTCATAGATACCTTAATTTCAGTTTAATAATGATGTGTTTAAATCTAACTATATAAAGATAGATCTCGGCATCGCCGGGATATGGGCGAATAGTTATAAGTAGAAAAAAGTTAGAAAGCATTCGTTTGGTGATTGGTATTAAGGGGTGGCTATGTCTATTGAATCTAAAAGTAAAATAACAATTCATTCTTTTAAATCTTCTAAATCTTCCCGCAGCAAAGAAGAGCTGTTGCATGAACTCTCAAATGCTTTGGCCCACCTTGTTCCTGTTTCCGCCTCGTCCGAAATAGATAAACATCAGAATCCTTTACAGCAACGCATTCGTCAAGGGATAGATGAGGGTTTGTGCAGTCAGTTGCTTCAAAGTAAAGAAACTCGTAGCTCTGAGCTTCCTAAAAAAATAGTTGAATTTTTAAAAAATTATGAACCTGGTTTTACTTTAAAAATTAAAGAAAATAAGAACGCTTTAATTGGTATTGCTAAGTTAATTGAAGAAATACAAAAAAAAGAAAAATCGAATAAAATAAAGCCAGGTGAGACTGGTAAATTTCATACTCAAAGTGATCTTCAATTATTAGACGACGAGGAGAAGATTCGGAAAAAAAACCAACGAGAGGAGATAGACAAGCAAATCGCGAAAGAAAAGGAGAAGGAGGCGAGAGAACAGGAACAGAAAAGGCATGAGCAACAACGCAGTATCGATGCTCTTACATCTGAAAGCTTCCGTCTAGATAAGGGAGCCTTGCCTAATGCCCCATCCATTCTTCCTCAGTCGTTACCCAATTCTCAAACTTTCGATCAAATAGCTGCATTTCATCTGCGAGAACAAAAAGATAGAGATATCATCCTGAGTGAGGAAGAGCAGCAGGTAATAGGTAATGGACCGATGAGAAAGCCTTCCGTATCCAGTGAATCTGTAATTCAAACGAACAAAGCTGAACCCACGACAATTGAGCCTAATTTGACGCTGTCAACTGCCACGATGGAAAGGGTTATTTCTTCGGAAACTTCGAGTTTGTCTCCGCCAATAGCAAATGAATTCCAGGCTTCAGGTTTGCGACCTTCAGCAACCTTCAAAGATCCGCAAAGCGAGGCACAGCTAGGCTCAAGAGACGAGGCCCTGAAAGGGCAAGTTCTTAGTTTTATAAACCCGGATCGTTCAGAAAAATCAAATGAGCTAGGTCTCAACGATTCCAAAGGAGCAGGATCCAATCTGAATGTATCTGAAGGAATCGGGAGTTCGATTCCAAGTTTTATGAACGTTGACCGCTCAGACAAAAAGGAAGATAGGAATAATTTCTCTCAATCACAGCAGCCGAGGGTATTGCCGCAAGCAGTTACTCAAGAGAGTAGTCCGCCTATAGCAAGCTCACTCTCTAGCAGTAGTTTCCCTAGGATATCTTCGTTCTCAGTGGAACTTCCAGCTGAGGAGACTCGTATGCAACCACCCATGCAGATACCCCGTTCTTCTGCATTCTTCAAACCAGGCCCCGAGCCTTCTGCGTCTCGGCAAAACGTCATTGCCGCGGGTATTGTGTTGTTAGATATAGGGATAGTCACTGCTGGAGCATACTTTGCTTTAAAATCACTAACTGAAGGGGGTGCAACGGGACTTATGATTGGTGCTGCTATAGCTGTTGGGACAGTGGTATTAGCGCTTGCGGTGGCGGCCTTTGGACGAAAGTTACTGAAAGAAGATGACAATGGAATAAATAAATTTCTACCAGACCGTCAATCAGATGTATCTCAGGACATCCCTTCCCGCCTGAGGTAAAATAATCAATTGCTCCACAAGCATTGTTTTGGCATGGTCTATACTAACACAACACGCTCCCGGGAACGGGAGCAGCTTACCTATATGTACCAAGCTAAGCGCTGTTACTGTATTCCTCCTTTAAAAAAGGGGGTTAGGGAGAAAAGGAGTGAATATGTCATCAAAAAGTTCTAAAAAAAAATGGTCGCAGGATGTGACTGAACATAGTCATGCGCTGGAGTTGGAAGAGCATGTCTTCTCGTGGGATGATCCTAAAAAAATCGCCCTGTCTTTAAAAAAATCGGCATTGGAAAGTAAAAATCGTAAGGCTTCTCCTTTTCAGTCTGCTATGTCTATGTTGAATTTCTACATTAATCGTGCTGGGAAAAAACTGGATAAGCAGCAAAAGGATATTCTAGAGCAAGCTAAGCAGGAATTACGGATTTTGTTTGATAAGGACTAAGAAAATTCCTCTATGACCTTAAATTAACTGTCTAAAGAGCGGGGACATGTTTGCCTCTCAGGAACAGGCACCAGGCTAGCAGGGTTAAAATGCCCATACTGCTGACAAATAATTCGATGGGTACCACGTGGGATGAAAGTAGGCTGACGCTGTAGCTGATGACGGAGGAGATGGCGAATTCTACGGCCATGGCGAAGGCGGTGGCGAAGCCGATTAAATGAGGGAAGGGTCGGACGATACCGACGGCGGCGGGGACGATGATAAAACCGGTGCCTAGCATGTAGATGGCCATGGCGGCGGCGAATAGGGGGATGTTTTCCCAGCCCAATAGGATGGATACGGCCATTAGGATGCTGGCGATGGTCAGTAGGGTGATACCTACGGATAATACCCGATCGATGTCGTATTTAAAGGCCAGCCAGCCGGATAATAAGGTGCCGGTTAAATGGGCTGCCCACATGCCTGCGGTTAAGTAACCATAGGCGACTCTGGATATACCAATCACCGAGATAAATAAGAATGCGGCGCTGGTGGTGTAGGCTTTTTCTCCTGCGGTCATCAAGGCCACGCAGAGCAAGAATCCCCAAAATGGACCGTTGGCGATGATGGTTTTATAATTTTGAAGGATGGTTTTTGGTTTTAATTCAATTCTATTTATGGTGGCTTGTGTTTTCGGCAGAAACCACCACATGAGGGTGAAAATCACCGCGCCGTAACAGGTTAAAATCAAGAAGATCCAGCGCCAATTTAGATAGGTGGCCAGGTAACCGCCAAACACCGGCAATAGAAACACACCAATGGCATTGCCGGTGAAGATATAGCTAAACACCCGCGCCGCATTTTTACTGGCAAAATTATCATTGACAATGGCACGGCCCATTAAGATGGTAATGCTACAGCCTAAGCCTTGGATAAGTCGTCCGATTAATAAACTAGTGATCCCCGGGCTGACGGTGCAGATCAGGCCGCCCAGCGAAAACAGTAGCAATCCAAATAATAAGAACTGCCGCCGAGCAAAACCTTCGGCGATGGGGCTGCAGATAAACATGCTGACCGTTTTGCCAATAATGAAAAAAGTGATGGTCATTTTGACCAGCGATGCCGGCACAGCGAAATTGGCGGCAATCGTAGGCATGGCGGGAGCATAGATAGATTCGCCCGCCAAACCTAACAGCCATGCGCCTGTTAATAAGATGGCGTAATAGAAGATACTTTTGGAGCCGCTTAACAAGAGAGTGTGTTTTCCTGAATTTTTATGACTATTTTACCTTTGGTGTGGCCGCTTTGACTTAACGCTAAAGCCTGAGGAATGTGCGCAAAGTCATATTCTTGAATAGGCAGAGGTTTTAAACTGCCGTCTTCCACCAAGCTGGACATTTTCAGTAATTGTTCGCCATTGGTTACCGTGACGATGAACTGCAATAACACCTGCTTTTCAATGGCCTGTTTTCTTATCTCATCCGTCATGTTAGGCACGGTAGTAACCACAATGCCATTTGGTTTGACGAGCTGCAAGCTTTTTTTCAACGAATTGCCACCTATACAATCCAATACCACGTCCATTTGCTGTTGAATTTGCTGATTATACATGTCTTTTTCATAATCCAGGGGAAAATCAACCCCTAATGACCGCAAATAATCCTGGTTATCCGATTTAGCCGTAGCGGATATGGTCACTTGTCGTTGTCTCGCTAATTGAACTGCCATGCCGCCCACACCGCCAGCGGCCCCTTGAACCAATAGGTGATGTTGATGTTTAAGCTGTATATGGTCGAAAAGCGCCTGCCAGGCAGTTAACCCTGCCAACGGCAAACTGGCTGCCTGTGCTATGGAAATATTCTGGGGTATGGGCGCCACAATGCTTTCGTTTAAGGTAATGTAGTCAGCAAAAGAACCCCAACTGCTATCGTTTTTGTTGACATGACCGTAGACTTTATCGCCAATCATAAACTTTCGAGCACTTTTGCCTACTTTAGTGACAATCCCCGCCGCATCTCGCCCTAAGATCAGGGGAAATTTATGGGGAAAAAGGTCTTTTAAGTAGCCTTCACGCGTTTTCCAATCAACAGGGTTGATGCCTGCGTAAAGGACGCGAATTTGGATTTCGTTATCGGCGGGGTCGGGAATAGGGATATCAATCTCCGTCATTACTTCGTTGCCGCCAAATGCTGTCATGGCAAAAGCTTTCATAGGAACTCCTTGGCATTATTAATATTTTAATATATTACATTTTGGCCATGCTGTACAATATCTAGTTCATTATCATGGGTGATGAGGGTTATGCTGGAAAAAACAATAAATGATATTTGCGAACTTTGTAAAAATATTAAAAATAATGAGCAACGTCTGAAAGATCATGTGTTGTTATCGCCTTCTGGTGTGCAGACTTATAAAGAACAAATAAAATTTTTACTGACCCTTGGCTTGCCTATGGCGATGATACTTTCTTCCCCGGTATGCTCTTCACAAATCACAGAATGTTTTGGCGACTTTCATCTAGCCATCTATCTTTTTATTTTCCATAGGTTCAAAGCAGCATTAGATGCAGATACATCGCGAGAAGAAGCGGCAATCAAAGAAAGTATTGCTCAGGGCTATGCCCAAATTATTCATAAATTTTGGTTAATTTATGACAAGGAGGATATACCAAAAACATGGGGTTTTGTAAAAAATGTATTGAGGGTCATTGAAAAAGAAATTTCAGGGAGAGAAGCTTCAACGTTATCGTTGCGCTTGGCTAATGCATTATTGATATTGAATGAACAACGGTATATCCGAGAAAATCTAAAAAAATTAATTACGTTACTAGCATATCAAATTAAACCTGTGAGAAAAAAAGAGAATAATTTAGTTTTATTCGCGAAGTCTTCACCCCATGTGTTATCAACGCCACCCTTATTACTTCTTCCCGAAAATGATATTGAAAAAAAACATTTTCATCAAAACGAATCGCCAAAGTCTAACCAAAAAATTTTTCCAATAACATCGGGACGGCCAGCGAAATTAAAAACAAGTATTTCTGACGATGGTCGATGCAATAAAAATATTCTAAATAAGATAAAAAAAGACATTAAAAATAAAAAATCAAGTGATTTAGAAACGCTGTTTCATTCATTGATGAGCACAGCTGAACTGCAAGAACAGCTGAATAGTTTGTCTGAATATGTTCAAAGAAATAAACAAATTTACGGAATAAAGGATATACATACTTGGCAGATAATAGTCGATATTATCAAAAAATACCAACAAATTCACTCTTTACCTTCAGAAGAAAGGCAGGCTGATGAAAAATATAATTCACCTTGGAATCGTTATGCGGAAAATAAGAAAAAAGAGTATTTTAATCTGCCGTTAGTTCAGAGAGCATTACGGCTAAAGCTTGATGTAGAAAGTGCGGTGAATACGTTAGAAAATAATTTGAAAAGTAAGATGCAGTATTTAAAAAAAGAACATCAAAAATTTGCGATGGACTCTGACACGGTGTTACTTAATTTTCCTAGGTCAAGAATTGAGAGTTCAATGCGATGCATGCAGTTGATGGAATTGTTTAAGATAGGCGTGGTCTGTTTATACATGGGTGGACTTTGTCGTGATACTCATTCAGGGAAAATAGCTAAAGATATCGATGCTATCATTAACTTAAATGAAAAAGACACAGAACAAATGCTTAGGGGACTTAGGAAAAATCATCATATTGATCAATATGAGTTTAAACCCTATACGGATGCAATATCTATAGTAGAGGTTACTTATCAAGAGGAAAGAATAGAGTTTGCCTGTGACTCGCGACTGACTCTAAAGTCGGATGGATCACTGGATATGAATTCTCTGCAAACCATCGCGGATTCTCGGGATCTCAATATTAACACGATAGCCTTTGATACTTATGGCAATATTTACGATGTCTATGAGGTTGGTATGACATTGATGGATGCCTTTATATTTGGCAACATAAGGCCATTCATCCAGTTACCTCCAGGAATTCGCGAAGAGGTTGTTTTAACCAATTATATGGAGGATTGGCCGTTCATATTCCAACAACTGCAATTGCAATCCCCGACCATTGATAGCCATCAAGTCGAGCTTAATTTACGAAAGCTAATTTATGATCCTAGCATTTATATTAAATTACTGGAAAAAATTCAATGTGAAAAAGTGGACATTAGATTATTGGACAAGAATTTGGCCGTTTTATTTTTAAATCCCATACCAAAACTGATCATTCAGGCCTGTTGTCAACATGAGAAAAAAATCCTCAAAGCCTCCTTATTGTTTTTTGAGAAGTTACTGAGGTCTATAGTAGAAGAAAGTGCCGTAAAATTTCCAGAAACCACGGGCAGGGAAGATAAAAAACAAAGTAATTGCGCAAGTCATTTGAAAAGGGGCGCTGAAGTCAGACAAATGTTGAATAGACCCTTCTATCGAAACTTGCTCAAGCAATTCTTAACATCCGGTGGCACGAATAAAAAAGTACCTGAGCAATGGATAAATGAAGCATTGGATTGTTTATTGTGTGTGAATGTGTTTTCAGGTGTCTCACCTGAAGCTCAACCTAATCCAGGACATACTTTTTTATTTGAACGAATGATGGCAAATTACGATAAAAATAGGAAATTAAACTTTTTAGATATAGCGGCTATACTGGCGACGACTATTTATCTCTCGCAAAGGAAAGAACCCACGTTGCCGACTTTTAAGTCATTTGAGGCCGCTATAAAAAATACGATTTTGAATATCCCTTTTCTGTCGCAATTTTATGCTCGGCAAATCAATAAGACTGGAGAAATGAAGCTAGCACTGAGTTTTTATGCGGACTTGAAAAAAAAGCTGGCTGAGCCACAAACGATTTCTATGAGTTCTTATTGGCATCCCACCATTCGGCGTAAGCCGACCGAACTCACTCTTGCTCCAGGTCGGGAAACGTATCAGCCATCTTAATTTAAAGTGTAAAATCTAGGAAAAATACAAACATATTTCCTTGCAGTTTTACTTATAATACAATGAATGAAAATCCCGGGCAGCTTGCCCGCGGTCCAAGGTGCTCTGCTCGCACTGATTAGTTAACCCTGGATTTGTTTTAACGCCAATGGCCCAGGGATAATTTAACCATGAGCAGATAGCCGGGGACCGCCAGTACTTTTAAGATGTTTGGATGTGAGTTCCACTCTAAAATTTAACCCCTCTCGGTCGAGCATGCCTTGCAAAGACAGCCTGATAAACTGTTCTTTCAAATAGCCAAGTTTGTGTGCATAGTTAGCCGCCAATTTAGGGCTAACCATTTTACGACCGTGTTCAATATCGCACAGGTGCTGTTTAGAAATACCCAATTTTTCAGCAAAATCTACTTGAGACAATTCTTCTGATTGACGAATGGCCCAGATAAATTTACCTAGAGTTAGCTTAGCGCCACTGAGTTTTTCAATTTTAGCTAAGGTATCTTGAGTAATATTGCTCTTAATATTCATGATTTGTGACCTCAATGACTTCTATATGACAGATTTCTTTTTTAATGAGGTAGATGGCTCGATAGGAACGGGTCAAACGCACGGACCTTTGGCCACGCCGACTACCTTTTAATGGTTCATCATGGTAGCCAGGTGTTTTTCTAACCTCAAGTAATCCATAGTAACCCACTGCATCTACCCATGCTTGTAACTGGATGAGAACGTGGATTGGTAATTTTTTTAAAGCCTTTTCTACTTTTCTTGTTAAGACCACATGGTAGTTTTCAGTCATCATAAGTTTACACCTATTTTGTGTACTAATCAAATGGAAGTTTTTTATTTCCCTTTCTTATATCAAATTTCCGTATAGTTGAAACCTCGTTATCAATAAGGTTGTTTGGTTTCTCTTACCAGGAAACAATCTAGGGAATAATTTATTGACTTATCAGTCCAAATTAGACTATTGTATCTTTAATTGACATACTTGGATCTGAGGTCATGATGAAAAAGGCCATTAAAGCTTATCTGCCCACGGCGGAAGCCGTTCAACGGTTGTTATACCCTTACGCCGAGGTGGTGGTTCATGACCTCCAACGGAATCAGATTGTGGCGATTTATCATCCGTTTTCAAAACGCAAAAGAGGAGATTCATCCTTATTTACCCCGGAGGAACAGATGGCCACGTTGGAAGATTGCATTGGCCCGTATGAAAAAGTGAATTGGGATGGTCGAAAGTTGAAATCGGTGAGTAGTGTGATTCGAGATGAACATAATATTGCGGTTGGCATGTTATGCATTAATTTAGATGTTTCAGCGTTTGAGCAATTGCACGCGCTGGTGGGTAGTTTTATTCGCCCCGATCATGGCGTGCCTCAACCTGAACCGCTGTTCAAAGACGACTGGCAAGACCGAATTAACCATTACATTCATAGTTATTTGAATAAGCATCATTTATCGCTGCCATCGCTGAGTCGTCAGGAGAAGAAAAACTTAATTGACCATTTATATCAAGTAGGGGCGTTTACTGGTAAGCATTCCGCGCAGTATATTGCCCAGATTATCCATGTTTCACGAGCGACTGTTTATAATTATTTATCCAAACAGGTTGTATAACAAATCGATGACAGGTGAGATCAGCAAATGAAATTTCCTTCCTTTAAAATAGAAGACTACTTCACTAAATATGAATTTTCGACGCAGTATATGATGGGCTCATCTGACCCAGAAACGCATCGAGTATCTGAACTGATCGCCATGGCAGACATGGAAAGTCTAGCCCTTTGGGATAATCTCAGCTTGGGTTACACAGAATACTATGGGCTGCCATTATTAAGAGAGGAAATCAGTAAGCTATATCCCAGTTTAACGGCAGAAAACATACTTGTGTGTGCCGGTGCAGAAGAGACCATTTTCGTTTCTTTGCATGTATTGTTAGAAAAAGGTGATGAAGTGGTTATTGTCACGCCATGCTACCAATCTTTATTGGAAATTCCAAAAATTTTAGGCGCTCAAGTCACTGAAATGCCGCTGACCTGGCAAGATAATCATTGGTCGTTTGATTTGGAACAATTTTCCAACCGGGTTACTAATCGCACGAAATTAGTAATCTTGAATTTCCCGCATAATCCCACCGGTTTCCAACCCAGCCAGGCATTATTTAAAGAAATTATAGATATTATCCGAAATCGAGGCAGTTATTTATTATGCGATGAAGTGTATCGACTGTCTGAGTATAACCTAGAAGATCGCTTGCCAAACGCAGCAGATTGCTATGAAAAAGCAATGAGCATTGGGGTGATGTCGAAATCATTTGGTTTGCCGGGTTTACGGATTGGTTGGCTAGCCTTATCCGATAAATCGTTATTAGGCGAGTTTGCCTCTAATAAAAATTACACATCGATGTGCAACAGCGCGCCTAGTGAAATACTTTCGCTCATTGCACTGCGAAATAAAGAAACTATTCTGGGGAGAAATGTGCGAATTGCCCAGCAGAATTTAGATTTTCTAGATCAATTCTTCCATCGGCATTCATCACTATTCGACTGGTATCGACCTACAGTGGGGTTTCTTAGTTTCCCCAAATTAAAGTTACCGGTATCGATAGATGATTTTGCAAAAAAATTTGTGGATGAACACGATGTTCTCATTCTGCCTGGTACCGTGTTTGATAACACGAAAAATCATTTTCGAATAGGTTACGGCAAATGCAATTTACCTGAAGCACTTAATCGCTTCGAGCAGTACATGTTGTCATATTAAAGAATTATAAATGCTAAGCTATGAGGCCAGATATTTTAATGAGTCGTCCACACGGCTAATCACTACCAAGGCCATGATCGCATTTTCAACTGTATTGGGTATATTAAGCATAAATTTAAATATAGGAATATTAAAAAAAATGAGTTCAGATTCAATAAGAGAAATAAAACCTTATTTACCTACCAATACGTCATTTTTATCACCTAATCCGAAGATATTAGATTATCTAGAAAAAATAGAACTGTTGTCTACCATTCTTTCTACAGAAGAGCTAGATCCATTCGATCCAGCTGTCTACTTGCATAAATTATTGAAGGATTATGATTCCGAACAAAAAACGATGGGGTCTTCATGGCTGTGCGGATTCAGATTATTCTCATATGCTGATGAACATGTGAGATTTTATAAACCTTTTTCTCAAGAAAAAGAGTTGCCCGATTTGTCTAAGTTTTTCGAAGAATTGGAATATTATACAAAAAATTGTCGACCAGATCAGCTATTAAATGATTATTTTTTTACCAACATTATTGCTTGGCTATTTTATTTTGAAGCGTTTTTGATGGTAAAGAAGATTGAGATACCTGCTAATTTTAAACAGGCATTACTTGATTATCAAATAGTTTATCCATCGGTCCAAAGAGATCCACCGAACAAAACTTACGGAGATATCGATGAATTGTACGGATTAGCTGACCTATTTAAATATTCAGATTTAAATGTCGAGCAGCGCTCAAAAATCATTAAGACCATGATATCTAAACTAAAAACTTCTGGTGCGGTAGTCACTTATTGCTTTGCTACAATAGGATCAAGCCCAAAGCTAAGTGCTGAACAAAGGGAAGAGGTTATTCAAGCTATCTTAAAGCAAATAGCTAAAAATTTAAAAAATAATTCGAAGGAGGCTTACAGAATGATAGGTTGGCTTCAGAAATTAATTTTTTCCCAATACTTCAATGGAGAAGAATATCATGTGCTTATTCAGAGTTTATTGAAACTGTTAGATGAAGCCTTTATATGGAGAAAAACAAATCGATCTAAGCCTGCGCCATCTAAAATAATTGAAACAATAGGTTTATTGATTATTAACTCGCAGATTGAAATTGAACAAACTGAAGAAATTGTTACAATTTTGCAAAGGGAATATAAGTTTGGTGTTAGGTCTGATATTCAAGACGCTGCAATGGATTCGCTTACTTTGATTGAATTGAGTCCAAAAAATAGTGTTCCGCGCGAAGAAATGATCAATGCGTGGATATCTCGATTAAATCGTCATTGTTCAGACTATATAGTATTAAAAGTATGTGAATTAGTGTTATTAAATAAAAATAGGGTAGACAAAATGAATGGTATTGTTGATGTGATTTTAGATAAAATATTCAATAAAGATAAAGGGCGGACAGTAATGGACCGATTGGATTTACTTGAATTTTTTATAACAAATAATATTAAACATGACAATATAATTAATAAATTATTATTGTACTTTCAGCAATACAGTAATTCTCCAGAAAATATACTTATAACGATTGATGTAATTAGTTGTCTTGCTGCATTAGGGGTAAACATTCATGTCAGTAATGAACAACGAAATGATATTATTGAGGCTTTATTGGCAAAAGTATCAGAAAAAAATATTCAACGGGATATAATAATAGCGCTTGGTGTATTGGCATCGGCAGCGACTACCGCAGTAGATCAACGTGATCGAATTATACTGTTTCTATTAGAAAATAAAACCGATTACCAATGGCGAGGACTTGCTGGTATCTTTTTTGGCGGTTTGAATCTAAAAGATCTTAATCAAAAAATAATGATAGAAGTTTTATTAAAAAAACTAAGAAATCCTTATGAGTATTCCGACAACCCAAAACAAAATTTGAATCATACCTATATGTTATGTACATGCTCAAAAATAAATCTTAAATTGACAGAAGAAAATGTGTCTTTTTTATGTAAAGTGGGGATTGATCTAAGGGGAAATGAAAAAATCAAATTTATGTTTCATCTCAAAAAACATCTTGAACTCTTTTGCATCATGCAAGAAGTAGAAAAACACTCACCATTAGACCAGGATACACAAAGTGTGGTACGAGGCTATCTAACTGGCTAAGAAAGCCTGCGTTTTTTTAATTTTTTTCCCTGCAGAGGTAGGAAACAGTCAAAGTCTAAAATAGTAGCTATACTAAAAAAGATGTTCATAAGAAAAGGGAAATTCGATGAGTGAGCATAATCAATTCGGTGTTATTGGTTTAGGGCGAATGGGGGCCAATCTGGCCCTGCAGGCCATGGAAAAAGGTTTAAAAACAGTAGGATATACCTTAGGTGATTTTCCCGAAGATTTAAAAAAAGCAGGGATGCTTAGGGCAAAAGCGTTAACCGATTTTCAACAGCTGCTAACCCCACCCCGTATTTTGTTTCTTTATATCCCAGCCGGGGCAGCTGTCGATGAGTTGCTTACGGAGCTGTCTGCCATACTCAGCCCTGGCGACATTATCGTCGATGGTGGTAATTCCTATTGGGGTGATTCCATCCGCCGCCAACACAAATTAAGTGCTCAGCAGCTTAAATTAGTGGATCTAGGTACCAGTGGCGGCGTATCCGGCGCTCGTTCCGGTGCATGCTTTATGGCTGGTGGCGATAAAACAGCCGTAGCGACTATCCAGCCCATCTTAGAAAAACTCGCTGTTCCAGGTGGTTTTGTTTACGCCGGTGGCCCAGGTGCGGGTCATTTCACAAAACTGGTTCATAACGGCATCGAATTTGGCATGTTGCAAGCAATAGGCGAGGGAATGGCGCTGCTCGAAGGTTATGCTGAAAAATTGCCCATCGCTAATGTCTTAGAATGCTGGCGCCATGGTTCGGTCATTCGCTCTTGGTTAATCGACTTAATGGCGGCAGGATACGAACAAGAAAAAGGATTAAGCAATATCCCTTCGTATGTAGACGATACCGGTGAAGTCAATTGGCTGGTGGCTGATGCATTGCAAATGGAAATTCCCGTGCCCGTGATTGCCTTATCCGTCATGCATCTATTAGCCAGCCGAGATAATAAACAATACGCCGATAAGGCCATTGCCGTCATGCGGCATGGTTTTGGCGGCCATCCCTTTGGCGGACCCCATCCAGACATTGTTAAAGAACGACGTCAAGGGCGCATCGGTGGGTTTTATCAGGGAGATTAAAGCAGGCCAATGGATCAATTACTACAAGGGCAAAAAGCATTGGTAACCGGTGCTAATTCTGGGCTGGGCGCCAGCATTGTGCAAGCGCTAGCCGCTGCGGGTGCAGAAGTTGCATTAAATTACGTAGTGGGCCAAGATAAAGCGGAGCAGATAGCGCAAGATATCCGGCAAAAAGGCGGCAAAGTGCATATTGTGCAGGCTGATGTCAGCAAGCCTGACCAAGTAGAAGCGATGTTTAAAGAGGTTTTACAGCAATTTGGCGCCCTGGATATTTTGGTGAACAATGCCGGCATCCAAAACGATGCTCCTTTTTTGCAAATGTCGTTAGAACAATGGAATCAAGTATTAGAGATTAATCTGACCGGTTATTTTTTATGTGCGCAGCAAGCCGCTCGTGAATTTGTTCGCCGGGGTATAGTAGCTAACGTTTCCAAATCCGCTGGAAAAATTATTTGCATCAGCTCTGTGCATCAAGTGATCCCCTGGGCTGGTCATTGCAATTACGCAACCTCTAAAGGCGGTATCCAGATGTTTATGAAAACCCTCGCCCAAGAACTTTCCCAATACCACATCCGTGTTAACAGCATTGCACCCGGCGCGATAGAGACCTCCATTAACCACAAAGTGTGGGCCAACCCCTGCAGCGAAAAAAACCTGCTTTCCCTTATTCCCTATGGGCGTATCGGGCTACCTGAAGACGTTGCCCAAGTGGCCGTTTGGTTGGCTTCCGATCAGTCCGATTATGTGCAAGGAACCACCATATTTGTGGATGGCGGCATGTGCTTATACCCGGGTTTTACTACGGGCGGATAACTAATTTTTAGGAAAGTCTTGATTTTTTATGATACTAAAAGTATCCTTTTTTGTATCAATACTCCAAAAAAGGAAGGGAATATGGAGCCAGTCGATCGCTTTTTCCACCCCCCTATCCTCAGCAACAGTTTCTTCAAATTTAATTCCTGGAAATGAAATTCGCTAGTCCTTGAGAGCGTGATATCGTTTTTATAATTATTAAAAATCCAAAGTATAAGATTATAAACTACTCAGTTAAAAAAGGAAAACAGATGGGCACACAAAAAGAAATAAAATCGCGTATTTCTAATGAAGAAAGAGATCGGGGGACTGAAATGTCGGACCTGACGGGAACTTCACCTTGTAGTCTAGCGACATTAAAATCTAATAACTTAAACAATGATAATAAAATCTCTCAAGTTAGCGCTGCTATCGATACTCATCTTATGCATTCAGCGAGTGAGACACCTTCGTCAGCTTACAGTTATGTAAGCGGAAACCCATCGAATTCAGTTAGTAGTCCCTCCCGCTTAATAGCCGATAGCCATATTGACGTTTCCTCTACAATAAATATTCCGCATTCGGATACCCGAGCATTTTTAAATAGCTTTCCTGTGATTGGCCAAGGCTCAGAAATCAGTTTGCAACCTCTGAGTATTTCTTCTCCAGTAGATATTCCGCGTTCAGATACCCGAGCATTTTTAAATAGCTTTCCTGTGATTGACAAAAATTCAGAAATCAATTTGCAGCCTTTATCACGCCCAACAAAAAAAGAGCTTGTAAATCCTATACCAGCGCCCCCACCTAAAAATATTAATACCAGCCCTAATTATGAGTCTTTAATCTTGATTTTAATGGAGAAAGACAAAGTAGCTGCAAAAGAAAAAGCATTGTCTTATATTAAAGATGCTTTACGAGAAGGTTATACGTTAAACAGTATATTGTGGAGTATTGGCGCATTGAGTGAGAGCCAGGGATTACCAAAGAATTTTATTACCCGTCAAGATATTATTTTCCCGAAGGTTTTTAATAAAAGGATGCATTATAAAGATGAAAAAATAAATCATACACGTGACCATGATGTAGCAGAGAAAATCGAAGTTAAAGAAGTAAAAGCCGGATTAAGTACTAATGATCTTGGTACCTCTCTTACTAGTAATGACTCTAGTAATAGTACTGTCGTCACTCATCCAGAAGAAAATTCTAAAAAAGAATTACTAGCGTCTGCTTCTCGTTTTTTTCCTGTCGACCCTCAACCAACTGCGAACTTGGTAACTCAAGTTCCTTCTCCCTCTGAGAAGAAGGAGTATGACTTTTTTCAATCTCTTCAAGAGAGTATCGTATCTAAAAACAAAAAAGATGCTCTATTGCATATTTGTAATTCAATTCTATTCCGCGGTGGTTCTTTGACTAATATAATGTCACTTATCGATGGGTTGGAGCGCAAACATAAAATCATGCAAAACTTTATTACCCGCAAAGAGATACTCGCTGCACTTAAAATAGGTGATGTGCTAAAAGCGATGAAAGGATTAGTTTATTTGGAAATTCCAGAAAATTCCTTTCACCCATCTATGGTTAGGCTACTAATTTCTAGCCCTTTAGAAACGGGGCGAGTTGAGCTTAGCCGATTGGGAAAGCAGTTGGATAATCTAGCAGATTTTATGCGGAAACAAGGAATCACCAGGGCCGATGTGAATTTTTTCTATGAGCAAGAATTTATTTCAGGTAACCCACACGATCAAGGTTATTATCTGGATGTTCCAAAAGAGGAGTATAAAAGTTTGCTTAAAAACTTCGAATTTCTAGATAAATTTCTGCCGAAGTGTCGTGAAAATGAAAAAGCAAGTGAAGCTTTGCCAAGCTTCTCTTTCTAGGAGTTAACCTAACTGCTCACCCGTCATTAAGAGCGCAGCATGGTAACCCAGAGCTAAAAAATAGTTATTGCAACGAGGATTGGGTAAGGCAATGAAGCGTCGAGCTAGGATTAACTTTTAAAATAATCTTTTGAATATTAATCCCATTCCAGACATTTAACGGAAAAGACCTCGCAAAATAACGTATCAACGGCAGATCAACGACCTGTTGCTTATCCAAAGAAGCTTCACGGAACATCAATTCACCATTTTGTAGAACAGTCAAACCGACATGCGATACGTACTGATCCCCAGAAGGCCAAGTAGGGCGTATCAGCTCAATAATAGCTCCCGCAGGAATTTGTCGAAATAGATACATATTGGGCTGGCCATAAGCGTCAAAGAGCTGCGAAAAAGGTATATAATAAATGGGACTCCGCTGATGTGGTGAAAAATAACGCGATTGGGCACGTAATTGACTCAGCCTTTTCGCAAATTCTGCCTGCGTCATCGGTTGATAAAATTTCAATCGCTCCGCAGAGATGTCTTGGAACCAATTTGCTTTATTGATGATATTAAATGCGTGCAGAGCTAAGGGTTTACCTTGCTGATCAGTTATAGTTCGTGTGATATCCTGTAAATACCCCTTACGAGCATTTTCCAGGTTCCAATCGGTTTCCATAAAATGATTTCGGGTAGTAAAAGAAGGTATATTATTGCGGTAATTAATGGCTTGTATGGTACACTGAAATTGTTTTAAATTGACAGATTCGGCCAATGCTAATACGGTACTGACAAAAGTCACGCAATCAAACGCATCTGTACGATACAGCGGGCTTTGATCGTAATAACTCTGTTTGCCTTCCCCTAATGCGCCCTCTAGATATGGCTTACCCAAAAAAAGCTGACTGATCATATCTAATCGGGTATTGATATTATTCGTATGAGTTAAACGAGGATTTTGATACATAGCCTGAATCATTTGATTGGCTGAATTATAGTTATAAGCGGGAATATTGGCTGGAACTATGTCAGGTTTAGCCAATACGAGGCTGGGAAAACTCCCTAAACAAAGAATCAAAAATGTCAGAATGGCTGATCTCATCCATTTCGCTTCTGAGTAATCACATGAGTGAGGCAGTAATTCTCGTGACTCACCAAACAACGTTGAGAAGACCAGAGTATCACTATACTAAAGGGTAAAATCGCAATAACATCAAAAGGAAATTTTAAAATATTGATGCCACCAAATGAACCCAAGTAAGACAATAGCAATAACGTGCTCATGTAACATAAAAACCAAATGACACTGGGTTGCGTCCAAATATTTTTACGCCGATGAAGGCTGGTGATTATTAGCCCCACCCAGATGGCGAAATACAACTTGCTAATCACCTCAAATCCACACCAGTAAAGCATCAGGTTACAGACAAAGAAGCCCAGTTGACAAAGTAATTGGCTATTAGAGAGTCGAAACGGTCGTTCTTTAGTCGGTTCCAATTTACGCATGGCCAGTAAACAAATGGGACCTATACCATAAGAAAGAATGCTGGCCGAAGATAAGAATGCGACCATTTTTTGCCAACTAGGTAAGGGTAAAAAAGAAAGTATCCCGACCAGGAAATTGGCAATCAACGTGAAGTAAGGAATGCTGAACCGATTGGTTTTTAAAAAAAAGGCGGGTAAATGTTTATTTTGCGCCATGCCGTACACGATGCGGGATGTGGCGGTAGTATATACTAACGCTGTTCCCAGTGGTGAAAAAGAAGAATCCAGCAATAGTAAAAAAGCGACCGTTCCCAACCCGAGTAATAAAGTTAAACCGACTAAAGGCCCGCTATCACCCGGAAAGTGCAAGTGTTGCCAACCATTTTGCAAGTATTGGGCAGGAACAGCGACTAGAAAACTTAACTGTAGTAAAAAATACAAAACAAAGCCAATCGCAATGGCGCCGAGAATGGCAATCGGTATATCGCGTTGTGGATTTTTTACTTCGCCCGCTAAAATGAGACCATTCTGAAAGCCAGTGAAGGCAAAGGCTATGCCTCCTGCGGAAAGGGCGGTAAAAATTTGTTCTATGCTCTGTGGCGAGCCAATATGGAGTCGCGCATTAGCGAAAGAGCTGCTGGTATAGAAAAGACTGGCGATAGCCACGCTCGGAATAATAAATTTGATGAAACTGGCGTATTTATTGCATTCTGCAAGTAGTTTAATGCCAAAAGAATTCACCACGACCAGTAAAGCCATGATGGCAATAGCAACTCCATAGCCATAACCCGATAATTTTGACACCCCGTTGTCGAGATGGACCAGGCCAGGAAAAAAATGACTCCCGTATTGCAATATGGCTTGAATTTCAATAGGAGTCATGACCACATACGAAAGCCAAGATACCCAAGCGAATAAGAAACCGACTTCTGGGCCATGGGTATACGTCGGGTAATTGGTCATGCCACCAGAAACGGGGAACATGGTGCCTAATTCACACAGTGGCAATGCGATGAAGAGCATGAATACGGCGGCGAGAATCCAACTGATTAAAGCGCCGCTGCCTGCCATTTGCGCGCTGATGAAGGGGCTGAATAGCCAGCCAGAGCCCACCATGCCACCGGCTGCGGCGATTAATACATTAGTTCTAGAAATATCCCTTTTCAGCATCGAAATTCCTTTTAGAAGCTATATTGCAGCATGATTCGGTCATAATAAAAAGTGCCGTGTGTAGGGTCGCCGGTCATAATGCCCAAGCGATTGCGAATCGATAAACCTTTGAAACGCTTGCTATTCAAAAACGAATAGGTGATGTCAAAGTCGGTTTCCGCCGTATTCGGTGTATAAGGCGTTGTATAATACCTAGCATAACTGGTGGTCAGTGCTAATTTTTTATGCAGAGCAAAATAAGTACCGCTTAATTTAACCGCACTACCGGGTGCTTTTTCAACTAATCCGGCGATCATGGACGTGGTATACAAAGGATCGCTGGCATAACCACTGGTATACGGTGAAACGATATCGCCATTTTTATACGCGCCATCGTGTGAAAATACATTATTATAAGCCAGTGTCAATCGCAAGTGCGAGCTTTCGATGCCGGTGATCGCTCCCACGGCATTGGCGTGGGCACTGCCGCTGGAAGCATCGGCCAATACGTTATCGCCATCCCCGGTTTCAGCCAGTAATTGTACACCGACTAATGGATGCATGCCGCTGTTATTTGCGAAACTATATTGAAAATTGCCGTAAGCTAATTTCGAAAAATCAAAAAATTGATAGCCCCAAACTTCCGCGGATAACCCTGAATTTTTATAAATTGCGCCTATGGCTTGAGCACCCTTATCGGTGGTGCCGTCTAAACCGGCGATAGGGGTACCGTTATTTTCGGGGTTGTAAAGGTTAGTAGCGGAAAAACCATCGGCGATACGGCTTTTGAATTTGCCAAATACGCAAGGCATCGAATTCCCATTGGCCATTGGGCTTCCAGTTGCCATAAATACCACGATACAGCGCGGGGATCATGCGCGAATCAGAAGGGCCTAACCAAGGAGTATTGATTAATTGATCGCCGGCCCGAATGAGGTAATGAGGGCGTTGGTATTGCATGTAAGCTTGGCCTAATACCGTGACAGGATCGCCTGGTAATGTTTGGTCAACTGCCTTCGTATTATCGCTATTTAAATCAAAGGGTTGCGCTGTGTATAATGCCGCACCGAATTGTAAGCCACCGAGAATAGGTGCGGTGAGGATGCGTATATCACCGCCTAAAGAGTACGCGGTTTGGTTGATGGTGCCCGGAGCGGTGTAGTCTCTGATAAAGTAATAACTACGAATATCGCCATTGATGGTGGTTTGGGATAGGTAGTTTGCCAGATCATCAAAAAAATCGCTGATACCGTCATCGGCTAGGGCGGCGGGGGTTATTACAGCGCATAAGAGGGAAATCGCTAAAATTCTTCTATAAATACCAGCGTTAAACATACAAACCAGGTCTTAGTAAACAATACGGGTCCTAAGCTAAGTTTCCTGGCAAGGATTAAATCATGGAATTGTGGCTAAAATATGGCAAGAATTGCGGGAATATGGGAATGATTCCTGGAATGTGGGAATGATTGCGATTGTTGGTGCCGACGGCTCGCTCTAATCCTTCTTTTATCCCCTAGGTTATACACTCATCTTTTTCAGTCAACTGTGAGTGAGTATTAGGTTAGGGGTTAGCACTGTAAGCCCCCTCTCCCGCGCGAGGGGCTTGAATAAAGGCTCTGAACTTGTTCGCTGGAGAGGGTGGAGAGGGCGAATGGATAGCGCGAGACTTTTCCCTCTCCCCTAACCCTCTCCCGCGAATAGGTTTGCAGCTTTTGCCCAAACTCCTCGCGCGGGAGAGGGGGTTTACAGTGCTAATCGTTAATCCGGTGCCTACTCACACTTGACTAAAAAAGTTGTGTGCATACCTTAGGGGATACAGTGCTAACCCTTATCCTAAGCCTACTCTACCTGTCTAATAGTGGCTTTAGGCGAGATGGTTCAAGATTTGCTGAGTAAGTTCTGTGGTGCCCATTAATAGCTTATTCGGGGTGTAAATATCTTTGGTGCGAAAACCCGCGGCCAGCGTTTTTTGTACGGCATTTTCAATAGCGGCAGCCTCCATGTAGAGATCGAAAGAATACCGCAACATCATCGCCACCGATAGAATCTGAGCAATAGGATTGGCAATGTCTTTCCCGGCAATATCCGGGGCAGAGCCGCCGGAAGGTTCGTATAAACCCACGGTGCCGCGATCACTCAGGCTAGCCGAAGGCGTTAAACCCAGGCTGCCAGGTAGGGCGGCTGCCGCATCCGATAAAATATCGCCAAATAAATTAGCCGTCAAAATCACATCAAACTGCGCCGGATTAATGATTAATTGCATGGCGCAATTATCCACCAACATATGTTCACAAGTCACATCAGGATATTCAGCAGCCACTTCCGTCACCACTGCCCGCCATAATTTGGAAGTATCCAACACATTAGCCTTGTCAACCGACGTGACTGTTTGCCGTTTTTTTCGCGCCAATTGAAAACTACGATGAGCCACATCAGCAATCTGCAGCTCATCGTAAATAGCCACATCAGAAGCATGCCTAAGATTATTTTCGGTATATTGCTTATGCTCACCAAAATAAATATCACCAATTAATTCACGAATAATCAGGATATCAATACCTTTAGCAATCAACGAATCTTTCAACGGGCAAATTTCCTGCAATTCAGGAAAAACGCGCGCCGGCCGCAAATTGGCATTTAAATGCAGGGTTTTACGCAAAGCTAAAATGGAATTTTTTTCACAGTTTTGCCATTTCGGCAAGTGCGCTTGTTGAAGCGGACCACCCACAGAACCAAATAAAATAGCATCCGCTTGCTGGCAAAGCTGCTTCGTTTCTTCAGGGAAGTGCGAACCATAGCGGTCAAAAGCAGTGCCGCCGATATCACCTTCTAATACGGCAAATGAATGCCCGTATCGTTGCCCCACCGCTGTTAACACGCGAATGGCCTGTGGCACCACTTCTTGGCCAATACCATCACCTGCTAATACGACAATTTTTTTTTCAGTTGTGCTGTTCATTGATTGAGTCCGGTTAATTAATTTAGATACTGACAATATAACGCTTTTGTGAAGCCTTACTTTGGCCCTCGATCTTCTGGGATAGTAGATGGTAAAGATGCGGATGAGGATGCTATTGTTTTCATCCAAGCCACGCCTGTGTTCCTCTTCCCCTTTTGATTCTAGCGTGGCATACCCTTTTTGTTCTTTTGAGTCATTTAACAGTGGTTGTAATCATTGTTGTCTCTGTTCATCTGTCATAGAGTTTCCTCTCATCAGCTTTACATTCTTAACTTGTCGCCTGCGCGGGAATGACACTATTTTTATATTTTGCGCCAACGACTAACTAGAAAATTGTCGAAACTGTTGCTGTTTTTGATAAGTTGCTATTTGTGGCTGTTGGCTCAGCAAATAATCCAAATCATCTAAACCATGAATAAAACAATGTTGGCGAAATGGATCCATTTGAAAATGAAATACTTCGTGGCTTGGTGTGGTAATAATTAGTTGAGTAATGTCGATATCGAGTGTCGCAGTCCCAGCAGCGGCGGATTGCAATAATTGCGTGACTACTTCTTTGGGTTGGGTGATTAACAGCAAGCCATTTTTCGCGCTGTTACTGGCGAATATATCTGCGAAAGATTCGGCAATAATGGCTTGAATGCCGGCTTCCTGCAATGCCCACACCGCGTGTTCTCGTGAAGAGCCGCAACCAAAATTGTCTTGGGTTATGAAAATATTCGCGCCGGCAAATTCTTTCTTTATTAAATGAAAAATCGGGATTCGCCTGACGCAAACGACGAAACAGATGTTCACCATAACCGGCTTTACTAATACTGGTCAGAAATTCGGCAGGGATAATTAAATCCGTATCCACATCGTTCATAGCCAACGGTAAGGTTTTGCCCTGGATGTGTGTAATTGGCTTCATGATAAACCTTTAAAATAGCTTTGCGGTGAGGTAATTTTTCCAGCGATGGCGCTGGCGGCCACGGTGGCAGGGGAGGCCAGGTGGGTAATACTGCCTGTTCCTTGCCGCCCCACGAAATTCCGATTAGTGGAACTGATGCAACGTTTGCCGGCAGGCACTTTATCTTCATTCATGCCTAAACACATCGAGCAGCCAGGTAATCGAAAATCAGCGCCAGCTGTTGTAAATAGTTTGTCCAAACCTTCCTCTCTGGCCTGCTGTAAAACAGCCTCAGAACCAGGAACAATATAAAGCGTGACATTCGGATTCACTTTTTTCCCGGATAAGACATGGGCTGCAATTCGTAAATCTTCGATACGACCATTAGTACAGGAACCTATAAATGCCCATTCCACAGGAGTACCCGCAATAGGAGCGCCTGGCGCTAATTTAACATAGGCTAACGCTTGCATGGCCATTGCCTGTTGCGTGTTCGGTAAATCCGTGGGGTTGGGTATCTCCTCATTGATAGCAATCGCCTGGCCAGGATTCGTGCCCCAAGTGACCATGGGCTGTAATTCCGCAGCATTAATGGTAATTTCTTTATCGTAATGGCAATCGGGATCACTATGTAAACTTTGCCAATAGGTGATAGCGCGCTGCCATTGCGCATCAGCAGGGGCATAACGTCGGCCTTTTAAATAAGCATAAGTGGTTTCATCTGGTGCTATTAATCCGGCACGAGCACCGCATTCAATGCTCATATTACAAATGGTCATTCGCTCTTCCATGCTCATGGTGCGCACGGCTTCACCCGTGTATTCAATAATGTGCCCGTTAGCACCACCAATGCCTATTTCTGCAATGAGCTTCATGATAACGTCTTTAGCGAATACGCCGGGCTGCAATCGCCCTTGAAAATGCACGCGCATGACTTTGGGTTTTGTTAACAGCAGGCAACCGGTTGCCAACACATGCGTTAATTCCGACGTGCCAACCCCAAAAGCCAGTGCACCAAACGCGCCGTGAGTTGACGTGTGGGAATCGCCGCAGACAATGGTCATGCCTGGTTGCGTGGCTCCCAATTCCGGCCCTACTACGTGCACGATTCCTTGCTGACCACTGTCGAAATCATAAAACGGAATGCCGTATTTTTTGGTATTTTCTCGAAGCGAATCCACTTGGGTTTTCGCAGCTGCGTCTGTGAACACCTTACGGTTTTTACTGGTAGGAATACTATGGTCGATAGTCGCTAAGCATTTTTCTGGGTAAGCGGGTTTAATGCCCCGCTGTGCCAAAGTCTGGAATGCCTGCGCTGACGTCACTTCATGCAATAAAGTGAAATCAATCGCAAACACTGCCGGGTGACCGCTGACTTGAGTGACGACGTGCGCATCCCAAATCTTATCAATGATATTTTTTTTACTCACATCAAACCTCTGTGGATAACCGATAATGCTGATGGATGAAAGCGGAATTGACCGCCATCACCAAGGCTTTTAAGGCAGAAATCTCGATATCTAGGTCTTCGCCAGCGCCACTAAAAAATTCACCCCCTTCATTACGAATGGTAATTTTGCTAGTGCACAAGCTTTCGATACCTTTGGTAGCGGCTTGGCTGTGATAACTATCAATCGCAAAGTGTGGGAAGTACTGTTCTATGGCCTTATGCAATATAGCCAGCGAGGAGTCGCCGCTGGTACTGCTCAGCTCAAGCCCTTGGTCATGATTAAAAAATGCGCCGGAAATTTTTATCGTCGTCGCGTTGCCATTTCTTGCGTAGTCAAATGCGGTGCATTTAATGGGCTGGCGGAAATACAAGTACGCTTGTAATAATTCAGGATCGGTGATGCCTTTGCGGCGATCGGCATAAAAATCTTTGATAAATTGCGCAATGCTGGCCTTTTCATTTTCATCACAACGATAGCCAAACTGCTCAATAATTACCTTGGCATGGTTACCGCCGCTTAATGGTCCAAATGATAAAGTAATTTCATTACCTACTTCTAAAGGGTCAAATGGCTGGTAGGCGAGCGGGTTTTTAATCACCGCATTAGTATGGCCGCCAGAAGTATGTTTTGCAGCATTATCGCCTGTGATCGGCCAATGGGGTTGGCGTGGCAGCATATAGCGATGCACAAAATCGGAGAGGGGTTTTAATTTCGCCGTGTTCACCCGTGTGGAAAATGTGTGCTCACCATTTCCTAAGGCGCCAAAATTTTTAATATACATAATGCACTGTTCGAGAGCGACATTCCCGGCTCGTTCACCGATACCATTGATACAACCTTCGACCTGAGTTGCTGGTCCAAAAAATACGGCGTTCATGGTATTGTCCAAAGCCAAGCCGAAATCATTATGGCAGTGCGCAGACCAGGTAATGACTTTGTCGGGAAATTCTTTACGAATAATAGCGGCGTGTTGATTCATGTGCTCGACAAAATAATCAGCTCCTTGTAATTTGCAAGCACCTCCGATCGTATCTGGGCAGTTAAGAATAGTGGCGCCGCCACTGACGGCAGCGCGAAAAGTGTCGGTGGCAAAATCAAAGTTTTGCCTTACTCGAGAATAACCTTCGGCGCTAAATTCTACTTCTAACCCGGCATCGCAAGCTTGCTTGATGAGTTGATATATATCCTTCAAAATTTGTTCTTTGTTGATGGCATGCTGGCCTAAGGAATCCTGCATCAACTGCGGATCGACCGGTAAATAGATATGCAGTCTGCCTTTTCGATGCGCCACAGCGGGCTGAAGAGCATTGATGGTTATCTCAACTTGCTTTTCGCGGGTTTGGCATAATCCGGCGATAATAGGGGCATCGGTTTTGCCGCTGAGCTCTTGGGCGATCGTATTAACAATCATAAAATCCGTTTGACTGGCGGCAGGAAAACCAGCTTCCAGCACATCAATTCCCGCCTCTGCGGCTAAACGGGCGTATTCCAGGTTGTTGTCGAAAGACATGCCCGCCCCTGGGCATTGTTGACCGTCTCTTAACGTGGTATCGAAAATAATAATGGGTTGGTTTGTCATAGGCAGACCCCTGTAAACTGCGCTCAGTCGCTTGGAAATTTGACCATTATCGCATTGCCCGATAATGGACTCAATGAATTATATTTGCTAATTATAGGTAGTTGTTGGGCTTTAAAGACTAAGGAGATGGAGGGAGGTAAGAAGGTGGGATGTTAATGTCTTTATAGAAGTTATGTAAGTAATGGACATGGGAACACCTCAATAATATCGTGCTTGTATTTTACCAAAAAATTCCTAAAATGTACAGCTATTCCGCTTAATACCAGGTACATGGAATTTGAATTGCCTCTCAAATTGAGAGAATGCCCCTCATAAATAATTATAATTAGGGAGAAGGTAAATGAGATCAACAGCATCAGAGTCCAAATCAACCTCTCCGGAACTTAAACCAGTAAAATGCTATCTCGACACATACGGATATCTTGATCTTGACAAAATCCCGTTTATTTGGACTGCTCCCAAGGCAAAACCAGAGCTTTCTAAGGAAGAAGAGACCTATGTTGAAAAGCGAATAACTTCAATGCCATTGGAGCAAAGAAATGAGTATGGGTATGAAATATTACTCGAAGTAGATAAATTTTTAGGAAAGAAGGCTCGCCTGGAATGCTTAAAATTGTTTACTCAAGATCAGAATAATTCGGAATTACTGAAATTACTTCAAGAGTCTAATGATGTTGCTTTCTCTTTCGGAGAATTTTCTAACTATTTAAATCTAAAGCCGAATGGGCCTGGCTTGTTCTTTTATTTAAACGGTTTTTTGTTGCATCTGGAACAACTGCAAGAGGGCGGCTTATTTCCATACGAACTCTATTTTTTCGATAAAAAGAAGCAATGTTTCATTTTATTTGCCAGTGAAGATCGTGTAGAAATACCGACACCCAGTACCGCTCCTAAAAAAAATACCGCGGAAATTTCTTCTTCACTTTCACTACCGATTGGTTATAGTGTTTATAGTCATTCGAAGAGGTCTTGGATAAACGCTTCATTAATCACAGAAAGGATAACACCTGACTCAAAACAGGGACATTATGAATATCCTATAAACACTCTAGAAGTAAGTGAGTTTTACAAAAAATGTAAAACGCTCAGGGATACTTTAATGGAGTGTATATTAAACCCCGAAATCAATACTGAACCTACGATAGTCGCTTTTCAGGAACACACTAACTATGTAAAAAAAAATATCCTTGGTTTGGGAAAAGAATTTGGGAGTTTTTATACTGACGAGTTTACCAATTATTCTAAAAATATTTTTATGTGTGAAATGTGGTTTTCTCCTCATTTGGCTAGATGCCTGGCGGAGAAAATTGATACGCTAATGCCGGAAGAAGCCAAATTACTGACTGGAAAAAATCCTAAAGACGCTGTAAGCATTCTGAAAAAGAAAGGGATTGTCAGCCATATAAAGAGTATTGGCCCTTTTATTCAGTATGATGAAAAAGATAAAAAAATAACAGAAGGTAATGGATCGATCATTCATTTAAGCCACAAAGATAGTAGAAGCCTGGCAGAATTTCTTAACCTAAAGTTGGATACTCATGCCATAGGCTCGCTGAGCGAAGGTATAAAATCATTTACAGCACTTGTTAACCAATATAACCGCTATTCTGCTCTTGACCGGTTTTTGGGGAAAGATAAATCCTGTTTAGCAGAAATAGATCAAAGAAAAAAAACCTATCCCAAAGGGCCTGATCCTGTTCCTTTAGAAAAAGAACAAGGCCCTTCTTATTCGGCAGCCGAAGGGGACTTTGCTTCTACTGCTCACCGTTCCTCTTCCTCCAGCTATTCTCTCGTTTCCGCCATGAGTGTCGTTTCGGGTGGTTTAATTTCGCCCATGGAAAAGAAAAATTCGCCGGTAGGTAAAGGTATCGAAATGGGCGATTTAAAGAGGTCTGACCAAAAGAGCCTATCTTCTCGCCCCCAGCCTCTTGCTTCGTCGCGCTTCCTTTCCGAGGGGCTAAGGCCCACTCTCACCGGAGCAAGCACTGAAGTAAGCATCAGGCGACGGAATGTGAGAAAACCTCCGGGATAAGATTATATCCTTCTCCAACTGGCGACCAACGGAAGCCCCTATAGGATGGGAGAAGGATATTTATATGGGTATGCGCCGGTCGCTCGCACTCGCCAGGCAATGACCATTCCACCAGGGTAACGTTTTCAATAAATTTGTGAAATAATACCCGCTTTCAAATGACCCCTATGAGGAAGCTGTGATGGATGATCAAAAAAAGAAGGCCCTGACCGCTGCGTTAGGACAGATTGAGCGCCAATTTGGCAAAGGTTCCGTAATGCGGCTGGGCGATGCCGGTATTTTGCGCGATATCGAAGTGATTTCCACCGGTTCCCTGGGATTGGATATCGCCTTGGGCGTCGGTGGCTTGCCCAAGGGGCGGGTAGTAGAAATCTTCGGCCCGGAATCTTCGGGTAAAACCACACTCACCTTACAAGTGATTGCCCAATGCCAAAAGGCAGGCGGCACGGCGGCGTTTGTGGATGCAGAACACGCTTTAGACCCACAATATGCACAGAAGTTAGGTGTGAATGTCGATGAACTATTGGTCTCGCAGCCAGATACCGGTGAGCAAGCACTGGAAATCACCGATATGTTGGTACGTTCCGGCGCAGTGGATGTCGTCGTCGTTGACTCCGTAGCCGCTTTAACACCGCGAGCCGAAATTGAAGGTGAGATGGGTGATCAGCACATGGGCTTACAAGCCCGCCTGATGTCGCAAGCATTGCGTAAACTGACCGGCAATATCAAACGCTCCAATACCCTGGTGATCTTTATCAATCAAATCCGCATGAAGATTGGCGTGATGTTTGGTAACCCCGAAACCACCACCGGTGGTAATGCCTTGAAATTCTACTCGTCGGTACGTCTCGATATCCGTCGCACCGGTGCCATTAAACGTGGCGATGAAATTCTGGGCAGTGAAACCCGGGTTAAGGTGGTTAAAAACAAAGTGGCGCCACCATTTAAACAAACCGATTTTGAGATTCTATACGGCCAAGGCATTTCCCGTGCCGGTGAACTGGTGGAATTGGGCGTGATTCACGGCCTGGTTGAAAAATCTGGAGCCTGGTACAGCTACGGTGATAAACGCATCGGCCAAGGGAAAGAGAACGCGGCTCAATTCTTCAAAGACAATCCGGATATCGCCGCACAAGTGGAAGCGCAAATTCGTGCGCGCGCTATGCAAAAAACCCATCCTTCGCTGACTGAAGAAGTCGAATTAGCGGAAGAGTAATGGCAACACACAGCACTGAACCGCTGGCCGAGATGAAGGCTTGCGCCTTGCGCTTATTGGCAAGGCGTGAGCATTCTCGACACGAATTATTGCAAAAGCTGCGGATTCGGGGCTATCCTGAATCCGAAACTGCGGCGCTGCTGGATGAATTCAGCACAGCAGGCTGGTTGAGCGATATACGCTTCACCCAGACTTATATCGATTACCGTAGTCAGCGCGGTTACGGCCCCCTAAAAATCCAGCAAGAATTGCGGAATAGGGGCGTTGAGGCCAGCTTGATTACGCAAGCATTACCCAAAGAAGAATTATTTTGGCAAACCAACCTGGAACAGTTGTGGCGAAAAAAATTTGCAGCCAAGAAGCCGACAACCGACAAAGCACGCCTGCAACAATTACACTTTCTCCAATCACGTGGCTTCAGCGTCGGGCAAATTCAACGCCTGTGGACATCTACCTATGAATAGCAATGACTTACGAAAAAATTTCTTAGATTATTTTCAACAACAAGGGCACACCGTTGTCCGTAGCAGCTCTTTAGTGCCTGCGGATGACCCCAGCTTATTATTTACCAATGCCGGCATGGTGCAATTTAAAGATGTTTTTTTGGGCAAGGAAACGCGGCCGTATCAGCGTGCCGCCAGTTCTCAACGCTGTGTACGCGCAGGTGGTAAACATAATGATTTAGAAAATGTCGGTTATACCGCCCGACATCATACGTTTTTTGAAATGCTGGGTAACTTTAGCTTTGGGGATTATTTCAAGCGCGAGGCGATTACGCTGGCCTGGAATTTTCTGACTCAAGTATTACATATTCCTGCCGAAAAATTATGGGTCACGGTTTTTAAAGACGACGATGAAGCCGCTGATATTTGGTTAAAAGAACTCAAAGTAGACCCCACTCGCTTCTCTCGTTGCGGGGAAAAAGATAATTTCTGGGCAATGGGCGATACCGGTCCCTGTGGCCCTTGCTCCGAGATTTTTTACGATCACGGTGCAGGTATTCCCGGCGGGCCACCGGGCAGCCCTGAGCAAGAAGGCGATCGCTATATCGAGATCTGGAATTTAGTATTTATGCAGTATAACCGTAGCGCCGATGGCAGCCTGACTCCTTTGCCCAAACCCTCGGTAGATACCGGCATGGGCCTTGAGCGGATAGCCGCGGTATTGCAAGGGGTGCATAACAATTATGAGATTGATCTTTTTCGCCACCTCATCACTACTATTGCTGACCTGGCGGGAATGACCGATCACACCCATACCTCTTTGCGCGTCATCGCCGATCATATTCGTTCAGCGGCTTTTCTCATTACCGATGGCGTGACGCCATCCAACGAGGGGCGTGGCTATGTATTGAGGCGCATTATTCGGCGTGCCATTCGTCACGGTTATAAGCTAGGCTTACCCAATCCTTTTTTCTATCGTTTGGTCAAGCCGCTCGCTGAAGAAATGGGTGGCGCTTATCCCGAATTAACCCAAGCTCAACAACGAGTCGAAAAAGTATTGCAACACGAAGAAGAGCAATTTGCCGAAACTCTGGATCAAGGCATGAAATTGCTGGAACGCGCGTTGGAAAATTTACCGGATAAAACCATACCGGGTGACGTGCTGTTTCGTTTATACGACACCTATGGATTTCCACCTGACTTAACTGCGGATATTGCCCGAGAGCGTGGTTTAGCCCTCGATTACGCCGGCTTTGAAGTGCAAATGGCTAAGCAAAGGCAAAAATCGCAAGCCGCCAGTCAATTTGGCGCCGCTAAAGAAGAATTATCCATACCGGGTGAAACCGAATTTATCGGCTATGACATCATGAGTGCCGAAGCAACCGTCACTCACTTAATACAGAATAATGCCTTGGTCGAACAATTAGAGAGCGGTGCTACCGCCAGCGTCGTTTTAGATCGTACGCCATTTTATGCGGAGTCAGGCGGCCAAGTAGGGGATAAGGGCCAATTGTTTTTTGAGGGCGGTATTTTCCAAGTCACGGACACGCAAAAAAATGGCCTGGTTTACCTGCACCTCGGTCAATTGATCTCGGGCACGCTTCGAGTAGGTACCCAGGTGAGTGCTGAAGTAGCAGCTGCTCGCCACAGCATTATGCTCAACCATTCCGCAACCCATTTGCTTCATGCCGCCTTGCGACGGGTTCTGGGAGAACACGTGGTGCAAAAAGGATCTTTGGTTGAGGAAAATCGCCTTCGATTTGATTTCGCCCATTTCGCCCCGCTTAGCGCGGCTGAACTGAAAGAAGTGGAATCGTTGGTTAATCAACAAATCCGCGCCAATTTACCTTGCCATACAGAATTCATGACGGCGGATCGCGCCAAAGCCAGCGGTGCGATGGCACTGTTCAGCGAAAAATACGGCGATGAAGTGCGGGTGCTAAGCATGGGGGAGTTTTCGGTGGAATTATGTGGTGGCACCCATGTGGCGCGCACCGGTGATATCGGCGTATTTAAGATCACCACTGAAACCGGCATCGCTGCTGGCGTTAGGCGTATTGAAGCGGTTACCGGTGCAAAAGCATTGCTATGGATAGAGCAAATGCAAGAGGATTTGCAGCAGATCGCTGGATTATTGAAAACCACACCTGGCGAAACTCCCTCTAAATTACAGCAATTACTGGAAAAAAATCGTTCCCAAGAAAAATCATTACAGCAGCTTCAGCAGAAGATGAGCCACAGCCAATTGGATGATTTAATAGCAGCAGCTACGGTAGTGCAAGATGTCCAAGTTATTGCTACTATTGTCCCTGCGGCGAATATCGATACCCTTCGCCAATTGGTGGATCAGCTAAAGCAGAAACTACCTCGAGCGGTGGTTGTATTAGCGACTATTCAGGCGGAGAAGGCACAGGTCATCGCTGGTGTTAGTAAAGAATGTCAAACGCATTTTCCGGCCAATGAGCTAGTGAGTTTTGTGGCACAACAATTGGGCGGTAAAGGCGGCGGCCGGGCTGATTTAGCGCAAGGTGGTGGGGAACAAGTAGAACACCTGCAACCAGCTTTAGCGGGCGTGGCAGCATGGGTAACCAGTAAACTTAGCTAAAGCATTGCCTGAGGCAAATTTTTTTGTGAACGGACATTATGGCACTCATCGTACAAAAATTTGGCGGAACATCAGTAGGTAGCCTAGAGCGCATCGACCATGTTGCCAATAAAATTATCCTCGCAAAAATGCAAGGCCACGACGTGGTCGTCGTTTCCTCGGCAATGAACGGCGAAACCGATAAATTAATTCATCTGGCCAATGCCATCTGCGAGAAACCCGATTCGCGAGAGTATGACTCATTGGTTGCCACAGGTGAACAAGTGGCTATTGCCTTGCTCAGTATCACCCTTATTAATAAAGGTTATGCCGCTCGCTCTTATAGCGGCGCACAAGTGCGAATCACCACCAACACCGCGCATAAAAAAGCCCGGATCATGCATGTGGAGGTTGAAAAGTTACAAAAAGACCTCCAAGCCGGCATTATTCCGGTAATAGCGGGGTTTCAAGGAGTCGATGTCGTTGGTAATATAACCACCTTGGGCCGAGGTGGGTCTGACACCACTGCCGTGGCATTAGCTGCGGCTTTAAAGGCCAATGAATGCCAAATTTACACCGACGTGGATGGTGTATATACTACGGATCCCCGCGTGGTTCCTAGGGCGCGGCGCTTGGAGCGTATCACCTTTGAAGAGATGTTGGAAATGGCCAGTTTAGGCGCAAAGGTATTGCAAATTCGAGCCGTGGAATTTGCAGGTAAATATAATGTTCCATTACGAGTTTTATCCACCTTTTCTGAAGGGGCAGGCACTTTGATTAGCTACGAAGATCGCAACATGGAACAGCCGCTGGTATCCGGTATCGCTTTTGATCGCAATCAGGCTAAACTGACCCTGCGCGGTGTGCCTGACCGGCCCGGCGTAGCCAGCCATATCCTGGCTGTGGTCAGTGAGAATAATATTGATGTCGATATGATTATTCAAAATGTGCCGGGAATCGATAAAACAATTGACTTCACCTTTACTGTGCAACGAGATGATTATAAAAATGTTTTTGCTTTGATGGAAAATATGGTGCAAAAATTGGGCGCAAAAGGGGTTCTGGGAGATTTTAGAATCGCCAAACTATCACTGATAGGGGTAGGGATGCGTTCACATGCCGGGGTGGCGACCAAAATGTTCCAAACTTTGGCAGGAGAAAGCATAAATATTCAATTAGTTGCGACATCGGAAATAAAGATATCTGTGATTATTGATGAAAAATATTTAGAACTCGGCGCTCGCAGCCTACACGCTGCCTTTGGTTTGGATATAGAGCCAGTGGAAGAGAATCGTGTTCTTTAGTCAACAGATCAATTTAATACTTTCGCTTACAACAGAAGTTCGTTATAGTTCTTAACCTTCGACGCCCAAAGCAGAAGGTGGCAGTATAATGGCTCTTATCAGAAGCTCGTACAAGGTTTCTTGTGAGAAAAGGGACTGTTAACATTTTGTGAGGTTAAACAGAGCCCAGTACAGTTGTAGTGCTGTAGTCTTAATGCCAGTAATGGCAGCTAGGTAAACCTAGTAAGACTATAATTAGGGTGTACCCACCAAAAATTGGGTGAGGTACATAATCTGAGCGGAGGAGAGTCATTTATAATCAAAGGGAAAAGTAAGGAGAATTACAATGTTAATATTAACAAGACGTATCGGTGAATCTGTAATTATAGGTGATGATATCACCATTACAGTGCTGGGAGTCAAAGGAAATCAAGTGCGCCTGGGTGTTAATGCGCCTAAAGAAATTTCTGTCCATCGTGAAGAAATTTATAAGCGTATCAAACAAGAACAAGGTGATGATAGAGAAGAAGGCTCCGAATAGTACGATAATTCAGAGAGTTCTGAAACGTTTGATATTTAGATAAAATTATTGCATTATAGTATTTTAGTTCGCGAGAAGTGGGCAAATTTTTTGGGTGTTTTATAAAAAATACTGGAAAATTCTGATTACTTTCCTTGCTTGACTTGATGAGGGAGAGTGTAAACTCTCCCCTTGGCCACTATGCAAACTATGTTTGGTGCCTGAATCAAATCAAGGGGTACCCAGCCGGAGCTACCAATACTAAATGCTGAAAGTAACTGCCCGCCATTCCAAGCAGCAGATCACTTCCTTTCGAACAAGTATTAAGCAGCACCGAATCTTGCCGATTCATTGCTGTATTTTTTTGTGTTTTTTTGGAGAGATGGCCGAGAGGCTGAAGGCGCTCCCCTGCTAAGGGAGTATGGGGTCAAAAGCTCCATCGAGGGTTCGAATCCCTCTCTCTCCGCCAGTCAAGCGCCCGTAGCTCAGTTGGATAGAGTACCTGGCTACGAACCAGGGGGTCGGGAGTTCGAATCTCTCCGGGCGCGCCATTTGGTTCTTGACACTTATGCCAATTTCACCACTGTTTTCTCGAGGGCACTTTGCTGTGCTGCTGCTATCACTTTTAAAGAACTCAAAGCTTCTTCTGGATTAACGGGAGGTGGACTGCCTGTTAATAAAGCTTCGCGTAAAAGCACATAAAACTGTTCATAGCTGCCGGGTACCATTTCCACGGGACTATCCAAAATAACGCCATTGGCATGGGTCATTAACTTACCTCGGTGTTCTTTTAACTCCATGCCCCAACCGCGATCACCTGGGCGTAATCCTGCGCGCAACCAATCCTCTTGTGGATCTAAGCCCCATTTTTCATAAGCACCGCATAAACCACTGATGCGCATTCGAGGCCCGGGGATAGGCACCACAGTGCTCATCCACAGATGCGCATTCACGCCATGGCTAAATTCTAAAGCAACAAAAGTATCATCATCGACAGTGACTTCAGCACGCCGCTTATTTATTTCTGCGTAAACGGATAAAGGTTGGCCAAATAATTGCAAGGCTTGGTCAATTAAATGGCTACCTAAATCAAACAACACGCCGCCTCCCTCATCGGGATGCGCCTGTTCACGCCAGGAACCCCAGCGCGGGGTAGGGCGATAGCGCTCAAAGCGTGATTCAAAACGAATAATTTTCCCCAATAATTCTGGGGCATCGTTTATCAGACGTTTTACCGTGAGAAAATCATTATCCCAGCGCCTATTCTGAAAAACCGTGAGTAATTGACCGGTACGTTTACTGGCCGCAATTAATTGATCAGCATCAGCGACAGACACCGCCATTGGTTTATCAATGACCACAGCCAACCCAGCTTCCATGGCCGCTAAACCTAGGGGTAAATGGAAACGATTAGGAGTGGCAATAACCACTGCATCATAGGAGCCTGGGTTTTGCCAAATCGCATCGGCGGAAGAAAGAATAGTGGCCTCGGGAAAATCGCGCTGAGCTTGTTTTTGACGATCCGGATTACTGGTGACAATGGCTGTAACTACCATGCCAGCAGTGGCAGCAATCAGCGGTGCATGAAAAAAAGCACCAGCAACCCCATAGCCAATAATGGCTATGCGTAACGGAGAAGAAATCGACATCATTAAATTCCTTAATAATCAATAAATTATCTGGAGTTCTGCATGTTGATTATAAAGCAAGCGCCCTAGTTGGGGCTATACTTATCATAAGAGGTTTATTGTTGTAAGGAGGAATTTATGTTTGGTACTCAACTAAAGAAATACTTAGAGCAGCACCATGTACCTTACCGTGTCATACATCATACACCAGCTTATACCGCTCAAGAAACAGCGGAACTGTCACACGTATCGGGTAAAGAGCTCGCTAAAACGGTGATGGTGAAAATTGATGGGAAATTAGCGATGGTAGTTGAACCGGCTAATATTAGGCTAGATGTTCATTGGCTTGCCCATTGGCTTAAAAATAAAAAAATTGAGCTAGCCACTGAGCGCGATTTTCGTGAATATTTTCCAGAATGCGAAATAGGCGCTATGCCGCCCATCGGTAATCTATATAATATGGATGTTTTTATTGATGATAAATTGACCCATGATAGATACATTGCGTTTAATGCTTGCACACACAGTGACTTATTGGAAATAGCGTATAAAGATTTTGAGCGTTTAGTCAAACCGAAAAAATTACCCATGCACTAACATGGGTAAACGCGTTCCATATACTTCAGGGGAAACGATTATAAAAAATTTAGGAGAACCCTATGAGTGACTTATCCTTAGAAATCACCTGCCGAGAAATTCCAAACTCCGCTGCGATTGAAACTAAAATTCGCCAGAAAGTGGATAAATTAACGAAACGTTACCACCAGATTGAGTTCTGCAAAGTGGTCATTGAATTAGCCCAAAAACACCAACACCAAGGCCGAGAATTTGCCGCCCTCATTGAATTAGGTGTGCCGGGTAAACGGTTAGTCGTTAATCATAAACAAGACGAAGATTTATACGTGGTCATCCGAGACGCGTTCGCAGCCATGCAGAAGCAAATAGCCCATTTTGCCCACCGAAAAAGAGGTGCAGTCAAAGCACATAGCGAAAAAGCCAGCGGCAAAATTGTTCGATTATTTACAGATTATGGTTTCATTGAAGATATAACTGGCCGTGAGTTTTACTTTAATGCCAGCAATGTCACTCATCAGATATTCAATGAATTGATGGTGGGGGACAGTGTTCACTTTTTAGAAGTTGGGATAGGGGATAGCGATAGCTTGCAAGCTGGTCATGTCACATTGGTAAAGGGTCTGATACACTAAAGCAGATTCTATCAAGTGATGACTGGAAGCCGATGAAAAAGATCAATATTCTCCCCTTAGTGCTGTTGCTATCTCCTTTCGTGTTTAGTTTTGCCTTCGCCATGGATGTTTTCATCCCGGCCATCCCCAAAATGACGGAAGCCTTACACGCCAGTCAGGCCAGTGTCCAACTCACACTCAGCTTATTTATGTTGGCAACTGGCCTGGGGCAATTATGGCTTGGCCCTGCCTCCGATCAATACGGTAGGCGGCGAGTCATGCTGTTCAGTACCCTTTCGTTTATGCTGGGTTCTGGCCTATGCGCCCTGGCTAATTCCATCCAGTTGCTCATCATCGCACGCGTCGTGCAATCATTGGGTGGCTGTGGGATGTTGGTGGTGGCTTTTGCCATCGTCCGGGATCAATTCTCAGGAAAAGAGGCGGCAAAGGTGTACAGTTTTTTAAACTGTGGTATTGGCATGTCGCCCTTGTTTGCACCGATTATCGGCAGTTATTTATTCCATTGGTTTAATTGGCGGGCAGGATTTATTTTTTTAACGATAATGGCGGTACTCATATTCGCATTAGCCATTGCCAAGATCAAAGAAACATTAGCCCAAGAGAATCGTACCCCTTTAGATCGACATCTATTGTTACGTTACTGGCAAATTTTAAAAAATCGTTCGTTTATCACCTATAGCTCTTGTTCCACTGCTGGCATGATGATGTTTTTTGTATTTTTCTCCACCTCGCCGTATATCATTATTAATTTGTTAGGCATACCGGTAAAAGATTTTGGTTATTATTTTTTTCTGGTGGGTTTGGCATTTTTTTTTGGCAGCCTGATCTGTGGCAAAATAGCCGGTAGAATGGGCGCCTTCCGAGTGGCTGTGATGGGTACCAGTTTATTGTTATGCGCTGGCTTAACCATGTGGCTATGGAATAGAATAAGCGGCCTCAGCATTGCTCAATATATCATTCCTTGCATCATGGCTGGCCTGGGCGGCTCGTTTATGATGGGGGCCGGGGCAGGTGGGGCTATGGAACCCTTCAAAAAAATCGCGGGCTCCGCAGCGGCTTTGCTTGGCTGTATGCAGTTTTTATTCGCTTCGATTATCGGCACGTTTATTATGCAGTGGCCGGTAAAATCCACCGACGTACTTGCCCTGACCATGATGGTATTGGGTGCATTTTCACTGCTGGTATTCATTAGTAATCGTCGGCAGATAAGAAATACATCTTAAGCAATCATCCGCTGCTTTTCCGGAGCTAAGAAATAATCCAAGGTTTTCCGAAGTGCCGTGGGTAAATCGGTCTTTGGTTGCCAACCCAAATACTGCTGAGCATTACGAATGGACGGAATACGGGCGGCGATGTCTTCATAACCAGCGCCGTAGTATTCCTCACCCTCCATGCTGACAATACGCATTTGCTCAGCCCGTTTAGCATATTCGGGATAGTTTTTGACCATAGCCAATAACAGTTCCGCTAATTCTTTAATAGAAATGTCATTAGCCGGGTTGCCGATATTAAAAATTTTACCTTCAGCGCAACCATTTTTATTTTCAATAATGCGCATCAAACAATCGATACCGTCATCCAAAAACGTAAAACTGCGCCGTTGCTTACCACCATTGACTAACTTAATATCATGACCATGAATGATATTGCTGATGAATTGAGTGAGCACTCGCGAACTGCCTTCTTTAGTGGAGAAGACATTATCTTGTTTAGGACCTATCCAGTTGAAGGGCCGAAAAATGGTAAATTGTAAGCCTCGGTATTTGCCATAAGCATAGATAAGCCGATCGAGTAATTGCTTACTGGTGGAGTAAATCCAGCGCTCCTTCTCAATGGGGCCGACTACTAATTTTGAGCTTTCCTCGTGGAACTCCTCATCGCCACACATGCCATAGACTTCAGACGTAGAGGGAAATAATACCCGGGTCTGGTATTGAAGGCATTGGCGAATAATCCGCAGATTAGATTCGAAATCAAGTTCGAATACCCGTAGTGGTTCTTTCACATAAGAGGCTGGAGTGGCAATTGCCACCAAGGGTAAAGCGACACTGCATTTTTTGATATGATATTCTACCCACTCTTTGTTGATATCAATATCCCCTTCGATGAAATGAAAGCGGCGATTTTTTAGGCTTTGCGTCAGTTTATCCGCTGCCATATCCATGCCGTAAATTTCCCAGTCGGTATTTCTGAGAATCGCTCGCGTTAAACCATTACCAATAAAACCGTTAACACCTAAGATTAAAATTTTAAGACTCATGAATAAAACCCTTTTTTTCCACTATTCGACGAATAACAAAGCGCGGACGTTTGCGCACTTGCTGATAAATACGACCTATATATTCACCTAAAATGCCAAGTCCCAATAAACACAGGCCGGCAAAGAAAAAAGCAACGGTAAATAACGTAAACACTCCTTGCACTTCCGGGCCATCAAATAGCCGTCGAAGGAGCAAATAAACCACCAGTAAACCGCTTAATGCGGAAATAAAAATACCTAAAAACGTAAACGCTTGCAGAGGCGCTAACGAAAAATTAGTGATTAAATCAAAATTAGTGCGAACGAACTGATAAATACGATGAGATTTCCCCGCTGTACGCGCGGCGTGAGAGACCGGAATCTCTGTCGGATTGCGGGCATAGCTTAAGGCCAGCGCATTGATGAATACCGGCGCGTTTCGATTAGCGACCATGGCATCGACAATGTGACGACGATAGGCTTGCAACATACAGCCTTGATCTTTCATGGCGACATTGCCAATTAGTTTAGCACGCCAAAGGTGTTGTAGTTTTGAAAACCACCGTCGTAACACGGTATCTTGGTTATCTTCCCGATAGCCGCACACCACATCATAACCCGCTTCGATTTTTTCAATGAAGCGAGGAATGTCTTCCGGTAAGTTTTGCAAATCGGCATCCATGGTCATCACTAGCTGTCCTCGTACTTTTTCCATGGCGGCCATGATGGCGGGATGTTGACCGTAATTGCCATTCAAATGAATGATGCGAATATGCTGAGGGTAGCGCTGATATAAAATTTGTAAAACCGCTGCTGATTGGTCAGTGCTGCCATCATTGGTGAATATCACTTCATAGGGTTTGCCGTACTGATTTAAAACGCTAAGCAACCGTGCGCATAAATTTTCCAGATTTGCCTGCTCATTGAAAACAGGCAGGATAACGCTAATGTAGGGGGTTGACATGATGAATGGCCTTCAGTGATCTCTTTTAACTACGTGCGACAATTAAAACGCCAATTAAAATCAAAAAAATACCGCTAAAACGAAGGGCGGATAGATTTTCATTAAATAAATAATACGCGGCAATCGCATTGACCACATACCCTAAACTAATCATAGGATAGGCGACACTGACCTCCGTGCGTGATAAAACCCCAATCCAAATGACCACACTCACGACATAACACAGTAAACCCATGAGCAAATAAGGGCTGCTGGCCAACTGCCAACCAAAAGGTATGACACTATCCCAACTCAGTCGTAGCTTTGAGACCTGCCCCGAACCCGCTTTTAACAATAGCTGGGCCACCGCATTTAAAAATACGCCACAAAGTAACCAAGGGAAAACTAGCCATTTCATAGGGGTTGGTTCATTAGTAAAATATCATGGGATGTTTGCGCCAATTCATAAAATTTCAGAAACGGATAATCATGCCTGAGTGAATCATAGTCATAACGGCGGGCTATGATAACAATGCGTTCGGGACTTAGCCAACGCATAATAAAGGTATCTTTGTCTAAAGCCCAATCGACATGGTTTTGGTGCTGCAACCCAAAAGCCAGCTCACCGGTATAATTGGCAAAAATGATGTGTTGTTGTAAATAAAACGACAGATCGGGGTAGTAATACTGGTAAGCGATCAGCGTCGTATTGGGCAATAAAGGCTTAATATCAGCCACTAAGGGCTTAGTGGAGCGACTGTCTATGGTTTCGAAACTTAAATTCAGAGAGATAAGGCAAGCACTAATACAGAAAAACAAAGCAATAAGCATAGCAAGCGTGCGCTGATAAAAATAAAGCATGCCCAATAAAATGCTGCTGAAAAAAAGCAATGCCATTGTCATATACCAGGCACTCAAGTGATTGGGATGGATGGCAATGACACCGATGAGCGCACCCAAAAACAGTAAAAAAGCAGTGATGAATAATGGCCAAGAAAGTTCTGATAAGGGCGTTTTCTCTCCTACAGATGAGAGATAAAGCGCCACTAGAATAGCTAGCGGCGGCATCACTGGCAGGGCATAAGCAATCAGCAACGATTTAGAGAAGGTAAAAAAGACCGTGATGCTAACTGCCCAGATTATCACGAAGCATAGGTTGCGGTATTGTTGTCGTTGTCGCCACAGCTGGCTAAGCGATTGTCGCCAGCCGGCTATCGTAAAATTTTTTCGACACTGAATAGCCAATGACGCGACCAGAAAACATACCCATGGGAAAAACCCGGCAACGACCACGGTCGGAAAAAACCACAACGGCTGCCTTCTTTGCGCGTAGTTGGTAAAATAACGCAGGACATGCTGGTCGATAAAATAAAATTGAAAAAATTCGGGATTACGGTTTTGTACCATTAAATGCCACGGGACTGCGATCAAGAGAAACAAGACTAAGCCTGTGATTAAGCAACATTGTTTTAAAATTCGCCACTCCTGCATACAGCATAACCAAAGAAAAATAATCATTCCGGGAAAAAGGATACCGATTAAACCTTTAGTCAACGTAGCTAAGGCTGCTAGCGCATACATGGATAAAAAATAAATATTTCGCCGGAACGTGACGGGTTCATTAACGCCGAGAAGAAAAGCCAATAAACTGCCGGTGAGCAGCACGGTAAAAACAATGTCTGGCGTGATAAAGTGAGACATGGTAAAATACAAACCACTACTTGCTAATAGCAAGCCGGCTAGGAGTCCGGAACGGCGATTAAATAATTTGCGAGTTCCGAGATAAACAAAAAGGCAGCCGATTAGGCCAAATAGGGCAGGTGGTAAGCGTAAGTTCCATTCATTCATTCCAAACGCTTTGATAAATGCGGATTCCAGCCAATAAAAGAAAGGCGGTTTTTCAAAGTATTTTATATTGTTGAGCTGGGGAGTGACATAATCACCGCTGGTGACCATCTCACGAGCAATCTCCGCATAACGACCTTCATCTGGCACCATAAGCGCGCGGCTGCCCAGAAAACTGCCAAACAGTAGCCCTATCAGGGCAATAAGCAATAAAGAATCGAGCCACCAAGATAAGGGGGTAGCGGGGGTATTATGGAAAGGGTTCGCGAGCGACATAGGCAGTTATTGTACGTAGGATGCTCGAAAATGTGTAGCTTTTTGTGGCAGATCCTACAGAATTCCAAATATCTTCTATACTTAGACTGATAGCTACTTAGCTCATCTAAACCAAAGGCTACCATGGCCGAATAAACAGGAGGTTTTCTCATGTCAGATAGCAAAAAATTGTCCTCCGGGGACGTTTCCAAAGACCAACTAGTCCAAGCGGCTGAAGGTTCCGTCGATCAGCTCATCGCTCTTCTAGAACGATCAGGCTATAAAATAAAATTACGAGGCACACCACTTCGTCATGCCGTACACGACTATGTCACCGCCAATCCCTTTACAGCCGTCAGTATCTCGATGTTAATGGGGGCCACACTAGCCTTATTATTGCGACGTTAAGCCATGGCAGAGCCAAACGTTAAAAAAACGAGCTTCTTTCGTGCCTTGGCAGAAATTTGGCACGAAACATCGGCTACCTTCAGTGATACCTTGCAGCTATCGCTACTCGAAATGCGTCTGGCTGGCGTCAGTCTATTTTATATCATTGCCTTAGTTGTCTTAATTTTGTTCTTCTTTACCTCCGCCTGGTTATGCTTTTTAGGATTAATCATAGCCATATTGGTTTATCTACACCTGACCTGGATCTTGTCTTTTTTGATTGTGATGGGAGTCAACTTGCTGGTCGCCGTCATCGCCTTATGCGTGGTTTTACATTTGCGTAAGAATTTAAATTTAAAATCCACCCTGCGCCAGTTTACGTCGAAGAGAACACACCCATGAAAAATAGCCCAAGAAGTTTAAAGAAACAAATCAAAGCCTTAGAGCTCAAAATTAAGGCTCGAAAATCAAAAGTACACACAAATTATCAGCAGGTAAAAAAAACAATGACATCCCCTGCCGTGACGATTACCGCGGCTACTCTCAGCGGCTTAGCGATTACGGGGGCCATTCTTTACAAGAAAAAGCATCCTCATCGTCCCATTCGACACCGAGGGGCTAAAAACACGGCTGCCGTTGATAAACATAAAATAGATGTTCTCGCTTTGCTGGCAGGTCTAGTGAGTATTTTAAAGCTGTTGCACCGGTAAGTTCATGCAAATAACCGTGAACTGTACTATAATTTTGAAGTAAATTTACATTTTTCAGGAGAATTGCCATGAACCAAGAATTGAATCAATTCAAAAATAGGGTCTCCGAAGCATTTGATAAAGAAAAAATTACAGATGTAGTCAAGTCTGTTTATCAAGAGGCCATCGACAAGTTAGAAAAGGCGGGGTTTGAAGTAAAAAAACACTCGCTAGAAACACGCGATGCCGTCGGTGTCTACGTAAAGGATAACCCCTTTAAATCGGTGGGCGTTGCCATGGCTGTTGGAGCACTAATAGCACTATTACTCAGACGCTAATATTTTCTCGGAACGCGGGCAACCTGCCCGCGCTTCCAGGAACCGCGTGAGCTCAGGCACCCCATATCTTTGGCACAAACGTTCGTATTTTGCCGATTTTGGCGGGAAAATTTTTCTCCTCAAACTCGACTAAAATACGAACGTTTCCATTCTCGGGCTGAGCTGTTACGGAACCGAGTTAAATTTCCTCCACCATCAGCACCGGCTCTTCAAATACAGAGTAGGACTCTTCCTTCTTAGTTGATTGTTTAGCCACACCCAACTTACGACCTCGGCGTTTTTTAGGCTTTTCTGCCAATTTTACTTTCTTCGTCCAAGCCTTAGAAAATTTCTGCAAGGCTTTTTGTTGTGCAAGAAATTGTTTATATTCTACCTGCAAATCATTCTTTTGCGATTTTAAGGCTTCTAAATCTAACGACAAAGCTTTATTCGCAACACTTGCCAATTTGCTAGGACGGCCACGGCCAGATGCTTTGGCTTTACCTGGTTTACTTTTTTCTTTCGATAATGCTTTAGTAATACGCAAAATCGCTTTATCAAAATCGGCTAAGGCCTTCACATAAGCTTTTGCTAAGCTGGCATTATCTTTTTCGATATTCGCTTTTAATGCGTATATTTTGGCCGCTAAGCCGGTTTTTTTTATTTTAGTTGATTTACGTATCATTTTTTTTGGTCTTGGCATGTCGTTTCCTTTAGAAATTAAGAGAGTTTATCTATCTGATTTTAGCATCCGTCGTGAAAACATATTTCCTCAACGCCATCCATCAGCACATTTTTTGTCCAGGCGAGATTCTAGTCTACATGAAATATGTTTTGCAATTACGTAGTCATAAAAAATATCCATTTTATTTTTAGGGTCATGTTATACTCACCCAAATATTCACCAAGGAATGGGACATTTGAAAGGATTTCTATTACTGGTTGTTCTTACACTGATCTCGGTGGGATGTGCTGTCGGGCCTAATTTTCATGCTCCGGCACCACCAGCTACCCCTTCTTACACGCCGGATCCTTTAGCGCTTGGCACCATCAGCTCCAAAGGCAAAGGCGGGTCTGCTCAACATTTTCTTTACGGATTGGATATCCCAGGCATCTGGTGGGCCTTGTTCCGATGCCAACCATTAAACGATTTAATTGACTACAGTATTGCTCACAATGCCAATATTCAAGCCGCTCAGGCTGCCTTGCGCGAAGCTCAAGAGAACCAACGCGCGGAGATAGGGGCTTTATTTCCCTTGGTGACTGCCAGCTTTAGTGACACTAGGGAGCGTTTTGCCGGTAGTGAGTTTGGCCAGAATACCCCTGGCAGCGTATTCAGTGTTTATACCCCGCTGGCCAGTGCCTCCTATACCTTAGACGTATTTGGCGGTATACGCCGCCAAATTGAGGCTTTGGGCGCCCAAGCCGACTATCAACGCTATGAGCTAACAGCCACTTACCTCACGTTAACCGCCAATGTCGTCACAACAGCCGTTACCATCGCCTCATTACGTGAACAAATAGAGGCAACCCAACAACTGATTGACGGCGAATCTAAATTATTGACGTTAATTAGTAAGCAATTGGCATTAGGAGCGGTGGCCAGAACCTCTGTGTTACTGCAGCAAGCGCAGCTGGCGCAGACCATTGCCAGTTTGCCACCGTTGATGAAGAATCTGACGATATCGGAACACTCATTAGCGGTGTTAATGGGTCGGTTGCCCAGTGAAACCTATTTGCCTGCTTTTTCACTCAATGAATTCCATTTACCCACTCAGCTGCCCGTCAGTTTGCCGTCGCGATTAGTGGCGCAACGTCCTGACGTGCAAGCCTCTTTGGCCTTGTTGCACGCGGCCAGTGCTAACATCGGAGTGGCAACAGCCAATATGCTGCCGCAGTTCACCATCACGGGCTATTATGGCTCTATGGCCAACCATTGGAACCAGCTATTTGATCCTGAGACGATTGTTTGGAATATCACAGGGCAGGTCATGCAGACCGTCTTCAATGCCGGCACTTTGTCCGCGCAAAGACGGGCCGCCATAGCCGCTTACCAACAAGCAGCAGCTCAATACAAGCAAACCGTTTTACAAGCCTTTCAAAATGTCGCCGATAGTTTACGAGCACTGCAAATCGATGCCCAGGCTTTACGCGCAGAAACTCAGGCTGAGAATTCAGCACGCGCTGTTCTTCATCTAACGCAGGGGCAATACCGATTAGGGGGCGCCAATTATCTCGACTTATTGACTGCACAAGTCCAATACCAACAGGCTCGATTAGGTCGTATCCAAGCGCAAGCCTCGCGTTATGCCGATACGGCGACTTTGTTCCAAGCGTTGGGTGGCGGCTGGTGGAATGTGCCGGCTATCCCCCCATCGACTATCCCGGAAACCCCATTGGAGAAGGTCCTTGGCGTCATTTTATAAAACTTCTGTGCATCAAAAGAAAGCAATGGTCGCCATGTTGTTGATCATGGCGATCTTATTTTTATGTATATTTGCACTGAAAGGAATCGCCCATTTTTTCATTGGCCGTGCCATGGCAGCCACTAGAAATAGGCCCATCACGGTTTCGACCGCGCAAGTGACTAAACAAGAGTGGCAACCCTATGTAACAGCCGTTGGCAGCTTGCGTGCGGTACGTGGTGTCAATGTAACGACAGAATTAGCCGGCATGGTGCGTACCATTTATTTTAAACCCGGCAGTGATGTGAAAAGCGGCGAATTGCTCGTCGACCTAAATACGGATACCGATGTCGCACAACTGCATTCCTTACAAGCGCAGGCAAAATTAGCCCAAATCACCTATCACCGGGATAAAGCACAATTCGCGATTGGCGCTGTGAGCAAGCAGACATTGGATACCGATGTCGCTACTTTAAATAGTGATGAAGCACAAGTGGCTGAGCAAGCCGCCACTGTAGAAAAAAAGATTATCCATGCGCCGTTTACCGGTCGATTAGGTGTATCGGCCATCAATCCCGGCCAGTATTTGAATCCAGGAGATAAAATTGTCAATTTACAATCGTTAGATCCTCTTTACGTCGATTTTTATCTGCCTCAACAAATGCTGAGTCAACTGGAAACGGGTATGGTGGTGACGACAACCAGTGATAGCTTTCCCGGACGTAAATTTAGGGGTCGGATTACCACAATTGAACCCATGGTCGATCCTGCCACTCGTAACGTCGAAGTCGAAGTCACTCTGGCTAATCCACGGTATTTACTAAAACCGGGCATGTTCGTGTATGCAAAAGTAAAAAATGGACCCCTCCAGAAATTCATGACCTTACCTCAGACTGCGATTACGTTTAATCCTTATGGCGAATTTGCTTACATCGTCACGAAAGGTAAAAAAGAATCGACCGTGCAACAAACGGTCGTCACTGTCGGTGAAACACGGGGCGATCAAATTACCGTGTTATCTGGCTTAAAGGTCGGTGATACCGTCGTGACTGCCGGACAATTAAATTTACGCAACGGCAGTAAGGTGGTGGTTAACAACAAAATAAAACCCTCGGATAGTGCCAACCCCAAGCTATCGGAGGAATAAATGAAAATTACCGATATATTTATCAAGCGTCCAGTGCTGGCTACGGTAGTCAGCTTGTTAATACTATCGTTAGGCTTGCGCTCGGTTGGTCTTTTAACCATACGTCAATTCCCATTTACTGAAAATGCCGTTATTACGATATCCACGGTGTTTTTTGGTGCAGACCCTACCGTCATGGCCGGTTTTATCACCACTCCGTTAGAACATTCGATTGCGCAAGCCACTGGCATTGATTACATGACGTCCAGCAGTAATCAAAACGTCAGCACCATTCTTGTTAACTTATTACTGAATTATGACTCGAATAAAGCCTTAAGCGATATTAACACCAAGGTCAATGCCGTATTAAATCAATTGCCCAAACAATCCCAGCAACCGGTTATTACTATTGCTATAGGGGAAACCATTGATTCCATGTACATTGGTTTTTATAGCAAGGTACTTAATAATAACCAAATTACCGATTATTTAATCCGAGTGGTGCAACCGAAATTGCAAGCCGTGGATGGCGTTCAGCAGGCAGAAATTATTGGTCAGCGCCTATTTGCCATGAGAGCTTGGTTAGACCCTGTTAAATTATCGGCTTATGGATTAACGTCGAGTGACGTATTTAATGCCTTGGCCGCCAATGATTTTATTTCAGCGGCGGGGCGTACTGACGGCAATATGATTACCATTAACCTGGCCTCTTCGACTGGGTTGCATACCGTCGATGAATTCAGGAATTTGATAGTCAAGGCTCAAAACGGCGCTATTATTCGGCTCAAAGACGTGGGCAATGTTAGTCTAGGTGCTGAGAATTATAATACCGCGGTCAGTTTCAATAACCAGCCTGCTGTTTACATTGGTATCCAAGTGACACCTAAAGCTAATTTGCTCAGCGTTACCAATCAAATTCGCAACATGTTTCCCATCATTCAGCAACAATTACCCACCGGAATCAATGCCCGCATTGTTTACGACGCCTCAGGTTACGTTCGTTCCTCTATTCATGAAGTGCTGATGTCATTAGGCGAAGCCTTGCTGATTGTCACCTTGGTTATTTTCTTATTTCTAGGTAATCTTCGCGCCGTCAGCATTCCAGCAGTCGCCATACCGTTATCTTTGATCGGTACCTTTTTTATGATGCTGGCCTTAAGCTATTCCATCAATCTATTGACATTATTAGCATTAGTACTAGCCATTGGTTTGGTGGTGGACGACGCCATTATCGTAGTGGAAAATATCGATAGGCATATTGCCGATGGTATGAAACCCATTCAAGCAGCCTTGCAGGGCGCACGCGAATTGGCCAACCCCATTATTGCCATTACGGTGGTGTTGATTGCTGTGTATGCACCGATCGGCTTTATGGGTGGTTTAACCGGCGCGCTATTCACGGAATTTGCATTTACATTGGCTGGTGCGGTATTGATTTCTGCTATTGTGGCACTGACATTATCCCCCATGATGTGCTCAAAATTACTCAAACCTCCGACTAATCATGAGCAGCATAAACATAGCTTTGTGGCTGGGGTTAATCATATGTTCGCCAATTTACGAAACAATTACGAACGTTGGTTGCACACTTCCTTGGATTTTCTACCGGTAACAGCGGTATTCGCCGTGCTTATTTTTGTGAGTATTTATTTTTTATACGCCACCTCTAAATCAGAATTAGCACCGATAGAAGACCAAGGCATTATCATTAGCCAATTAACCGCTGCCGCCAATGCCAATTTAGGTCAAACGCAATTATTTGCCCGCGAGGCAACTCGTCAAATGCTAACCTACCATGAAACGGATCGATCGTTTACTTTGGTCGGCATTAATGGCTTTAATACCGCCTTGGTTGGTGATGGGCTAAAGCCCTGGGAAGAGCGCTCCCGTACCGCCATGGAATTGGTGCCGGTGGTGCAACGTATGCTCAACCAAATACCCGGTATTCAAGGCGCCGCTTTTCAGCGCCCGCCTTTGCCAGGCGGTGGCAGTGGTTTGCCCGTGCAATTTGTGATTCAGACCACGGAACCGTTTTTACAATTGAATGAAGTGGCTCAAAATATATTGCAACAAGCGAAAAATAGCGGTCTATTCCTGTATGTCGATAGTGATTTAAAATACGATAAACAAGAGGTTAACATTGATATTGACCGCGACAAAGCCTCTCAGCTGGGCTTAACCATGCAAGATGTCGGTAATGTGTTGTCGGCAAACCTCAGTGAAAACTACGTGAATTACTTTAATTTGCAGGGCCGTTCGTACAAGGTCATTCCTCAAGTCCAACGTAATAATCGTATTAATTTTTCGCAACTCCAAAATTTTTATATTACCACTCAGAGTGGGGCATCCATTCCGTTATCGACCATTATTAAATTTAAAACGAACGTCGTCCCGCAACTATTGAATCATTTCCAACAATTGAATTCCGCCACTATTTCCGCTGTTCCAGGCCTGGGTGTTACCCAAGGTCAGGCTTTAGATAAGTTAAACGAGATCGCTAAGGGGATATTACCAGAAGGCTATACCATTGATTACGCCGGTCAATCGCGGCAATTTGAGCAGGAAAGCAATGCCCTCATCGTGACGTTTTTCTTTGCATTATTAATTATTTTTCTTTCACTGGCGGCATTATTTGAGAGTTTTCGAGATCCACTGATTGTATTAATCAGTGTGCCTATGTCTATTTGCGGCGCTATGATTTTCATTAGTTTAGGTTTCCATGGCGTCAGTTTAAATATTTATACGGAAGTAGGGCTAGTCACGCTGATTGGTTTAATCAGTAAACATGGTATTTTGATTGTCCAGTTCGCAAATGATTTACAATTAGAAGGAAAGAGTATACGCGAAGCGATAGAACAGGCTGCTGCCATCCGATTACGCCCGATTCTAATGACAACCTCCGCTATGGTGCTAGGCGTAGTACCTCTACTAATCGCCACCGGCGCCGGTGCCGTCAGTCGGTTCAATATCGGTATCGTTATTGCCGCTGGTATTTCCATTGGCACCTTATTCACCTTATTCGTGGTGCCAGCTATGTATCTATTCTTGGCTGAAGAAAAAAAGCCGCTGACGGCTATAGAACCTGATGGATCAAGCCTGGGTGCCTAATCTATCAGGTGACTTGACGTTTAATCATAAGGTTATGTTTGCAGCTTAGATAAATAGCCAATTAAGTTGCCAATTTATCTAAGGGGCGGAGGTGAACGATGAATCAACCACCAATAAATTATTGTACAGAATCCCATTAATAGAAAATAAATCCACATAAGTGGAATAGCGTTGCTCATATTCACGAAACTCATCAGGAATGAGCATAAACTCGTTAGCAGTATATTGACGAGATACATCAGCGCGCTGGCCGTACCGGCGATATGACTGAACAACGACATGCCTTTTCCCATCGAGGCCGGAAAAATAAACCCAGAAGCAAAAAACATCAGCATGCTTCCCGCTGTTACTAAAACCATGCTTTGCGAGAAAAAATAACTGGCGATGACAAACAAAAACGTTAAACCCAGAAACACATGAATCAAAATTAAAAACAAGTACTCAGTTTCAAAGTGCTTTAATAAAGATCGGCAAATAATCGTTGCCAGCAAAAACACTAACCCCAAACAAAGCGCTAAATGACCAAAAAATACGGGCGTGTTATGGAATTCGGTTTGAATCAAAAAAGGCCCGGTGGTGTTAAAGACCACGATCAACGAATAAGTTAATCCCATGATTATAGCTAAAGCCATAAATAAGCGATTACGGACCACTTCGGTTAAGTTCTTACGCATCGTTTTAATATCCAAGCCATGGCGATGCATCTGTGTTTCTGGAACAACCACGATAACCGCTACCAACATAGTGAATGAAATGAATGCAAAAAAATAAAACCCGGCTTGCCAGCCAAAATAAAATTGCAAATAGCCACCCAACACCGGACCGATGACTGGCCCTATGGCCCACATGGTGCTTATTAATGGCCCCATTCGGATCAGTTTTTCGGCAGGTAAAATATCCGCATAAATAGCCCTAGCTATTACCGCAACACCACCGATGGTGAATCCTTGCAAAAATCGGACTAGTAATAAAACGTGGATGGTGGGAAATATAACTGCTGCTAAACTGGACAGTGCAAAGCCAAATAAGGCCAGCCGTAGTAATTGGCGCCTACCCCAGGCATCCGTCAAAAAACCGCTGATAAAATTACCCAGCGCATACCCTAACAAATAAATAGCAATAACACCCTTGGCAACGCTGGGCAAAACATGCAAGTCTGTCGCAATGGCAGGCAATGAGGGTGCCACTAGATCCACCGCCATCCCAATAATGGGCATCAACAAAAGTAAGGTTCTTACGATAGCATGGGTTTTTCTTTCCGACAGAGTCGTTAATATCTTTTCATTAGTCATTTTGCCTTACCTGCTTAGGTCAGAAAGAAATAAAAAATCTCCCTGCAGTATATCAGTTTCGATTTGATCGACTCAATCCTTCAGAAAAAGCAAAGTAACCGTTCAGCCCAAGACTGATGGTGCGATGGTTATTGCTTTTGAGATATACTACTGTACATTACCCCTGAAGGAACCTTGGCCCAGCAATGCTACATTTTCAAACGAGGCATATCATCAAATCATAATCTCAAGGAGGAGCGGATGACCGAACGAACGAGTAATTCAATCTCATTGGTAGATGCTATTTCCATTGGCATCGGTGGCATGGTAGGCGCTGGCATATTTTCGATATTGGGTGTAGTGGCGCAAGTATCGGGCGGGGCAATGTGGGTCTCGTTTCTAGTTGGCGGCATCGTTGCCTTGTTCTCGACCTATTCATACGCAAAACTAGGGGTTAAATTCCCCTCGGCCGGGGGAGCCGTTGAGTTTTTAGTACGCGGCTGGGGCAAAGGCAGCCTTAGTGGTGGCATTAACCTGTTTATGTGGATTGGTTATATTATTTCCCTTGCCTTATATGCTCAGGGATTTGCGGCCTATTGTGCCACTTTCGTCAGCAATCATCCCTCCCAACTCTTACTAAAAGCCATTGCCTGCGGCATCATCATTCTATTTACCTTTGTGAATTTACTGGGTGCTGGCTCCGTTGGCAAAGCTGAAACATTTATTGTGGCTATTAAAGTCGGTATCTTACTGATTTTTGCCGCTATTGGATTGTGTTTTATTCATCCAGAACATCTCTCTCCCCACCATTGGAATCACTGGGGTAATATTCTGTTTGGTGCCGGGATACTATTTATTGGTTATGAAGGATTTGGGCTGGTGACCAATACGGCAGCCGATATGCATAACCCTAGAGAAAATCTACCTCGGGCTTTATACTTAAGCGTTTTCATCGTCATTGTGATTTACCTGTCCGTTGCTATCACGGTCACAGGCAACCTATCTACGGGTCAGATTAACGCCGCCAGGGACTTCGCGTTAGCCGAAGCGGCAAAGCCATTTCTGGGGTTGTTTGGCTTTAAGCTGATAGCCTTGGCTGCTTTATTCTCCACTGCCTCAGCGATCAATGCCACCTTGTTCGGCGGCGCCAACGTATGTTATATGATAGCCCGCGATGGCGAACTTCCAGAAGTGTTTGTTCGCGAACGTTGGCACGGGGCAGGGGGTGGCTTACTTATTACCGCATTATTGGTGCTAGCATTTATTTTGTTTTTTGATTTAGCCGGAATCGCCATGATGGGCAGTGGTGCTTTTTTATTAATTTACTCCGCCGTTAATGCCGGGCATTTAAAAATTATCGACCAAACACAAGCCAAAAAATCCCTAGTATTAACCTCGCTGGTGTTATGTTTGGTATTATTTATTTTGCTTGAAATTTATACTTTTCAACACGCGCCGTTAGCCGTATATACCATGATCGCTTTATTGATCCTTTCTTTTTTAGTGGAACTAATCTATAGAAAAATCCGCAAATGAAATAAGGATTTCACGGTGGATAAGATGCATACCTATCATAGCAATGAACTTCCAAAAAATTTATTTAAAGCCTGCATCACGCCTCGACCTATTGGGTGGCTAAGCACAATAACTCGCGATGGAATCCCCAATTTAGCGCCGTTCAGTTATTTCAACATCGTTTGCGATGAACCACCGATGGTGATGTTTTGCGCTATGAATTCCCATATTGAAGGAGGACCGAAGGATACTTTGCTGAATGTAGAAGAAACCGGTGAGTTTGTGGTTAACATAGCCACCTACGATTTAAGAGAAGCCGTAAACCAAACCTCTGCCAATTTGCCTAGAAAACAAAGCGAATTTGAGGACAGCGGTTTGGTATATATCCCGTCTTTGCTAGTCAAACCATTTCGAGTAAAAGATGCTCCGATTCAGATGGAATGCAAATATTATCAATCGATTCAGCTACCCACCCCTACGAAAAACAATATTAATCGCATGGTGATTGGAACCGTGGAAATGGTCCATATTAACCCTACCATTTTAACCGACGCTGGCCTCATCGATTATACCAAATTTCAACCCATTGCCCGATTAGGCTACAACCATTACGCCGTTGTTACCGCCAAAAATATCTTTGAAATGGGCCGCCCCAAAAGCTAGGCCTCCATCTGCTTATCCTATTTAAAAACAAATACTTACACTTTGACCCAAAAAATAATCAATTTTACGGATCATTGTGGATCGTGATATATCGATTTTCCAAGAGCACAAAATACCTTTTCAAACCTATCCTTTTTGAAAAAACCCTCTGTAAGTCCTTAATTTTTGGAACCTTTCGCCTTGTAGATCTCAGAAATTGATTTTTTAATAATGTGTTAATTTCTAATGGGTAAAATTAATAAAATATTAGCACAAAATCATTATCATAGTAACTGAGAGAAAGTAAAGATGTCCGATCATAAGCAAGAAAAGCAATCAATCATGTCATTTGAAGAGAGCCGATTAAGGATCTCATTAAAAAAAGGGATACCAATAGACTATAAGAATCTTTTTAAACAATCCAATGATAGAACTCCTACGGGAACAGCTTTAGATGCTTTGAGCATCTTGCGTTTTTGGGCAACGAAAGATTCGAGTACAGACTCAGCAATGAGTGATAACTTCCGAACACTGGCGTATGAAATTATCAAATACGGAGATGCGGGAAGCATTAAAAGTTTAGCAAATCTCATGGAAAAACAATCTGGAAAGGAAACAATAAATGACGCCGTTAATTGGGCGGTAGAGGATGTTCAGAGATGGCGAATGCCACGCAACTTTAGTGAGCAAAAAGCTCACGCAGTCTTGGGTCTCCTGGAAATTCTAAAAAATAATGGCTGTGTCATTCCAGAGAGTACTCAGAAATCATATAAAAGTTATAAAGATGCAAAACCAAAAAACCCTGTAGCTCCATCGTATTCTAATAGTCAGACTTTTCTACCTCCCCCTCGAGGTTCCCGCATGCCTGTGACTTCGGAACCATCTAGTGAACTTACATCCGAGAATAAAAAAAGACTTTGACACAGAGTACTTATCTCAGGGGAGAATGACGTTTCTCCTCTTAAAAACCTCCCATCGCCTTGTCGCACTTTAAAATGCGGTTTGCATTTTCACTGTGCACTGGGCATAGATGTGAGAATCATACGAATCACACATCAACTTAATAAATCCTTAAGCTAAGAGTTATACCTTATAATCATCAATAACTCATACAGTGAGCCAAGATCTATTCTGAAGGAGCAGAGTATTCCGATAGCAGAACCACGTGATTCCCAATAAAGCACCAGGCCCCAAGAATAGTTAGGATAAAAACCGCATCCTGAAAGAATGAAATCTCAATAACCCTATGATAATTAAAACCAATTATCGAGAATTTCTAAATTTAGGTGATTATTTATATTCATTGTGTTATTAATATACACAGTTTATGACTAAAATTAAAAGTAAGCCTCTTCTGTGATTACACATGAAGTCAAAGGATTTACTCTAAGGATCTTCAATGCCCAAGACGACAATAAAAAAGAGCATTCCTTTTTTAGAAAAATTAACCTGGAAACAAGCTAGAGCAGAAGTGGCTCAGACTAACCCCACGCTGGCCCACGAAATTGATAAACTAGACCCTGACGATCAGTATCTGCTGATTAAAGCCCGCTACCCGTTTGGCAGCAAAATCCTAGATAAAGGCGTGCTTCATCTCCCGGGTAAAAATCACCAATTACTTTCCATTGACAATCCAGATCTAGACCCGGCCGTTAAATCCGCATTATCGTACGCCCAAACAATGCCCATGGGGATAGTGTTAAATAACAGCATTGAACTCTATTTAATGGAAAATAACCGAGCCGTTACGTTTAGTTTAATGACCACGGGAAAAATTTTCGCTTTATGGACAGTCCTTGAATCTTCCCAATCCACTCATCTCGGCCATATTTGGAATATCAGCGCCGGCGCACGGTCGGTCATGATGCTGCCCAAGATATCGGATATCACTTTTTACAAAAAATTAAAACGAGAATTTGATCTATTTTCCTCAGTACCTAAGGAGTTTCTCGATCAATGGGAGATATTCAAAGAACTTTCTCAGTCACCGCTGTTCCCAGAGCCCTGGGCTGTTGATATGCTGTTTTTCTCTGGGAAATGGCTGGAAAACAGAACCGATCCAAAATGGCAGCTCTTTCGTCAATACCTGAGAGAAACTGCTTGGCACGAAACGGCTTATCTGCGTAATCAGGTGATGGTCGATTTTGCTTTTTCATGCGCGTTAGAAGCAAGAAATCTTAAACCAAACCCTTATCTTACCGATACCGTGAAACATCTTTATTCTATCGGCATTGGCACTTACCCAGGGTTTGTGGTTGCTCAAAATAGCATTGCCGCCCCTATTAGAGGCCTTCAGGCGATTTTTACGGATATCTATAATTTGCGCTATTCACCCACCATGATCCAACCCGGCTATATTTCGACAACGAGCATGGAAAATCCTTGTTATTATTCTTTAGCGGTACCCACATTAATGGTCTTTTCACCAAAATCCAGAAAATTTAACAGCAAATTAGAGGATTTACGTGAAATTCGACACATCATGCACGGCGTTTCCTCGTATTTATTGGAAGACAAATTAAAACTGGTCAATACACCTATCTATAAATGGGCGAAAGACATAGAGTACGGCTATTTCCATTCAGAAACTGACGATAAAGAATCTATTCATAACTCTGGGGAAATAGTAAAAAAAGATACGGCGCTGATTGATGAACTGCAAAGATATCCCCAAAAATCATTTTGTGCCACCAGTCCATTTCTAAGAGGTTGCATTCGCATCTCGACAAAATCTGGTAGAGGTGGGGGTATTTGCAAGCCGTCTGAGCCCTAATTTCTTACACATTTTAGCCCTCTCGAATGATGAGTTACGTCCTCATTAAAGAGGTGTGAATAGCCGGTAAGATATCGTCCCAGAGCTTTAAAGCTTTTCAGTTAGCTCTGGGATGGCAGTAAATAAATCAGCTTGTAATGCGTAATCTGCTATTTGCATCATTTCGCAATCGGCGTCTTTATTAATCGCGACAATTACTTTGCTGTCTTTCATGCCGGCTAAATGTTGAATGGCGCCGGAAATACCAATAGCAATGTATAACTCAGGAGCGACAACTTTACCGGTTTGTCCCACTTGGTAGTCATTATCAACATACCCCGCATCGACAGCTGCTCGTGAGGCTCCAATACCCGCATGTAGTTTATCGGCCAGCGGTTCTATTACGGTCTTAAACGTTTCGGCGTTTTGCAAGGCGCGGCCGCCAGAGATGATAATGCGTGCTGAAGCCAACTCGGGTCGCGAGGAAACGTTTAAATGATCGCCCACATAATGCGCTTGTGGATGATCGAACTCTTGGGTTAGTGCTTCAATGGGGGCAGTTGTGTCTTCTGGAACCGCTTCGGTAAATGCCGTGTGGCGTACGGTAATGACTTTAATAACATCCTGCGATTTCACGGTGGCAATGGCATTACCTGCGTAAATTGGCCGTTTAAATGTTTCAGGATCTATAATATCGATGATTTCGGATATTTGGGCGACATCTAATAACGCCGCAGTTCGTGGCAGGATATTTTTTCCAAAGCTAGAGGCACAAGCCAAAATATGGGTAAATGATTGACCAACCTCTGCCAATAATTTGGAAATACTTTCCGCCTTCCCAAAGTTATAAACTTCGTTGGTATTGACCCATACTTTTTTGACTCCTAGTTTAGCTACAACGTCAGCCATTTCTTTGGCGCGTGATCCTACTAACAAAACAGCCACGTCATCGCTTATTTTTTTAGCGGCAGTAATGAGGCAATAAGTACTTTTTTTCAGTCCGTTATCATCGTATTCCGCAAGCACTAATGATTTCATGCGATCACCTTTTCAACATGGCGAAGAGCGTTTAACAATTCATCGACACTGGTCACTTTCTTTCCAGGTTTACGAGGGGGAGGGGGCTCTACTTTTAATGTCAACAGACGTGGCGGGTCTGGTGTGAATGGAATAATATCCAGCCTTTTTTGTTTTGCTTTCATAATATCCGGTAATTTAGCAAAACGGGGCGTATTTAATCGCAAATCAGTGGTAATTAGGCATGGCAGATCTAAACGGACTGTCTGATGCCCACCGTCAATTTCGCGTTCCACCTCTACGCTGTTAGCATTCACTGTCACTTTGGAAGCAAAAGTAGCTTGCGGCCAGTCCAACAAGGCCGCCAACATCTGCCCGGTTTGGTTAGCATCATCATCAATGGCTTGTTTACCCATAATGACCATGTCCGGCCTTTCTTCATCGACGAGTGATTTTAAGTATTTCGCCACGGCCAGCGGTTGCACTTCTGCCTGAGTTTCCGCCAAAATCGCGCGATCGGCCCCCATGGCTAGTGCACTTCTTAAGACATCCTGGCATTGGTTCGTACCTATTGAAACCACGATAATCTCCGTCACTTTCCCGGCTTGTTTAAGTCGTATCGCTTCTTCTAACGCAATCTCATCAAAAGGATTGCTAGCCATTTTTACGTGTTGAGTTTCCACACCAGAGCCATCGGTTTTAACCCGAGGTTTGGTGTAAGCATCAATGACCCGTTTGATAGGAACCAATACTTTCATCTTCGCCTTCCTTCACATATTAGGATAATTAGGGCCACTTCCCCCTTCAGGAACAGTCCATAGGATATCATCCCCAGGGTTTTTAATATCACATGTTTTGCAATGTACGCAATTGGCGGCATTAATTTGTAAACGAGGTATACCTTCGCTATTTTGTACTATTTCATAAACACCCGCCGGACAATAACGCTGTTCAGGCGCATCAAATTCTTGGTAAGAAACGGCCATATACTGCGCGGAGTCTAGTATCTTCAAATGCACAGGTTGATTCTCATCATAGCGAATGTTCGCTAAGTAAACAGAACTCATGCGATCAAAACTCACTTTACCATCCGGTCGAGGATAAGCGATTTTCTGGCTATTCGCCGCTTTCCGAGTGCAATCGCGATCTCGATGCTTATACTGCAAAGTCCACGGCGTTTTACCCCTGAATAATTTCAGTTCAATGCCGCCCAACAAAGTGCCTAACCATAAACCAAAGCGAAAGAAAGGCCTAAAATTACGTGCTACGAATAATTCTTCATATACCCAAGATTTGCGCAGGGCTTGCGGATAACTTTCTAGTATTTGTCCACCCGCCGGATTGCTCTCTAAAGCCTGGTAAACGGCTTCAGCAGCCAACATTCCGGATTTCATCGCCGTATGACTGCCCTTAATTTTAGGAACATTTAAAAACCCAGCGGCACAACCGATAAGTGCGCCACCTGGAAATACTAGTTTAGGGATGGATTGCAACCCCCCCTCATTTAACGCTCTCGCACCATAAGCAATGCGCCGCGCACCCTCGAATAACGGCCGGATGTGGGGGTGCATTTTAAAACGTTGCATTTCTTCATAGGGATCAAGGAAGGTATTTTTATAATCCAGACCCACGACAAGCCCTACGGAAATCTGTTGATTTTCCAGATGATAGATAAAAGAACCGCCATAAGTATCACTGCTTAAGGGCCAGCCTGCGGTGTGCTGAATAAGGCCTGGATGATGTAATTCCGGCTTAATTTCCCATAATTCTTTAATGCCAATGCCGTAGGTCTGCGGATCAACGCCGTGGCGTAAATCAAACTGCTTCATGAGTTGCTCAGACAGTGATCCCCGGCAACCTTCAGCAAATAAGGTATATTTAGCCTGTAATTCCACGCCTTCCGTGTATTCGGGTTTATGGGAACCGTCTTTTGCTACGCCCATTTCTCCCGTCACTATGCCTACGACGCGGTTATCTTGATCGTATAAAACGTTAGCTGCAGCGAATCCTGGGTAAATCTCAACCCCTAATGCCGTCGCCTGTTCTGCCAACCATCGGCAAAGATGACCCAAACTCCCCGTATAATTACCGTGGTTCTGCAATTGTTTGGGCAGTAGCCAATTCGGCACCCGAAAACTGCTTTTTTTAGTGAGGAATAAAAAATGATCTTCCGTGGCGGGGGTATGCAAAGGAGCTCCCCGGTCTTGCCAGTCCGGAATCAATTCGTTAAGCGCACGCGGCTCAATCACCACCCCTGATAATATGTGCGCACCAATTTCACTGCCCTTATCAATCACACAAACACGGATATCTTGAGATAGCTGACGCAATCGAATAGCCGCCGCCAAGCCGGCAGGGCCACCGCCGACAATTAACACGTCAAACTGCATTGATTCAGCCATGCAAACCTCTTAGTTTCCATATTTTTTGGATCATTTATGAATTGTACAAGGCAATAATTTTCAGGACAAGCGGCGGGCAGAGGAGGGGGATAATTTTATGGAACTCTTCCTTGGGTTGTTGGAGATGACAGCGATATTATCTGCTCAGACCTCATTAGCTCTGCTTTGTATGTTGTTCATTTCACGTGTTAATGAATAGCTAAGTAAGGTTCTTATACAGACAATAATTGCCAAAATTCCGACGGTATAATAATCAGGGGCTGTGGTGGTTCCTATTAAGTCTGCCGCTACAATAAACTCAAGCCCTAATAACAAAATCTGTCCTAAATCTAGACGAATTTGGTTAATTTCAAAATTTCTACCCATTGACTTCGGCGTGAACAGATAAGCTAAAATTTTACATAAGGTGGCAAGTATCCCATAAAAAATAATAAAAACACCGATGCAGGAGATCGTGTGTTGTATGTATCCTAATATTTTTTGTATGGTAATCCAATCCATTGTATTTCCATTAAATTAATCAGCGTTAGTCTTAGTTCTAACAATTGCATAGCAGACCTATTCACCATAAGTATTTGATCCTTAGCAAATTTATTCTGCTTCAAACCTAACACAAATGCATAATAGGGTGACAAAAAAAGTAAAGAATTGTAGGATTAATTTTGACGAAAGGCAATTTTTTTGCTATTGTTTTGAACTCTCCAGGTACTGCACTCAGCGGTAAGACTTAATGGTTTTGGTCCACGTTATTAATGCCCCTAGAAGAAATTATTGAACGTAAATGGGAGCAGGGAAGATCTCGTCATTATTCAGCAAGGAAAAAAAATCGTTTTACCGCTGATGCCATGCCAGCAAACCGTAAGCTATCCGAAGAAAAAAGAAAGCTTTTCCATCAGAAACTATCCAGCGACTTACCATCGGAAATCAGTAAACCCCTATGCTTAATTTTATGAGGCAGGATTTATCTATAAAATGATACATTTTGTTGAGTTTGATTGTGAATTTGTGTCATCTTCAAAAAGAATGTTTGGGTTGTCCAAATAATCAATAATTATTTTTTTAATAATTTTAAAGTTTATGCATGGGATTCTTGCAGATGTTGCTGTATCGCTTCAGTCACCCACTGGTTTAAGCTTAATCCGCATTGCTTAGCTTTAATATAAAGTTGTCGATGTAACACCGGATCTAAACGCAAATTAAATTTTCCTGAAAAAGGTTTATCTGGAGATTCACCGCGTTCTGCACAAAAAGCCAAATAATCCTCAATAGAATCTTTAAAAGCTTTTTTAATTTCAGAAACCGTAGAACCTTGAAAGGTCACTACATCACGCATATTAATAATATTACCATGAAAAATTTCGGCCTCGTCGTCAAATTCAACATGCCCAATATACCCTTTATAAATCAACATGACTTTATACCCGCTGCTGTTAAAAATTTTCGCATAGATGCCCCACTAGCGCCCCAGAATTACTTATCTAATTTTTGGTATTAAGCAGGAGAAAGAACGGGTGACCTCGCTACTTTTTTTGGCAGAGGCTTTTTACAAGTAGACCTCAACCCATCAATATGTTCATGCAGGTCAGGGTTCACAGGGTTCCACATAGGGTCAAGAATGAAATCGATACCTTCTCGTCTTGCTAATTTAGCAGCAGGTACAAAATCACTATCACCCGCGATTAAAACTATTTGATCTACCAATTTTTTATAAGCTAAAGAAGCAATATCAAGCCCTATCTTCATATCAACCCCTTTTTGCCGTATTTCATAAAATACATCATTCTCTTGCAGTTCAGAAATGGACATTGTTCCATTAAGCAATTTTTTTGTTTGTTCTGGTTTAATGAGCCAGCTACCTTGATCTGCCAGCCTTCCAAGACGTAAGGCCAACTTTCTGAGCTTTTTTAATTCTTGGTGAAACTCATGCCTAAATGAATATTCAGGGCTTTTACTAAAATCATAAATTTTTTTAGTAATGGGATTGTGAACTTTTTTATCAATAGGAATGCAGTCATAGAATAATATTCGATGTAGAGTGTTTGGCAGGTTACAATTGACTGTATTTTTAGAACTTATATGCTGTAAGCAAATTTCATGCAGGTCTTTGGCTGTTTTAGCAGGTAAATTATTGCCGATTAAAGATCGGTATCGTTTGATAAAAAACCCGCCGTCTACTAAAACTGCTGTTCTCATAATCATTCCTTGCTAAATTTAAATAAAAAAGCCCTTGGGTTTGGCACCTCAGCTATAAATTTAGAGGTGCTTACTGCCAAGGGCGCGATAAGAATAGTATAAAACAAATTTCTCGATTTTCAAAGTCTTATATTTTTTTAAGCGGCAAGCATTGGCATCTATACTGATTTCCTTAATCTGCTATCTCTCGAATATCATTTGCCAAAATAACCCTGCTTGCGGAAAAAGAAAGCCGTATATACCCTAGATCTTCTTCTTTTGCTGGCGACAAAACGATACTAACCTTGTTCCAAAATCCTGGTAGAATCTCTTTATTAACAGACACGATTTAATCTAGCGCCATCCTAGCACCGACTGTATACTGCGCAATTTGAAATTCAGCTAAGGCCTTGCATTTATTGGTGCTGGCACCCGGATTCGAACTGGGGACCTACTGATTACAAATCAGTTGCTCTACCAACTGAGCTATGCCAGCATTGGGAAATTGAGTGATGAAAACCTGCGGAAAACGAATTCTATTGTATTTTGAAGAGACTGTACACTTTCATAAAGCCTTTCTTTTTAAGCAACAAAAAATTACACATATATAGTAAAAATTACTTATTTATTATAGTTATTTTGCGCAAAGAGGAAGGGGTTATACATAATCCTTGTCACATTTACAATAACCTTGAGAAAATTGGATTGACTAGAAGAAGTGTAACCAGACATAGCAGAGCTCTATCACCCTCTTAAAGAAAAGAAATGATCAACACCGCATTTGCCAATGTAATAACAAGGACCGAAGCCCAACCCAAGCACCGTAACCAAAATCCGTTCACAAATTGCCCCATCCGTTTGACATCAGAAGTCAGTAGTAATAAGGAAATCATCGCTAAAGGTAATTGTAGGCTTAAAAAAACCTGCGAGCCAACCAGCAAGCTAGTGGCACTGTGTTCACCACAAAATACCAATATAAAAACAGCAGGCACCAGGGCAGTTAGTCGAGTAAGTAGGCGGTGCACCCATGACCGTGACCGCAATTTCATATACCCTGTCATCACCACTTGACCGGCCAACGTACCCGTAATACTGGCGCTTTGCCCTGCAGCCAACAACATTATCGCGAAAACAACGGCAGAAAGGCCTGTGCCGAGCAAAGGCGTTAGTAAATGATGCGCATCCGACAACTCCGTGATATGAGTATGTCCGGCAGAATGAAAAGTACTTGCCGCTAAAATAACCAGTGCCGCATTTAACAATAGAGCACCGCCCAGAGAGACGACTGTATTTAGCGTAGCACAACCAATGGCGCGCGATTTATCCTCGTGACCATGATGTTTGATGACGAGATGGGAATGTAAATAAAGATTATGGGGCATAACGGTAGCCCCAATAACGCCAATGGCCAGATAAAGTAGTTGAGAGTCTAAAAATAAACGTTGGCTTGGTATAAAACCAGGCAAAACTTCACTTAACACGGGTTGTGATAGCGCTAATTCATAAAATAAACCGCAAGCAATAATAAACAGAAAAAAGGCAATCATCCGTTCCAGTAATTGCGATCCTCGCTTATCTAGCGCCAAAATTAATAAAACATCTAAACCCGCCATCACCACACCCATCACCATGGGTATACCAAATAATAATTTCAAAGCAATGGCTGAACCTATGACTTCGGCCAGGTCCGTGGCAATAATGGCTAGTTCTGCTGCGATCCAAGCAGGCCAAATGCTGGTCGGCCATGCCTCGCAGGAAGACTCTGCCAAATCTTTACCGGTAGCAATACCCAAACGTGCACTCATCACTTGTAGCAACATCGCAATCAGACTGGAAAGTAACACAACGGATAAAAGCAGGTAACCTGCGTAAGAACCACCCGCAATATCAGTAGCCCAATTCCCCGGATCAATATAACCTACCGCTACTAATATGCCAGGTCCAGTAATAGATAATCCCCGCCACCAAGCGCCTCTTTTAGCATTTGCGGCTAAATTAAGTTGTGTGGCAACGGTATGATTTAATTCAGAGGAAGCTCTAATCTCCGTCATAATTAATCAGGCACGATAGGGGTATCACGTTTAGGTATTTTGGCGAGCACGGATTCGTCGATATGTAAATGTGCGCGGACGAGCTCGTGCGGGGTTAATGATAGCCATTGCGCCAAGGAGATATCTTCAAAATGGTCACTACGAAACAATTCAAGAAAACATAAGGGGGTAGTACCGGTATTTTCCACATAATGAGGCATGAATCGCGGCACATAGCCGACATCACCGGCCTGGTAATCGTAAGTACCGGCATTGGCATCGGCATTGAAAACAGTCATTCGCCCTTGACCGGAAAGATAGTACTGCAATTCATCGCCATTACTGTGCCAATGTAATTCGCGCATGCCACCAGGGGCTATTTCAACTAAAGCGGCGGCGATAGTTTTGGCTGCTTTAAAAGTGCGGGAGTCTACAATTCGGATGGAACCACTTTTGGTGCGTAATGGTTCTTGAGTCAACATGCGATAACTAAACCAATCGGGCACTGGACCGGCGCCCGCTAAGCGGTCGGCTGTGAGTGGACCTGGGATACGGCTTTGAAAGATATATAATTCTTTGTCGGGCAAATGCGTAAAAGCTTTTTCACTGACACCGAAATTCTTAGCCAACACATCTCTAGGCATATGTGCTAAAGCATCTGATAATAAAAATGTTTTGTTTTCGTCGAATTCGCCGTCATCAAATACCAATACAAACTCACAACCATCATCCGCTAAACCTTGAATGGAATGCGGAATGCCTGCTGGAAAAAACCACAAATCTCCAGCAGTGACATCGTCGGCAAAAGTGCGGTATGAAGCATCGACGGCAGTAATGCGTGCTCGGCCTTTAATCATATAAGCCCATTCTGCTTCTTTGTGCCAATGTAATTCGCGGATAGCGCCTGCTTTAAGCCGCATATTAACCGCAGCAAGTTCAGTGGCCACAGAAAGTTCTCGATTGGTCACCTGGCGCGCCCAGCCGCCATCTTCTAAGCGCATATGGCTATCGGCAAAAGTCCATTTCAGGTTAGGCATAGTGCCGGCATCGGTGGCGGGTGGCGCGATTCTATCGCGGTCACCAAGCTCACGCGCAGGATTAGTAGGCCCTAAAATAGAGCCGCCTTTTTTACCTCGGATAGGATGGGGGGATTTGGCAATACGACGATGTAATTCCCGTTTACGCTTCATAGAAACCTCCTTGTTTATGAAACAATTATAGAAGGATTTCGATGTTTTGCTGGGGTTGGGTAGGAGCCAGGCCGTATGGTGAGGTGAAGACTTGGCCCCTTCCGCATTGAAGACTTGACCCCTTCCGCGGCAATGCGACACTATATTACTATGATAGCTATATGCTCATGGAGAATTAGGAATGGAATATCCCCCGCACCTCATCCGCCAGTTTGCGCAAGAACTTGCCCAGCAAATAACAGGCGAAGTTCGTTTTGATGAGGCTAGTCGTGCGCTTTATGCAACAGACTCCTCTAATTACCGCATGCCGCCTATCGGCGTAGTGCTACCCAGAACGATAGAAGATGTGATACAAACGGTGGCCCTTTGTCGATCGTATCAATTACCCCTATTGCCTCGGGGTGGCGGCACCAGTCTGGCAGGGCAATGCTGCAATTATGCGGTGATCTTAGATTTTTCCAAATACCTCAATCAAGTCCTGGCAATCGATCCAGAAAAACGACTAGCACGGGTACAGCCCGGCTGTGTGTTAGACGATTTACGCAAAGCAGCTGAACCCTACGGCTTAACTTTCGGCCCCGACCCCGCCACCCATTACAACAACACCTTAGGCGGAATGATCGGCAATGACTCCTGCGGAGTACGCTCCGTTCTGGCGGCATTTGAAGGGGAGGGGCCGCGGACCTCTGACAATATTGAAACCTTAGAAATTTTAACTTACGAAGGGGTGCGCTTGTCGGTAGGTAAGACCAGTGAGCAAGAACTGCACACGATCATTGAAGGAGGCGGCCCCCGCGGAGAAATTTACGCCAAACTAAAACAAATACGTGAACAATACGCCGAATTAATCCGCCAACGCTTTCCCAATATTCCTAGACGAGTTTCCGGCTATGGTATTGATCAACTGCTACCTGAAAACAACTTCAACGTTGCCCGTGCGTTGGTCGGAAGCGAAGGCACTTGCGCCATTGTTCTGGAAGCCACCGTTCAATTAATCAAGAATCCACGCCATCGTGTTTTATTGGTATTAGGCTACCCAGATATTTATCAAGCTGCCGACCATGTGCCAGAAATACTTACCCATAAACCTTCCGGCTTAGAAGGAATGGATAGCGTGCTCATCGAAGCCATGACACGCAGCCGTATTCATCCGCAACACATCGAATTGCTACCTCCCGGCAAAGGTTGGTTAATCACCGAATTCGGCGCAGATACCCCAGCAGAGGCAGAAAAAAAAGCGCAACGGCTGATAGAGGAAACTCGAGCTAAACGCAGTGATTTATCGTTTCAATTATTTCAGAGTGCTGAAGAACAACAACGAATTTGGTTGGTGAGAGAAGCTGGCCTTTCGGCATTCGCCCATGTACCTGGCGAACCATTAACCTGGGAAGGTTGGGAAGATGCGGCAGTGGCCCCTGAAAAATTAGGCGTGTATTTACGCGAACTCCATAAATTATTCCGTAAGTATCACTGGCAGGTATCAATTTATGGCCACTTCGGGCAAGGGTGTATGCACTGTCGCATACCATTTGACTTAACAACGGCTGCCGGATTAACACAGTATCGTGCCTTTATGGAAGAAGCGACCGATTTGGTTTTAAGCTTAGGTGGCTCCTTATCCGGCGAACACGGTGATGGCCAAGCCAAAGCGGAATTTTTAGAAAAAATGTACGGCCCGGAATTAATGCGAGCATTTCATCAATTTAAATCTACGTTTGATCCGCAATTTAAAATGAATCCTGGCAAGGTGATCGATGCCAATCGCATCACTGAGCATCTTCGTCTAGGCACCGATTATCAACCCTGGCAACCCGATACGCATTTTAGCTACCCTCAAGACCAGGGAAATTTTGGCAATGTAGCGCTACGCTGCGTGGGCGTTGGCAAATGCCGTCGCAAAGAGGGTGGTCTTATGTGCCCCAGTTACATGGTGACCCAGGAGGAAAAATATTCCACCCGAGGTCGGGCTCGTTTATTGTTTGAAATGCTCAAAGGAGAAATCATTGGCAAACATCGATGGCGAGAATCTGCGGTTAAAGAGGCATTAGATTTATGCCTAGCCTGCAAAGGGTGCCGCAGTGAATGCCCCATGGGTGTAGACATGGCTTCATATAAAGCCGAATTCTTATCGCATTATTATCAGCATCGGCTACGACCTCGCCAAGCTTATGCATTTGGTCTGATCTCACGCTGGTTACGAGTGATGACAAAAGCACCGTGGTTATTTAATTTTTTAAGTCAAAACTTCTTGTTTAGTTCCTTCAGTAAAAAATTAGTCGGAATGGCAAACGAAAGAACGATTCCCGCCATAGCTAAGGAAACATTTACCTCCTGGTTCAAAAAGCGCACAGCCTCGCGTAAAGAAGGAAAGAAAATTATCCTTTGGCCAGATACGTTTACGAATTATTTTCATCCGCATATCGGCCAGGCTGCTGTTGAGGTACTCGAACAGCTCGGCTACCAAGTTCTGATACCTGACACCACATTATGCTGCGGCCGACCTTTATACGATTATGGCTTTTTGAAAACGGCAAAAAAAACTTTACTCACGATTTTAACGACGTTAAGTAATGAAATCCGCGCCGGCATACCCTTGATTGGTTTAGAACCCAGCTGTGTCGCCGTATTTCGCGATGAATTACTTAACTTACTACCCAAAAATGAAGACGCTCGCCGACTTGCCGGCCAGACTTTTACGCTGAGTGAATATTTAACCAGCGATCAAAAACACTACCCATGGCCACAGCTACAGAAACGCGCTTTGATTCAAATCCACTGCCACCACAAAGCTGTGATGGGTTTCGAATCAGAGCAATCCTTGCTTAGGCAACTGGGCTTAGATTTTGAAGTCATGGATGCCGGCTGTTGCGGCATGGCCGGGAGTTTCGGTTATGCGCAAGGAGAGCATTTTGAATTATCCATCAAAGCAGGGGAGCGGGTATTATTCCCCAAGATTCGCCAATCACCTGAACAAACCCTGATTATTGCTAACGGTTTTAGCTGTCAAGGGCAAATTTTGCATGGCACAGGACGCCAAGCATTACACCTGGCGGAGGTGCTTAAGATGGCCTTGACTCAATCTTCAAACTACCACGAAAAAACCAGCGAACGGCTAGAATAACGGTTCCTAATCCCACACCCAGAGTCCAGCCAATCATGACCCCAACGGCACCCCAATGGAATAAAAAACCAAACAAATAAGCGATAGGTAATGAGATCAGCCATAAAGCACCCAGGCCAATTCGCATGGGAAATTGCACATCTAACACACCACGCAAACAGCCGGTTAACAAATTTCGAATGCCATCAAGAAATTGCGCTATTGCTAAAACAGCAAACAACAATACCGCTATACTCATGATATGTGCGTTTGCGGGGTTATGAATATCCAGATAGGGCAGGCATAACGTTTTCGGAATAATTAAAAATAAACTACCAATCAGCGCCGTAATCACACAGACAAAGAGTAAACCCGCCTGCCCATAACTGTTGATATCACTCATTTGCTTGCCACCGTAGGCCTGGCCTATCAAAATACCACTGGCCTGAGAAATAGCGAACACAGGGACAACGATCAGAAATTGGTATTGCATGATAATTTGATAGCCAGACAAGGAGTCCTTACCCAACCAACCCATAAAAGTAGCTATGACGGAAAAACAAATCACTTCGCCACTGATTTGCAAACTGATGGGCCAGCCAAATTTAAATAATTTTTTTAGACTTTGCCAGTTTTTATGAAAGCGCATGCGGAATAATTCGAATTTCTTGAAGTAATCATCGAAATAAAGACAGCAACTGACCACTATAAAATAAAAAAAACTCTGCAAAGTACTCGCATAGCCAAAGCCAGCAACCCCAAAAGCAGGCAAACCTAATTTACCGAAAATCAGTAGATAAGAGCTGACCAAAAGTACCACCACACCTGCTATATTGGCGTACATATCAATCCGTTGTTTATTCACACCAAAACAGAGCTGCTGATTAGCTACCGAAAATAGTATGATAGGCACCCGTAAAATACTGGCATGAAAGAACACTTCGACGATACGAGAGAGCTCCTTATCCTGGCCTAGAAAAATAAGCACTGGATAAATATTCCAGCAAATAAACATCGTGGGCAGGCTAATAAGCGCCCCAATAACCCAACCTTGTTGCAGCAAGCTGCCCACCGCTAAATAGTCTTTTTCGCCATACGCGTGGCCAATGAGCAAACTCAGCGCAAATAATATCGAAATGGAGGTCACTAAGACACTGATGGATATAGAAAAAATCAGCGCGCTGGCAGCCAACACCTGATGCCCCAGCTGTGATAACATGCTCATGCATAGAAAGGAACTACCCATCGTAATCAGCTGGGTAATGGCCATGGGCACTGCTAAATAGGCTAGTTTTTGGTAGGGGTGATTATTTGTTTTTGTCCACATATCGTCTTATACCTAAAGTTTATTCTATTGAGTTGTTCGTACAAATCGTCTTACGGATTGGACAAAACAGAGGCAAATCAGGCTATTCAATGAGCTATATTATATTACTATACGACTGGATTCCATGATAAACTTAAAGGAAAGGGGGGGTACTTGGCAAAATACATTCAATGCGTTTAATGCTTATAAATTATCCTTGATAGAATCGTTACGATTAAAAGAAACAGAGCTAAAGAGAGTTCCAACTCTCGTAGGGAAAGGGCCTGAATTTTGGGTGAAAGAGGAGCAGAACTTCCCTAAGCTGAAAGAGCTGGCCTACGATAAATTAACAGACATGCTAAATAGTATTCATGAGAAAAATTTTGAAACGTTCGCTCTTGAATTATCATTAGATACAGTGACAGGTTTAGACTCATGGAAGGGATCACTCAATGCAAGTAGAACTCCTTAATATCATCCTGGCCTTCTTGGAAGGCTTCGCGCTTATCCTATCGCCCTGCATTTTACCCATTCTGCCGATTATGCTATCCGGCACCATAGAAGGTGGTAAAAGACGCCCTTTGGGCATCATTACCGGTTTTGCCATTACCTTTACCGTATTTACTATACTCTCGCATTTCCTCGTGACCCATCTGGGGATTAATCTCGATCGACTACGAGATGTCGCCTTTATTCTCATCATTCTATTCGGTGTCGTCATGCTTTCCAGTTCCTTAACGGAAAAATTCAGCCTGCTGACGCAAAAGGTGGCGAGTATTGGCACAAGCTTTACATCCTCAGGCCAACCAGGTGGCGGATTTTTCAGTGGTGTGTTGCTGGGAGGGCTGGTGAGTCTAGTATGGACCCCGTGCGCAGGACCGATTTTAGCGGCAGCGTTGATTCAGATTGCCGTGCAAAAAACAGCACTAGCCAGTTTTTTGGCGTTATTTGCTTTTGCTTTGGGCAGTGTAACCCCTATGCTTATCATAGCGCTATTGGGAAAAAAATTAGTGAACAGCATTGCCTTTATTAAAAAACACACTGAATTATTACGTAAGATTTTTGGTGTCATTATTATTGCGACAACCCTAGCATTAGCTTATATCAGCCATTTTCGCCCTGATTTATTTGCGCTGTTAGCAGCACCCGAAACTGCGGCACCCAATCCGGTAACAAAAAATACCGTTTCACCGACCACCGGGTTAGTAGATGAACTACTAATTCCTTATACTGCGCCCAATTTAGCGGGGTTAGACCCTTGGATCAATTCACAGCCATTAACCCTGTCGCAATTGAAAGGTAAAGTCGTACTGATCGACTTTTGGACTTACTCCTGCATTAACTGCATACGTACTTTGCCATTCCTATTGGCATGGGATAAAGCTTACCACGATCAGGGTTTAGTGATTATAGGTGTGCATACCCCAGAATTTGAGTTCGAAAAAAATGCGGATAATGTGCGGCAGGCAGTGACGCGTTTTGGCATTCATTACCCAGTCGCTCTCGATAATCAGTACGCTACCTGGAATAATTTCCATAATAGTTATTGGCCGGCGCATTATTTGATTGATAAACAGGGCAGGGTGGTTTACCAACACTTTGGTGAAGGAGATTATGCGACGACAGAACATAATATCCGCGTGCTATTGGGGCTTAACCCTATGCAAAAAATGGCCATTGCTGGATTGAATGCAACCACACCGGAGTATGAACAAACTCCGGAAACCTATTTGGGTTATGAACGTTCAGAAAATTTTGCCAGCCCAGAAGAACAGGTAGCAAATCAAACAGCCAATTATATCTTTCCCCCTCAAATCTCCTCAAATGATTGGGCACTGCAAGGCAAATGGTTAGTGAATGCTCAGAAAATTGTCGCTATGTCTACTGTCAGCGCCATTAAAATCCATTTTCGCGCTAAACATGTCTACGCAGTAATGGGTAACACCACCAGCACGCCAATATCAGTAAAAGTCTTATTCAATGGTAAACCCATAGACCCCGCTGAAAGCGGAATGGATGTGAAGGATGCAGCAATTAGTGTTACCGGACAAAGATTGTATGAAGTGGCAAATTTTCCAAGCGTGATAAGCGGGGAAATTACCTTGATTGTCGAAGGGGCAGGGGTTGAATTGTATACTTTTACTTTTGGCTAAAAGTATCCAGCCTCGCCCCAGGCTTTGGCATTCTAAACACGAACAATTATCAATTATTGATAGGTTTATTGTCCGAAGCTGGATCAGGAATACCTGTTTCACGCATATAAGTTCGTGCCCTTTCTATAAGTCCATACATAAACCCACAGGCCGCGGCGCTAATGCTGCTGACAAAACTGTTTATCCCTGTTGGATAAGTAGGCAGATATTGCTCTTCTTCACCCAGACAACCCTGGAAATTCCCACAGAGATAACCATAATATTCGCCTTGGTCTCTGACTAATTGAGATGTATAGTTACAAGCGGAATTTCCTATAATAGTGGTAACTCCAACGCCCAGAAACGCTATGCCAATTAAAACTTCCTTGACGTTTTTGGCATTCGCTATTTTTTGAGCGCCGATAAAGGCAGTAGGACATGCAATTGACGGGGTGATTCCCTGGAAAGTTGCGGATGATATAATAAAAAAATTGTCTGCCATAGAAGAGTATTTCTCGCTATCCTGTTGCAGACCATCTGCATAACCTTCATTAAAAGTGGATTTATTTTCTTGGACAATCCGTAGTAATTCTGTAGCTGAGCTAAGGAGAGGGAGGGTTACCGCACCTAGTCTACAAAGCTTTGAAAAAAACCCCAGGACGGCATATAGCTTTGCATGTTGAACGGCAATTGAGGTAGGACCCGCTGGTGGTGCATGATCTGCTAAGGTATATCTGATCATATCCATTGGCATTTTTATGAAGGGTATGGTACGCAGATAGGTATATGATAAGCAACTATTCACTAGCGTTCTTTCGAATTTGGATTCACATGATTCAATGGGAGGCTGAATAACAGGAACCTCTAGATTTTTTTGTTCCAATAAAGGTTCTTTTAGATCAGCCGAATTTCTTTGACTAGTTTTAGATTCGCCTAGTTCTAAATCATTTTCACTCATCACCTTTCCCTATTCATTATTTAATATTCAGAGTAACCATTCGTCACCCGAAAGACCGATACTTATTATAGTTACGAAACAATTTTTTTTGCAACGGCTGTACTGTAAAGCTAGCTAGACAGCAGCATTACCCAAATGCCGATGTACTTCTTAGCTCAAGCCAATCCCACGCTATACAACTCTTAAACAACACCCTAGTGGGTACATGCCTCAATCGATACTGATTTTTTACATGACTAGACAACTAGCTGTATTACTTTTTTCTTTTTCCAGAGCTTGATCAGAAGGAGGCATAGGGAAAAAACCCGAGCTTCCTGAATTTGTAACGCTCAGTTTTTCTTCTTTTAATTTTTCAAAAAGTGCGGTACCTCGTTCAGCATAGTCAGGGTAAGCATCAATAAATTTTTTTAGCAGAGAGCCTCGAACCACCCGTGAAAAATAGTTTTCATGTGATAAAACATACTCTATGGCTCGTTCTTCATGTTCGGGATAAGCTTTCGTAAAACGAATAAGCGAGAAAATACAGCCATTGACGGAACGAAAGTTTTCTTCACTGCTAAATACATGGTCGATCACCCTCTGCGCAAGTTGCGGGTAATCTTTGGTGAAATAAAAAATACTCATATTATTGATGACTTTAGAGAAATCTGTATCCAAGATAATCTTGTCCATATCATATTCTGGGTACTTCTGCATTCGTTGTGCCAGCTCTTTATAATCTGTGACCGGAGTCGTTGCTAAATCTTGTATTATTAATGAATTTCGCTCATAAGTTTCCCTATCGCTTTCGCCTTGTTTGCGCAAAGATTCAACGTCTTGACCAATGTCATGGTGAATTCCTTTTTTCCAATCAATCACTGATGTTAACTCAATTTTCTGCTTGGTCATTTTACTTTTTTGTTCTCCACTCATATATCACCTCATTAATTATCGGTTGGATTACTACGGGACGGATAAATCAGGGCCGAATTTATAGGCAGGGTATCTACTCGTATGATAGGTCGATTAATATAGTTTCCAGAATGGATTTCTTTTTCCGGTTTTTGCGTTTTGTTTGCTATTGCTAATAACGTGGTATAGCGAAATATACGCGCCATTCCAGCCGCCATGTGGTACAGATTATGGCAATGGAAGAACCATTGCCCACTGGCATCTGCATCGACATCTGCCACTACGGTAGCATTGGGAGGCACATTAATGGTGTGCAGCAAAGGATCATAACTGCCATGACCATTTCTCAGAATAAACCAGTGCCCGTGCAGGTGCATGGGGTGATCCATCATGCTGCTGTTAGTAAATATTAGGCGGTATCGCTTACCGGGTTGGATCAGAATCGGTTTGGCTTGCTGTTCCGATAAGCCATTAATCAGCCATACATAGCCATCCATACGTCCTGATAACCGCATATGGATTACGCTGGTTATGGGTTTATTCGGGTCATTGGTTTTTTCTGCGGCTGTTAACGTCTGATAGGAGGTACCTGTGGTTAAATGAGATTGTGAGGCATCTCCAGGAGGGGCTACTGTATTCTCCGCAGCGGCAGACATAGGCATATTCATAGGCTGCATCCTCTGCTTAACAACTACGTTATCCTGGATCACAGAGGGGATGGCTTGCTGCGGATGAGAGAGTAAAACACCGATAGCAGTGCCACGTTGGTCTATGGATTCAGCATGAATAACATAGGGCTGATCTTTTGTAATTTTCACCAGCACATCGTAGGTTTCCCCAGGCGCGATAATAAAATCAGAAACAAAGTAGGGCTTAACATCATTCCCTTGCACATGCACTACTTGTAACTTCGTATCGGGAATAGAAACGCGATAAATAGTACTAGCTGCGGCGCCAATGAAGCGAAGACGTAGGGTATCACCCACTTTAACCGATGATGTCCAGGGATTTTTCGGCGGGTGTCCGTTTAAGAGGTAAGCATCATAGGTTACGTCACTATTATCTTCTGGACTCATGACCATTTGCTGCGCGTGTGATGGGTTCGTTGTTGCTGGGCTTTTATTGGCTTTTGCTGTCTTTAAATGATCCAATATTTGTTGGGCTGGGGTATTACTCCAATCAGAAAGTATAATTACCTTATCTTCCTGATAGCGATAAGAGCTCGGTTGTCGCGGATCAATAATGAACGCGCCATACAATCCTTCTTGCTCTTGCAAACCCGTATGCGCGTGATACCAATAAGTACCAGCTTGATGCAGTGTAAATTGATAATCAAAGGTGCTATTGGGTGGAATAGCTAATTGTGACACACCGTCAACACCATCCATTTGCCATGGTACCAACACGCCATGCCAATGAATCGTGGTGCCTTGCTTGAGAAGATTGTGGACATGAATGGTGACTTGATCACCTTCTTTAAAATGTAAAATCGGACCGGGTATCTGATCATTGACGGCAATAGCTGGTCGAGTGACACCGGTATAATTGACGTCTTTAGCGCTAATCGTTAAGTTCACAACACTATGAGCAGCGGAAGCAGAATAGGTCGTAAAAAGTAATGCGAGCCCGTAGATCAGGTATTTCATATAGAATCCTTAATGAATGAAACTGATAAATAGAAGCTCACGACCAGCTTCATTTCTAGTTCCCTCGAATTTTTGGGAATTAAAACCATAATTATTAATCTGCTCCCATACTCTCAAAAACAATATGGTATCCTTCTATGGTAAAAAAGCTATTGAAAGCTTATCTGTCAAATTGACCCATTATTTTGTTTATGATTATGGCCGTCGCTCTATCCGAAGAATGCTAAATTTAAGTCTTGATAGCTGTAAACAATTTTGATACAGTCTACTTCTTTTAAAAAATATGGAAATTTAACATTATTCAAGAAGAACACATTAAAAAAACCTAAAGGCTGGCCTAGCTCATGCAAGCAGATAACGAAGCTAAAATCACTGGTCCAACACCCCTTTCCAATCAATCCTCAGAAATCGTCGTTGAACAATTAAAAGAGCCTTTACGAATAGCAGGAGGCGAATTTGCATGGAGACTGTCTCATCCCCAGCATGGGCGAATTTATGGCCAAAGTAAAGGAGACGTATTAAATTATTATAAAGCTGAAGAAGCATTGGCGGTAGCCAACCCAGAGCTCGGGGTATTGCTACAGACTGTCATCCGTCATGATTGTGAACATAAGGGTTTATTACGATTAGCATATCCAGGAAACATTTTGCCGGGTTGTGATGGTAAACCCTATGATGCGGCTGGAGAAGTTGTTTATTTTCCTAATTATATTAATCAAATCTTTGATTCCCAAAAATCACCTGGTTTTGTCATTCGTATTAGTGTTGAGCACCCTCAATTTGAACAATTAGTTTCTCTTATAGCGCATGAATATTCCCACTGGCTGGTGATTAAGTTTTTACATAGTCATTATGGCGATCCTTTCGAAAACGCGAAATCGATTATATTCAATGAAAAATTTCGCTTAGATAATCTTAAGTTAAATCCAAAAAAAGCATTGGTGTCTTCACTGCAGTCTTCACTGCCAATCACCGATCCTAGTGAGTGGGTTAAACTCTATCTTATTACTTACCCGAGATTGATTTTTAATGATGCCATTTCTCAAGGTTTGCAGAATCAATTAAGTGCAAAAAAATTTAAAGGGATTCAAGCAAATTTAAAACTAGCATTAAATGAAGCAGAAAAATTATTTTATGATGGTTATTCTGAAGAAGTGGTTCTAAAAAGTTTTTTATCCAAATATACAAAAAATGGGGAATCTATTATAACATTAGCAAAAAGAACATGTAGAGCTGAATTAGCAGCTCATCTCTTACAAATGCAAGTACTCTTTCCCAGGGTGACTGCCCAAATGGTGCCTCATTCATTTGGCTATTTAATAAAAGAAATTTCTTCAGAAAGAATGAAATTTTGGCCACTTGCTGTTTATAAAACTCCTTCTGTGAGCCGTATAGCTAGTACGCACCCTTCAGTCTTAGAAAAAGAATTTGTAACATCAAAAATAGGGTTGAAACAACCACATTTTTCTGCACAGTTACCCATTAGTCTAATTCCTCCTCTTGATAAACCTAGCCCTGCTTCTTTTAGAGGTCCCCATGATCGGGTTGGTCTACGATTATCGCAGCCGCCAAAATTGCCGAGAATTGCTAAACCCGAAGCACAGTTCTCACTTGGGTTGTCAGCAGGAGGGAAGGGCATTAAGCCACCCGAACCACCTAAAGTTCCAATAAAAATTATTGATCCCAGAAAACCGAATCTTCCAGTTCCTAAAAAACCTATCGTAATTGAGGTGAAATCGAAAATTAATCTGCTTAACGGTGCAAAATGGAATCCTTATATTAAGCCTTTTACTATTGGGCTTGAATTAGGAGATAATATTCATGATATTCTGGCAGATGATATTCCATCGGAACTCCCCAAATTAGCTAGAATTTCACGTGAGGTTGTTAAAGCAGCAGGCCAATATGCGTCTAGCGCCATTATTTTTTATGCCGGTAGCATACCGGGTATGCTACCTATTGGAGTCGTCTCATTTAGCTTGTTGCAAGCGATGGGTTATCAGTCTTTTCCGAAGATAGTTGATGACCCCAAACTGAACCAAAAAATTTTTAATGACATCCATAAACTAGCTCAAGAGCAAGTGCCACATTTTTCACGCAAACCTTGGACAGAAGAAGCCGCTAAGTTTTCTATAGAAAAATTGCGAGAACCTGCTGAACAAATTATTAAAAAAAATATAGCAGAATATCGTAAACAACAAGAATCATTGCTTAAAGCACAACAACAAAGAAAAGAACAGGATGAGCGAAGAGTATTGCAAGCTATCTCTGATCGATGGAAAATACCTACTCCTCCTATCAACGGTACTCCCAAAGAAAAACTTAAATGGAGAGATGATTTAATAAAACAAAATGAAAAAATTGAGGAAGAAGTAAGGCGTGAAATAGCAATCGAAAGAGAAAAGGTCTTAGCCAAAGATGAAAATTTAACCACTTCTCATACTTCGCCTAAGGTGACACAACCATCTTCTCTGTTACCAGCCAGCCTTGGTTTGCCTTTTAGTCCTTATCGATCCGATTTAATGACGAAGTATTTTCCTTCAGATTTATCCAGCGATAAAAAATTGGATTTACCTCAACCTAATCCGCTTCCTCAACCTCTTAAGAAAACCCCTAAAAAAGAGTCAGCCTTGCCTCCTGAATTACAAGCTATGCCAGCCACACCGCACTGGCTTAAACCCACAGGATTGCTTGATAAAATTCAGATTGGTCCTTTGTCCGAAAAGTCTAATCCTCTCGACAAAATTAAGGTCGGCCATGTCGCGGGAATTGGCGCTATTATCCCGATAAAAAAAGGAGTCAGCCTTACCTTTACAGCCATCACCGAAGCCAATAAAATCAAGGGCGGAGTGCAGGTTTCTATGAAATTAGTAGAGTGGGGCGGGGCTAAAGCTTCAGTGGCAGCTGGTAAGAGTGGTGCAGCTGGTGCTGCAGGAACAGGCGCAGCAGCTGGAATGGGGAGTGCTTTATTAATTGGTGCCGCTGTTTCTGCGGCTGTTACAGCGATTTATATGATCACCAAAAGTATCATTGATAAGAAGCAAAAACATCGTATCAATGAGCACAAAAAAAAGGTCAAAAATACAGGTAAGGATCAAGCTTCTGTTGATGGTATTTTTAATCGAATTGATCTTGACAGGGAGTCTGGGAAATTTTATGAAGATTATGATGGTCAACTTGGCGAGGATCTCAAGTTTATAAATGAAAAGCGGGATAAGGCAGCTTCTAGACATTTTAGTCAAGCCAGAGATTATTTCGAAGACCAAGCCACTCGATTAAAAAATCTGCGCAATGAAAGAAAGCAAAACCTTTTAGAAATAAAAGAATATAATGCTAAAAGAGATGACGTCATTACTCGAGTGGAGGAATACTCACAAGAGAATGTACCCGCATCCGATTTATTAGTTCGTTTGGAAAAGCTTAATAAAAAACAGGATTCAGTAGAAGATATCTTTTCGGCCCATGAGAAAGAAGCCTTAAGAAAGATTATTTTATATAAAATTACAAAACCCCTGGAAGAAAACCAGCCCAATTCAACAGAGCTCAGTCAGTCTATCGTAGATCTTGAAAAATTAATTACCTTAGTCCCAGCCAATGACCTCATCACCCAGACGAAAACTAGTCTAGTAAACACGTTAGAGATTGTGAGATACAATGAAAAGCGAGATGCAACACTTGCCCGTATTGAAGGTTATTCTCACAAAGATGTGCCATTATCTAGTTTGTTGACCCATTTAGAAGCCCTCAATAAATCCACTCAAACTTCAACGGAGGAGGGTAGTTTGCTAGTGTCTGAAAAAGAGGCTCTATCTGGGATTATTTTACTGAGAGTTGCACAGCCACTCCAGGAAGAACAACCTAATCCAGCGGCGATATCACAGTCTTTAGTAGATGTTCAAAAGCTCTCTCGATTAATTCCTAGCAATCATTTAGTCAATCAGGTCAAAATAGAATTATTGATGGCGGCTAAAAAACCAAAAGCAGCTTATGATTTATCTTTAAATCAATCTCAGCAACAACCTGAATTTGTGCATTCTGATCTTTATTTAAATGTGACTTACGGATATTACCTTGAACTGATCAATAAATTAAATTTTATAGAAGCTTTTCAAATTAGTAAAAAATACCGTGCAGAAAAAGATAAAAATTTGGAAGAGAAGCAAAAGCCAGAATCAGATAGCAAAGTAATAAAACCTCAAACGGATGAAAAATCACCTGAGGTCAAAGATAAGAAGAGAGAACAGCAAATTTTACAAATGAAATCGGCACTGGCTGATGATGAGCTTACTGTAAAAATCATGTTGACTCAGGAAAATATTATTCTCCAACATGTGACTGATTTATTTTTTAATACCTTGGGAGATTACGGTAAAAAAAGGGGATTTGCCAGTTGTCAATCTGCTTTAAAATGGGCATCTGAATTGCACACCTTAACCCATCAGATATTTCCTTCATTAATAGAATTGATACGCCATCACCCTTATCCTCATCAAGAGCAGCATGCGATATTTAAACAATTTTTTGAATGCCATCAAGATTTAAATTTAACTAACGGCTGGTGGAAAGCCATCAAGACCAGTAGTGGAATTTTAGAAGCTGTGGCGCGAAGTGAGATTCCTGTTAGTCTGGCTAAGCGTGGCCTCCCCAAACATAAAGATAGGTTGGATGAATTAAAAAAGCACGCCTTAACTCTAGGACAATATGGCAATTTGCTATCTTCAGCCGCATTAAGTGTGAGGGAATTAAAGGAGGGTAAGGAAAAGATTAAATATGAAACCATAGCTCCTTTAGCAAGCCTAGCTAATATGGCCGTATTTTCAACTTTTGAAAAAATCTATGGCAGCCAGCATAAATCACAAACACCTGAATCTCCCAGCTATTATTTGTTTAAAGAATTGGCAGAGATGTTAACCGTTATGCCGTTTTTTATTTCTGGTTTAAGGAAATTAACCGACAAAAGCACCTATTCTGAAAAATTATCCTTGCTCAATTTGGGTTTACTATCCGCTAAAAATGTGCTCACCGGTGGTTATAAATGGTGGAGTGGCAAATATACCGATATGGGTTGCCGTAAATTTTATGAGAATTTGCAAAGTTTAGATAAACAAGAGGATGCTACGGAAATCGCAAGAAAATTACAGAACCTACCATTTATAGAATCTGCCTATCAGGATGACGGAGCGGATCAAACCGCGATTATGCAATTTAAACGCTATTTTACGATCAAAGCCTGTTTGAAAGATGGCGATTCAGTGGCTGTTAAAGACCTAACACGATTAACCAGGCAGCGGGATAAATGGGTTACGTTTATGAATGGCTTGACAATCCCCGTGTTAAACGAAAATTGTTCAAATTTATTACTTCTTCATTTGTTAGCTGTGGCCGATACGGATATAACACAGTTCCTATTACTTTCAGCCCCAACGACCAGTCTTAGTTTTGCAGCTAGCTATTTAGATCCAACAACAGGCTCTTCTGTAACTTTAGCTATTGAACAACAATTAGGTCAATCCCTAATAAACGAGCAAGATAAATTAGAAATTCTGCTAAATCGTTTTCAACTACAGCTGAGACTAAAGCCTGATCATTGGGAAAAAGACATCTACGTTTTATTAGATTTACCCTTGTTCGCAAGCTTATATCAATTACCTAAAGATAAGGATCCGAGTAAAATCGATCGTCTTAAAATAAATTTTAATCATCTTGTTATCAATTTTGTAAACTTTTTAAAAGACGATCATAGGATAAATGAAGCGATTACCGTGCTTGATCGTTTTCCTTGGATTGCTTCAAGCCATAAACCTGAACATCCTAAATGCGTGCAGATGATGATAAATTGTAAATCGCAGTTTCAATCTTTAATTGAGGCAGCTGAGAAGCATGAACGTAAAAGTAAAGATTCACCAATAATGTCTAGAGGAGGGGCTAAGCGTTTTTCTTTTCACTATACTGACCCTTGCCATATTGACACTCCCTTGGGGTCATTCAAATCCAACCGCTTGCCCAAACAAGAGGGGATACTTGATGATGAAAAGAAGCATAATATTTTGGGGTAAAAATGAGTAGGTTAGGGGGTCCAATACTTGAAAAGAAGCAGAGAATATAGTATTAATATGGGATAGGCTGGCGGCGGAACTCGGTAGTGCAGCATCTCTAATGAAAGTTTAGCATATCCTAAGTTGAAGGGGCCACCCAGGAGGCTTCGCTGCACCCCAGAAGCGAGGCAGTTTGCTTGTTGTAAATGCCCCATATTCGGCACTAAAAAGGTGACTCTATGAATGATTCTTGTACATTGCGTGAAGCCAAAGCTGCTGATCTTGATAGACTATTACCTATCTATATGGATGAAAAAGTTAACAAATTCTTAAATTTTGAAATCATGGATAAAGATGATTTTGAGCATATATTTAAGGAATTAATGAACACGAATCAGCTACTTGTATTTGAAAACAGTCAAGATATTTTAGCTACTTGTGTTGTTATGAAACAAAAAAATCCTGCTAGTCACGTAGCTTCATTGGGAACACTGGCCACCCATCCAAAATTTCATGGCCAAGGTATTGGCACTCGCTTTATGACGGAATTGTTTAAGAAACTTAAACATGAAGGTATTAAAAGAATCGATTTGTGTGTAGAGGCTGATAATATTATTGCACAAAAGTTTTATGAAAAATTAGGCTTTCAATTAGAGGGTATTCTAAAAAAATACTTCAAAAGACCCTATGAAGACCACTTTATTGATGAGCACATGATGGCATTAATATTGGAATAGGAGAGGTTATCAAACAAAGACCTAACGGTGATAAGGAAATGACTTTATGAATGATGCTTATGTATTGCGTAAAGCCAAAGTTTCTGATCTTGATAGTCTATTACCCATATATATGGATGAAAAAGTTAATAGATTCTTAAATTTTGGAATAATTAGTAAGCATGAATTAGAAAATATATTTAAGGATTTAATAAACACTGAGCAATTATTTGTATTTGAGAACAGTCAACATATTTTGGCTACCTGTGTTGTTACGAGACAAAAAAGGCGCGCTGCTCATGTAGCTTCACTAAAAACACTAGCCATAAACCCAAAGTTTCAACGTGAGGGTATCGGCACTCGCTTTATGAGGGAACTATTTAAGAAACTTAAAAATGAAGGTATTAACAGAATTGACTTAATTGTAGAAGCTGATAATGTGGTTGCACAAAAATTTTACGAAAAACTAGGCTTTCAATTTGAAGGTACTTTAAAAAGGTACTTTAAAAGACCCCATGAAGACTTCTTTACTGATGTGCACATGATGGCATTGATATTGGAATAATAACACAAATAAACTTAAATGAAAAAATTTTATTTAATATTATTTATCTTATTGTATAACTATGACCAATCTTCATCTCATTGAGAAATCACTCGATCAACATCAGGATGCTTTGATAATAGAGGCTCCAAAGCTTCGCTCCTATTTTTTTTAGAGAATAGGATTCCGACAAACAGATCAATCAATCTCGAGCGAAAATGGGTTAAATTTAACGCCGAAATCATAGTGATCCACATTGTCTTTTCGCTTCAAATAATTTATGACTCGATAGGTGATAGGGATAGCACAAATTTCATATGTAACTTTTACAGTATACATTAATCCAATCAACTGCCATATCACCTGGTAGGGTGTTGAAAATAAAAAAGCAATATGTGCAAAAAGAATGGTGTCCACTCCAACGCCAATCATCGTGCTTGACACAAGACGTATCCAAAGCTGCCTTCCCGAAGTGAATATTTTAAATTTAGCTAAAATGATGGAATTGGTAAATTCCCCTCCCAGATAGGCTATTATAGATGCAAGAAATACGCGTAATACAGCTTGGTATACTGTGGCATAAGCCACCTGGTCATGCCAATAGGGTGACGGCGGTAGATACGTGGTTATTAAGGTCCCCAAGACAATAATGGTATTTGCCAACAACCCCATCCAAATAATTCGTCTACTGACTTTGAATCCATAGACTTCTGTTAAGATATCATCAAAAATATAAGTGATTGGGAAAAAAATTAATCCTGCCGTAAAGGTAAACCCATGGAACCCCACTAATTTAAATGCGGCCAAATTAGCGAGAATTAGAAAAGCTGTAAACAAAATACTGATTACAATAACGCTTTCCCGCGCTATGGGATTGCGCTTGGGAAATTTTTTAATTAATGCCAGGTTTTTTGTATGCTCTGCTGTATACAAAGCGGCAATATGGGCAACATCTTCTTTATCGAAATAATCCAGCCAAGATTTCGTGTATAAATCACTCACCAAACGGTTAAATGTTTTACTGCTGCCTATTACCTGTATTTTTATAGATACTTTTCCTGTATTTTCATAGCTATCATCCACCGCAACAATGCGATATCTCTCATCGGGTTCTATTAATTTAGGCTTGGCGAGAAAATTTTGCAATGCAGTTAAAATAGTATTGAGCATAGACACTCCTTTGGCCATTTGTTGATCCGCTTTCATTATCTATAGATGTCTAACCGGGACTCAACAATTGAACCATAAATATGGTGTTTTTTATTAAGTAGAAATAATAATGAGATTAAAAAAATACCCAGGGACTTGGCCATCACAAGGATGCGGGAAGTGTTACTGCAGCTTGAAAGTTTAAGCAGCGGTCCAGACGATGATTTTGAAATTTTATTCCGCCCGCAGAGTGGGGTTGACCATGATATAGCGTTTGAGTTACAATTTTTATACTATCAGTCAAGAGAGGGTTTAGCCCACTGAGCCCCGGCTTTTTAAGCCTTGGTTGGTGTTTTGTATGAGAATTTCTTAGAGGTAACCCCCAATTATACATTGGTTGCTCTGCCAATTATTTACTAGTAGTCTTATATAAAAGCTTTAAATCCTCCATAAAATATTTTTGATCACGACTTAACCACATACTTGAGCGAATTCCGAATCTGGCGCGCTACGCACGGTAAGAATTTATCAAATCTATTGGTCTGAAAATAATAATAACTAGGACTACAAAAATGAATTACGAAGCTGAATATAATTACTTATTTAGATTTCTCATTCTAGGAGATGCTGGAGCAGGAAAAAGTTGTTTATTATTACGATTCGCTGACCATACTTATACAGAATGTTATATATCAACTATTGGTGTTGACTTTAAAATACGAACAGTTGAAATGGATAATAGAATTATAAAAATGCGATAAAATAACACTGAAGAGTAAAATTTTTTTGACATCCAAAGCGGAAGATGGGCTTGAACAGCTTGACGCGTGCAAATTATAATAAAAACTTATTAATAAGGAGAAAAAATGCTTGAATCATATCGTTTCAAAAAACTTCGAAAGATTCTGGGGGGTTCTTTTAAAGATTCCCTTAAGCCTATAGATTGCAGTATATTTTTATTCTTAAATCCTACGGCGGCTGTTCAGTGGATGTTCATAAAATGGTCAGTTTCGTTTATAGCTAATGAAACTTATAAAGCATATCAACTAGAAAAGAAAAATACTAACAAAAGAAAGGATCAACAGCATAAAAAAAAACAGAACACAACAAATACAACTTCAGATAAAAAAAATAAGAAACAAGTAGAAACTCTAGATAAAGACAGCGATGAGATAATTGATGATTCAGATGAGGAAAATGAGCAGGAAGTACTTAGCAATTCAGATGAGGAAAATGAGAATGAAGTACTTAATAATTCAGATGAGGAAAATGAGAATGAAGTACTTAGTAATTCAGATAAGAAAATTAGACATCCAATACTTGGTAGCACCGTAGGTAAAGGAATTGAAGAGGAAACTAGCGTTTTAGATGATGAGATAGATCAAGAAACATCTAACATTACGCAAAATAAGGCTCCCGGTGAAGCAAAACCTAGTATTAGTAATTTGGAAGATGCAAAAAAAACTCCAGATAATAAGCGAAAAAAAAGTTTAAGAAAAGAGTTATGGAAGGCAGTGGCTGCAGATGATTCGGATATGGTAAATACACTTTTAGACCAAGGTGTCTCTGAATCAAGGGATAAGAAAGGCAATACGGCCTTACATTATGCCGCTAAAAAGGGAAAAACCAACGTAATCGAGCCCTTGCTGAATTATATAGATACAAAAAATCGACAAAATAAGACCCCATTACAAGTCGCAGTTGATTACAATCAGCGTGACATGATCAACGGATTAATAGAAGTCATGACAGAGACTAATTGCTTGTTGGAGTATTTAATAAAATTAGGAAAGATCGACGATTTAAAATACTACTTGGAAGAATCTCCACACAAGAAAAAGCTGCGTGATAGCACTCAATTAATACGATCCTTGGTTAGCCATACAATTCGCTATGGTTGCCATGACGATATCGGTATCCAAAAAAAAATATTGAATTATTTGATTAAATTAGACCCTACCTGCCGAAGTGAGCCGTACGATGGTCAACCGTTATTTCATGAGGTTATTGACTCTGGGCGCGAATACTTATTGAAAATTTTATATGAAAATTTTGTAGATCTCGCGCTGGAAAACAAGTCTGGATTGACAGCTGTGGAACATTTGAAAAATAGCCACGAAATAAAAGATAAAACTAGACTAAATTCTCGTTTAAAACGCATTATTGACCTCTCCAATAGAAGAGAGGAATTACTAAATAAAAATATAAATTCATTGATTACAGATTTAGAGAAAGCGTTAAAATTTAAAGATCACTGGACATTATTGAAAAAGCAAGATGGAAAATGTAGACTAAGCTGGGATAGTATTATTAAAAACTCCCTAAAACAGAATTTAACAATACAAACTCGATTGAGCGCTCGTGATCCTGATTATAAAGATTTATTGAATTTATTAATAAAAAAAATGGATGAGAATTCTAATAGTTTAACTCAAGGCTGGCTATCTCGAACTCTAAATGAAGAGCAATTGTCAGCACAACTGCCTACTTGGCTTCCGAAGTTACCAGATGAAGATCCTAAAAAACAGATTAGCGAAGAAAAAAAATCTAAACTTAAAGAAAAAAGATATAAACATAATTCACCTCCAGAAATAAGAACAAATTCTTTTTGGCAATCATTGATGGATTATTATCCAATGTTAGATTGTTATCAACCTTTAACAGAAAAGCAGGAAGAATTTTTTAATGTCTTTGAGAAAGAATTTGATAAGGCATATTCAGAATTCTTTTCAAAAATAAATCCAGATTTTAGGTATAAAAAAGATGATTTTGATGAGTGCGCTGATTTGACAAAAAAAGTCGCACCTCTCTTGCCTAATTTTTCCCTACCGATAATACCTGGGGTGTCTATAGCAATCCCAACTAGCTTAGTAGTCACAGCGGCAGTAGACCTTACTATATATTATCGTGACCAATATAGAAGGCAGAAGGCGCAAAGGATGATCCATCTTTTCGAGGGTTGCGGGCCGTTAGAGCGTGCCCTCGTAATTAGGTCTGTTGCCATTTTTATAGCCATGAAATATCGCAAGCAATTGGCTTATTTGGCAAGTGGGTCCGATGGTGTTTCTAAATTTGCCACCTGCGTAACCTGGCGTATAATAGACTATATCATTTCATCTGATGAACACCACGATATTTCAAACTCTAAAGAGGGAACTTTCAGAGGGTGTTTCCGTGCTTTAGAAACCTTCATTACTGGAAAACAAATTCCAACCCAATTAACACAAAAGAAAAAAATATTCGAAATTTGTTTGGATGGCCTATTGCGTGTAACTAACTTTCCTAAAGACATGGACCGCTTAAGGACAATCGGAAATACAACCTTATGGCGAAACTGGAGTTCAAAAGCTTTAATCGAAAATACTGGCGTAATGACACCTGATAAGACATTTTATTCTCATGAGAATTGTGATAAAAAATACGGGTATACTTTAGGAACAGAAGTAGAAGCTCACGGCCGGAAACTAACCGAAACTGATTCCTCGAATCAGCCCTGGCCTAAAGTTGAAATAACAGAAAGTAGTTATATACCAAGTCAGAATACGCCAATTCAAAAACGTTACAAAGGCACTATATTTGGAGATGGAAATAAAGCTCACGTTAAGACTGAGTTGCAAGGTGAAATTTCAGATGAGTATAATCATAAAACACAAGATTTTGCAGTTACGAGTTGAATCCGCCGCAAGGATGCAATCGCTACTTCCGATAATTTTTATTATCGGAAGTAGTATGCTCGACGGCATTTAGAGTTGATGGGAAACAGGCGGGCTGCTGCCCGCGTTTCCAGAATGACTTTATTTACTCAAGAATAATGAGGTTAGGGTTATTTATAAATTGAGAGGTATCTATATCAGCTGAATTGACGTTATGGGCCTCAATACCATAAACCTGATTGTTACTAAACACTGAATTGTTAGCCGTTAGGTTAAATATACCGTTTAATGGATCGGCGTTTAAGGCATAAATCCCATCATTACTATTCGCATCAAATGTGGAGTTAGTTGCTACTAGGTTAAATGTACCCGCGCTATTATTTTGGGCAAAAATACCATTAACATTGCTGTTGAATGTTGAATTATACACTGTCAGATTAAATATGCCGTCTGCTTCGTTGTTGCCAGAAATCCCATCATTTGTATTTCCATTAATCATTGAATTGTTAACTGTTAAATTAAATATGTCATCTCCAAAATCTAGGGCAAAAATCCCATTATTATTCCCGTTAAACGTTGAATTATTGGCTGTTAAATTGAATGTGCCGGTTGATGCGTTTTGGGCAAAAATCCCATCATTTGTATTTCCGTTAAACATTGAATTGTTAACTGTTAAATTATATATGCTATCTCCGGAAGATTCGGCAAAAATCCCATCATTATTATTCCCGTTAAACGTTGAATTGTTAACTGTTAAATTAAATATGCCATCTCCGGAAACTTCGGCAAAAATCCCATCATCATTATTCCCGTTAAACATTGAGTTATTGGCTGTTAAATTAAATGTACCAGATATATTTATAATGCCAATCCCACTACCATTGATATTCCCATTAAACATTGAATTATTGGCTGTTAAATTAAATAAACCATCAACATTATTAATGGAAATACCCTCATTGTTGTTATCTACAACTGAATTATTGACAGCTAAGGTGAATGGGCCGCCAAAAGTTGAGATTGTCAGACCATCATCCTGATTTCCATTTATGGTCGAATGATTGACCGTCATGTTCACTGTTCCAGGGTTGAAATTAAAAATTTGAATACCGTTGTCGCCGTTGTTATTGAAGCTTGAATGATCGATGAATATATTCGCTATGCTATCAAGATTCAAAATCATACCCGTGCCAAAACTGGTGTTTATATTCCCATTAAAGCTGGATTTTTTGATGAATAAATTGAATAACTCGCCATTTTCTGCGGTTTGTTGCACTTGAAAACCCGAGGCATTGTTACCATTAAATTGAGAAGCATCGATGGCTATATTGAGAATACTGTTGGGGTTGTGAGAATCGAGAACATCGAGACCATCACCTTCAATATTATTATTAAAGGTAGAATGACGAATAACGACATTCGTTTGAGCATTGGTATTTGATAGGAGGTCAAGAATAGCACCATCAGAAACGTTATTGTCGAAGGTAGAGCGATTAATAGCTAAATTAAATACAGGATCCATGGCGTCGTGAACAAAAACATCGAAACCACTCAAACCATTGCCACTGAGGCTGGAAAAATTAATAGCGGCATTCATCACACTGCCTGCGCCGGATTCCTCCAAGTCAAGGCCATCACCACTGTTGTTATTTAACGTCGAAGTATTCAGCAGCAGATTGAGTATGCCGCCGCCGTCATTTTTGGCAAATATCGCGCTGATAAATTGGGTATTACTGATGTCGGTGTTATTTACCTTCATACTAACCTCGCCGGCCCCTTCATTATCCAGTAACATGGCACTGCCATTTCCGTCTCCAGGACCGCCCGTGATTCGAATAGAAGTCACGACAATGTCAGAATTACCGGAGGCGACCATCCAAACAAAACCGTTGTCTCCACCACCTTCGGAATTCTCAAAATCAATCACTGGACGATTATTGCCGCTGGCCGGCTGCACGAATAATCTGCCCTTGTAGCTTTGACGCCCGTAGAGGCTGTCATTCATGTGGTCAAGGTCAATTTCAGTGGTGGAAACATAAGGACCCAAATTACCATTAAAGAAGAAGTTGGTATTACCCTTGCTATTCGCATCATCGACGTTCGATTGGTTCAAACCAATATAAGGATGTTCGTAAGTGCCCTCACCCGTGACCACACCGGGAGCAGGATCATCGGGTAAGAAGAACGAAATATCATCCATGACCACACCAAAATCGCCAGTTGCTTTGGTTTGTCTCAGAATGGGTTGTGCCGTATGTGAACCGCCACCCACTGCAATCAAGTTACGCTGAATGGGATCGACCATCCGTTGCGTGAGATCACCGGAGAAGCGCTGCGGCGTGTGGCGGCCGCCGAAGTGATAAGCCAGGCCTACTTTAACCGTATTGTGTGCCCAGTTGTCATAACCCTCACTGACATCGACATCTAAACGGTCAGTCACTGGCAGTTCGAGACGCGCTACACCGCCGGTAATATCCTGCGCATCTTTAGGACTGAAGTGATAACCACCGAGGTAAATTTTAGGACTATCTTTGACGGGTAAGCGGAAACCGAACTGCACATCTTCACCGACACCAACCGATTCATAGGTATTAAACAGCTGATCGTATTCGGTGTGTTCGACAAAACTGACCGAATCGTAATCGTCAAGGTCACTACCAAAAGCACTACCCGTAGCAACCCGCTGAGAGCCGGTGGGAATGTACACGTTAGCACTAAAATCTACCGTATCACCTAACCGCTCCACACCCGGGCTGACGAACCAGAAAGAATGACCCGCAGGGGAATGGTTGTAATCCCCGAACACATAAGCGCCTAACAGGCCGTTATCGGTTAACTTACGTCCACCCAAACCCAGCGCCGCGGAATAATCATTGCCATTATGGTAAAGCGCCTGAGGATCGACATAAAAAAAGCCGGTGCTCTGACCTGCCAGCGGTAACATCGCATCGCCATACCCCGTGGTGAGATCACCGCTTAACCCAGTGATGGATACACCCGGCGTGTAAGGAAGAAACGCATTGGCATTACTCGCATCCGTATAGGAATTCGCAAACGCCTGGCCCACCAAAAAGAAACAGCTGCCGACAACGGCGCTCTTGCTCAATTTTTGGCAGTTATAGAAAAATGAAGAAGGGAAAAAAGAATACTGTGCCATGCTGCGACCTCCTGGAATGCAAGAATGAAATATTGAATTTGGATTATAACAGTATTACAACATTGAAAATTATTTGCAAGTATATTATTTCAGCCCAAGTTATCCTTATAAATGATCTTCCTACCTCCCTTTGGGATATACATTTTGTGCTATTAAGATTTCTGCTATTATATATGTTAACGATTAGTCTTATCTTGGAAACAGTATAAAATTTAATCATTTATACCTGCTACTGAGGACATTGCACATGCGAAGTTATGCCATTATTGGCACCGGAGCTATCGGCGGTTACTGCGCCGTTAAATTGTTTCAAGCGGGGTTCCCAGTTCATTGCCTGGCAGGCAGTGATTATTCCCATATCAAGCAACATGGCCTTACTCTACTGACCCCCACAGAAAAAATTGTGGCCCGCGTTCCTGTCTACAATGACAGCACTCAAATGCCATCCTGCGATGTGGTATTCATCACATTAAAATCCACGGCGAATGACAAATTAAGAACCATCTTGTCTCCGCTCCTTCAGGCGCATACAATTGTTGCCGTCTTGCAAAACGGCATTGGCCTGGAGCAAGAAATTGCGGAATTTATTGCGCCCGCCAACATCATCGGTGGCAGCGTACTTCTGAAAGTCGTGAAACAATCACCTGGCGTGCTTTACCATGTTGCTTTAAATGAAATCAGCCTTGCGCAATATTATCCTGACGAGAAGCAAGCCGGGATCTCAGCCAATGTTAGAAAGGTCACGCAAGATTTGCAAAAAACGGGGACTCATACCATCGCTGCCCCCCATTTGCCGACCATACGTTGGAAGAAACAAACCGCTAATATCCCTTCTAATGGCTTGGGTGTGGTGCTTAATGCCTCTAATCAAGCCATGGTGCGCGACCCAGCCAGTTATGAATTGATTTGCGCCCTGACCCACGAGGTCATCGCCGCTGCTCTTCAGTGCGGAGCCGATTTACCGGCTGATTTTTATCAATTTCGGTTAAAGACATGGGAATGGCTTAAAACGGGGGAAGCCTTTCATTCCAGCATGAAAGATGATTATGATCATAAACAGCCACTAGAATTACATGCCATTTATGAAAATACTTTGGCTATCGCCAAAAAAAATCAGGTCGCCATGCCATTAACGACCATGCTCTACCAGCAATTACTATTTCTGACGCGAAATTAGCACTACATTGTGTTTCCCAATCATGCAGCTTCACATCCTTGTGAATTCAATCCCAATAGGCTTCTAGAGCAGTTTTACTTAGTTTCGGAAGCAGAAGTTTGACCACCTTTCTTTTCGCATGTTCCTTTAGGAACAAAAATCCACTCATCCGCATCTTTATCTTTTTTAGCTAAAGTGGCGCACGCGTGCGATTTATTTCCACAGGCATTCTTTCCTGCGGCAACAATCCCATAGCATTTTTCCATCCCAGGTGGTGGTGCAGGGTTATGCGCCATAAGGGAGGTGGTGGTTCCTGCTGTTATTAAGCCGGCAATGGCTGCAACCAGTGCTTGTTTATTCATAAGTAACCTCTGTGTTTGATTAAGATGAGCAACTATACCCAATGCCCTTCAAAATGCGTAGTATTTTATGGTATTCTGCTGATACTTTCCTGGTGTTCGAAAAAAGAGAAACCTCAATTATGTCAAAGCCTTACCTCAGCATTGTTGTGCCCGTTTATAACGAAGAAGAGAACCTAGAACCGCTTTATCTGCGCTTAACTCAAGCACTGGATGCTTACAACAAATCCTATGAATTGATTTTCGTCAACGATGGCAGCTCTGACCAAAGTGAAGCCATACTCGATGCGCTTCATGAAAGACGCCCAGAGATTCTAAAAATAATCCATTTTAATGGTAATTTCGGTCAGCACATGGCGATTATGGCTGGGTTTGAACGAGTCCGAGGGCGATATTATTATTACTTTAGATGCCGATTTACAAAACCCACCGGAAGAAATCCCGAAATTGGTGGCTGCCATCGAAAAAGGACATGATTACGTAGGCAGCGATTCGCAAAAATAGGCAAGATACCTGGTTCAGGCGCAATGCTTCGCAATTCAACAATGCTATCCGCGCAAAAATTACGGGCATTGTCATGAATGATCAAGGCTGTATGTTGCGAGCTTACAAGCGCCATATCATTGATGCCGTGATCGCGAGCAAAGAATCAAGTGTCTATATCCCTGCCCTAGCCTATAGCTATGCAAGCAATCCCACGGAAATTGAAGTTGAACATAGTCCTCGTGACAGCTGGCGGTCTCAAAATATAATTTCTATAAATTGCTGCGTTTAAATTTCGATCTGATGACTGGATTTTCATCCATGCCCTTACAAATCTTTACTTTATTTGGCATGTTAGTTTCCATCTTAGGCACGGTTTTTGTCATGTATTTATTTATTGCTCGTCGCTTTTTAGTGGGTCCTGAAGCAGAAGGGATCTTTACTTTATTCGCTATTCTTTATTTCTTAATTGGCGTTGGTTTAATGGGCCTAGGTATTGTTGGCGAGTATATTAGGACGAATTTATAAAGAAGTGCGGCAACGTCCTCTTTATTTATTGTGCGCAAAACTTGTAGAGTAAGACAAATGACTCTCTAATCATAACAAAAATAATTGCAATTAAAATTGATGTTGATACAGACCGCGGCACACGTATTGGCGTTCCCAATTTATTACAGCTGTTTGCTGAATTAGAAATTCCTGCCACTTTTTTATTTTCCTTAGGTCCTGATAATACAGGACGTGCAATCAAACGTATCTTTCGTCCTGGCTTTTTAAAAAAAGTGAGACGCAGCAGTGTTGTCAGCATGTATGGGATTCGTACGCTTTTAAATGGCACGTTATTGCCAGGCCCCCATATTGGCAAACGTAATCAAAAAATAATGTATGCTGTCCATCAAGCGGGACATGAAGTTGGCATTCATTGTTACGATCATATTCGTTGGCAAGATGGTTTAGCGAATATGAGCAAAGACCAGGTGTCTTGCTGAATTTGAAAAAGCACGATCAGGAATTTCGAAAGTATCTTGGCCTTCCCTGCTCAAACAGCGGGAGCGGCGGGTTGGCAAGCAAATGACTTTAGTTTAGAAGCCTACGATCACGCTAATTTACTCTATGGTAGCGACGCTCGCGGCCACTACCCTTTTTTTCCTCGGATAGGCGATCAGGTATTTAAAACTTTGCAGATCCCGGGTAACCTCCCTACTCTGGATGAGCTGCTCGGCCGCCCTGAGTATCCTATGGCGAGGTTAACGGATTTTTATTTAAGTCGCTTGGAATCTGCCATTCCCAATGTAATTATAATTCATGCCGAAATCGAAGGGATGAAATATTTCTCGTGGTTTAAAGATTTTTTGCTGCAGGCGAAAGCCCATGGCATTCAATTTGTAAAAATGGTGGATATTGCTCGACAATACCTCAGCCATCCAGAACAAATTCCGGTGTGTGAATTGATACAAGCTTCTATCGATGGCCGTAGTGGCACGGTGGCTGTGCAGAAACTAGAAACGTAACTATCTTCGCGGAAATGAAACGATGACTCTATTTTTATTCCTAGCCTCTCGACGGGGCTATGCTGTGCTTAAAGCATTAATCGCTGCTAAAGCGAACATCTGTGGCATTCTCTGCCTGATAGAAGACGCTCATGAAGAGGCTTACCATCCTCACATCACCGCCCTTGCTCAAGAACACCACATCCCTATTTTTTATTCCTCACAAATAAAACCAGCTGACTATAAAGAATTATTGATTTCTTTAAAACCCGACATCGCATTTGCCGTGGGCTGGCGATATTTAATTGATGAGCCAGCTTATTCCATACCCAAACACGGCACATTGATTTTACACGACTCCTTGCTACCTAAATACCGAGGCTTCGCCCCTATGAATTGGGCTATTATCAATGGCGAAACTCAAACCGGCGTCACCTTATTCTATATTGATCAGGGCATGGATTCAGGCCCTATTGTCGATCAAGAAGCAATCGATATTACCCTGGATGATACTGCCAAAACGGTAGATGAACGCCTAATCACTTTATATGAACGCATCCTCATCAAAAATTTACCAGCATTGGCAGCCGGAAAGGTAAAGTCTGTTGCCCAAGACGAAACCAAAGCCACTTATACCTGCAAAAGAACACCAGAAGATGGTCTAATCAATTGGCATCACAGCGCCTTGCAAATCCATAATCTAGTCAGGGGTCTGACCCATCCCTTCCCAGGCGCCTATACCACCTTCAAAGGTAAACGCTTGTTCATCTTGGCAACAGAATTACCCGAAATTCAGCCAAATTACGTTGGCGTAGTTCCCGGACGTATAATAAAAAAGCAATCGAGTATAATTGAAGTATTAACCGGCCAAGGCATTTTACGGATTAAACGTTTGCAACTCATCGATGAGGAAGAACAAGAAGCCGCTCACCTACCCCTCAGCGTAAAAGACACACTAGGCCGATAACCCAACACAATACTAGAATTGATTGACTACCGGTATTGCCAAAAATCGCAACTCCCCACGTCATCCCGAGCACTGTGAGGGATCTCCTACACAACGCACCAAAAATCATTGGGCACTAAAGGATTAATTATTCTAACGCGCTTAATGAGCTGCTCATGCTGAAAATCCTCGCTGAGCAAGATGGTAACGCCAGCGTCGTGCGCAGTAGCCCATAACATGGCATCCCAAAAAGACATTTTTTGTTTATTTACTGCGCTCATGGCTAATTTTAAGCTACGTTGGTTAGCCGTGATAATTGGAAAAACTTCTGATAATTCCTGAACGTGATCAGCGGCTACAGTGGGCGACAGCATACCTTTGCGGGTCACAACGGCAAAAAATTCACTAAGTGACTGAAGAGTTAACATGCAATCGCATAGAATGGCGCGTTCCAAAACTTTGATAGCCAAATGATGACGTTCACCCGCATCGGCATTTGCTGCATAAATAAGGATGTTGGTGTCCAGCGTAATACGCTCAACGTTCATGGGCGCGATCGCGATTAAATTTTTCTTTACCTAAGGGATAACCTTTACGCAGTTTGCTTAGCAAGTTGTGCCATGTTTTCTGCTGTGTAGGAGTTAATTTACGTCTTTTGTCGATAGGAAGTAACCGAGCTACGGGTTGACCGCGTTTGGTGATAATAATTTCAGTCCCCTGCTCTACCTCATCGATATAGCGAGAAAGATGCTGGTTTGCTTCGCGGAGGCTCACTTGTTGCATGGCAGTTTCCTCATTAAGTATATATAAATTGTAGTACATCTTACATTTTATGTCAACCAGGCAAAAAATACCTCTCTGAACTAGCTCTGGTCTTCCCTCATTGTGCTACAATATTAAAAATTGTGGCACATGAGGAGAAACTAATGCAAACCTTAAGTATTCGCGAAGTTCGCGGTGCATTGGGTCGCCTAGACGAGATTCTGTGCATTACTAATGAAATAATCATAACAAAACATGGCAAAGCAATAGCACGTATTATACCTATAAAAGGGAAACATAGGCGACCCACCCATGAGGAACTTCATCGTTTGACCAAAAAACTGTCTACCTATTCTGAGAAGCTGCTCAGAGACGAACGTGATGAACGATAGTGTCTATTTAGATATATCCGCATTTGCAAAATGGAATTTAAACGAACCGGGCACATTAGATTACGAACCCGCGACATTGCATTTAAGAATTTATACAGAAAAAGAATATTCCTAGTCTCGCTACAGCAGATGAAGATATGATTAAGGCTGCCAAAAAAATGAATATTAATCAGTTAAATCAGTTAGTACCATGTCTTTTAAGCACTTTTCCAGTAATTTCAATAATTTTTTTTGTTCATCCTTCGATAAATTCGCGTATAAATCTTGCAGTACTTTCGTTCTGAGCACCTTTGTTTTAATCTGCAGTTGGCTGCCTTCTTTGGTCAAGAATAATTGATAGCTGCGACTGTCATGTGCATCTTTTTGTCGAAAGAGGATTTTCTTCTTTTCTAATTCTTTTACCTTGCGTGTTATCTGCGCTTTATCTCTGATAGTAACAGTGGCGAGTTTTTGGAGGCTAATCCCAGGGTTTTCTTGTAAATAATTTAATAACTTAATGTCTGGGGGAGCCAAAGAAAAACCCTGCTCTTTAAGCTTCTGAGCCAAACAAGATTTATAAAACGTAATTAAGTTACTGAGCATCTTGGATAATTCAATAGCAATATCAGAAGACATAATCTACCCTCGAACTAGTTGACTTTATCAACCAAATGAAACATAATTAACTATTCGCTTATAAAAATGAGATTTTATCATGAACCATCTGAAACTGGCTATTATATTGGCTTTTGCCGTGGCGCTGGCGCCGTTCGCAATTGACACTTATTTACCCTCCTTTCCTTATCTTGCAAAAACCATGCATATTGACATTAATACCCTGGGATTGAGCGTCAGTATGTATATGTTTGGTTTAGCCATTGGCCAGTTTTTCGGTGGGCCATTATCAGATCGATGGGGGCGCGATAAGGTGATGATTCTAGGCTTAAGCTTATTTATTTTAGCCAGTCTTTTACTGACATTTAGCACTAATTTAACCGAATTATTGGCACTGCGCATCTTACAAGCATTTGGCGGTGGATGGGCTCTGGTGTCTGTACCTGCCATTGTGCGAGATCGTACCGAAGGGCTTGAGGCAGCAAAACTATTTAGTTTAATTGGCTTAATGATGGTTATTGCACCGGCTATTGCACCCAGTATTGGTAGCTTAATTTTATTGTTTAGCAGTTGGCGTGGGATTTTTGGATTCTTAGCTTGCTATGGCGTATTAGTTTTAATTTTGACAAAACTTTTCATTTTTTCTGGCACTAATTTAAAACCAAAAAAAACAGTCATAGTCACTAACTTTATTCGTCAATATAGAGAGGTGCTAAAGCTTAAAATAGCGCTTCCATTTATTCTGCTGCAATCTTTTTCACACAGCATTATGTTCATTTTTATTGCACATGCTTCTTTTATCTATCAAAAATATTTTGTCGTTAGCAACTTTAGTTTTTCGATATTTTTCCTTTGTAATATTATTACTATGGCGTTTATGAATCGTTTGAGTCGATTCTTGATGCATTGGTTTGAACCTATTAGAATTTTATTTAAGGCTGTAGTCGTGCAAATTCTAGCGGTATTCTTTTTGATTTTAATAGTAGCTATACACCCAAGCATTTATCTTGTCGTGCCTGGATTGATGTTGGCAGTAGGATCTCTAGGCGCGATTACACCTAATGTTCAAGCTTGTTATTTACAATTTTATCCTAAATCAAGCGGTGCAGCTGCAGGGTTGCTAGGAACTATTCAGTTAGCCATGGATGGTTGTATGAGTGCCATTTCTGTTTGGGTTGCTAATGAAACATTGATGCCCATTGTGTTAACAATGGGCGTTTGTGCGCTGCTAAACATTTTTTTTATGTGGCGAGTTACCGAAGAAATTGTGCCATTTGCCAAAGACGATTGTGCGAGTCAAGTTTAAGAAAGGGGAGTCAATCCTGCATCACTCTTCTTGGCGCTGGGTCTTGACGAATGGCTTCTTCTTGCTCGGCTGTGTGCGCTCCACTTGGAGCGGAGAACATTGTGCAGGTATCCCTAGGGATTTTTGATACGAATGGATTTGACTCAAACTTATCAACTGGCTCAATCTTTAATGTTTCGCTTGGCAAGCTTGGAACTTGGGCTGTTGGTGTGACAGCTGGCCAACCAATCAGGGAGGTTAAACCAGCAAAAAACCCAAACAAATCCCCTGTCGATGGGGTGATGAGGCTGGTGCTGACATCTGCGGATTTCTGGCTTAAAAATTGATGATATAAGGCAAACATGGCAAGCCCGCCGCCAGCAATGACCAGCCAATTTTTTTTACTAGATGTTGACTGTTTAGATGGCCATAAATGATCATGAATAATGGGGGTAAGGCAGCAACGAACATCCCCTAATATTCCATATGGCCCCCGATCTCGATTCATATTGGTCAGTTCTACATAGCATATTTCCTGTTCAGGGTAATAGGCTGCAGAAGCAAAAAACCCACGAACACTTCCGTGAATCACATAAAATTGAATTTGATTCTCTTTTTCATGGCGAACAAGACCATAACCACAATACCCAGGGCCACGCTCAAATTTTATATGGCTATCTTTTGCTTGAATAATTTCAGAAACAACGGCGGGAATATGTGGACTTCCACCACAGAGCGCACGGCACCATATCGCCAGATCGGCCGCCGTTGTCACTAAGTTACCCGAAGCAAAAGGGAGAAACATTTCCTCAAAGTTAGGTTTACCCAGTGATTTAGCAACTGTATGAGCATATTGAACTCGTACCGAAGAATCTTGATCAAGATCGACGAGATGTGCAAATACCAATCGGTTATAACGCGGATCCTTTCTTAAATCCCCTAGGCATTTTTTGCTAGGAAGACCGGTATTAAGCATCCCTAATTTTTTAAAAAGAGGATCAAAAAAGTCTTCTAAAAATGCTTCCGGATCGCTTTTTAAAACCTGCATGGCCACATAACCTGCCAACAGATAATTAGAATTAGCATAGAGAAAAGGCCGTTCTTTTTGCGGTGAATCCCAGGGACCACCTCTGTCTTTAAAGAGATCAACAAACTCGCTCAATGGACAGTTTAGTTTTTTATGAAGCTTATCCGTTGCTTTTTCATCGATACTCTTGAAACATGGCAGACCCGAAGTGTGAGTCATTAATTCATGCAGTGTTACTGTCTTTGCCCAATCTGGCATTCGTCCATTCCAAATAGAATCTTTTGGATTAAGATAATGGCTCAAAGGTTGGTGAAGTTTGTGTTGAATCGCCTGTTTAAGCTTGTCTGGGGAATGACCAAGGGCTTTGTGTTCCCTAAGTGCCTGATCATGAAGCGCTGTCACTAATGCAACCGCGGTAAAATGTTTGGCAATAGATCCGGCCAGAAATTGGGCATCACGGATCAGTGGCTTAGCCCGCGGTTGATCAGCATAACCGCGAGCTGATTCAAAGATATCTCCTTCAGGCGAAGTCACCAATGCCACGCTATTTAATGCATCTTTAATTTTTAAACGCGGTGCCACGTATTGTTGGAGTTTTTCTGCAAGTGCCTTATGATCTCTTGGGTGTTGTTGTTCTCGTTTTTTATCTGTCATTATTGAGACCCATCTAGAAAGAGTTAATCTCGCTAATAAGTGGAGATGGAATATGATGTTGATCCAAAACAATTTCAGCTAATGCTCGCGTATTATGTTGGTCGAACAACTCATTATTCAAGCCGCACCCTCCTATGAGTTTAGACTTAAAAGCAGGGGTCTCAAGTATTTGAGAAAGGTCTTCCGCAGTGACAGGAGCCCAAGACTGTGGATTAAATAATGAGTCGCTAGGCCATGATATCGGCGGCAGAAAGTGATAAAGGCTACGGGCGTTAAATTTAGGAGAAATAGCATCTCTGCAGAAGCCATCTTTGAGAAAATCTCTAAAAAATTGTTTAAAAACGATGGCGCTATTGCCGATTTCTATGTCCTCAAAGGGAAGTGCATTTATTCGGCAAATAAGATTCTCTAGATCCTTAATCACTATTTTTGACTGCAACTTGCAACTTTCAAACCGATAATCCGCATCTTTTATTGCTGTTTTTATAGCCCTTAAGGCCTTAATTAAACACGCTTCAAAGCCAGCACGGTCTTTCTTATGAAAAATGCGTTCATAATATACGTTGACAACACCATCCAGGATTGCGTTAATCATTTGAGTATAGTTTTCAGCTCCAGCAATTTTTTTGCTAAGCCCATCTGCTTCGGCAGTAAGGCTGGCGGTTAAGTTTGCATTTTCAAAGAATTCAAATGTCACGCGCGTAGCTTTATTAAAAAATCTTTTTCTACCATTTTCTGCGTAATTAAAATTTTTTTGAAATGCTTGTTTAATCAGGAATAATGGGGAATCTGTCATTATAAAATACTCGGTATAGATTATAGAATTAACTGTCCTTTAAAAAGTGCAGGTCATCCTAACCTATTCCGCTTGATTGGCTACCAATACCTCACGCGAGCCATTAGAATCCATACGGCTGACCACGCCTGCGGCTTCCATCGATTCCACGATATTGGCCGCACGGTTATAGCCAATTTTTAAACGACGCTGCACATGAGAAATCGAAGCGCGTCGAGACTCAATCACCATCTGCACCGCTTGATCGTACAAAGGATCTTGCTCACCCGTAAACGTACTGCCATCTATATTGACACCCTCCCCTCCTTCACTGTCTTCACCCGCCAATATTTCCGGCAAATATTGCGGCTGGCCACGCGATTTCAAATCCTGCACCACACGGTGCACTTCATCATCGGCAACAAATGCACCATGAATACGCACGGGAACTCCAGTGCCTGGCGCCAAATATAACATGTCGCCATAACCCAATAATTGTTCGGCGCCTTGCTGATCTAAAATCGTACGAGAATCAATTTTCGAAGAAACCTGAAAAGCAATACGTGTTGGAATATTGGCTTTGATTAATCCAGTAATCACGTCCACAGAAGGACGTTGCGTCGCCAATATCAAATGAATTCCCGCTGCCCGGGCTTTTTGAGCAATACGAGCGATTAATTCTTCTACCTTCTTGCCGACCAACATCATCATATCGGCAAATTCATCGATCAACACCACCACGTATGGTAAAACTTGTAAAGGCGTGGGTTCATCACCATAACCGGGTTGAAAGAAAGGATCCAGCAACGGTTGATCTTTTGCGATACCTTCTTTTATTTTAGCGTTATAACCCATTAAATTACGCACACCTAAAGCAGCCATCAATCGATAGCGTCTATCCATCTCCGCCACCGCCCAGCGTAGCGCATTGGCCGCATCTTTCATATCCGTGACGACAGGGGTTAATAGATGCGGAATTCCCTCGTAAATAGAAAGCTCCAACATCTTGGGATCAATTAAAATCATGCGTAGCTGCGCAGGGGTTGCCTTGTACAACAAGCTGAGCAACATGGCATTGAGACCTACCGATTTACCAGAACCGGTGGTGCCTGCCACTAATAAATGCGGCATTTTCGCTAAATCAACTGTCACCGGGTGCCCGGAGATATCTTTACCCATGGCCAATGTCAGTGGCGAAGCCGCCGTTTGGTATAAATCTGCCGCTACAATTTCACGTAATCGCACAATTTCCCGATCGATATTCGGTAACTCCAAACCAATCACGGATTTACCCGGAATAATTTCCACGACTCTGACACTGATGACGGATAAAGAACGCGCCAAATCTTTAGCCAATGCGGTAATGCGGCTGACCTTGGTGCCCGCGGCCAGTTGCAATTCAAAACGCGTCACCACTGGTCCCGGGTGCACCGCCACCACTTTCACTTGAATACCAAAATCTTGTAACCGCAGCTCCACATCCCGCGAGATCGCTTCTAACTGTTGATTACTATAACCATGAAACTGGCTGTTATCGGCAGGGTCTAGCAAATTTAATGGCGGCAAGGCATTATCAGTGGAGGATTCAAAAATAACAGCCTCTGATTTTACTTTTTTGGCAGCAGGGATGATTAAAGAGGGTTTTCGATTGGGTAAAGGATTGGCCGATGGAATATAAGGTTCATCCTCATCCGCTTCGATATCCGTGGCTATGGCACTTATTTTGGGTTCAAGCCGCATAATCTGCGGTTTAATCTTAGTGGGAGAAGGCGGCGTGGTGATGGGGGGCTCATACTCTTCTTCGCGCAATCGCTCTTCATCAACGCTGGAGGAAACCGCCCAGTCGTCGACTCGTTGGGCAATGCGCTGAAACCAAGCACTGATAGACCAAACCTGCTCACCCAGAAAATCAGCCACTTTTAACCACGAGAAACCCGAGAATAAGGTAATGCCGCATAAAAACAAGGCCAGTAATATTAAACTTCCGCCTGAGTAATTAAACGACCCGACCATTTTAATGGCAAGCCAATTACCTAACCAACCACCGCCACTCAATAGAGTCGTTGTTCGCCAATGCAAACTGGCCAGCGCGCACCCAGGCAATAAGATAAACAATATGCCGGTGGCTCGTAATAACAGGAAATAGCGATGGTAATCATTAGCCAATTCATGCCTATGCCGAAAATACCAAAACGTACCATAACAAAGTAATATCGGGATAAAATAAGCAAAATAGCCGAGTACATATAACAACCCGGCCGAAATCAAAGCACCCACCATGCCACCGGCATTAATCACCGGCAAGTCTTTACCCAATTGCGCCCAACCTGGGTCATAAGACACATGCGTGAACAAGGCTAGCATTAAGAATAAAGAGAACGCGATGACCAGCAGCAGCAGGCCATCTTGCAAGCGCCGACGAAACAACTCGACAAACGTAGTGGTGGTGGATTTTGCTGATTTCAAGCGGGTGCCTGCCTAAGTAATGAAAATGCGCTATTGTACTGCAAAGCCCTCGGTTTGAAAAAGGGTTGCCGCGGAAAAGTTTCACCTCCGCCTAAGCATACTCATTAACCGAAGACTGGATTTTGGCTTAACCCAAGTCAACAGTAGGCGTGACCAACGCCGTAATTCCGCATGGCAAGCCGCCTTTATGGCTTCCCATGCCTGTTTCTTTTTAAACAAGGCTTCAAATGGCTCAAACCCTTGACTGGTGTGCTTTAAAATCTCCATTTCTTTTAGCCAGGCTTGTAAATTGATGGTGCCCTCCCCTTTTTTAACCGCCGACCAGCCTTCTTGCCAATAATGCAATAATAACCGATACGTCCATTTCTTAAAATGGTGGTTCATGATGCCGATGAGCAACGGTTGAAAATAGTCTGGATAATAAGCGACCTGCAAATACATGGGGGCTAAATGCCGATGTTTTAAATGAAAGCCTTGACATACTTGGTAGGCAAACGTAAAGAATGTGAGGATATTGCTTCGTTGCTTTGACAAGACATCGATAGGCGTAGAACCAATTTGACCAAAATCAATCATATGAACATCGCCCTGATCAGTGATGATAAAATTCCACGTACGTATGTCTTGCTGATAGAGGCCTTGCTCCTCCAGATCGGCTAGTTGCTGTAATACTTGGGTGATGATCTGTTGCGGATCATAATATTGGCCTTGTTCGATAATCGTACTCAAACGTATGCCTGGCAGTTTTTCTCGTAATAGCCATCCCGATAGATCGTGCATACGGTAATCGACTAATTCGGGTAATGTCGGTAATTTGGAATAATGTGTTTTTAAAAATTCGATTTCTGTTTGCAGTTCTCGAACATGGCTTTTAGTTTTTCGGCCCACTAATCGAAAATGCTTCAGGATATGCGTGTCGGTAAAATAATAACGTCGTTTGCCCTTGTGGGTAATCGTGAAGTCTTCATATGAAAAAATTTCTCGTGAAGTATCGGTCCACGTAGTAAAGGGTTGCAATTTTTGATGGGTGTACCAATAGAAATTACTGCAAAAAAACCACGATTTTTTAACATCAAAAGACTTCCCTGGTTGGCATAAGGGTTCAACAAACGCAAAATCATTCAATAATGTAAAAGGATCTGGTTTAAATTTTTTGTGTCCATCTCCCGGTTCGAAAATAAACACCGTATCTAATAAAGCAACGCTAACTCGCGTTGTTAAACTGTGCACGAATTGTTTGATTTCTTCAAAACCGATTCGCTGCGCCATATCAGCAACGACATGAACACCCAATAATAAATCAAATGGGCGATCCGTGAATGCTGAAAAACAGGTTTGATAGTTACCCACCGCATGGAACTGCGCATGAAGCCCGTGGGCTTTGCTAAATCGTTGGCAATAAACGACGTGATCCAGATTCGTATCCAAACCCACCACTTCATCGCCACTTTTGGCTAAATGCAGCCCATAAAAAGTGGGGCTGCAACCCAGCTCCAATACGCGCAAGGGCCGACCCAATAAATGACGCATCTCATTGGCGATGGATTTAATCGTGCTTAGCTGGTGATGATCGTCGGGTGTAAAACAAAAAGTGGGGATATTCATCCTTGAATTATTAAAAACGCTTATATCCATATGCATGTCACTCCGTTCTTGTCGGCTTATCTAAAATTTGCCTGAGTATATCAGCGTTATTAGGATCAGCCAATGACTGATTATAGGATTGATTATTTGCTTTGATGTACTACACTGTTTTTAAATAGGGGTTAACAAAACCTATATCCGCCAAAATTTGAATTTCCAAATGCTCCATCACCTCTGCCTCTTGTTCTTGTTCATGATCGTATCCCAATAAATGCAATATACCGTGCACCGTTAAATGCGCCCAATGGGCCTGCGCCGTTTTGTTTTGCTGTTGGGCTTCCTGTGTCACTAATTCTGCACAAATGGCCAAATCACCCAAATAGGCATCCAAAGGCTGTTCTGGGTGTACAAATGGAAAAGACAAGACATTGGTTGGACCGGTTTTTTGTCGATAGGTGGCATTTAGCGAGGCGCTTTCATCCGCATCCACCAAACGGACAGTCAGCTCTGGTTTTTCAGGTAATTCACGATGATTACTAAGCGAGGAATCCGCTTGTAAATAATGCTGTAAAGCAATGCTCACCCATTGATGAAATTGCTGACGGGTAGGGGCTTGTCGACAACGGGCTGGATTTTGCAGGTGCAGGCTTAACCTCACTGCCCTGCCCTTTCGTAGGCCTCAATAATTAATTGCACTAAGGGATGTCGCACTACGTCGTGCGATTGGAAAAATGTAAAATGGATATCCTTGACATCGTTTAAAACGGCAATGGCGTGGCGCAAACCGGATGGCTCATTTTTAGGCAAATCAATTTGGGTAATATCGCCGGTAATGACGGCTTTAGAACTAAAACCGATGCGAGTGAGAAACATTTTCATTTGTTCGCGGGTGGTATTTTGACTCTCGTCGAGAATAATAAATGAATCATTCAGGGTTCGGCCACGCATATACGCTAACGGCGCTACTTCGATGGTATTCTGATGAACCAATTTTTCCACGTATTCTGTGCCTAACATTTCGTACAGCGCATCGTATAGCGGGCGCAGGTAAGGGTCGACTTTTTGGGATAAATCGCCGGGCAGAAACCCTAGGCGTTCTCCGGCTTCGACTGCCGGCCTGACCAGCACAATGCGTTGCACTTCCCCTTTTTCCAAAGCAGCTACGGCGCAAGCAACCGCTAAATAGGTTTTACCGGTGCCCGAAGGGCCAATACCAAAATTAATGTCGTGAGTGAAAATGTTTTTTAAATAATGGTATTGATTAGGACTTCGTGGTAACACGCGGACTTGACGGGTTTTTATAGCTAGGTTGTTATAGTCTGGCGGTAATTTTTTTTCGGTGAGTTCACTGTCTATGGTTTTTAAAACGCCGTGCACCTGCGCTAAATTGACCGAATGGTGTTGGGTCTGTTGGTAAAGCCTGTGCAAGGCATCACCGGCTTGGTTTACGGAACGCTGGGGGCCGATGATCTGAAATTGATGGCCTCGGCTATTAATCTCCACACCAAAATGTCGCTCGATGTGCCGTAGGTGTTCGTCAAACTGCCCACATAAATCCGCTAATCGGCGATTATCGGTAGGGGTCAGTGTCATTTCATGCGTGTATCGGGGTTTTTTCATGCCGTTTGCAAGTCCTAGTATAAAAAATACTTTGTTATTCCCACTTTCGCGAGAATGACATCCTGTTTTGATGCTTAAACTATCAATTCCCCCTGCAAAAAATTTCTATTCTGCCCAGTAATTTTTACCTCAACTAATTGGCCAAGTAAAGCCTGGTCTTGCCCTGGGTTTACCGAAAAATTAACGATTCGATTACTCTCCGTGCGACCATTGAATTGCTTTAATGGGTCTTTGGGAGAAAGTCCTTCCACTAATACCCACTGGGTTTGCCCCACCATAGCCGCGCCGATACGATCGCCTTGTTGCTGTAATCGAGATTGCAACAACTGCAAGCGTTGTTTTTTCATGGCTAACGGCACATCATCCGGCAACTGCGCTGCTGGCGTGCCTGGCCTTTTACTATAGAGAAAGCTAAACGAATAATCAAAACCCACGTCATGAATCAAATTCATGGTCGCCATAAAATCCGCTTCGGTTTCCCCAGGGAAGCCGACGATAAAATCGGAACTGATGCAGATATCTGGCCGTACTTTGCGCAGTTTTCGAATCTTTGATCGGTATTCTAATGCCGTGTAACCACGCTTCATGGCAGCCAGAATACGATCAGAACCACTTTGCACAGGTAAATGCAAATGATTCACCAGTTTTGGTTCGGTTGCAAATGCCTCAATTAATGCATCCGAAAAAGCCAACGGATGGGATGTCGTAAAGCGAATGCGCGCAATCGTATCAATCACCGCCACGTGGTGGATTAAGGTCGCTAAATCTGCGATTTGGCCATCGTGCATCAGGCCGCGGTAATCATTGACGTTTTGGCCAAGCAAGGTGATTTCTCGAACGCCCTGCTCTGCTAAACGGGCGATTTCAAAAATAACGTCATCAAACGGTCGACTGATTTCTTCACCACGGGTATAGGGAACCACACAAAAGCTACAGTATTTGCTGCACCCTTCCATAATGGAGACTAAGGCCGTGGCGCCTTCAGCGCGGGGTGAAGGCAGGCGATCAAATTTTTCGATTTCAGGAAATGAGATGTCGACGACCGGCCGGCGTTTCTGCCGATATTCGGCAATTAATTCCGGTAAGCGATGCAAGGTTTGCGGGCCGAAAACGATATCAACATAGGAGGCGCGTTTCACCAATTCTTCGCCCTCTTGGCTAGCCACGCAACCGCCAACGCCAATGATGAGATTCGGGTTTTGTGCTTTGAGTGAACGCCAGCGGCCAAGGTCAGAAAATACTTTTTCTTGGGCTTTTTCTCGCACCGCGCAGGTGTTCAGCAATAAAATATCGGCTTCTGAAGGTTCATCCGTGACCGTGATTCCGCCATGTGCTTTTAACACATCGGCCATTTTCGATGAATCGTATTCATTCATCTGACAGCCGTAAGTTTTGATATATAGTTTTTCTGCCATTGGTCGATTGTCTATGGATGAAGAAGGCTGCTGTGCCCCCTATGAGCTAGCTTAGTTTTTGCAATAACGTCTCTATTTCTTTAACCCTATCCTCAAAAGTCGTGCTTTGGAACACGTACTGCAATTTTTCACTGCCCACTACTTTATAATGTTTGGGCTGTTTTTGCACCAATTGAATCAACGCTGCCATGTTAATCGGCGGGTTAGGAGAAAATTCAATCAAGCCACTGTCCGCTGTTACCTCTACTTTTCGAACGGCTAACGGGGTGAGGCTTAATTTGAGCTCAGCCAAGCGGAATAAATGCTTAGCTGCAGGCGGTAACTTACCAAAACGATCCACCATTTCCGCCATCAGATCATCCAGCGCTTGCTTCTCTTTGGCATTGGCGATGCGTTTATAAAAGATCAAGCGCGTATTAACATCGGGTAAATAATCGTCAGGAATCAATGCCGGTACTTTAAAATTAATTTCAGGACCTTGCGATAACGGCTTGTCTAATAAAGGTTCTTTGCCGGATTTCAGCGCCTCAACCGTTTCCTCCAACAACTCCATATACAGAGCATAGCCCAGTTCTTGAATATGGCCGCTTTGCTCTTCACCGAGTAATTCGCCAGCGCCACGAATCTCCAAATCGTGAGTAGCCAAGGTGAAGCCGGCACCTAAATCTTCCAATGAAGCAATAGCTTCCAGGCGTTTTTTCGCGTCACTGGTTAAGGCGTCTTTGGGCGGTGTGAGCAAATAGGCGTAGGCCTGGTGGTGAGAACGGCCGACTCGACCTCGCAATTGGTGGAGTTGTGCCAAACCAAATCGATCTGAGCGATTGATGATGATGGTGTTGGCGGTAGGAATATCAATGCCCGATTCAATGATGGTGGTGCAGAGCAGCACATTGAATCGCTGATGGTAAAAATCGGCCATGACTCGTTCTAAGCTGACCTCTGGCATTTGACCATGAGCCACTCCGATACGGGCTTCGGGCAATAATGCTTGCAATTCTTCATTCATCGTCAAAATGGTTTTTACTTCGTTATGCAGAAAATAGACCTGGCCGCCACGCATGGTTTCGCGCAAAATCGCCTCGCGTATGAGCGGTTTGTGGAATTCACGAACGAAGGTTTTTACTGAAAGACGCTTGGCTGGAGGGGTAGCGATGATGGATAAATCACGAATGTTACCCAACGCCATATTGAGCGTGCGCGGAATGGGAGTGGCGGTCAGCGTTAATAAATCCACTTCGGCACGCATGGCCTTGATGCGTTCTTTTTGACGCACGCCGAAACGATGCTCTTCATCGACAATCAACAAACCCAGCTCTTTAAACTGGATGGATTCTTGTAACAACTTATGGGTACCGATCAGAATATCTATTTTACCCGCTTTGACTTCCTCCATAATGCGGGTTTGGTCTGATTTTTTTCGAAAACGAGAAATGGCTTCGACCCGAATCGGCCATTTGGCAAACCGGTTTTGAAAATTCGTTAAGTGCTGTTCGGCTAATAAAGTAGTCGGCACTAGCACCGCCACTTGTTTATGGGATTGAGTGGCTAGAAACGCCGCGCGCATGGCCACTTCTGTTTTACCAAAACCGACATCGCCGCACACCAGCCTGTCCATACAACGCGTGGAGGTCATATCCGCAATCACCTGCCCGATGGCTTGATGCTGATCGGGCGTTTCTTCAAAGGGAAAAGCAGCGGCAAATGCCAAATAATGCGCATCCGGCTTGTTAAACACCATGCCTTTACTGGCCGATCGTTGCGCGTAGATATGCAATAACTCCGCAGCAACATCTCGAATTTTCTCTGCCGCTTTGCGCTTAATTTTTTCCCATTGGCCAGAGCCTAGACGATGCAGCGGCGCTTGTTCGGTATCGACACCGCTGTAACGGCTAATCAAATGTAAGGACGTAATCGGCACATACAGCTTAGATCCTTCGGCGTATTCCAGCATCAAATACTCGGCTTGAATATCGCCTGTCTGCAGGGTTTGCAAGCCTAGGTAACGCCCCACCCCGTGCTGGATGTGAACGACAGCGCTGCCGGGTTTTAACTCCGTCAAATCGCGAATAATCGAATTCGGATCTTGCACCCGACCTTTGCGCAGACGCCGCTGCATGACTTGTTGGCCGAATAACTGCGTTTCGGTAATGACGACTAGAGAGGGTTCTGCCAACCACATGCCCTGATCCAGCGGCCCTATTACTAAACCCATAGTAGTGGAATCGGCTAAAAAGGCTTGCCAGGAGTCATAGAACGTCAGCGGCAGATGCAAATCTTGCAATAATGCCGTTAAAACTTCTCGCCGCCCTTCCGTCTCTGCACAGAATAAGATGCGCGCTGAAGTGGTTTGTAAAAAATCATGCAAAGCCTGCAAAGGATGTTCGGCTTGATGATTGACCGGTAACGAAGGCGGCGGTTGCGTGGAAAAATTAAAACTATAAGCTTTGTCGGGAACCGGTTCTGCTTGTAATTGCAGTTGTGGAAAGTGGTTTCGACCTTGGAATAATTGTTCCAGCGATAAAAATAATTCGGCGGGCGGCAAAATCGGTCGCTGTACATCGTGCCGCAATTGTTCGTAACGCTCCGTTATTTCTTGCCAAAACCGATCGGCTGAGTGTTGAATATCGCCAGCACTGACAACCAGGCTGCTAATCGGTAAATAATCAAATAATGTTTCCAGCTTGTTAAAAAAGAGCGGCAAATAATATTCAACGCCGGTGGCGCTTTCACCCTGGCTGATGCTTTCATATAAAGGGCTTTGGGTAGGATTACCAGAGAAATGTGCACGCCAGGCCTGGCGGAATTGACTGATCCCCTCTGCGGTTAATGGAAATTCATGAGCGGGTAACAAAGAAATTTCATGCACCACTGCCAGGGTACGCTGCGTATCGGGATCAAACGTGCGCAGGCTGTCGAGTTCTTCATCCAGTAAATCTAAACGAAATGGCGTTTCGCTGCCCATGGGAAACACATCAACCAGCGAACCACGCACCGCGTATTCGCCATGGGCGATCACCTGATCGACGTGACGATAACCCGCCTCTTCTAAACGGGTCCGAAACGCAGGCAGCGCCAGTGATTGGCCTGTTTTCAATAGCAGACTGTGACCTTGCAGATAGCTTCGAGGCGCTACTCGGTGCATTAAGGTGCTGGCCGCAGCTAACAATATGCCTTTGGAAAATTGGGGTAATTGGCTAAGAATCGCCATTCGGTCGGAAAGGATATCCGGATGAGGCGAGAAATGATCGTAAGGTAAGGTTTCCCAATCGGGGAAATTCAAAATGGGCGTGGTGTTTTCCGAGCCTTGAAAGAAACGCAGTTCGCGCTCCAATTGATTAGCTGCCGCTACATCGGTGGTAATAACCAGCAGCCAGCCAGGGGCTGCCAAGGCGGCAGAGTGCACAGCTAAAGCCATACTGGCGCCGTATAACTGCCCCCCCACTAGGCGCTCTTCTGGTTTTTTAGGTAACGGATGCGAAAAAGAGTGAGTTATATTCATTATGCTATAAGATATAATGAATATGCTGCTGTTTTTCAAGAGAAATCGCTACCTGGGAGCGATACGCCCGCATGTTTGCCAACAGCAAAATAGAGAACAATGATTACACGGATACGAATTCCAACGCGCCATCAATCACCTCTAGGCCGGCGGTGCTTTTATGTGCGCCTTCACTCAGGCAACGCCGCCATTGATTAGCACCAGGGGCACCATGAAATAAGCCGATGATATGTCGAGTCAGACTCGCCAATTTAACGCCTAAAGCTAATTGCGAATGCATATAGGCACGCATGGCTGCAATCACTTCGATCCGTGATTTAGCGGGAAATGTAGAGGCATAAAATTGCTGATCGACCGTCGCGAGCAAATAAGGCTGTTTGCAGACAGCGCGACCTAGCATTACCCCATCAAACGTTTGCAATGCCATTTCGATATCGGATAGCATCTTAATGCCACCATTTAGCACAATGGGCAATGCGGGAAATTCCCGTTTCAATTGCTGTACTATATCGTAGCGCAAGGGCGGGATGCGACGATTATCTTCAGGGCTCAAACCTTTTAGCCAAGCTTTGCGAGCGTGAACGATCAGCGTTTCACATCCCGCCTTAACCAGACCATTGACAAAGTTGTGTAGCTCTTCATAACTGTCTTGCTCATCAACCCCGATACGCGTTTTAACGGTAATTGGTATCGTCACCGCCTCGCGCATGGCCGCAACACAGGCTGCCACTAACGCCGGTTCTTTCATCAAGCAAGCGCCAAAACGCCCCTCTTGCACCCGCTCGCTAGGGCACCCTACGTTTAGATTGACCTCATCATACCCGGCATCTTGCGCCATACGCGCGCATTGCGCCAGTGCACGCGGATCACTGCCCCCCAATTGCAGGGCTAAAGGATGCTCACTGGGATGATACGCGAGTAAATCACGCCGGTTTCCTTGCAATAAGGCAGCCGTAGTGATCATTTCTGTGTATAACAGTGCTTGCTGGCTAATAAGGCGCAGGAAATAGCGAAAATGGCGGTTGGTATAACCCATCATCGGCGCTACGGCTATGGGATGTCGGTATCTCGTGCTCGTCATTGGTAGGCATAAGGCTATGTGAACCTGTAATTTACCCGTTTCTGGCTCAGTTGCAAGTGTTTGTGGCGAGCATGTACTTTCCCATACCCTATACGCCTGTCCAATAAAGACCTAAGCAACTCAGCAAATGCTGCTCTCCAATAATCGAGTGACCCGCACTAAATAATAAGCTAAAGTGTTTCGTGAAATTATAATAACCCCCCACGTTTACTACTGTAAAAGAATGGCTATCAATACTCTCAGCACCTTGAGTAAAAACCTCCATACCCAGGGTCACTTTTTTACTCATATCCTTTTGTAATAACCACCCAGCAAAAGGATAGTTACGCATATTCGTTGCAGAATTGATTGCATAACCTCCGCCTCCATATGTTGTCCATGACCCCATGCTTTTTTGTAACCAAATAGGAAGATTAAACCAGGTTTTCCCATTACCTAAATTTTGATTCACGTCGCCTGTGGGTATCTCGACTAAAGGAAATATGGCAACTTGTGGAATATAGTCTGTTTCCTGGATAAAACGATATTTGATACCCGTCTCAACATCACCAAGCCCATTGGCAGCGGGCGCTGCTGAGGGTAGTGCCCATGCATACGGAACTATTAGATGTAGTTGCACATTTGGCAATACGCCATAATTAAGCTCCATCTCTGGCGCATTTAAGTTTGGTTCTTCATCCGCGACATTATTCTGGTCAAGTATAGCGGATAGAGAAAACTCCCAGTGCTGGAATTCTACCGGTTCTGGATTGTCCGTTAAAAATGGTGAACTGGAACTGGCCAGTGCATCCACTGAAATCAAGGTGATAAATACATAAAAAACGAGCTTGAAGCAATCTTTTTTAGGCATAACTCGTATCAATTTATTGTATATCAATTCTAACTTTTAGAAACGGCCGTTTCTAAAGGATTTTTATTTAACCACAGTTAATTTACACAAGCTCAGACATTTGGTTTATCGGACCAATACTGCTAACTGGGAAAGAGAAGCATGGTTAAGTTAGTAGAATGAGGGCTGAGTTTATGGGACTCGTCGGATTAAGTTTAAAGTTTTACAGCTTACCCCATTTTAGGTCTATGATCAATTGATTCATCCTGAATAGGGATAAAGGAAATCGATTCCTGTAGTAGCGTGCTAACCATGTTGGCAAATTTTATATCTGACATTACATCTTTATTTAAAGATAGTGGAATCATCCTTATATATTTATAATAGTAACTTAAGATTGACCGCATCAGATTTTATTTATACTTGCTAGAATGTCAAAGAACAGACGCGGTTTTTAAAAGAAGGGACACCGTACAAACGAGATAAGGATAGGCTTTGAAGAAAAACGGGGTTGATGATGATACCGAAGTATCCAGTTATAGAGACCAGCTCTATAACTGAATACTCTCATGATTTTTAACGATGACCACCGCCTCCCATATGCATACCTTCACCACCTCCCATATGCATACCATCCATATCATCACCATGGTCAGGCATTCCACCTTCAAAATGACCCATATCTTCACCGTGGTCAGGATGGAATTCGTCGTCCTGATCGTTGTTCTGGATGATGACATTTGGCACAAAATAGGGATAATTATAATAACTGGGGTAATACCCGTAATCATCTTCGTCAACATTATATTGTTGGAAATATTGAGCACAGGATTGTTGAGCCTCAGAAGACTGATGGGTTTGGCAAAAATATTCCATTTGCTGTGGACTTTGCGCATAGGCAGCAATCCCTAAGCCAGAACCTGTACAAATAAAAGCCAATTTTATTAAATTAGCATTAATTTTACGCATAAACTTACTCCTTGTTTTCACATTTATGTAAGTATAGCATTCTTCTGAAAATTCAGTTTTTTGCCGGCAAGCTGGTAACCCTCTCTATTCAGGGGCTGCCTGCAAGTGCTCAATCACTAATTGTAACTTTCTTTGCCCCCGAAATTCATTAATATCCAACCGGTAAATGGCGTGGATTTTATCGACGCGATGATTGGGCCAGTGGGCAATATCGACATTAAATGCGATGGCATCGAATATGCGTTGGCTGTTTATGGGGCGAAGTTGCATTTTTAAATGGCGCATTCCGACAATGCGCTGTTCTAAGGGTTGAAAATAATTATCGAATAAGGGTTCTGGAAAACCCTGGCCCCAGGGGCCGGCTTCGCGCAACAGATCCGCTACTTCTACTGAAAAATCTAACTCATCCAATTCCCCATCACTTTCCATGCGTCCTTGTAATAAAGAAGGATCGATTTGTCTACTAACCTCCTCTGCAAATGCCTGACTAAATGCGGAGTAGTGTTTAGGGTGGATACTTAGGCCAGCAGCCATGGCGTGTCCGCCAAATTTATGAATTAGCGAGGGGTGGCGTTTGGCAATGGCATCTAGAATGTCGCGAATATGAACACCAGCAACCGAGCGCGCTGAGCCTTTCAATTCTTCTTCGTGAATCGTTGCAAAAGCAATGACCGGGCGATGGACGCGATCTTTGATGCGGCCAGCGACAATACCAATGACTCCTTGGTGCCATAATGGGTCATGCAAGCAAATGCCAGAGGGTAAATTTTGATTTGGATTAAACTGCGCCAGCGCCGCCAGGGCTTGCTGCTGCATCGTCGTTTCGATTTCTCGCCTTTCTTTATTGAGTGAATCTAACTGTTGAGCCATCCTCATGGCTTGCTCATGATCGGTAGCCAATAAACAGGCGATGCCTAACGACATATCCTCCAAGCGACCTGCCGCGTTTAGCCGAGGACCCACTACAAACCCTAAGTCGCTGGCCGTGATATTTTTTTCATCGCGATTGCCAATAGCAAGCAGGGATTGAATTCCCGGCCGCGCTTTACCGCTGCGAATACGTCGAATACCTTGCTGCACCAAGATGCGATTATTTTTGTCTAAGGGCACCACATCAGCCACAGTTCCTAATGCCACCAAATCCAATAAATCGCTCATATTGGGATCGGTTAATTGACGATCAGTAAACCAACCCAATTGTCGACAATGGCTGCGCAACGCTAGCATCAGATAAAAAATCACACCGACGCCGGCTAGATTTTTACTGGGAAATTCATCACCGGGTTGATTGGGGTTAACTATCGCATCCGCTGATGGCAGTTCCTGGCCGGCCAGGTGATGGTCAGTAATAACCACTTGTATGCCTAAGGATTTGGCGTGGGCAACTCCTTCCAAGCTAGAGATACCGTTGTCGACGGTGATGAGCACATCGGGTTGTAGTTCCGCGGCAACGCTGACAATCTCGGGTGTTAAACCATAGCCGTATTTAAAGCGATCAGGAACTATGTACGATACTTTGGCCGCTCCTAAACGCGTTAAAGCGCTGACAGCCACCGCGACACTGGTTGCGCCATCGGCATCAAAATCCCCAACAATCACGATATGGTGTTGCTGCTGCAGGGCACGGTAAAGACACTCCACTGCAATCGATATATTCTTTAGCAAATGAAATGATAGTAAATGTTCTAGCCCTCGCTCTAAATCCTGGCTATGGCGGATGCCTCTGCTGAAATAAATGCGCTGGAGCAGCGGATGGAGAGGTAGCGAGGCTAAACTGCCCTGATCGCTGGTGCGACGGATAATGGTTTTTAACATAAGTTCCTTGTACTGAATGTCAGCAGGTACTCAGCAATGGCATTCATTTATTATTCTGAAACGCCTGAAGTCTCTATTTTTAGAATTCAATATGAGGTGGATAATATAATAAAATAGTTGGAGTGGAAAAGTTAAATGAGAAAGATAAGGGGTCAAGTCTGGATTTCTGCCTTATTTTCAGAAAATTAGCCATTTGCTTTTGAAGGCAGAAATCCAGACTTGACCCCTAGACAGCGTAAGTTATAACATTCTGGCAGCACTCTATCATCGGACAAAACTTATGTTACTGACTGAAGATACCAACCTAAACGGCAATCGCATTAAAAGCTTTACGCCGGGTAAAATTACCATCAATGAGACTATTTACACCGATAGTTTGATCTTATCCCCGGATCACCTGATGGAACATTGGGGCCCCAAAACCATACAAGATTTAAAAAGCAACGACTTGGCGATTATCGCTCAACAACACCCTGAAGTTGCTTTAATCGGCACCGGTGAGCAACCCTGTTTTCTCCCAGCGGAATTAATGGTACAACTCATCGAGGCAAAGATAGGGTTTGAGGTGATGACCACCGCGGCAGCCTGTCGAACTTATAATCTTTTAATGGCGGAAGGCCGAAAAGTAGTGGCGGCTTTAATATTGTAGAGAGAATTTCTTACTATGAGCGAAACTTTACGCATTGTGTTGGCACAACTCAATTTTTTAGTCGGCGATATCCAAGGCAATGCCGATAAAATTATCCAAGCCATTCACTTAGCTCGCGACACTCACCAAGCGCAGCTCATCGTCTTCCCGGAATTGGCGCTAAGCGGCTATCCACCCGAAGATTTGCTTTATCGACCCGAATTATACCAACGTATCCAACAGGTTCTGCCCTCCATTCAAGCCGCAGCAAAAGGCATTGATGTCTTGTTAGGCTACCCCGAACAAATCGGTAGCAATTGCTTTAACCAGGCTGCTTTCATTCATAACAGTCAACTGGTAGGCCATTATCATAAACAGCTGCTGCCTAATTACAGTGTCTTCGATGAAATCCGATATTTTAAACCGGGCAACCGCGTCGGTATCGTCACCGTTCATGACCTACCCATTGGCATTACTATTTGCGAAGACCTATGGAGTCCTGAAGCCATTAGCCAAGCGAAAGCAGCCGGTGCCAAACTGATCGTCAGTTTAAATGCTTCCCCGTTTGCAATGGATAAAGCAGCGCAGCGTCAGCAGATTCTGAGCGAACGGGCACGTGAAACACAATTACCCATTATTTATGTCAATTGCGTCGGCGGCCAGGATGAATTGGTGTTCGATGGCGGCTCTATGGTTCTCAATGCCGATGGTAAAACCGCTATGCAAGCCGATTTTTTTCAGGAGGGCTTGTATCCGGCTGATTTCCAGGTGGGCGACACCATTACAGCGATCCCTCAACCCCCTATTCCCTCACTAACGGAAGAAGAGCGCATCTACAAAGCATTGGTGTTCGGTGTGCGCGAATACATTGAAAAAAACCATTTTCCACGAGCCGTATTAGGGCTTTCCGGGGGTATTGATTCCGCATTGACCCTGGCCATTGCCGTGGACGCCATTGGTAAAGATCGCGTCGAAGCCGTCATGATGCCTTCGCATTTCACTTCTGAGCTGAGTCTGACGGAAGCCAAAGCACAGGCCCATCTATTGGGCGTTAAATACAAGCTCATCAATATAGAGCCTATATTCAACGCTTTTCAGCAGTCATTACAAGAAGAGTTCGCCGGCCTGGCTCCCGACCTGACGGAAGAAAACCTGCAGGCACGCTGCCGCGGCACTTTGTTAATGGCAATCTCCAATAAAAAACACGCCATTGTTTTGGCTACCGGCAACAAGAGCGAAATGGCCGTTGGTTATTCGACACTCTACGGCGATATGGTCGGAGGCTTTTGTGTGTTAAAAGACGTGCCCAAAACCTGGGTCTACCGCCTGGCCGCTTATCGAAACCAACAATCTCATGTCATTCCCCAACGCGTCATTGATAGGCCGCCTACCGCTGAATTATCCGAAAATCAGTTTGATCAAAATTTCCTGCCCGCTTACGAGATTTTAGATGACATCATCGAGCGCTATATCGAGCGCGATGAAAGCGTGGCAGAGATTATTAAGGCCGGTTTTGACCCAGATGTGGTGCAGTTAGTCACCCGTTTGATCGATAAAAACGAATACAAACGTCGCCAGGCAGCCCCCGGCGTGCGCATCACCGAACACGCCTTCGGTAAAGACCGCCGCTATCCTATTACTTCTGGTTTTTCTATCTGGAATCATTAGGTAAATAAAATTTGTTTCATCCTGGTAAAAATCCGGTATAATCAGCGGCTTTCCATGCCCATTGCAATATATTTATACATTTGAGGATATAACACGTTATGGTAGTCATTCGCTTATCTCGCACAGGCGCAAAAAAACGCCCTTTTTATCACGTAGTTGCCACCGACAGCCGCAATGCCCGTGATAGTGGCAATTTTATCGAACGCCTGGGTTACTTCAACCCCATTGCCAAGGGTGCCGAAGTACGATTACATCTAGTTCAAGAGCGCATCGATCATTGGTGTGCGAAAGGTGCTGTGCCTTCAGAACGCGTCAGCAAGCTCATTCATCAGGCTAAACAAGGGCCAGAAGCCGTAGCCGCTGCCAGCAAAAAGAAAGCCGAAAAAATCAATGTCAAACGGCAAGCAGCAGCAAAGGCGAAAGCCAGCGAAAAAGAAGCTGGGGAAGAAGCTTCCGCCTAATCGCGACTGCGCTCTGAGGCAGATCCATGACCAAAGCCGCTCAAATAATTACTATCGGCCAGCTGGGTCGTCCGCACGGTGTTCAAGGGTGGCTAAAAGTGCACTCTTATACAGAGCCAGTAGATAATATTTTTAATTACCCGGAATGGCTAATTCAGCGAAATAAGGAATGGGCTCCGGTAAAACGTGAGGCAGAAAATGCCCAGCAGAGCTCATTATTAGTCAAATTCCCAGGCTGCCATTCACCGGAACAAGCCAGGCTTTGGACTAATTGCCTAATTGGCGTGCCCCGTGAAGAATTGCCAAAATTGGCAGAAAATGACTATTACTGGGCTGACCTGGAAGGGTTAACTGTGGTCAATGACCAAGGAATCGTATTGGGTCAGGTGGATTACTTATTCGCGACTGGCTCTAACGATGTGTTGGTGGTCAAGGGCGATAAAGTGCGTCTGCTACCCTATACCAACGCAGTCATTCAAGAAGTCGATTTGGCAAACGGCAAAATACGAGTGCAATGGGACGCCGATTTTTAGCTTTACCATTGAGGGGTAGGCATTTTGAACGATGAGATGACAGGCGAGCAAACTCATCGATGGATAGGCCTGATCAGCCTGTTCCCGGAAATGTTTACGGCATTAGAGTTTGGTATTCCCGGCCGTGCCCTCGCCTCGGGCTTAATCACTTTGGCGCATTGGAATCCACGAGATTTCGCAAACAATAAACATCGCCGAGTGGATGATAGACCGTACGGCGGTGGCCCTGGCATGGTCATGCAATACCAGCCTTTACTGGCGGCCATTCAAGCGGCGAAACAAGTGCAGCCACAGGCTTCAGTTATTTACCTCAGCCCTCAGGGTAAATTATTAACCCAGGCTGCCGTCCGACAGTTGGCTACTTATCCAGCCCTTATTTTGGTGAATGGTCGATACGAAGGTGTGGATGAGCGGTTAATCCACCACGCGATTGATGAGGAATGGTCGATTGGCGACTATGTCATCAGCGGCGGGGAATTAGCCAGCATGGTCTTGATTGATGCCATTGTCCGTTGTTTACCAGGGGCATTAGGAGACCCGGCGTCGATGGAGGAAGATTCTTTTGCGCATCAGCGCTTGGATTATCCTCATTACACTCGACCTGAGGAAATTGATGGACTCGCCATACCCGATGTGCTAAAAAGCGGCGATCACGTGGCGATACAACGTTGGCGATTAAAACAAGCGTTAGGCCGCACCTGGCTCAGACGCCCTGACCTTTTCACCACTTGGCCTCTCAACGCCAGTGAACAGGCTTTATTAACAGAATTTATCGAAGAACTGAGGAGAAATTAATGCATCCAGTGATCCAGCAATGGGAAAAAGAGCATATGGCGGATAAAAAAGTGCCCGACTTTACGCCAGGTGATACGGTTGTTGTGCAAGTAAAAGTAAAAGAAGGCGAGCGTGAACGTTTACAAGCTTTTGAAGGCGTGGTTATCGCGATTCGTAACCGCGGCCTGAACTCTGCGTTTACGGTGCGTAAAATTTCTCACGGTGAAGGCGTTGAGCGTGTATTTCAAACCTATAGCCCTTTAATTAACGAGATTAAAATTAAACGTCGCGGCTCCGTGGCCAGAGCGAAGTTATACTATCTGCGCGGCCTAGAAGGCAAAAAAGCACGTATCAAAGAAGATATTTAGTTTCGTATTTTCCTGGGAACACGGGCGGTTCGTCCGTGCTCCCAGGAAGGCAGTACCACATAAGGACAAAAGTTCAGCATATAAGGATGTAAAACCTATCTTTAAAGATGGTTTACATGAAAAAAATAGCCATAAAAAATCAAGATTCAACGTACGACTTATTTCTGATTAAACAAGGTTTGTTAATATTCTGGGCCTGCTGGTTCTCTTTAGCCTTTCTATCCAACTTCGTCGATTTACTCACTGCCACTCACGTCATCAACGGTTGGCGGTTTCATTCCGGCAATTACGAAGCACTAGCTCAAGTACTCAGCATCTACCACACCCCACACCTGATTTTATTATTATTATTTTCCATGAATACCGGTGTGCAAAGCATATCCGCCTCTTTATTCATCATCGCCGCCATCTGCTTCTGGCGCGGCAATTACATGTGGCCCGCCATCTATTTAGCATTCGCCATCAGCATGGGCCTATGGGCGATTTTTTTAATTATGGAAGAAGTTTTTATCGCCTACAAATACGAACCCACGCATATGAATTTATTACTATTCGAATTAATTTCTCTCCTCGCCTTACGCCTATTACCCCACCAAAAAAGAGCCAACGCCTAAAAATTTTTCCTCAACTTTCATTCTTGGTTTTTTATGAGTGACATAATGCAATATCAAGGTTATTTTGGTTCCGTACATTTCGACAATAAGGGGTTATTTTTTTATGGGAAAGTAGAATTTATTCGTGCACTCATTAGTTATGAAGCCACTGATGCTAAAGGAATCAAGAAAGCTTTTGAAGATGCTGTTGATGACTATTTAGAAATGTGCAAAAAACAAAAGATAGAACCTGGGGATTAAGAAATCTGGATAAAAATCATCTTGGGGATGTGTTGGGTATCGATTACTGAGCTACTTCCGCTCCAATCACCAGCTTCGGGTTGTGCCTGGTTAGATAGACTGATACGGGCAGTGATTTTTACTTGCCGAAAGTCCGCCAGGCTCATCGTTGGGATCATAGCCATGCTTTCATCTAAAGTCACTGCTAATGGCAAATCAGCTGCCTTACGGCGCAGCACTGCCAATGGCATTGGTGGGCCTGATACGGCTTGTGCGTAAATAAAGAGCGTTGCTTGGGGTGGTATTTTATTTTGTAGCGAAGTAGCTAATCGCACCGTCACAGGTAATTTGATGACTGGGGTTGATGCGCCGTCATGGCGCATTTTTTGTTGGGCGTTGGCAATCATTCGTAGCAAAATCTGGCTGTCTTCGCTATCTGGGGCAAATTGCGGTAATAGCTGTTGCCAATAATTCACAGCTTCCGAATAATGACCGGATTGGTACGCAGCAACAGCTAACAAGTTCAATGCCTCTGTTTGTTGGGGCTGCAAACGTAAACTTTCTTCCAATAACGTCTGTGCTAGTGGGGTGAGTACGCGTTGATTAGCAAAATACAATGCTTCGGCGTAGGCAATCATGGTTTCCGGCTGGTTGGGTTGCAAACGATTGGCTTCTTGCAAAGCATGCACGGCTTCTGGGTATTGTTGCGCTTTTAAGTACAGCTTTCCTAACAAAAACCAACCACGCGCATCGGGATGCGCTTGGAGACGCGCGGATAAAATAGCTATGACATTCTGAACACTGCCTAATTGAGTAATCTCTGCTTGCACTTCCTGCGCCCTTTGCGCAGCTGCATGTTGAGCACTGAATTGTGGTTCTGTGACTAATTTGAAATAAATAGATAAAGAAATTAAGGGTAATGCCACTAGAAAAAAAACGGCTAAAAGTAGTGCACGAGTTTGGATGCGATTTGTTTTTTTTGTATCTTGCGCCAGGATAGGCATTTCTAGCAATGCTGCTTTCTCCAACTCTAATCGCAGGTGTTGGTAAGTTTCTGGCGTGATTTCTTGACGCGTTAATTCTTCTTTTAAAATTTCTAATCGTTGTCGGTATAAGCAGCTGGTTAAGGCGGGATGGTCTATGGGTTGCGATGAGCTACGCAATATGGGTAGCACTAAAAACAATAACGCCACCCCTATCATTAATGCAATTGCCAGCCAGAAAACGATCATGGTGGGCCATCCAAATACTGAGACAAATGTGCTTTTTCAGCGCTGGTTAATGGCGAAGGTGGCTGCTGGTGACGCCGCCGCGATAGCGCTATTAAAATGCCAAAACAAATAACTAATAATAAAAATGGAATCAACCAGAGCGCATAAGTCAGCGGATTAAACGCCGGTTTAAATAAAATAAACTGCCCGTAACGCGCCAACAAATACTGTTTAATCGTCTCGTTATCGGCACCGCTTTGCACCTTCTGATAAATTTCTGTTTTTAAATCCCGGGCTAATGGCGCTGTGGAATCAGCCAGGCTCTCGTTTTGACAAACCAGACAACGCAATTGTTCCGTTAATTGCGTAAATTGCTGTTGCTGCGCTGGCGTAGCAAAGCTATATAACGGGCTGGGAGTAGCCACCGCCTGTGCAAAAAATCCAACTAACAAGAAAAGGATAGAATATCTACTCATGGTTACGCCACTTCTCCACTAAAGGCGCTAATTCGTCTTGCCAAATCTGCGGACTGATAGCGCCAATATGCTTGTAACGAATAATGCCTTTACTGTCGATTAAAAACGTTTCGGGTGTACCGTACACTCCCAAATCAATCGCTAATGTACCCTGCTCATCAAAAATCACGTCTTGGTAGGGATTGCCGTAGGATTGCAACCACTCTGTCGCTTTTTGAAAATTGTCTTTGTAATTCAAGCCAAAAATAGCCACTTTATGCGTGGCCGCAATATCCATTAACACCGGATGTTCGGCACGACAAGTAATGCACCAGGTCGCCCATACATTCAGCAAAGACACATGCCCCAAGAAACGACGATCTGTTATTTTTTGTTCTGGATGCATTAGGCTAGCATAACTGAACGTGGGCACGGGTTTGCCAATTAATGCCGAAGGAAGTTGGTGCGGATCGCGTTGCAAGCCTTTCCATAACAAAGCCATGATCGCAACAAATAGTAACAAGGGAATAATGTATAACCAGGATTTTAGCATAAGGATTTTTTCAGGCGATAACGCTTATCCGTCAACGCCAATAAACCTCCGAGAATAATCAACAACCCACCGCCCCATATCCACCGCACGAACGGTTTATATAAAATACGTATTGACCAAGCGCCACCCGGTAACGATTCGCCTAAGGCCACGTAGAGATCGCGAAACAACCCCACATCGATCGCAGTTTTTGCCAGTGCGGTTTTGCTGGCATTATAAACGCGTTGTTGCGGCTTTAATAAGGCCAAGGCTTGACCTTGGCGATTTACTAAAACCCCACCCTCTACACCGGTGTAATTCGGACCAGTTAACTGTCGAGTCCCTAGAAATTGGAACCCATAAGGCCCGGCGGTAATGCTGTCGCCCGGCATCATTCGCGCTTCTTGTTGTAGGCTGTAATGCGTGGTCAATACAACTCCTATTACGCAGACAGCAACGCCAGCATGGGCCACCACCATTCCCCATTGGCTCAATGATAATTGTACCCCTGCCCCTATTTTTTTAACTACGCTGGACAGGGTAACGAGCAGAATAAAAAAAGCTAAACCCAAGCCTACTACTACACCTAAAGAAATGGAATGCATGACTAACCATGGTAAGGCTGCTGCTAAACCCAACGCTAATATCCCAGCAATACACACTTTTTTTAATAACCGGATAGGTGTTTCATACCAGCGTAATATCGGCGCAAATGCCATCAAAAATAACAGGCATAGCATAAATGGGATAAATACCAAATTAAAATACGGCGGCCCTACAGAAATTTTTTCTAATCCCAGACTGTCAATAATTAATGGATATAACGTGCCTAATAAAATCGTCAACATCATCGCCGTTAACAGCAGATTATTCATGAGCAATGCACTCTCTCGGCTAGCCCAATGAAAATTTACCCCAGTTTTAACTGTGCGTATGCGCACGGCGTATAGTAATAACGAAGAGCCAATAACTATTGCCAGAAAGCAAAGCATAAATATACCGCGGCGTGGATCCACTGCGAAGGAATGCACGGAAATCAACACGCCCGAACGCACCAAAAAAGTGCCCAGCAGGCTGAGCGAAAAAGCAAAAATAGCCAATAATACCGTCCAGGCTTTACACGCATCCCGTTTCTCGGTTAACGTCAACGAATGCACCAGAGCTGCCCCGACCAGCCAAGGTAAAAAAGAAGCGTTCTCCACCGGATCCCAAAACCACCAGCCTCCCCAGCCTAATTCCCGATAAGCCCACCAACTCCCCAGTGTGATTCCGGCGGTTAAAAAGCAAAATGCCAACAACGTCCACGGTTTTGACCAGCGTGCCCAGGCCGCATCCAACCGGCCCCCAATTAATGCGGCAATAGCAAATGCAAACGCGACTGAAAAACCCACGTATCCCATATACAAAATGGGGGGATGAATGACCAAGCCGGGATCTTGCAGCAAAGGATTTAAGTCTTGCCCTTCAGTGACAACCACCGGCCATAAGCGCAAAAAGGGATTAGAGGTGAATAATAAAAACAATAAAAATCCTACCGCAATCATGGCTAATACGGCTAAGACACGTGCAACAGTTACCAGAGGCAGACTTCGACTGAAAGTAGCCACTGCAGCGGTCCAACCACTGAGTATAAATACCCATAGTAATAACGAGCCTTCGTGTGCTCCCCAGACGGCACAAAAACGATAGATGGTCGGTAGATGGCTATTGGAATTTTCAGCGACATAACGCAGAGAAAAATCGTTGGTGATAAAGGCAAAGGCCAGGGCTGCAAATGCGAAACTGAGAAAGAAGAATTGCCCATAAGACAATGGCCTGGCCAACTGCATCCAACTGATTTTACCCAGACTGGCGCCGATTAAGGGAAAAATAGCCTGGGCAAGAGCCAAACATAAGGCCAGCACTAATGCAAAATGTCCGAGCTCCGCGATCATGATGGCAATCCCGGCGGCCTGTATTTTTCATCGTGCTTGGCCAGCACTTGATCAGCTGCAAAAACACCATTTTGCCAATGCCCTTGTGCGACTATTCCCTGCCCTTCGCGAAATAAAGCCGGCAAGATACCGGTATAATGCACCGTTACCTCTTGATGAAAATCCGTGAGCACAAATTGCACCGCCATGCTGGTATTCGAACGCTGCACACTACCCGGCTTTACCATCCCCCCTAATCGAAAGCTGGACAATTGCTGCACGTTCGCAGCGTTGAGTTGGCTGGGCGTATAATAGAGATTAACGTTCTGCCCCAAGGCGTAAATAACTAAACTGACAACGCTACAGGCAGCGACTAACAGCAACAAAATACAATACAATCTTTTTTTTCGGCAAGTTTTCATGGCATCACAAAGATTTGATAATCCCGTAAGTTTATTCCTATTTTTTTCAAGAATAGTAGCTAATTATCGCAAACATCGCTTATTGTACAATAACTACCCATGCCCTTCCGAGTGCAACGACCGATCTCCACTTCTCACATCAACCCGAGTGCAGGGGCGGCACGAGCGCCACCATTGCCATATCAATACCAAGGCAACTACACCGTAGGCTGGCCAAACATAGGAGCCGTAACCGCCCATGTGGAAAAAATCACTTAGACTGGTGAAGGCTGCGGTTTTCATAAGTTTTTCTCTTGCATTATTTGCTGGACCCAGTGGGTCGCGGCTTCACGGGCCAATAATTCGGTGCGGGTGCGCATGAGCACAATGCTTAGATAATAAAGGAAAAATGCAAGTAACATGCTCAGCAGTGGGTACAACATGATCGGGGCCATGGTCGGTTTGGCGAATTGCAGCAAAGTCGCTTTTTGGTGCAAAGTATTCCACCAGTTTACCGAATAATGGATGATGGGCACATCCACTACGCCAATTAATGTCAAGATATCACAGGCGCGACCCCCGCTTTCTGGATTGGGGATAGCGGCGCGTAGTGCAATAATACCCAGATACAAAAACAATAAAATCAGTTCCGACGTCAGCCTGGCATCCCAAATCCACCAGGTTCCCCACATTGGCTTGCCCCATAAGGAGCCGGTAACTAACGCCAAAAAAGTAAACCAGGCGCCCAATGGGGCGCTGACTTTGGCGAGCACATCGGCTAATTTGATCCGCCATATTAAATGAACTACGGCCAGAATGCCCATCACTGTAAAAATGGCCAATGACATGGCTGCGCAAGGAACATGGATATAAATAATCCGAAACGCATCGCCCTGCTGGTAATCGGGCGGCGACTGATACAACCCACCCCACAGTCCATAGGCAAATAGACAAAGACATGCCCCCCAAAGCCAGGGCAGCAATGGTGAGGTAAAGCGATAAAATAGCTTGGGAGAGGCTAATAAGTGCAGTGACTTCCACATAGGATGCCTAAGTTATGTCGAAAAGCTAATGAATCTATCATGTTTTGCTGAGGAAATCAGCTGTTAGCCGCCGTCTACTTGCATAGCCCTGCTATTCAGAGAGAATTTTTAATTCATTAAAAATTAAATTATTGTTAAACTCTAAGAGAATCATAACAAAAAATAGCTACTGACTGTCGCTCCGCCCAGCGTGGCTGGCAGAGTTCATCCCCACGGCAGGGAAACTTTCACATCCTTGCCAACAGAATCCTGCAGCCCTGCCGGGATGATAGGTCTTTTAGGGAGCGAACGGACTTTTTGCTAAAAAATGTGCGCAAGGAGAGGCTCTTTTGGGGCAAGTAAATTACAATAAAAAAAGGGAGTGGAGATATATTTATGCCTAAAACCTTAGATAACAAAGAATCGAAAAAAAATGATCCTTTTATAGAAATGCAGGATTATTCTTCCCCCGAAGAACAACCGACACCGGCATTAACGGATAAAAAAGTATCATCCTTGCCCACCAAACCTCTTGAGGCAATTGATACCTTGACCTTAAGTAATACGCTTCTGGAAAAATTACTTAAGAACCCATTAGATCTGAGTGAGCTGATTAATTTTGATTTATTCCGAGACTTCAAAGATTTGGATATTGTGAAATATTATCAAGAAACCCCGTTCCACACGCTGATGCGAAATAATATTACAGATCGCAACCCTCTCAGAGAGAACACAAAAAAAGCCCTTATTGAACTGGCCAGAAGAGCATTTGCAGTGGAGTTTGATCGTTTAGCCTTTGCAGCGGAATTTGATTGTTTAGCCCAAGTCACGCTCTGTCATTTGATTCTTCATCAAGCAGTTACATGCTCTCCTTACCGAGCAAATCAACTGTCAGCATTAACCCTCCCTAAATTAAAGTCACCTAAATTTAGCCATTCCTTGGAACTAATTAGCTTTTTATCGTTATTGAAGTATTTAAATATCATGGCACGGCGTCATTCTCCAAAAAACAACATTGACCTTCTCCATCGTCAACTTGAACGTCAAAGTATACACTTAATTTGTAGCAATAAACTATTAACCGCTTATTTCACTCCTGCCATACTAAAAAAAGTAGATTTTGATTTTAAAGAAAATGATCTTAACCAGGGCTGCCTTCTTTTTGCCCTCATGGGAAGATTTACTCTCATCTTGGAGGCATTCCACTCTAAAGGAATGGGCAGTTTTAATTACTCAACTCAGTTGGAAATTGCCAATCGCGCCCTGCCCATTCATCAATTCTCCGCAAGAAAAGTATTTGAGCTTGCTACATGTGATGTTTTATTCCAGACCAATAGCACCTTCCGGGAATTAAGAACAGCCTATGAACTAATTATCGAAGGAATGAAAGAAAATAGACCCTTTTACAATAACTGCTTAACCTATAGCAAAATGGGTAAATACTTTGAATGGGGTTATTTTCGTGCTCTTCACTATAAGGATAAACACTTAGCGCATGATTTTATTTATCACGCCGTTAAATTCTACCAGATGTCTCGACATACGGGTTATCTAGCAGAATTGGCGCCGGCGGTCATTCGTCTGTTCACTCTCAGGCACGTAATGGATGATGAAAAAAGCAACTATAGAATACGACATACTCGTTATTTGCAATTATTAAAGAAGCAATACCCAGACTTATACGAAAAAAGTATTCAAAGTTTATATGAAAAACACTCGACGACTCAATCTGCAAAACCTGATTTGGATTCGTTCACTCGCGAACGAATGCAAGAAAATAGCGAGGATTTTATATCAAACGTTAATGGATCTCTCAGCGAACTACTACCCGACAAGGAGACTGAGCCTTCACTTTCACAACCCTACCGGCAATGCTATTATTTTTTAAAGACTCATCGGTGGGATTTAATGGCAGAAGCTTCCTATCCCTCGAAAAAAGTAACAAATCAGATTAAAGCCAATATACAAAACATATTTTCTCAGGAACAAAACTCCGCCGATAAAATAAATAAAAGAATACTTCAGCAACAAGTGACCGACTTTTTTCATCACCTAGACGAGAATATTAAGCACACCTGTAAACTGATTACTTCTGTTATTAATCCCTATGACTATCTGTTGGGTTTAAAATCCATTTATTATTATTGTAAACGTAAAGAATTGAACCACTCAGCATTAACTCTTCTTGACTTAACATCAATAGTACAGAATAAGCAAAATCCATTAGTTCCAGCTTGCAAGCCTTGTTTTCCATTAACTTTTGCAGAAGGACTCATGATAGCATTTGTGGATTTAAAGGAATCAATACCGACAGCACCGGCCCATACCGCAGAAGTTAAAAATTTAAGAGGAGATTCTAAGAGGACATCCATCATGCATTCTCATTTTCGTAAAAAAGAGACCATTCCACCGGAAACAATGCCTTGGGCTGAGGAAGGTGAACAGCATTTGCGGTTTACCCCGTGAATACTAATTATTTATGGTAATGCCTTCGGCAAACCGAAGGTTCCCGTTGAAAAAAATGACTTGTAGCTTCTTGAAAATAAAAAACTGTGTTAAGCTATTGTCAGGATCAAAATTAAAATAATAACTAGGAGATTTTTTATGCCTTTCATTTTTACAGCGCCAGTCCACGAAAAACAATACTATTTCTCAGAATCCTATGACAGCAAAGAAGCTGCCATCCGTGCAGGAACAGCATGGCAAATAGAAAAAGAAAGGCTGGCCAAGAAAGATTTGGAAGAACAAATTAGAACGCGAGCGACTGTTTATAAAACTTTGGGTATACGTCCTGCTGGCGTTGAGAAATATATCATTGATACTACCCCTCCTGTAGGAATTGCAGAGCTACCTTCTCCCTCCTTTCATTATTCAGCATGGCGTAGAAAAAATGGAGATGGGCATGGGTTGGTTAGCATCGATGTAGGATTGGAATTTCTGCGAACCTTAAATAAAAAAAATAATCCATCTTCAACCAGAGGTAAACATTACGTTATCATTGGGGAAAGAGAGAATAATGATAATGATGATTTACTTCCAAATCACTTTTTTTTATCACCGATACCATTTCCTGAAGAGAGAGTTAATTCGCCTGTGGTAAAGGAGATGTTAGGTGCGGGCACAGATTATGGAATGTCGGTTCGATTACAGGAATTAAACATACCCGTAGCTGACTATGAAAAATGGTATGGAGAGCAGAAACCTGTAAATTCCGTCTTTGTTTCTGCTGAGGCATTGAAAAAATTTAAAGCTTTGAATGCAAAGCCCTCTTCAACTTCCGTTATCAACAGGGATGAAGAATCTGACGGGGAAGATTATGAAGACCCTTTATTTTCAGAAAAATTTAACACCCTGGATTTAAAGCCATCTTCAACTTCCGTTACAAACATGGATGAAGAATCTGACGAGGAAGAGCATGACAACTCGCTAATTTTAAAAAATTTACAAGCTTTTAATGCACAGTCATCTTCAACTTCTGTTGAGGGGGGCGAAGAATCTGATCGGGAGGAGTATGGAGATCTTCTATTTTCAGAACCTAGCACACCTTGGAAAACTCCTATAGATACTTCCTCTCTTGAACTGAAAGAGCTTCCTTCTTCACGTATTGATAGGAGCAAACGAGGTCAAAGCCCCGCTTCTCAGGTAGGTAGCCGAACTACTTTATGGGGTAGCCGTTCCTCATCATCGAGCTCGTCTTCATCGTCTTCCTCTGCTGCGACCACCTCGTCAAACTCATCGTTTTCAGAAACAAGCACGCATTCAATGAAACAGGGATAACCCATGGATAGCAAAGAAAAAAAAGCAGAGAAGCCTGTTGATACCATTACTTTGTGCGAACGGTTATTGAAAAGCTTATCTGATAATCCACTGGACCTAAGTGAGTTATTTAATTTTGATTTATTCAAAAATTTAAATAAAGACGAAATTGTGGACAAATTTCAGGAAACCTCACTCAGTGATCTGAAGCGAAATAATTTTACCGATCTTAAACCACACCGACAAAAAACAAAACGAGCATTAATTGAACTGACTTATAGAGCATTTGCGCCGAAGTTCGATTCTTCAGCTCAAATCATGCTATGCCATTTAATCATACACCAACAAGTAACCTGCCCTCCTTCTCGAGCAAAGCAACTGGCAGCACTGGCGGAGTCAGGATTAAAGGCAAGATCTAACTCTTATATTGTATCGTTTTTACATCTTATTAAGTTCATGCAGTATTTGAATATCTTCGCATTAGAACAACCTCATAAAGATGATTTTGACTATCTGTACTACCAGATCGAAACAGATGAATTCATCCCAAAATATTTAAAACATATCAACAATAAGTCTTTATTTGCTTATTTTCTACCTTCTGTCTTAAGAGATTATCCAGATTACTTAAAAAAGGAGGAGCTTAATGATACGTGCGTATTATTTGCCGTCTTACAAAGATTTTCTCCCATTAGGACTGCTTTTATTTTTAAAGAGATGAGCGATTTTACTAACTCCACTCAGCTGGAGATTGCCAGACGTGCCCTACCCGTTTGTACAACATCGGCACAAGAGACATTCGAACTTGCCTTAAGCAACCTTCTGATCATTCCTTACACCACGCCAAAGGAATTAAGAGAAGCGTTTGAATTAGTTCTCCAAGGAATACAAAAAAAGGACCCAACAGCCAATGATTGGCTAAATTATGGAAAAATGGGCAAACATTTCGAATGGGCTTATTTTCATGCGCTTCATTATAACGATAAACAATTAGCGCATGATTTTATTTATCACGCGGTTAAATTCTATCAACTGTCTCGACATGATGGGTATCTTGCACAATTGGCTCCTGCGATCATTCGCTTATTTACGCTCAGACACGTAATGGAGGATGAGAAAAGCAATTATAAGATACGACATACTCGTTATTTGCAGTTATTGCAGGAACGATACCCAGATTTATACGAGGCGAGTATTCAGCAGGTATTAAGCGACCAATACCCGACTCAATCTACTTCTAGTAAACCTGACCTTGACACATTTATTGGCCAACAACTGCAGGAGGATAGCGAAAAATTTATAAAAAAAGTTGACCTAGCTTTCGCTACGCTGCTGGATGAAAATTCAAAAAACATCGCATCTAGCCAACCTAGCTTGTCAAGTTTTCTCTTTACGCAGGTAGTTGGACAGCAACTAATGAATAAAGCTTCTTACCCTCCCTCAAAACTAGCAGATCATATTAAAGCCAACATTCAGATAATACTTTCTATGGGAAAAAAACCCGCCCATCCAAAGCAGCAACCGCAGCAAATGGATGTTTTTTTTCAGTGTCTGGAGGATAACATCAAGCACACTTGCAAGCTCATCACTTCCGCGATGTCCCCTATTGATTATTTGGAGGGGGTTCGATACATCAATCAACATTGTGATCGTAATGCAATAAACTATTCAATACTTACACCTGCCACCTTGAAGAAAATAGAAGATATGTGTAAGGAATCATTGCAGTGGACCCCTGCTTTTCCAACAACCCAAGCCGAGCTGCTGATGATAGCTTTTTTGGATTTACATGGCGCAACAGCAGCGCCAACCGAAGTGGCAGAGGTTAAAAATTTGAGAAAGCCTTCAGTGACTCGTCAAGAGGCGCTAACAACCCCGTTATCTTATTTTGGTTCAGATAAAAAAAGAGCACACCCGCCAGAAACTACAGCATCGAACCAGGGAAATGAGGTAGGTACTCTGCTTACCAGGACGTAAATGACAGGGTAGAAATTACGGCACTCACGATTGTTTAGGTATTATGAGCATTATGCATTTATTGTTAATTATTAAAAATTTATGATATGATCCGCAAATTGAAACTATAAACACACTATGCCAGGGGATATTACTATGAAGCTTAAATCTTTGTTATCATTATTAGCCATTTCAGGCATTTTATTCAGTTACACCGCATATGCAGATAATATCATTTTGACTGTTTATAATTGCCCCGCAAACGGCGGTCCTGGAACGGATTACGCCACTTGCAAAAAGACCTCAAGCCCAGTTTATCTAGATTTTAGCGTCAACGGCGGGACAATCTATTGGATGGATCCGGTGAATAACGCTCATTTCGGTGTGAATATTTCAGATGCTAACAGCACTGTCACTATTTATAAAGGGACTAGCAATACTAATGGGACACCTACGGGCACGTTCTGCACCGTTAAAAATCTTATAGGGTCATCTTCAGGCGGTATTAATTGCTTTGTGAATAAGGTAAATGATACCAACTACAATGTGCTGGTGAACTATTAATCATTCTTCAGGGAAAGGTGCTTCAATATCTCTAATGGTGGGCACGCTTCGCTTTGCGCACCCTACGGTTATTGTGATGGTGGATACCTCGTTTTGCCCTGCGAGTTGGGTGGGCAAAGCGAAGCGTGCCCACCATTAGGATGATGTCTTTACATTAGATCTTTGCAGGCGGGCAACCTGCGTTTTTAGAAGGTTTTATCAGTAATAACAATGGCAGCATGGCTAAAAAGCTCCAGGCGATAAACGCGTAATCCGTGACGAAGGCGATCATTTGGGATTGTTTAGTTACCTCTAGACTAAGCAGCTGCACAGCCAGGGGCTGCGATATATTAAGATGTAGCGACGATAAATACTGAGTGACGGCTGGGTTGTGGGGCCGTATGAAGCCGACAAGCTGGTGCCAGGCCATCTGGGAGTGACGTGTTAGTATGGTCATGACAATCGAAATTCCCATGGAGCCACCTATCACACGCATTAAACTAAATAGCCCAGCCGCTTCCGACCGTTGCTGCGGTGCTAATGTCGCAAAGGCCAAGGTGGATAAGGGCACGAAGACTAAACCCATGCCAAATCCTTGAATCACCATCGGCCAAACAATCCAAGCCGCGTCAATCATGTCTGAATAAAACGTATTCAGCCAATAGCCGACCACCGATATAAGAATACCGCACAGAATCCAGGTCCGTGGTTGTAATCGACCCAACAGCTTACCCACTAAAATCATGCTAATCATGCTGGCAATGCCACGTGGCGCCATCACTAACCCCGTGGTCATGACCGGATAATTCAATAAATTTTCCAGCATTAACGGCATAAGTACCGTGCCACCAAACAAGCCTATACCGAAGGATGCCAGCAATATGCAGGAGATCGTGAAATTACGATCTTTAAAGATTCGCACATCAAACACATTCTCTTTTTTTGGATGGAGGCTGTGGATGATAAAACCCGCTAAACTGCTCAATGACACAATAGCAGCGATGCGTATCTCATTAGAACTAAACCAATCGGCTTGGCTTCCTCTGTCTAATACGTATTGCCCCAAGCCAATCGCTAAAGATAACAACGATAAACCTAACCAATCCAAATGACGCGGCTTTTTTGCGGTATCGGGAATGACCTGCCAGGTGAGCAGCATGGCGATAATGCCCACGGGCACATTGACGTAGAACGTCCAACGCCAACTGGCAATCTCGGTCAAATAACCGCCCAACGTCGGCCCTAAAATCGGCCCTAGCATCACCCCTACTCCCCAAATCGCCATGCCCTTGCCACGATCTTTCTCTGAAAACACAGTGCTTAAAATGCTTTGTGATAATGGCACCAACCCAGCGCCAAAAATGCCTTGTAGCAAACGGAAAACCACTATTTCAGGCAGGGAAGTCGCGGCACCACAAAGAATAGAAGCCAGCGTAAAACCGCCGATGGACAATAACAAAAATTGCTTTTGACCGAATCGATCCGTTAAATAACCGGTTAATGGCATGAAAATGGCAGAAGACACCATATAGCTGGTCAATGTCCAGGTGATTTGATCGGGGGAAGCGCCCAGCGATCCTTGCATATGGGGTAGTGCAACATTGACGATAGTACTGTCTAAGACCTGCATTAACGCCGCTGACATCACGGTGATAATGATCAACCAACGCTGGGTAGCGGGAAGCTGTTCGAGATTGCTCATAGTCAATTAGTGAGTCTTTTATCGCGGAGGTGAATGGTCACCGTTGCTGTTGATCCCACCCGCAGTGGATACTTCGGATCGGGATGGATAATTTTTATGCGCACTGGCACTCGTTGAGTAATTTTAACCCAATTACCGGTGGCATTTTGCGGCGGTAATAACGAAAAGGCGACTCCGCTGCTATTACTAATGCTTTGCACATAACCCGTAAAGGTTTTATCCCGATACATATCTAACTTAATATCCGCCCGCATACCCGGTTTTATTCTCTCTAGCTGGGTTTCTTTAAAGTTGGCGTCAACCCAATATTCGGCATCACTGATTAACATGAATAGTGGCTGATTTTCCTCAACCACGTTGCCAACCCTAAGCGTAATTTCGGTCACCCAGCCACTGGTGGGCGCATAAATGCGGGTATGCAACAAATCTAATTGTGCTTGCTTTAAATCAGCCTGCGCTGAACGAACGGAAGCGTCAAGAGCCGCTAATTTTGCATTGGCGCTATCTTGTTCTTGTGGTGACGCCGCTTTTCGTTTAACGAGGTTAGCGATTCGGTCTGCAGTTAATTGCGCATCCCATTTCTGCGCCTCATTAATGGCCACTTGGGCATTGGCTTTATCGACTGCGGCTTGAAAGGTGTCTGTATTCAAAGAAAAGAGCAGTTGGCCTTGGCGCACGTATTGGTTATTTTGCACATTCAGTTGCGCAACTTGGCCGGTCACTAACGAAGCCATTCGCACCACATGAGCATTTACGTAGGCATCGTCGGTGCTGATGTACCGTTGGCCATGCCACCAATAACCCATAAAAGCCAACAAAATAACAACCAGTACACTGATAAGTGCTATTTTTTTGGTTAATTGTTTATTTTTGCCTATACGGTGTTTCAAATGAATCATCATGGCAGCTGTACCTAATATTCGCACAGCCGAAGGGCCGCGCTAACCGCAAAAGGAGCCAAAACCAGGCTCAAAATCAACATGGCCGCCAGTAACGCCAACGGCCCGCTAGCCGATAAGCCGGCACTGACATTCATGACCGCGCCGGTGGCAAAAATTAACACCGGTGTACATAAAGGCAAAATCAATAGCATGAGCAATACGCCATTATGCCGCAAACTGACCGTTAAAGACATGGCGATAGCACCAATAAAGCTAAGTATAGGCGTTCCTAGCAATAGTGTGAGTAACAATATTAGGGTTTCTTGGCCGGTCATGTTGAGCAATATGGCCAACAACGGCGTTATGACTAACAACGGCGCCGTACTAATAAACCAATGAGCCAGGATTTTCGCTAATATGAGCATGGGCAGAGGGTGTGGGCTTAGTAACAACCCCGTCAAACTACCATCCTCATAATCGGGACGAAGAAACTGCGCTAAAGCCAGTAATATAGCCAGTAGTGCGGCGATCCAAATCAATCCTGGCGCCAGGGTATGTAACACGGATTTATCAGGGGTAATTGCCAACGGAAACAGACAAACGACTAATAGGAAAAAAAGCCAGGTATGCACCCAATCGGCTCGGCAACGATAAGCCATGAGTAGATCATGCCAGAAAAGAATGGAAAGATGGCGTAGTAACAACATTACGACCCCAACTGCACATATTTAATCATGACCTTAGGTAAAGCTAAGCGACGATGGTGGGTGATAATCGCCATACCTCCTTGGGAAACGTGCTGAGCTAGCTTTTCTTCTAGATACGTGAGGGTTGCCGCATCAATGGCGGTAAATGGTTCATCTAAAATCCATAGCGGCCTGTCTAGTAGCAATAATCGGGCCAGAGCCACACGCTGGCGTTGTCCAGCGGATAAGTGGACGCACAGACGCTGGCTGTGGGCCGTCAATCCCAGGGATTGCAGCACTTCAGGCAAAGAAATCTTTGTTTTTCCTGAACCGAACTGCATGACCAGGCGTAAGTTCTCATTCACCGTTAACTGGTTTTTTATGCCTATTTTATGACCAATGTGAACCAAATGTTGGTAGTACAGGCTGCCCAGGCTAGTAATGGCTTCGTTTTGCCAGTGTATGCTACCTCGATGAGGGGGTAATAATCCCAGCAACATGAGCAAAAGGCTGGATTTGCCTGAGCCGTTGGCGCCCTGGATATGAAGCAACTCTCCCGGCTGCAGTTGAAAATGCAGGTGATGAAAAAGAAGTTGGCCGTGGCGAATACAGGCTAAGTCATTGACTGTTAACATAATTGCGCATGAGTTAAGTGGGAAAGCGTACCCTACTCGCAGCCCTTATTACCGTCGTCCCGGCATCCATCTCGGAACCTGCGAGTAGCTACTGGGAATTTAGGGTAGATAATCACTCATCACGCCTCGTATTGCAACCCAGGGATTGAAAATTTACCTACCGGAAATGTCTTTTTAAGGGTAAAATCTAATGAATTTGTGGCGAGGTGTATGCATGTTTTTACGTCGTTTCCTCTTTTTGGGGTGTTTACTCTGCCTGACGCTGACCAGTCAAGCGGCATTGATCGACTTTTCGAACCACCTTGAACAACGATTCGACTCTAAAATCGCCAATAAGGTACTTAACAAATACAATACCCGCGCCGCCGTGGAAAAAGCCGGCCTGAGTGAACTGCGCGGCGATTTACTGCAGCTTACTAAATTTGAAGCCTTAGCCAAAAAATGTGTCGACGAAGACAATAATCTGCTTGATACTCTGAATAAACAGCTAAGTCAAATCAGCACTTCCAGCAAAACCAGCGCTTCCGTAGCGGAACTCAAATTCCTATCCACCAAAAAAGACCAACTAGCTAACGATCTTTCCTCCTGCCGATTATATATTTTAAAATCTGATGAGGTCATTACGACCTTAACCGAGCGATTGCGTCTTCTAGTCAAAACAGAGTTTCTCTACTCTGAACCCAATATCTTTTACAATGTTGGCAATTTCCCCAGTAATTTCCAGCAATTTTATAGTAATTTTAATACCGGTCTTTTTTTAGAACAAAGCGGATTCTATCTTTTCAATAATACCACCTGCGTCATTGTCGGCGCGTTGATCTTGTTTGGTTTAGCTATAGGCATCTATTTAAGAAAATTACTTCGCGGCCTTATGAAAAATAGCCCAACCACGTTGGGTCAGCAATTAGTACAGGCGTTTACTCTAGCCGTTTGCAAATACTTGATTTATTTGGTGCCTGTTTTTATATTCGCGTTGGCTATCACTGTTCTCGTTATTTTATTTTCATTAGATAATCTACCGTTTTTGGCAACCCTTAGCTATGGCGTGCTGGGCTATTTATTATTCCTGATTTTGGTTCGATTTTTCTTCTACCCTCCTAAACCAGCCCAAGGTTTTAGTCAGTTACCCGAAACCATCGCCAGAAAATTAACGAATCGATTAAAATTTCTGGCCGATATTTGCTTGATTGCGTTTGCATTGCATGTGCTATTTGGCGATCAAAACATCCCCGATTCGCTGCTGGATTTATCCCGTACGTTTTTTATTACGCTGTTTAGTATTTGCCTCATAGCCGTTATTTGGTTAGTGAAAAGTATGCCTAAATTACTTTATCACTACCGAGGGGTTCGGTTTTTACTCAATTTTGGTTTAAGCTCTTTACTCATCATTATTCTCATCGGTGAATGGTTAGGTTTTCATTTATTAGCCAGTTATTTGCTCAATGGTCTAGCTGTTACGGTATTGGCCGTTTACGTGGCCAGAACCTTGCAACGATTAGTCACCCTTTTGTTAAATGATCCACAAACCCCGGGGCCTAATTGGCAACAAAAATTTAAGCGTCTCCTCGGTCTTAAATATTACGAAACATTGCCTGAGCTATTGTGGTTACGCGCGGTATTGTATTTGATTATCTGGACTCTCTTTTTGCTGGTGTTTTTAAAAACATGGGGGGTTGCTCAAACCAGTTTTCAAATAATGCTGAGTGCTCTGCTGCAAGGGTTTAAAATTACCACTATTCTCATCGTTCCAGCCCGAATTATTTTTGCAGCCTTACTGTTTATTTCTTTAACACTTTGCACCCGATTATTACGGCACCATATTGCTAAGCGCGCTGAGCTTTCCATAGGACAAGGTAATCGCGAAGCCCTAGCGGCTATTCTTGGCTATATTGGCTTTGCCATTGCCTTGCTCATTGGCTTGTTAATCGCCGGCGTTAATTTTTCAGGGCTGGCGATTGTCGCGGGTGCCCTATCGGTGGGTATTGGTTTTGGTCTGCAAAACATTGTTAATAATTTTGTCTCCGGGATTATTTTACTGGTGGAGCGACCTATCAAGCCCGGTGATCGTATTATCGTGGGTGAAACCGAAGGTTATGTGCGGCGCATCAGCATTCGTTCCACACACATCATCACCTTGCAACGTTCAGACGTGATAGTTCCCAATTCCGAACTGATTGCAAAACAAGTAACTAATTACATGCTGTACGATACTAATTACAAAATCAGTGTCGCAGTCGGTGTCACCTACGGCAGTAATACCGCGTTGACGAAAAAATTGTTATTAGAAATTGCCTACGCCCATCCCTTGGTGATTACCAATATTAAAGGTCATGAGCCAACTGTTTATTTTAAAACCTTTGGCGACAGTAGTTTGAATTTTGAATTATGGTGCTTAGTGACGGATGTGAATAGTAAGGCTGATGTGCAAAGCGATTTGCACTTTGCCATCAATAATGAGTTCCGCAAACATAATATTGATATCGCCTTCCCACAACGAGAAATTAACATCCGTAATTGGCCCTTAACCCCAGAAAAAATCAATTAGTTAATGGTGGGCACGCTTCGCTTTGCCCACCCTACAACCCCTCATGGGCATTCGTATGGTGGGCAAAGCGAAGCGTGCCCACCATCAAGGCCGCAATACCAAATACGTGAGTACAGAGCCCCATAGTAACCATGCTGCCTTGAATGCATAATCGTAGAGTCGAGTACGCATCTCATGGCGTGATTGATTGCGAAGACCCAAAGCTGTTTCGACACAAGACAAGCGCGAACCCATTTCTTGCCTTAATTCATGCATCTCTTGCTTCAGCTCATGTCTGAGAGCAATCATCTCTTTGACTACTTCGGCCATCGCATTTGTCACGGCCATCTCCACTTTACGTTCAGTTAGTTCCGTTGATAGCTGGAATAATGATTTTGCTTCATCTTGATAACGCATAGTATAACTTCACTCATTAGAAATAGCGATGGTTAAATATTTCAGAAATGCGAAATTAAATATTCAGCCGCTTACATACACCAAGGTAGGAATGAGCACTATATCTCACCATTTATGGGATGAAAAAATATAGTGCGCACCCTTTATTGACACTCTATAAGTGGACTTGTACAGAATTATTCGACAACTATTTTATTAGGATTCTTTTTCAATAAATTATCGACGGTTTTTTTGCTAAAGCCTTTGACTTGCCCAAGTTCATCCATGGATTTAAATGAGCCGTGTTCTTTTCGATAGTCAATAATTGCTTGCGCTTTACCTTCGCCTATCCCCTTTAAATTTTGCAAGCTTGTAATGTCGGCAGTATTCAGGTTTATTTTGCCATCGAGGGGCGCAGAATCCGTATTTGTTTCTAATGTACTAGGTGTTACAATTGAATTCTGAGCGGTTGAAGCAGCCTGCAATTGTAGAGGAACGACTAATACTAAAATGGTGGCAATCACGATAAATAAGCGATTGAAGCTCATGTCCTTCTCCTTGTGTAATGAAATAAATAAAAAATGCCGGGTTGAAGTTTTGCAAACCCTGTCGGCACTGAAAGATACCCAAGCAGATTATCGAGATCTACGATAGCCGACAATACCGTAAAAATTACGGTATTGACTCGTAAATAATGTTACTCTTGTGTGGGCTTGGGAGCGCGTACGGCTTGCCCGCTTGTTCGCCAATGGTTAGATGCGAGCGAGCCGCTCGCTCGCATTTTTAAGCCATGGTTTTTTTTGCGGACGAGCCATCCGAGCTCCCAGAGGACATACTGCTCAAATGGACAATCAAGCGACTATGCCAAATCACACTAACTGGGAAAATCCCCCCACTACTTTGCCACCACTGTCGGCTGGGGAAGTACATGTATGGCGTGCAAATTTAAATCCGCCACAAGAGAAAATCGATCAATTTTTGGCTACTCTTTCCGAGAACGAGAAAGCACGCGCTCAGCGATTTAAATTTCCCATTCATCAAAGACGCTCCATTGTCAGCCGCGGAACCCTGCGGCAATTGTTGGCGCGTTACTTAAACCAACCAGCCCACAGCTTAGAATTCAGTTATAACGCCCACGGCAAACCCAGACTTGTTTCCCCTGCTCTGCCGCTGCAATTTAATGCTTCTGACTCGCATGATCTCGCGGTATTTGCCATCACTTTAGAAAATGACATTGGTATTGATTTGGAATTTATAAAAACCGATATCGAAGCAGAAGCCATTGGCATGCGCTATTTTTCGGATGAAGAAAGTGCAGCGTTATCTTACGTACCAATGACTCAGAAAAAAGAGGCTTTTTTTAATTTATGGACCCGTAAAGAAGCATTTATCAAAGCCTTAGGCGAAGGTTTATCTTTCTCACTTAAAGCATTTACGGTTAGTTTAGAAGAAGAGGAACCACGATTATTAAGTATACACGGCGACACCGAAGCCGCTAATTCTTGGACCTTGCACGCTTTTACTCCAAGCCCTGGTTTTAAAGGTGCCATCGCGATAGCCAGCCAAATAAAACAGATCGAATTCTGGGATACTAAATAAATTATCTACCCTAGGGTATGCACACATCTTTTTAGTCAACTGTGAGTAGGCACCTAATTAACGATTAGCACTGTAAACCCCCTCTCCCGCGCGAGGAGTTTGGGCAAAAGCTGCAAACCTATTAGCGGGAGAGGGTTAGGGGAGAGGGTAAAGTCTCGCGCTTTCCATTCGCCCTCTCCCGCGAATACGTTCAGAGCCTTTATTCAAGCCCCTCGCGCGGGAGAGGGGGCTTACAGTGCTAAACCCTAATCTAATACTCACTCACAGTTGACTAAAAAAGATACGTGCATACCCTAGGTATCTGCTCCCTCCCATTGCGAACGTAACGCAATGAGGAACAGTTTCAACCTTGCGGAAGGCAAGCTTTGTTAAACACGGCTCGATTCAGTTTTTCTAAAAATAATTCCAAAAACTGACTATTGCATTGGGCATGCACAGGCAAATACCAATGGCGATGATCGGCAAAGGCTTCGCATTTCACCGCGTCTTTTTCAGTCATAATAACCAGACTTTCGGCACCAAAATCGATGTCGCTTGCTTGAAACCGATAATGATCGGGGAAGGCGTGAGTTTCGATGTTAAAACCTAAATGGCGTAACTCAGCAAAAAAACGTTCGGGGTAACCAATGCCGGCGACGGCGTGAATGGGTTGGCCATTACGGATAGGAAATTTCCGGGGCGGTTGCCGCAAAGGAGTTAACTCTTCGGTGATTAAATGCATCCACCATTCCCCAGGTTGAGCTTGACCTTGAGTCACCTGAAAATCGACAGTTTTTAATCGTTTGGGTGATTCTCGGAGTGGGCCGGCAGGTAGGCATAAGCCATTCCCTAGTCGACGATTGCCATCAATGACAGCAATTTCCAAGTCTCGCCCTAATGCATAATGTTGCAACCCATCGTCGCTGATAACCACATCACAAGTATTGTTTTTTAACAACAGCTGGACCGCTGCTACCCGATTAGGCGAAACAACCATTGGGCAACAAGTACGGCGAGCGATTAATAGCGGCTCGTCACCGACTAACAGAGGATCGCTATTAGCAAATACTTCTAGTGGCAGCTTCTGCTTCTGGCCCCCATAACCTCGGCTAACAATGCCTGGCTTGTAGCCTTGCGACAATAAAACATTCGCCAACTTAATGACCAGCGGCGTTTTACCCGTACCACCGACGGTAATATTACCAACGACAATAACAGGGATTGGGAAATGAACGGTTCGGAAAAGGCCCAGACGGTAACAAAGACGACGTAAAGCAACCACGCCCATATAGATAGCACTGGCAGGAATTAACGCATAAAGCCACGCACGTTTACGATACCAAGCATCGACTACCGCTTTCATGCCATAGCCAGGTCGAGTTCAGGGGAAACCAGCTTAGTTTCTTGGAATTTTCGACTGTGCAGATGCGCATAATAACCATTTAAATCGATTAATTGCGCATGAGTGCCTGACTCGATAATAGCGCCTTTATCCATCACTAAAATACGATCCGCTTTTTCAATCGTCGACAACCGGTGAGCAATCACCAATGTCGTCCGATGACGCATTAATATCTCCAACGCATCCTGAATACGGCGCTCGGATTCGGTATCCAATGCCGAGGTGGCTTCATCCAGAATTAAAAACGGCGCATCTTTCAGCAAGGCACGGGCAATGGCCAGTCGCTGACGCTGGCCGCCAGAGAGCAATACCCCATTCTCGCCGACCAGGGTATCCAAGCCCTCGGGCAATTCTTGAACAAATTCCATGACATGTGCCGCTTCCGCCACGCGCTCAATGTCGGCCTTACTGACTTTGTCGAATTGACCATAACTGATATTGCGGGCAATGGTGTCGTTGAACAAGGTGACATGTTGGGAAACAAACGCAAATTGGTGACGTAAATCAGCCAAGCGATAATCACGGATATCGATACCATCGACGCAGATAGTACCGTTTTGAACCTCATAAAACCGGGGCAATAAACTCACCAAGGTCGATTTACCACTACCAGAGCGCCCTACTAAAGCAACCGTTTCCCCGGGCTCTATCCGAAAGCTAATTCCTTTTAACACGGTTTTTTGGGTGCTGGGGTAGCTAAACTTGACTTCTCGGTATTCGATGGTGCCCTGGGCGCGCATCAGCGGCAACACACCGGTATCTTGTTCGGTATGGACATCCAGCAACTCAAAAATACTCTCTGCCCCAGCCACACCTTTTTGAATGGTGTTATTAATTTGGGTGATACGCCGTATCGGCCGCAACAAGGAGAACATAGACGCCACCATAGCGGCAAAACTACCCGCCGTAACGGTAATCGACGGCAAAGTAGCCACTCCCAACACCAAGGCAATGGCAAACGAAACCATAATCTGCGTAGTTGTGGTACCCAAGGCATTGGTTGCGACGATTTTCATTTCACGGCGACGATTGTCTCGGGTGGCTTTATTGAATTTATCAGTTTCGTACTGCTCACCGCCAAAGGTGCGAATCACTCGGTAACCTTCAATGCATTCTTCGGCAATATGGGTAATTTCCCCCATGGATTTCTGGACATTGCTACTTAAACGCCGCAACCGCCGGCTGGTGTAACGCAGCAGGAAGGCCATCAATGGTACAATGACCATAAAAATCAGGGTTAATTGCCAACTTAACATCAGCATGACAAACCATAAGCCAATGGCCAATACGCCGTCTTGGACGACAATCATCAGAGCGATGGTGGTCGCATCCGCCACCTTTTCGACGTTATAAATCAATCGAGAGATCAGCAGGCCGGAAGATTCGGTATCGTAAAAAGTAGCTGGCAACCTTAACATATGGGCAAAGATCTGCTGGCGAAAATCCATGACCACACTGCGGCCCACTTTGGCGATGTGGTAACTGGATAAAAAGACGGCCAGTCCACGCGCCAGAAAGATGCCGACAATCAGAAATGGCAGAACTTGGATAAAGTGCTTGTTCTTTGCAATGAGGCCATGATTTATAATAGGCTTAATTAACCACGCCAACCCGGCATCCACCCCAGATACCGCGATAGTGCCGGCAATACCCAGCGCGAAGAACCACCGATACGGCTTGACTGACTTCATTAAACGTTTATAAAGCTGAAAAGTACTGGTCTGAACGGAAGCACTGGACATGAAAGGCAAAACTCGTGACAAATGAATAGGTTATAAATGTAATGGTATGAAATGTTTACATATTTTGATAGTCTACCACATAACTAGCTATAGGGACTACTGAGTCATGAACCAAATTTCCCCCTCCAAACCCATTTTACTAAGCGGCATCCAGCCTTCTGGCCATTTGATGATTGGCAACTACATCGGCGCCATTACCCATTGGCAAAAAATGCAGGCGGACTATGACTGCTTGTTTATGCTGGTCGACCTGCATACCCTCACCGTGAGGCAAGACCCCGCCTTGCTTAGGCAACGCTGTTATGACTTTCTGGCCTTATACATCGCCTGCGGCATCCACCCGGAAAATAATATCCTGTTTGTGCAATCGCATGTGCCAGCCCACGCCCAACTCACCTGGATTCTAAATTGTTTTACCCAGATCGGTGAGTTAAACCGTATGACGCAATTTAAAGACAAATCCCGCCGCCATGCCCACAATATCAATGCCGGGCTATTTGATTACCCGGTGTTAATGGCGGCGGATATCTTGTTGTATAACACCGCGAAAGTGCCGGTGGGGGAGGATCAAAAGCAACATTTGGAACTAACCCGGGATGTGGCACTGCGTTTTAATCATCTCTACGGCCCTATTTTTACAGTGCCTGAGCCTTATATCCCTCCCCAAGGCGCTAGAATCATGAGCTTACAGGATCCCACGCAGAAAATGTCTAAGTCGGATACCAATGAGCATAACTATATCGGCCTGCTCGATTCGCCAGAGCTCATTCGCAATAAGTTAAAACGTGCAGTCACCGATTCTGGCAGTGAGGTGCGTTACGATCTCGAAAATAAACCTGGCGTTGCCAATTTATTAACCTTATTTGCCGGGGTGACTGGACAAACCATAGCGCAATTAGAAGCCACCTATGCCACCGGCGGTTATGGCCGATTTAAAAATGAACTGGCCGATGCCATTGTCGAACACTTAAAACCTATTCAGCAACAGTATCAAGCTTTACGGTCTGACAATGCGGTTTTACAAGCGATATTAACCCGCGGCGCGGAAAAAGCAGGGCAACGAGCGAATCAACTGCTCCAGCAGGTACACGATGTACTAGGCCTTATACCACTGTCGTAAACCTAAGAAAATACTCTCCTTCTCCCCTTGTGGGGGCTTTGTTGAATAAATCGCACAAAACTCCTTCTCCCCTTGTGGGAGAAGGAGAATATTTAGAAAATTTGAATTATTCAACAACGCCCCTTGTGGGAGAAGGATATTTCAAGATGTTTTCCTTAAGTTGACGCCTATACCCCTAGTGGGAGAAAGTGCCCTTAGGGCAGATTAGGGAGAATTATGGAAAAAACTTACCTATTTTATGACGTGGAAACTACGGGGCGAAACAAGTGTTTCGACCAGGTGCTGCAATTCGCTGCCATTCGCACCACGCTGGAATTGGAAGAAATCGAGCGCGTTGAAATCCAGATCAAATTAAATTGCGACGTTATCCCCGACCCAGAAGCCATGCTAGTGCACGGCATTGGCATTCAAGACATGCAGCACGGCGAATCCGAACTGGCTGCCATGGAGAAAATCCATGCCCTCTTAAATCAACCTGGCACCCTCAGTGGCGGATATAACACGTTGGGCTTTGACGATGAATTCCTGCGTTTTTCGTTTTTCCGTAATCTATTGCCTCCGTATACGCATCAATTTGCCCAGGACTGCGGCCGCTTTGATTTATTACCCATCACCCAATTGTACTTTCTCTACAAACACGACCTATTGCACTGGCCCGTCATCGACGGAAAAACCAGTTTAAAATTAGAGCATCTAAGCGCAGCAAACCAATTAGCTCAAGGCAGCGCCCATAATGCCCTTGTCGACGTGGAAGCGACGCTGGCCTTGGCCAGGCGATTTTTCCAAGAACGGAACATGTGGGAATACGCCCTCGGCTATTTTAATAAACAAACCGACCTAGAACGCGTCAAGCAACTCTCCTCTGCTTTTGCCGATAGCAATCAACCCTATTTACTCGGATTAATGATAGGAAAAGCAGGAACCCGGGATTTTTATCAATTCCCCGCCCTTGCTCTAGGCCAACACCGCCATTACAAAAACCAAACCTTGTGGTTGCGCCTGGATCAACCTGAGCTTGCCGACACTACGTGTGAAAATATCCCGGAGCAAACCTGGGTCGTACGCAAGAAGGCCGGAGAGGGTAATCTCTTACTACCGCTTATCCCTAGATTCACCCAACATTTATCGCCAGAACGACAACATACCATGCAAGCCAACTTGGTTTGGCTGCAAAGCAATCCGACGATTTTCGCCGCGATTAAAGATTACCATCTGGAATATACCTACCCCAAAATTCCGCATTTAGATGCCGATGCATGGCTTTATGAATTTGGTTTTCTTACTCCGCAAGAGCAGCAATTAAGCACGCAATTTCATCGAGCAACGCCCGATAAAAAATACGCCGTTGCGCAACAATTTACTCACCCCGTTTTGCAAGAAATTGCCTTACGTTTATTGGGCAGGCATTATCCCTCCTATTTGAGTAATAATACGTCGAAGGCACAATTTAAGTCTTACTTGCAAAATCTCCAGCAGGGACAAAGCTTAATGGATTATCGCGGCCAAAGCCGCCTGACAATTGGGGGCGCTTTAGAAATCATTACTCAGTTGTTGGAGACCCGACCGTTAAACGCAACACAGCAGTTCTGTTTAAACGAGTATGCTAATTTCTTGAGTAATACATGATGCAAATTTGTTAATCTTACCGATAACTTTCATGAATGATGCAAAAATGCGTAATGCACCATGCGTAATGCAAGCTTGCATCATTCCAGGAAGAAGAAATATCCGGTGATTACTTTCAGACCATGAAACACAGTTTATAACCAGGTTCTTTTATGCCACATAGCATACCACTCATCACCACACTCGCCACTGCCTTAGGCATGGCGCTTATTCTTGGCTTCATTGCCTCCAAACTAAAACTACCAGTCCTAGTCGGTTATATGCTGGCCGGGGTTATCATTGGTCCGTTTTCGCCTGGTTTTGTGGCTAATATTGCCATTGCCAAAGAGCTGGCTGAAATTGGGGTGATGTTATTAATGTTTGGTGTTGGCCTCCATTTTTCGTTAAGCGATTTGCTCGCCGTACGCAGAATAGCCTTGCCCGGAGCGGTATTACAAATTGTGGTGGCCACCCTATTGGGAACTGGCTTAGGATTGGTCTGGGGTTGGAATCTCGGCGGTTCTTTGATCTTTGGATTGGCATTGTCTGTCGCCAGCACAGTGGTACTTTTGCGTGCTTTAGAATCCAGTGGCACGTTGGAATCCATCAATGGCCGTATTGCCATTGGCTGGTTGGTAGTTGAAGATTTAGCCATGGTTATTGTGCTGGTCTTGCTACCCCCTCTAGCCACCAGCCTGGAAGGCCAGGCCTCCGGTGCTTCCTCCGTCCACTTATGGCAAACATTAGGCTTTACTCTGGCCAAAATTTCCGTGTTTATCGCTCTCATGGTGTTTATCGGCCGCAAGTACTTCCCTAGCCTACTCTGGCAAATCGCGCGTACGGGTTCTCGGGAATTATTCACCTTATGTGTCATCGCCGCCGCTGTCAGCATTGCTTATCTTTCCTCAAAATTATTTGGCGTATCTTTCGCTTTAGGTGCTTTTTTTGCTGGCATGATGATGCGCGGTTCGGAATTCAGCCATCGCGCTGCCGAAGAATCATTACCACTCCGAGAAGCATTTGCCGTTTTATTTTTTGTCTCCGTAGGTATGTTGTTTGATCCCCGAATTTTGATAGACCACCCCATACAAGTCCTTGCTGTTGTCGCTATCATTGTCTTAGGCAAAACCATCGTAGCTGCCGGATTAGTATTAGCATTCCGTTACCCTTTGAACACGGCGCTGATGGTTTCGGCAAGTCTGGCACAAATAGGGGAATTTTCTTTCGTGCTGGCCAGCCTAGGCATAGGCCTGCATTTATTACCCGCCGACGGCCAGAGTTTAATCGTGGCTGGTGCTTTGATTTCTATCGCCATCAACCCCTTATTATTTAAATTAATCGCACCTTTGCAAGTATGGATATCCGCCCGCTCTGCTTTCGCTAAACGCTTTGGGGAACCTGCCGATCCACTTGCAGGTTTACCGATGACGACGGAACAAAAGTATTTATCCGGACAAGTGGTTTTAGTCGGCTTCGGCCGAGTCGGTCGGCGCATTGGCGAAACCCTGCGTCAACATGAAATTCCTTTCGTCGTGGCTGAACAGAACCGTGAAGTGGTTCAATTTTTACGAAACAACAAAATGATCGCCGTCTCTGGAGACGCCGCAGAACCCATGGTATTAGTGCAAGCGCATATAACCCATGCCAGTATGTTGATCATCGCGATTCCCGATCCCTTTAATATTCGGCAAATGATTAAAACCGCGCGAACACTCAACCCCAAAATTGAGATTTTAGTCCGTACGCATAGCATAGAAGAGTCGCAATTATTTTCCCAGGAAGGCGCTGAAAAAGTGTTTCTGGGAGAAGAGGAGCTAGCTAAAAGTATGAGTGACTACGCGTTAAAACGGTATGGTATTGCTTAAATCTTTATCAAAACCTTCATAAATTCCTTCAAAAACTTGCCCCTTAAGACTACAGTTTTTTACTGAAAAACTCCCCTTTATTTTCAATCATTTGCACATCACTTCTTTTGTAAACCTTAAAAAAATATGTATATTTAATAATTTTTATTTAATGTTGGCTAATTATAATTATATATATGTAGGTATTTAAGTCAGAGCCACTCGAGTCATCGCAGCGTTAGGCAGATTATAGGTATCAAAGTTTAAGTATTGAAGAATGAGGGTATGTACAAATGCAAATGACGAGTGAATTGGTGACGCAGACAAAATCTGCACTGCAAAAAGTACTTATGGAAACATTAATGCTTGGAGCGGATGTTCGAACTGGAGATGGAAGGTTAGAAAAAATTCTAGGATTGATCGCTTCCGAGTGTCCCTACGAAGACGCTGTCGCCAAATATTCTGATGAAAAACGCAAATCCGATCAGGTATCCAGTAAAGTTGCGCTAACTGAACGCACTATCCAGCATGAATTAAAGGAAATGAGAGTAACCGCCGATGATGCTCCAGAAATAATGAGCAATCTAGGGGCGGTCTTCGATCAGATGTTCAAGAAATTGCAGGATAAGAATAGTGATCTTAATAAATCATTAGAAAATTATCTTAAAACTTGCAGCGATTTACAAGGTGTCAGAGACGGCAGTGCCGATGGAATAAATGGGAAAATTTCGGAAGCCGTGGTTGCTTGTGTCAAAGGATTTTTAGTTGGAATACCTGCTGGTCCCGCCGCGCTCATCACCGGCGGTATTTCCGCCGCTTTTGTGGTGGGTGGTATCGCCAGAGCTAAAATCATTGTTCAACGCGAAAAAGACCAACAGCAACAAATGACCAATTTACGGCAAGAAATGGAAAATGAGTTGTGCAAATCGATAGGTATTTTTATACGAGTTCAAGGTACTCAAGATAAATTTGCAAAGCATAAAAAATTGTTAGATGCCGCAGCGCATGCGATTGAATCAGGAGTAGGTAGTGATAGAGCCAAAGATATTTTGGCTGATGTCAAAAGTTTATTGGAATATGAGTTGAATCCAAAAACACGTGCACATTTAGCACAGAATATTGATATTGTTAAAAAAAGACTGATACCTGCCGTGGAGAAGGAATCGGAAAGTAATAAAATAGGTGGCGGATTTACTTTAGAAGATCCACAACCTGAACCCGAAATATTGCGTGAAAAGCAAACAAAACAAACTGCAGCACAAGCTTATCTAGATTATTTGAAATTACGTGTAGAGACTGAGGAACAAATCTTAGCCAAGCACTCATCTTCACCCCCTGACTTAGAAGATAAAAAAAGTGGTCCTCAAAATTACACAACTCCATATCAAGATAAAATAAATCGAGATTTAGCGGCCCAGGGAATAAGTCTGGATGGTCAATCTACAGTTATACATTCGGATGTGGTGCATTCGGTTTCTGGTGTAGAGCATTCGGATTCAACCGAAACTCCTTTAAAGATACATCCAACAGAAAGATCAACTCTAACTCCCGATGAGCCAGCAAGGTCGCGAGGAGTAACAATACATTATGCTCCATCTGCACAGAGTGAGAGCAAATTTATACCTACGCAAGTAGTCAATATACATTCTATTTCTAAGCCTACTGAAGCTGCTGCTCCAAGCATAGAAAATGAAGGTATTGGTAAGCAAAATTCAACAAGTGCTCCGACAAAAAACCATCCTAAGCGTCCTTTAACGATACATATTAGAAAGGGCCAGAGAATTCCAGAACAAGACCAACTTGTAGGGGAGCTTCAAAGCCCAACTACGGTGCAAATCCCGACAGCTGGAACTCCCATGAGTCCAACTGTGCTTCAAAGTCCAACTCAAGTGCGGCCAATAGTTGAACCTCAGAGCCCAACTCAAATTAAGCCTGAGCTATTTCCAAGAAGTTCGTCATTCGCAGTAACTCAACCAGCCAATGAAGTTGAAGTTAAAGAAGTACCCAAAATAATAACAAAAAAATCACCACCACATTATGGATTCTTTACTCCTGGTAAACCAAAAAAGAATCTACAAAAAGCTGGTTCTTTGTTGTTACCGGGCGGCGCTATCATAGGTGGCTTAGTGACAGCCCACTTCGCTCAGCAAGGCAATTTAGAAGCGATGATTATAGCGGCTGCTGTCACTGCTATTTTGATGATTATAGGTGCCGTACTTCTCAAGAAGTCTTTAAACAATGAACTTCAAGAAGAAATGGACCATTGGAAGAATAGCAAACAATTACCGAAACCAACGGCTATTGAACCACAATCGTTAATGGTTGGGCATTAATCTAAACGAGCAGTCATCGTTTCTGTTTTTTCTGCTCTTACCACATCCTTGCTAGGATCATCTGGCATTTTTATTTTCGCAAAGACGATATAAATGACCGGCACCACGAATAAAGTGAATACCGTGCCAATGGATAAACCGGAGGTGATGACAATACCTAAGGCGAAGCGGCTGTTGGCGCCTGCTCCTTGCGCTAACAACAACGGCACGGCACCAAATACCATGGCTAAGGTGGTCATTAATATGGGTCGTAATCGTAACACCGCTGCTTTACAAATCGCTTGTTGTTTGGTTAACAATTGTTGATGGCATAATTCATTGGCAAATCGCGTCATTAAAATACCGTGCTTGCTAATTAAACCAATCAACGTTAACAAGCCAATTTGCGTATAAATATTCAATGTGCCCAGTCCGCATTTCAGCAACAGTAATCCAGCGAAAAACGCCATCGGCACGCTGCCCAATAGAATAATCAATGGGTCGCGGTAGCTTTCAAACTGCATGGCCAATACTAAGAAAATAACCACAATCGCTAAGGCAAATGCCCATAACATCCGAAACTGTTCCGCCAGAAATTGCCGAGATTCACCTGCATAATCCGTTGAAAACCCTGGAGGCAATACTCGCTGCGCCGTCGTTTGTAAAAAATGCAGGGCTTCTGACAAAGTATGCCCCGGCATTAACATACCGCTTAAGGTGACGGAATTGAATTTTTGGAATTGATTAAGGCCTGAAGGTTCAATGCTATTAGATAATTGCAGCACGCTGGATAATGGCAGTAAATCGCCCCGTTGATTGCGAACATTGACTTTATTTAAAATATCCGCATCGGTGCGATAATTTTCTGGCGCTTGCAGAATGACATCATATGTTTGACCTTGCCAACTGAATTGTTGTAATCGATTGCCGCTGAATAAATACGATAAGCTATCGGCCAGGTCACTCACTTTAATACCTAAATCCGCTGCCCGCTGCCTATCGATATGCATATTGAGCTGAGGCTTTTCGTAATGCAAATCGCTATCCACGAATAAAAATAAACCACTGCCCTGCGCTGCTTGTTGTAACTGTTGAGATGCTTGATACAAATCACGGTAACTGCCTAAGGATTTAATGACAAAACCCAAGGGCATGGAACTCGTCGCCGGCAAATTCGAAGGAACCAATACCATATTTTGCAAGCCAGGAATCGCGGCCAATTTTTGTTGCAACGCTAACTGCGTCATCGCAATTTTTTCACTGCGCTCTGCCCATGGCTTTAGCAATAAAAAAGAAATCGCTTGCGATTCACTGGGAATACCGTTGATGTAAATAGAATTGGTAACATTATTAAAACTTTGGTAAATCGGCGTCAAACGCTGCGTGTATTGGCGAAGGAATTCGCTATTAGTGTAAGTAGGCGCATTACTGATGACTTGTAAAAATCCGGGATCATCTTGCGGCGCCAACTCACTGGCAATACTGTGATACAAATAAAAACAAGCCACGAAAGCCAATGCCCAAATACTCAGCACTATTTTTTTCCGTTGCAGCACTTGACCTAGTAATCGTTCGTAATGATGGCTAATTCGAGTGAATAAACCCTCATGACTATTACCCTCTGGGTGCGCATTTTTTAATATCCGGGCACACATCATCGGCGATAAGGTCAAGGCGATTATTCCGGAAATAATCACCGTGCCAGCCAGCGTATACGCAAATTCAGAAAATAAAAAACCCGTGAGCCCACCCATAAAACAAATGGGCGCATAAACCGCTGCCAGCGTGATGGTCATGGCAATGACTGGCGGCGCAATTTCGCGGGCCCCGCTTAACGCGGCTTGAAAAGGTGGCTGACCTGCTTCGATATGACGGCTGATATTTTCCATCACGACAATGGCATCATCCACCACCAAGCCTATCGCCAATACCATAGCCAATAAGGTCAAACTATTTAATGAGCAACCGGCAAGGTGCATGACAAAAGCAACTCCGATTAAGGACAACGGCATGGCGATCACGGGAATAAGCACCACTCGCCATTGCCGCATGAATACAAAAATCACCGCAATGACAATGAGCACCGAGTAGCTCAAGGATTTAATGACTTCATGCAAGGAATCCTCTATCGGCACACTGGTGTCGTAGACCACTTCGGCGTGCAGATCAGCCGGCAATTGTTTCTGCAATTTCGGCATCAGTTGACGTACTTGCTGCAAGGTCCGCAAAGGGTTGGCATCCGGCATTAAATACACGCCCATCATGGCAGCGGGTTTGCCTTTGACAAACGCGCTAATTGTATCGGATTGCGAGCCCAGCTCGGCCTGACCTATGTCTTTGATATGGATGGTGGCATCACCGACTTGTTTCACAGCAATATTGTTGAACTCATCGGCCGTAGTTAAATCAGTATTGGCCTGAATATCGTAGTTCACGTACTTACCTTGGGTATTACCGGCAGCCGCCTGGGTATTTTGCTGTTTTACTGCATCAGCCACGTCATTGGCTGTCACCTGCATGGCCGTCATCGAATCCGGATTCAGCCAAATGCGCATGGCATAAGTGTCACCCCACACTTGGGCTTTGCTGACACCATCGATGGTCTCGAGCTGAGGTTTGAGTACCCGTATTAAATAGTCTCCTAATTTACCAGACGACCATTGCTGACTGGTCACGGCAATGACCAAGGATGGCCTATCATCGGCATTGGCTTTGCTGATCGAGGGGTTATCGACCTCGGCTGGTAAATTACCACGAACACTGTCGATTTTGCTTTGGATGGCGCTTAATGCCGTGTCGATGTTAGTGCCTAACTGCAAATAAACACTGATAGTGCTAGTACCCTGCGTGCTATTAGCGGTGATGTAATTGACACCGTCCACGCCGACAATGGCATTTTGCAACGTGGTGGTGACGAAATTTTTCATCACCTCAGCGCTGGCTCCGCCGTAGGTAGTGGTAATAGTGATTAAAGGCTCTTCGACTTTAGGGTATAAGCGTAACGGCAGTTTCCCTAAAGCGAATAGTCCTATTAGCAAGATAAATAAGCTAAGTGCAGAGGCCGCGACCGGGCGTCGGATGAAATAATCGGTTATGTTTACCATAAAAATAGAATAAAAATTTTAATGCGTGGAAATCACGGGGGCGCCGTCATGCAATTTATTTAAGCCGGCGATCGCGACTTCATCGCCTGCTTTTAAACCGGAATGAATGCTGGCCATATTATTCTGCCAGGCATCAAACTTAACCGGCGTTAAATGCGCCATGGATTTTTTAATGACATACACCGCAGCGCCATCCGGTGTATATTGCAAGGCGGTCTGCGGCACCACCACCGTGGCCTGATTTTGCGGTAATGGCAAGAGCACATTGACGAACATACCGGGTAATAGTAATCGATCGCTGTTTTCGGTTTGCGCCCGCAGGGAAAGGTTACGATTATTGACGTCTACTTCGGGGCTGATGGCGATGATTTTCGCCTCCCAGGTTTTATTGGGAAAAGCGGTGCTTGCCAGTTTTAAATTCTGCCCTACTTGTACGCGGCTCACATAACGTTCGGGTAAACGAAAATCGATGTATAAGGGCGCGAGTGTTTCAACGGTGACTACGGTTTGGCCGGGGGAAATAAATTGACCGACATCGATTTGATTAATCCCCAATCGACCCGCAAAAGGCGCTTTTACCTGATGTTGTGCCAAAATAGCCGCACTTTTTTGCACCGCGGCTTCTGCTTGGCGAAGTTTGGCCCGCATGGTATCCATATCAGCCTGAGAAACATAATGATCACCAAGCAATTTTACGTACCGTTCATAATTGGCACGTGCTAACTCCAAGGCAGCTTGGTCATTGGCCAGATTAGCGTTTAAATCATCGGCGGAAAGTTCGACTAATAATTGCCCGGCCTGTACTTCTTGGCCTGATTGGTAATGAATGGCGCTGACCACCCCACTCTCCGCCGGGCTGAGCGCAACCCCATGGTAAGCTTTAATCGTACCGACGGCTGTCAATTGATCTACCCATGTTTGCGATTTGGCGATCGCCGTGCTGATAGTGACCGGGGGTTGTTGGGGCTTTTGATTAGCGCTGTTGTGATGATGATAGATGAGCAAGGCGATAATAATCACGACTGCTAAAGCACCCCAGAGCAATGTTCTTTTTCGCAACATGATTTAAACTACCTTACTTTATCGATTTAATACTCTTGACTATGTACTGCTGGCCCATCATCGTAATCGAGACCTCAACGGGCTTGATTGCCCCAAAAACCTTAACCATATCGCCGTCTTTTAACCCGGCGGGTGGCTGGAATAATTCACCATTTTCCTTGACTAACAATAGCTTACTCTGATTTTCGGCCTCGTAGATAACGACCCAGGTTTCGCCTTCCACCCCCTCGTAATGCAATTGGCCACTTACCCAACTAAAATCTTTGGCATGCTGGTAAGGCTTGACCGGTGGGGTGGTAAATGCAAAAGCGGTGCCTAGAAATGCACACAGGCTCAGCAGAAAAATCAGGGTAAATTGCTTCATGGCAAGTTTCCTATGGACAAAATTTAGTGTAATCGGCTGCACTCATCAACGTCACATAAAGACGGCCAGTATCCAGTAAAACAATTTCCCTAGAATAAGAAGCATAAGCGCGATCAGCACAATAATAAAACGTGCCTCGTTGGCCATTCGTGTAACCAGAGGCTAACCATTCTACTTTATCGTCTTTGCCAGCGCTACTATTCCAAATTAAATGCTCGTGTTTATCCAAAGCGGGCAGCACTTTCAATACTTGATGTTTATTTTCATCCATAATAATCTGCCCCTGATCCCAACTGTCGCCACCACAACTTTTATGATCGGAACTTTTGCAGAAAACTACTTTATCTCCTAATTGAATGGCACTGCTTCTGGCGTTATAAAGACCGGTAATAAAGACATTGGTCTCCCGAATGCTGCGGTTTTCTACAATAAATTCCTGACTCACCGGTACGGCTAACGCTAAGAGTATGGCGATGACTAATAACACGACTAATAACTCAATGAGCGTAAATGCCCGCGAATTCGGTAAATACTCAGGATGCTTACTAAAACTATCCGTCATTGCCATTCCTATTTTCCTTTCAGATTATGTAACAGCTCAGCCCCAGGATGGAAACGTTTGTGCCAAAGATATGGGGTGCCTGAGCTCACCAGATTATTTGGATTGCTTTGGCCATATCCGCACCAGTTTAATGGTATTTTCTTCCGTCTGTACAACTTCGACGGCATAACCGTTTAAACGCAGCCCCACCACTGCTGTCGGTATGATTTCTAGGTACTCGATAATTAAGCCACTTAAGGTTTTTGGGCCATCCGTTGGCAATTGCCAGTGTAATTCCCGATTTAATTCACGAATGCTGATACTGCCATTCACCAAATAACTGCCATCGCGTTGGCGTTGAATACTTTTATACGAACTGGACATATTGGTGGTAAATTCACCGACAATTTCCTCTAGTATATCGTCTAAGGTCACCAAACCCAAAATATCGCCGTACTCATCGACAACCAACCCAATGCGATGTTTCTCGCGTTTAAAATTGAGTAGTTGAATATTGAGCGGAGTTCCTTGTGGAATAAAATAAACTTCCTCCAGCAAACTCAACAAACTCATTTTATCCAACTGGCCTTGACCGGCCAAATTCAACGCTTTGCGCAAGTGCAACATGCCTTGCACCTGATCGATGCTTTCCGAGTAGACTGGCAATCGCGTATGTTCACTGTGTGCCAATTGCGCTAAAATTTCTGGCCACGAATCATTGGCATCAATACCGACGATATCATTTCTAGGCACTTGAATATCATCGACCGTCATGCCACCTAAATCCAAGACCCCCAGCATCATGCGCTTATAGCCTTTGGAAAGCTGGCCAGTGGCTTCAAATACTAAGGTACGCACTTCTTCCCCGGTTAAATCTTCGAGTTCACGCAGTTTTATTTTGATTTTAAACAATCGCAAAAATCCATTGGATAAGATATTTGCGCAAAAAACTAAAGGATAAACTAATTTTAATAGTACACTCAGCAACCAAGAAGCTGGGTAAGCAAACCGATCGGGGTTTAATACCGCCACCGTTTTTGGGGTGATTTCCGCAAAAATCAACACAATCAAGGCAATGAACAGCGTGGCAGGAAATACACCCAAAGGCCCCAGCAATCGAATCGCAATGACGGTGGTGACTGCTGAAACCAACATATTCGAAAAGGTATTACCGATCAAGATAACGCCTAATAAGCGATCCGGGTGCTCTAGTAATCGACTGACTCGCTGAGCGGCTTTATTACCCTGGCGAGTGAGGTGACGCAACCGATAGCGATTCAGCGCCATCATGGCGGTTTCCGTGCCAGAAAAAAAACCGGAGGCGACCACCAGTACAAATAATAAGATCAGTAAGCCGTGTAGTGAGTTAAAAATATCCATTCGTTTGATAGTGTTTAAATATGAAAATAAAATTGACTGCCGAAATACAAAACCATCAGCATCAAAAACCCACTAAACGTATAATAAACTACTTTTCTTCCGCGCCACCCAAATAAATAACGCCCCACCAGTAATACGGCGAAAATGGCCCAAACAGTAAAAGCAATCGCCATTTTTTCCACATTAGGAACCGCTACCGCAAAAAAGTCGCGAAATAACCATAAACTGCTGATTAACACCGCCGTGAGTAGCAAAAAACCTAAAATAATCAGCTGGAATAATAACTTCTCCATCGTTTCTAGGGGCGGCATACGCTGAAGAATTTTACTGGCATAATTACGACGCAGCAAACCTTCCTGAATGCGCAGTAATATGGCTTGTAAGGCAGCCATACATACCACACTGAATGCCGCAGCTGCCGATAAGAGGTGGATTAATTGCCTAGGGTTGGTTGCCGTCTGCAAAATAGTTCGCCCTGGAAAAATGGCGACCAACACCACGGAAATGGCTGCCAAAGGAAAGACGAGCAGGCATATATTATGCGTGGGCTTTCTGATCATGGCCAATAACACCCACAGACTAACCAACCAAAGAATAAACGATAACATATTGAAAAATGTTAGGTTTTGCCCTATGGCCAGATCAATCCAACTGTAAAGCAACCAGCCATGGACCATAACAGCCAGACAACCGGACACCGGTAAAAACCAGGCCGGGTAATGGAATTGACCCAGCAGGGTTTGGTAACGTCCTAGGGATGCCCATAAATAGAGGCCGATGCAGGCACTTAATACGAACAACTGCATAGTAATGTCTTCTCCACTCCGAGTGTTCGGGTTATAATCTGTAGCTTTACCGAAGTATACACGCACAGGGACTAACTATCCTGTGGTTTTTCCTTTCTATAGACATTATAACGGAAACTTATGTTTGATTTATTAACTGATAAACTGACCCAAACACTGCAACGTGTCACCGGAAAAGGCCGTATTACCGAAGAAAATATCAAAGAGACACTGCAAGAAGTACGTTCTGCGCTGTTAGAAGCCGATGTCGCCTTACCCGTTATTCAAGATTTTCTAGAAAAAATACGTACCGAGTCCATGGGTGCCGAAGTGATGCGCAGCGTGAAACCGGGAGAAGCCTTAGTTAAGATTGTTCACGATGCGTTACTGGATCTCTTAGGCTCTGTTTATTCAGAACTTAATCTACAGACCCAACGCCCTGCCGTCATACTAATGGCCGGTCTGCAAGGTTCGGGTAAAACCACCACCACGGCTAAATTAGCCAATTTATTAAAGTTGAAAAAACAAAAATCGGTCTTGGTCACCAGCACCGACATCTACCGGCCTGCGGCTATTGAGCAATTAAAGTTATTAGCAGAACAAATTGATGTTCACTATTTCCCCAGTGATAACAGTCAAGCACCGGTCAATATCGCTAAAAATGCGATTGAACACGCTAAAAAACAATTGATTGATGTCGTGTTGATCGACACCGCCGGTCGTTTGCACATCGATGCCGAAATGATGACGGAAATTCGTCAGATTCATCAGGCCACTAACCCCATTGAAACATTGTTCGTCGTCGATAGCATGACCGGACAAGACGCCGCTAACACCGCCAAAGCCTTCAACGATGCCTTACCCTTGACCGGTGTGATTCTGACCAAAATGGACGGCGATGCCCGCGGCGGTGCCGCTTTGTCGTTGCGTTATATTACGGGTAAACCCATTAAATTCGTCGGTGTGGGCGAAAAGATCGAGGCGTTTGAAGTGTTTCACCCCGATCGTATGGCATCACGTATTTTGGGAATGGGCGATATCTTAAGTTTAGTGGAAGAAGCGCAACAGAAGCTGGATAAGAAACAAGCCGCGAAGATTGAGAAAAAAATTAAAAAAGGCGGTAAAGAGTTTGATCTGGAAGATTTCCGCATGCAGTTACAGCAAATGCGTAGTATGGGCGGCATTGCTTCCATCATGAGCAAAATCCCCGGCATGGGCCAAATTCCCCAAGCCGCGCAGAGTAATTTAAACGACCGAGTTTTCAAACAAATGGAAGCGATTATTAGTTCCATGACCCGCAAGGAACGTCGTTATATTCATTTGATTAATGGTTCCCGCAAACGACGCATCGCACAGGGCTCCGGCACCCAGGTTCAAGACGTGAATCGTTTATTGAAGCAATTCCAGCAAATGCAAAAAATGATGAAGAAATTAAAAGGCAATAATATGGGCAAAATGATGCGCCAGATGCAGGGCGGCGGCATGGGAGGCATGCCCCCCAGTAATTTCCCAATGCATTGATTTCACCTCCTGGAAGCAAGAAAATTCCTTCTCCCCTTGTGGGAGAAGGATATTTATTAAGATGCTTTACTTAGGTTGACGCCTATGCCCACAAAGGGGAGAAGGAGTTTTCTAATCAGGTAGTAACTGTTCGCTAGCGAACAGTTCTTCTAAGGTTTCCCGACGGCGAATTAAATAGGCTTGCTGGCCATCCACCATCACCTCAGCGGCTCTGCCTCGGGAATTATAATTGGAACTCATCGTAAAACCATACGCGCCCACCGCGCAAATCGCTAACAAATCCCCTGTTTTTAAAGCTAAATCCCGATCCTTACCTAGAAAATCAGCGGTTTCGCACACTGGGCCGACGACATCATAGCGGGTTTTTGCGACATCCGTCTGCGGGATTACCGGAATAATCGGTTGTTCCGCATGGTACAAAGCGGGGCGCAACAAATCGTTCATCGCCGCATCAACAACCGCGAAATTTTTATGTGCGGTCCGTTTTAAATATTCCACACGAGTAATCAACCACCCGGCATTGGCAACAATCGCTCGACCCGGCTCCAAAATTAACTTCACATCGGGATTATTCAGCCGCTCAACTAAGGCCGTCACATACGACTGCGGCGAAGGCGGTTGCTCCGAGCGGTAATGCACACCCAAGCCACCCCCTAAATCCACCCTAGGCAATTGCATACCCAACTGTTCCTTCAACTCCAGCCACAATTGCTGGATCTTATCTGCCGCCGCTAAAAACGGCGAAAGCTCCGTCAACTGCGAACCAATATGACAGGTAATACCCACCGGTTTCACATGAGGCATTTGAGCTGCCTGTTGATACAACCCAATCGCTTCCTCGCGATCGACTCCAAATTTATTTTCTTTCAAGCCCGTGGAAATATAAGGATGCGTGCGGGCGTCCACATGTGGATTCACCCGAATCGCGATAGGCGCGATTTTTCCGAGTCCCTTAGCAATCTCATGAATACGTTTTAATTCTTCAGCCGATTCAATATTAAAACAGCCAATATCCACAGCCAAAGCTCGTTCAATTTCCTGACTTAACTTGCCAACCCCAGAAAACACAATCCGCTGCGGTATCCCCCCCGCCGCCAGCACCCGCTCCAACTCACCCTGAGAAACAATATCAAAACCCGACCCCAACCGAGCCAAAATATTCAACACCGCAATATTAGAATTGGCCTTCACCGCATAACAGACTTGATGATCCTGCCTGGCCAACGCACCATCAAACTCTCGCCAATTTTTTTCGATAGCTGCCCGAGAATACACATACAAAGGCGTACCCCAACGCGCCACTAATTCAGTAACCGGTATTTGTTCGATAGCCAGCGGCATCGATTGATTAGAATCATCCTTCATCCTAAGGTCCCGTCATAGGCGGTTGAAAGTCACCAGGCACATTAGCACCGGCAGGCAGATTCTCCACATCCGGCGGTGGCTCAGCAATCGGCTGTGTCGTCGGCACCGTCTGCGCCGGCGCTTGAGCATGAGTCACACTACCCGGATGAGCCAAATAAAGCGGCCCAGTTTGCCCACAACCGGTTAGGGTGAAACAGATTATTAATAACCATTTTGTCATTTGACGCTCACAAGGGCGTTTTTAGATTAGGGATTGCACTGTAAACCCCCTCTCCCGCGCGAGGGGCTTGAATAAAGGCTCTGAACTTGTTCGCGGGAAAGGGTTGGGGAGAGGGCGAATGGATAGCGCGAGACTTTACCCTCTCCCCTAACCCTCTCCCGCGAATAGGTTTGCAGCTTTTGCCCAAACTCCTCGCGCGGGAGAGGGGGTTTACAGTGCTAATCATTAATCCGGTGACTACTCACAGTTGACTAAAAAAGATGTGCGCATACCCTAGCCCACGGAGAGAAGGAGTTTTTTTGAATTATTCAACAATGCCCTCACAAGGGGAAATAGATTGCGCTTCTAAAATAAAATGAGTATAACATTATCCATGCCAACTTCTACCCTAGAATCCGTCATTATCGACACCAAATCACCGGCAAAAAGCGCGGTTATCTGGTTGCACGGCCTAGGCGCAGACGGCCATGATTTTACCGAGATCGTGCCACAACTAAAATTACCTATCGATTCAGCAGTCCGTTTTATTTTCCCCCACGCACCCATTCAACCCGTTACTCTAAACGGCGGCATGCCTATGCGGGCCTGGTTTGATATTTACGGGCTGAGCCGACAATCCAAGATAGATGTCGCGGGTATTAAAGCCGCAGATCAAAGCATTGCCCAACTCATTACTCAAGAGCAAGAATCGGGTATTACCTCTGATCAAATTATTTTAGCGGGCTTTTCCCAAGGTGGCGCATTGGCTCTGTATACGGGATTGCACTTCCCCCAACGCTTAGGCGGAATTTTAGCTTTATCCACTTACTTACCGGTCAACACACCGTTTACCACACCCCAGCCATTCCCTAATCAAAAAACACCTATTTTCATGGCGCATGGCACATTCGATCCCCTAGTCGACATCGACTTAGGCCAAGCATCTAAAGAAGTAATCGAAAATGCTGGTTGTCACATTGACTGGCGTACCTACCCTATGGCGCACTCGGTTTGTATGGAAGAAATTGACGATATAGGTCAATGGCTTCGCCAGATAATAAAATAAAATCATTCTGCTATGAATTCACACTCAAAAAAGCCATGTTTAATCGCTGTTGATTGGGGCACCAGCAATTTTCGCGCATTTTTATTGGATGAAAAAGGACACATCATCGCCAAAAAATTTGCTCACCAAGGCATTCTTCACCAAACCAACGAAGACTTCGAAAAAATTTTGCAGCAGGAAATTAACCCCTGGTTGCAACAACACCCTCAACTACCCGTTCTAATGGCCGGCATGATTGGCTCACGCCATGGCTGGATGGAAGTGCCGTACTTACTTTGCCCATTACAGCTCTGCGCTTTACATCAAGGTTTGCGCTGCCTCGCCAACCGCCCTTCTTATTACATCGTACCGGGCGTACGTTATGATGACGCCTATGGCCGGGTCGATGTCATGCGCGGAGAAGAAGTGCAAATTTTAGGAGCCTTAGATCCACAACTATCAGAACAGCTTATCTGCTTACCCGGCACCCATAGTAAGTGGGCTTATGTAACCAAGGGCCAATTAATGGATTTTACCAGCTTTATGACGGGTGAAATTTATATGCTGTTGGCAAAAAAAAGTATCCTCAGTAAACTGATCGAAACACCGGCAGGTAAAGATATGAAAGCGTTTGATCGCGGATTAGCGCTCGCAAATCAAGACGATTCCTTATTATCCCAGCTTTTTCAAGTACGCACGCAAGTATTATCAGGTAACTTAACTAACATGAGCGCTAGCAGCTATCTTTCAGGCTTATTGATTGGTCAGGAAGTGAAGCAGGCGTTGCGGCAAAGAACTTGCCCGACCGTGACATTAATAGCGAATCCACGAATCGCTAGGCTTTATGCACGCGCATTGAGTAAATATCAAATTCGCAGTTGTTTAAAAGCGGTAGATATAGTCACTTGTAAGGGATTATTCCAGGTTGCTCAAGCTGCTGGAATACGCTCGTCATGAACATTAAGCCGCAACTCCCTCTACCCGACAAAGAAGCCATCAGGCACTCCGAGGCACTGGTAGCCACTATGCGCGCAGAAATAATGGCGCACGGTCCTCTGTCGTTTGCGCGGTACATGGAGTTAGCGCTTTACGCTCCCGGATTGGGCTATTACACGGGGGGATCTCATAAATTAGGCGTGGGCGGCGATTTCACAACGGCTCCCGAGATCTCCAGTTTGTTCGGGCAATGTTTAGCACAACGAATTCAAACAACGCTTTCGGCACTCCCATCTGGCGACATTCTGGAATTTGGTGCTGGCTCAGGTCGCCTCGCCGTTGATATTCTGTCGACGTTAACGGTTGCTCCTGCCCATTATTATATTTTGGAGCTCAGCCCCGATCTCAAGCAGCGCCAGCAACAATGGGTGCAAGAAAAAATCCCCACCTTGGCTCATAAAGTCCATTGGCTAGACCGGTTACCGACTCAGTTTAGTGGCGTAGTCATCGCCAATGAGGTATTGGATGCCATGCCTGTTCATTGCTTTCAATGGCAGCAAGGTAATCTTCAAGAACGCTGCGTAACCTGGCATAATGATCGTTTACAAGAGCTATTGACCACTCCCTGCCCTGAGTTAATTAACACTGTTGAGGCTTGGTGGACGACGGAACCTCTTCTCGATCGGCATCCGTTTACGGATGGTTATTGCTCAGAAATAAACCTGAATCTGCCGGCCTGGCTGAAGAGCGTGGCTGACTTATTACAAAGTGGCCTGATTTTATTAGTAGACTATGGCTTTCCACGCCAAGAATATTACCATCCGGATCGCCGCACGGGCACTTTGCAGTGCCATTATCGACACCATGCCCACAGTGATCCTTTTTATTGGCCTGGTTTGCAGGATATTACCGCACATGTCGATTTTACGGCAGTCGCGCAAGCTGCCGAACAGGCCAATTTGACCATCGCCGGTTACGACAATCTGGCTAATTTTTTATTAAGTTGCGGTCTCCTCGAGTTGGCTGCTAATATGCAAGGTGATTTGCAACGTCAATATCAGGCGAGTCAAGAGATAAAGAAATTGGTGCTGCCCAGTGAAATGGGTGAGTTGTTTAAAGTGATGGCGTTAACAAAAAATTTACCTTCGTCGCACAGGTTTTAAAGATCCCATTCAATCCTATGAAGCCTCTATTGACTACTATCGAATTATCTGAAGAAAGCTTTGGTTTTTCCGCTGCCCACTTCACCATTTTTTCAGCCACGCAACGTGAACGATTGCACGGCCATAATTACCTGGTCAAGGCTAAATTCCTCGCTGAGCTCGGGGCGCTTGGCATCGCGTTTGATTATGCAATTTATAAGAAAAAGCTCAATGCGCTGGCTCAACAATTGAATAGTTATTTGCTGTTACCTGGCGCCTCACCGGTATTGCGAATTCAAGAAACGGAGGAAGGCTATGAGGTTTTCTTCCATGAAGATCGCCTGGTTTTTTTGAAGCGAGATGTGCTCATTTTACCGATTCGCAATATCACCATCGAAGAGCTATCTTCCTGGTTTTTGCAAGAGTTGTTGCAAGATCAAGAGACACTCACCACCAGCAAAATAACAGCCATCACCTTGAGCGTTTCTAACGGCCGCGGCCGCTGGGGCTCCGCCCATTGGTCCGTGTAACAGCTCAGCCTCAGGATGGAAACGTGCGCCTTAGTCTGCGCTGCCAAGAGCAAGTCCTTCGCTGATTATTTGTAATTGCTTTTGGCGTATGGCTTTGCCAATCTCGGGTCCTTTTAGACCTTGTAAAACAATAGGTGTGGGGTCAATAGCGGCCGCTAGGCCGAAAGCTTTTCGTAGACGCTGGGATTTTGCCAGCGCCGTATCGCTCATATCCATGATTTCACAAGACGATAAAAACAACTCCAAGCGCTCCACTCGTCGGAAAGCATCTACCGCTTCCAGCAATTGCAATAGTCCTTCCGCTTCCTGATGCATGACCGACTGAAATGACTCATGGTATCGCGCCACCAATAGCGCTAACTCCAGATATTCTTTAGGAATACGATATCGGGCCAACGATTGGATGCTTTTTAACGGTAAGGCGTGGCATAACACGGCAAACCGAACCGGTAAAGCCGCTGAACATTCGGCTGCCTTCTGCAATGCCTGCAATCCGGCGGCGTTATTTTGCAATTCGGGAAATAAAATAGCTAAAGCCTGACATTCCGCCAAAACGGTAAAAAACCGCGCTGGCCAATGTTCGCTGAGGGCGGTTTGCCACTCCTGCCATACTCGCTCCGCGACCAAGGCATTGACTTCCCCTAGTTGCACCATTTCTTGCATCAACCGCTGCGTTTCGGGAGCGATGGTGAAATCACCAAAACGCGCCGCGAATCGGGCGATTCGCAAAATTCGCACCGGATCTTCCGTAAACGCAGGCGACACATGGCGTAGTATTCGTTGCTGCAAATCTTGTTGACCGTGATACGGGTCGATGATTTTGCCATCTAGGGATTGGGCGATGGCATTGATTGTCAAGTCTCGACGTTTCAAATCTTCTTCTAGGGTGACATCGGGAGCTGTGTAAAAATGAAAACCTTTGTAGCCCGGACCCGTTTTGCGTTCGGTGCGCGCTAAAGCGTATTCTTCTTTTGTTTCTGGGTGTAGAAAAACGGGGAAATCTTTTCCTACTGGGCGATAGCCCAAATTCAGTAAATCCTGTGGTTGAGCGCCGACCACAACCCAATCCCTCTCGACGACGGGAAGTCCTAACAGGGTATCTCTGACGGCACCACCCACTAGATAAATTTCCATACTGGTTCCTCACTCAGTTAGACTGGGGCTGAGTTGTGACGATGAGTGATGAGTATAGGTAAATACGAACAGATGGGAAAGAAGAAATGATAGAAGAATAATAGCAAACGACTAATGGATAAGAATTGCCCTTCACCTTGTATGTGACAAGATCTCAGAAGGGCACTTCAGCGACACGATTTAACAAAAAAACCTATTACTTACTTCTCAAAAGTACAAAAAGCATTTGCTAATGTCTTTTCAAAAAATATATCAACAACAAAACCCTGCTAATTTTAAACTCAATCATCCCTGTTGAAGTGCCCTTTACAGCTCCGTGCGTACTAAAGGTGAGGCAATGCATCACATCCTGTGATATAATTCCTTTTCCGGCCATGTGCTCAATCCATTGAGACTAAGTCCATTTAAAAAGCATTGCCTCGAATAGCCGTCACCCTCGCATTAAACTCCACGTAACTTATCAAATATGTAATCCATTTGCTTACAAATTTGTAGGCCAACGGCAGTAGCTTGTTAACAAATATCTTCTATTAATAAATTTACTCGTTTTTAAATTAGTTAAATTATTTTTTAATATTATGCTAACTTGATAAATTTTTTAAAATTTTGCTTATTTTATATAATTTACTGTTCGTATTCAAAAATCTTGACGACTTTTTGCACACCACTGACCCGACTGGCAACTTCTGCTGCACTATCGGCTTGCTTATGCGTCAATACACCCATTAAATAAACGACTGAATTTTCGGTGACCACTTTAATTTGGCTGGAATTCAATCCTTTCTCCGTTAAAACAGCGCTTTTTACTTTCGTCGTAATCCAAGTGTCATTGCTCTTCGTGCGTAAAGAAATGGGTTCTTGAATCGTGACTTCGTTATAAATACGTTTCACATTGGGCACACCACTCACCAGGCTATAAGCCTTCGAGCGCAACGCCTCTGTCGGTGTTTGCCCTGCCATCAACATCACTTGATTAAAGGTGGCGATAACAATGCGGGAGGATCGTAACGACATCTCGCTGTTGACCGCGCGCAAGGCGGTATTGGATGCGTCCTTATCTTCCACCATTGTTTTCATGCTGCGTTTGTCATACACGACCGTTCCGGCTGTGGCTCCAGCCAGAAATACCGCAGGGATACAACCCGCTAATAAAAAAAACATAAGAATGAGTGCGATACCACGCATTTTACCTTGAATAATGTCGCTCATATCGTTTCCTGATTAAATAATCGTTTATCGATGAAATCACACAAACAATGAATGATTAATAAATGGGTTTCCTGAATTCGAGCCGTCTGTGAAGAAGGCACTCGGATTTCGACATCTTCTTCCTTAGACAAAATGGCCGCCATTTCGCCGCCGCTCTTCCCCGTCAAGGCCACAATCCGTAAACCACGCTCGTGCGCAACTTGGATCGCCTGGATAACATTCTTTGAATAACCACTGGTGGAAATGGCTAATAGCACATCATTAGCTTGCCCCAATGCCCTTACTTGCTTGGAAAAAATTTCGTCAAAATGATAATCATTGCCAATCGAGGTCAGCGTGGAGGTATCGGTTGTTAATGCGATGGCGGGTAAGGGTGGCCGTTCCATTTCAAAACGATTTAGCATTTCTGCTGAAAAATGTTGTGCATCGGCAGCTGAACCGCCATTCCCGCAGGCTAAAATTTTATGGCCGTTTAATAACGATTCCGCTAATAAATTGCCGGCTTTCGCAATGACAGGCACCAAAATATCCATGGCTTCCGTTTTTGTGGCCAAACTATCTAAAAAGTGCTGTTTGATGCGATCGTACGGATTCATCATCATGTACTAAAATTCCCCTACTAAATATGTAACTGTTCCCCCCCCAACTCCGTCGTCCCGCGGCTTGTCCGCGGGGTCCATAAAAGGGGTTTCTATAGAATTTTTCTGGATCCCGCGGACAAGCCGCGGGACGACGTGCGCTGTAGTTACCTAAATATAATGAAAAGCGTCTTTAATCCATGATATCTCAGAAACACAACCAACGCACGAATTTATGGCCACCACGTCAAAGCGACACGGCGTGCGTTCAGATACTTTATGCCACATTAAATAATACATGGCTGTTTTAACTAATTTTTTTTGCTTCCGCAAGTCCACCGTCGCTTCAGCGGAACCGAAGTACGCTGATCGACGATAGCGCACCTCTACAAATACTAGACTGTCTACGTCTTGCATGATGAGGTCTATCTCACCTAAACGACAACGATAATTTTTGTCGATCAGCCTTAAGCCATGCCGCTGTAGGTGTTGGCAAGCGAGTTGTTCTGTCTGTTCTCCTATGGCTTGCCTAGAAGTGATTCCACCAGTACCGGTGCACCATCCTGCATTTTTGCCCATTGTAATTGTCGCTGTATTTGTTGTTCTGAGTTAAGCGTCAATCGACCCGTCGTCCCCGTTTGCGATTTACCGGTGTTCGCCATATTGCTGAGTCCATACGTTAGGTGGTAAGCATCAATCCCTAACGCATAAAGTCGTGGCGAGCGATTATACGAATCGGGCCAATCTGCTTTAATGCCATCGCGCATCTGGCTCCATTGCGGAATATCAGGACCGACAATCCATGGCATGTCACTGAACTCAACGCCGTTTAAATCACTGTCTTTTGCTGGATTAGGAATACCGCTGTAAATCAACGAGGTCGCATAGACCGGCACAGTTCCGACATTATAAAAGTTGAGAATGGATTTGATTTGTCTGGCTTGTTGAGGAAAAGCGACCATGAAAAACACATCCACATCTTGACGCGGCGTAGGCTGGTAACGCTTACCACCGGATGAATGCCGAGGGGGTGGCTCAACACCTAAGACTTGACGTAACTGGCTGTACAAATCTCCGTGAGCGGAATACGCCACCGTTGTCACCACTTGCCCACCCAATGTCTGCCAACGACGCATGAAGGCACCGGCAATGCCTTGCCCCCACTCACCGGCTGGGAAAATAACAATGACGCGACTGTGGCCGTCTTTCTTAGCTTGGTCTGCCACTTGTTCCGCTTCTAACTGCGAAGACAAGTCAAACTCATACAAATTCGGCACCGCTTTCACATTGCCAATGTTATTGAGTGCCAACGTAGGAACCGTCAGTTGACCAGAAGCGGCTAAGGTTTGCACCTGATCTTTAGCCAAAGGCCCCACCACAAAATCAGCCCCTTCTGCCACTGCCTGCTGATACAAAGCGACGATATTACCTTGGCTGGTATCCACCACTTTCACAATCGGTGCATCTGGCTCACTCTGCTTCACATAATTGTAACCCGCCATAAACCCATTGCGAACCGCCTCCCCCTGCGCACCCGTTGAACCTTGCAAAGGCAACAACAACGCAATTTGCTTAGGTTTCTGCGGCACCGACCGACCCATAGTACTTCCATGCGTTTTTATCACGGAAGAAAGGCTACAGCTGGCCAAAAAACACACAGTCAGTACCGCCAACAAACCATAACTCATTCTTTTTAATAATTTGATTTTCATTCTTTTATTATCTCGTAAAAGCAAGTGGAATAAAATACCGTAATTTTACCTTGATGTATTAGTGGCAACTCTTGACGTCGCCTGGGAGAAGATGTTATATAAAACTTGTTATTCACTCACACCGAAAAGGAGTTTCGTCTATGTTAAGCTGGGTTCTAATATTTCTTGTCCTTGCCATTATTGCTGGCATTCTGGGCTTCACCGGCATATTTGCCGCAGCGGTCGGGATAGCCAAAATTCTATTTTATATTTTCCTCATCTTATTTGTGATTACTCTTATCGTCAATTTGGTGCGGGGCAAAAAACCTAACCTCTAGGTTTTGTATCTAGTTTTTTTCCCTTACGGTGGTGGGCATATTTCGCCTTGCCCACCATTCGAGCACCTTCTTCGCTCTTATGACAACAGCGTAGTTAGTTTTGCTATTCTCGGTTGGGGAGTAGATATAACGCCAGAAACGTCAATAATTGAAAGCCACCCTGCACCATGTGATTCTCTTCGAAATCAAACTTCATCACCAGCTGATCGGCTAGAAAAAAAGCCAACCAAAAGGTCAATGAGACGATGAAGGCTATCTTCGCTCTTCTCATCCATACTTTAGAACGATGCTTGAAAATACCGGCAGAGGCCCAAATGAAAGCCACTGTCGCCAACGTCGACCAGACTAAAATAGCCATGAAGAAAATTGCCGGCACCCAGTTAGGCACGGAATACATCTGGAGTGAGCTGACTAAAGGAGGATAATTCGTATCTGGCGCCCAGCTGGCATGGATAATACCTAGATGAGCCAAACCACCGACCACGTCAGTCCACCAGGCGATTAACCACCAGATAGCCCAAAAAATGACGATGATTTTTTTAAAGAGCTCATGATTGATTGTATCTAAAGAAGACTTCATTTTAGATCCTTCTAAGGCTTTGTTATTGGAGTGGCGTTTCTCGACGCACCTGATCGTTATGCTGTACCCAGGCATTGAGTAATACTTTCACCACTGCGGCGAGCGGAATCGCAAAAAAGATACCCCAAAATCCCCACAAACCACCGAAAATCAGCACCGCAATAATCACAGCCACTGGATGAATTTTCATGGTTTCGGAAAATAATAGCGGCGTTAATACGTTACCGTCCAAGACCATCAATATACAATAGGCGATCATTAAGTACAGGAAGTGGACGTCGAACCCCCATTGCACATAAGCCACAATCACTAAAGGCACTGTCACCAGGATGACACCCACATACGGTATCAATGCCGATAAACCCACTAACACCCCCAGTAACACAGCATAATTCAAGCCCAGTATCACAAAAACTAGGGTGCTGGCCACGCCGACAATAATCATTTCCAATATTTTGGCTTGGATGTAGGCACCAATTTGTTGGTTAACCTCACCCCATACTTGCCTGGACAATTGGCGCTTTTGGGGTAAAAATCGGGCAAACCAGTTGAGAATGGGATCACGATCCTTGAGGAAAAAATAAACTATTAATGGCACCAACACTAAGTAAACGACAATCATCATGACACTGGAAATCGTCGTTAACGAAATAGACAAGGCGTATTTACCAATGCGGGCAAAATCGGATTGGAAGCCATTGATCACGCTTTGAATTTGCGCCTTGGAGAGATAAGCAGGGTAGCGTTGAGATAAGTCAGTAAAAAAGATTTCGACTTGTTTGACTTTGGTGGGTAATTCATTGAGCAAACTGGCTAGCTGATCCCAGACCAGGGGCAGCAGAATAAACAAGCCAAATACGACCAGGCCAAGAAAAAGCAGAAATACAAAATTAACAGCTAGGTTGTGGGGTACTCGCCAACGTTGCAATTGTCGGATCATGCCGTCTAATAAGTAAGCCAATACGACGCTGACAAACACCGGCACGATTAATTTACCCAAGCCCCAGATCAGCAAGACAATGGCAATGATAATCAGGGCTAAATTACCTAATTCAGTGCCGACAAACCGGCGTTGGAACCACTGAGTAATGGATGAGATCAAGGGCGCCTCGTCGCGTAAATGGTAACTACTCGCACGTCATCCCGCGGATGATCCCGGATCAAGTCCGGGAGCGGGACGACGGAGTTGGGGGTGAGCAGTTTCCGTAAATGTAGAATCCCAGGTATTTTGTTTATAATACCAGGAGATGACCCAGTTTTTCACGTTTTGTTTGCAAATAACGACGATTATATGGCGTGGGGGCCATTTCTATCGCTTCTCTGCCCAATATTTCAATCCCCTGCTGATCCAAGGCGGTTATTTTTTGGGGGTTATTGGTCAGCAACCGTACTTTTTCCACACCCAATTGTTTTAATATCTGCGCCCCTATCACATAATCCCGGTGATCGGCAGCAAATCCCAATGAATGATTTGCCTCTACCGTATCCATCCCTTGGTCTTGCAGCGCATAGGCTTTGATTTTATTCACCAGACCAATACCTCGCCCTTCCTGGTTCATATACAACAACACACCGCCTTGTTGACCAATCTTATCCAGAGAAAACTGTAATTGCCAACCACAATCGCAGCGCAAAGAGCCAAAAATATCACCGGTGATGCATTGCGAGTGCAAGCGCACTAGGCAGTCCTGTGGGTTTAAATCACCACTGACCAGTGCTAAATGCGCGCTGCCGTCGATTTGATTTTCAAACACACGAATAGTAAAGCCCGGGTATGCCGGTGTCGGTAAGGCGGCGGCGGCACATTCACTCACCTGCACCTCGTGGCGACGACGGTAAGCAATTAAATCGTCTATAGTCACCAGGGATATGCCATGGGTTTGCGCGACTTGAATCAAATCATCCCGGCGGGCCATGCTGCCATTTTCATTCATGACTTCACATAGAACCGCAGCCGGGGTTAAACCTGCCATTCGCACCAGGTCGACGCTAGCCTCGGTATGACCGGCACGACGTAGAACACCCCCTTCTTGGGCGCGTATCGGAAAAACATGACCGGGAATACTTAAGTCAGCTCGGGTGGATTCCGGATGAACAGCGACTCGAATCGTATGGGCTCGGTCAACGGCAGAAATACCGGTAGCCATCCCCTCTTTAGCGCCAATAGACACGGTGAAGGCCGTACCATATTTGGAGGTATTGTGGGCGACCATCGGTGGTAAATCGAGTCGATCAATGAGCTCCGCTGCCATAGGCAAGCAGATTAACCCCCGCCCAAAGCGCGCCATAAAGTTGATGATTTCGGGTGTTATTTTATCCGCAGCAACGATAAAGTCGCCTTCGTTTTCGCGATTTTCCGCATCCATCAATATAATCAGGCGACCTTGGCGAAGCTCGTCAATGGCCTTTTCGATGGTTGCAAAATGGGGGGAACGATGCGATGGCTGATTGGGTTGAGAATTTATCACTGACATTGGCTATGCTTACTTTATCAAAATTATAAGGATTTGGCTAAAAGCTGAGGTCGCTGACGACATCATTTCCCACGCTGTATCGCGTCATGGTCTGCGCTTTTTGCAGCGCATCAAATTGTCCGGTAAAGGCAGGTTGGGCTGCTTCCCCTAACCATTTTAAACTTTGGTAGATGAGGGCGCGATGCACTAAACCTTCAGATAAAAGGGCCTGGAAACAAGTTCCCCCTGCTTCCACCCATAGGTCATGCACCCCATCTTGCCCGATGTATTCTAAGACCGCTTGTAGAGAAATCTTACCATGTTTCGCTGGAATAGGCACGCAACGGATAGAGTGGGTTGAAAGGGAGTTTTTCAAGGTATTATTGCCATCATCTAGGTATAACAGGGTGATACTGGCCGCTGTGGAGAGCAGCTGCGCATCCATGGGAAAACGCAAGCGGGAATCCAAAATGTAAACCGGTTTGCTGATGGTTTCCCCAGCTAAACGAACATTGAGTTGGGGATTATCGCAGAGAACCGTCGCGATCGTGGTCAGAATCGCATCGGATTTTTTGCGACACTGATGGGTGTATTGTTGCAATTCAGGGCCGGTAATGGCGACAGGCTCACCGTTTGCACCCGCTATTTTACCATCCAAACTTAAGGCTATTTTTGCAGTTACCCACGGCCGACGGTATTGGTGCCAATAGGCATAACTTTGGTAAAAGGCAGTGACTTCGGGTAGCGGAAGAAATTGACAAGTCACACCCGCGGCCTGTAACTGTTTAGCCCCCTGCCCGGCCACTAACGGATTGGGGTCCCGAAAACCGTAATAAACCGCTTTGACACCTTTTTGAATTAATAGATCTACACACGGCGGCGTTCTGCCCTGATGGCAACAGGGCTCTAACGTCACGTAAACAATGGCATCCCGACTTTGCTCATCGGAAAGCTTTGCCAGGGCGTTCACCTCCGCATGAGGTTGCCCGGGAGCCATGTGATAACCTTCCGCTATAACCTCATCGCCTTTCACGACCACAGCACCCACCGCAGGGTTGGGTGCGCAAAAGCCCCGCCGAATTTGCGCCAATGCCAAGGCCTGCATCATGTATTGGGTATGGCTGACGTTAAGGGAATTGTTCAACAGTACCCTCGTTAATCCAACGTTTAAATAAAGGCACCAGTGATAAAACAATAAAACCGGTTATCACGGCCAATACCGCATAATAAAAAAAAGCATGACCATAGTATTGAGTGGTCAAGACTCGGTTTTTTATATTGTCCGGGATACTGGACAGATCAGCAACCACTCCTGCTAATTTACCACCATAACCAATACCAATTAAATAAATACCCATCATCATCCCTTTCCATTTTTGGGGAGCCAACAAGGTGACCGCAGCAATTAAAATGGGGGATAAAAACATTTCACCTAAGGTAATAAAGAGGTAACTCAATGGAATCCAAAAAGGGTTAACAAATCCATCCTGGTTTGCAAACAGTGTGCTGATTTTCAGAAGCAGAAACGCGATTGCCGTTAATAAAAAAGCGAAGAAAAATTTCATCGGTATGGAGGGGTTTTTATTTTTTGCCGCTAATCTTACCCAGAGTCCTGCAAAAATTGGCGCTGTAATAATAATAAAAATAGCTTCGAATGAAATAAAAGCGACGGTCGGTATCTGTGTACCAAAAAAGACGCGATCGACATTTCTTTCGATAAATAAATTCAGTGAAAAAAAGATTTGGAACCAGATAGCCCAGAATACCACTGAAATAATGCACAAGCCTATCAATGCCAGCATGCGGTGTCGTTGTCTTTTCTCGTGCAGCCGATAGGCTAATAAAAATAAGACCAGAATTAAAATAACCGCCGACACAAAAAATAAAATATTAGCAACGGTTTTATACCTGACCAAGGCCGATAGCAATGGGATAGCGATAATAATGCCTAAACACACCCCTGCTCTGCTGTGCAACCAGCCAAGCAGACCTCGCCAGCGCTGGGCAGGGCGTTGGAATTGATACTGCGCAAGCTGTTTGGCACCGAGGAAAAAACCAATCATGCCTAGTAGCAATCCCAAACTGGCTAGGCTAAAACCCGCCGACCAACCAAACCATTCTTTGACAAAACCTGAAAGCAGCATAGCCATCATGGAGCCGATATTAATGCCCATGTAAAAAAACGTAAAAGCGGATTCTAGACGAGGATCACCTTCTTTGTAGAAGGTGCTTAGCATCGTGGCGATATTCGGTTTAAAAAAACCATTGCCAATGATAATGATCGCTAATGCTGGATATAATAAGGGTTCCGATAAGGTGGCGAATAAACCATAACCGAGGATGAGAAAAATTCCACCCAAAATGATCGCGACTCGATAACCGAAAATGTGATCGGCTATATAACCGCCCATGATAGGCGATAAATACGCAAACGCAGTAAATGCGCCGGAAATAGCGTAACTTTGGCTATCTGACCAACCGAGTTTTTGGGTAAAGTACAAGACCATCATGGCCTGGACTATATAAAAACCAAAACGCTCCCACATTTCGGTGAGAAACAGAACTCGCAAAGCCACTGGTTGCTTTAGTTTCTGCGGTTGGATGGATGGTGCTAATGTGTTGAAATCCGCCATGCCTATCTCATATGTATTTTTCTAAAAAAAGCCTTCTAAAAGCGCGGACGGTTCGCCCACGCTCTAAGGGAGTGATAATACACAGTTTAGAGAGTTTTATGCAAACGATAACGCATTGATCGTATTAGGCTATCAAGCACCAAGTTAAGGTCGAAAGCTGAAAAAAAATACCATTTTTTCTTTAGAAACAAATTTGAGTTAGACTGACTTCAAACCATTTCTGCCAAGTCAGAGGCTGAAAGGAATTGATAGCTGCCGGCTGCTAATTCACGGGGCAGGGTTAAGGAGCCGAATTGTAGACGAATCAAGCGGCTAACCTGCACGTGCTGGGATTCCCATAACCGGCGGACGATGCGGTTACGTCCTTCGGCAATAGACACTTTATACCAGGAATTGCGGTTGCCATCCTTCATGGCCTCGATGCTGTCAAAGCGGGCCATGCCATCTTCTAGCATGACGCCTTGTTGCAAATTCTGGAGCATAGCGGCATTAACAACGCCAAACACCCGCACCGCATAAACTCGTTGTAAATGCGAAGAAGGGTGCATCCATTGATTAGCCAACTCGCCATTATTGGTGAATAATAATAACCCGGAGGTATTAAAATCCAGTCGGCCGACCATCACCCAGCGACCACTGGGAAGCAATGGCAGATGGTCAAATACCGTGGGCCGACCTTCGGGATCCAAGCGGGTGCACATCTCGCCTTCCGGTTTGTGATAAAGTAATACAGTAGTGGCATTGGCATCAGCCAGCAGTGAAATGGGTTTGCCATCGACTGCAATTTTCGCAGTCAATGCCACCCGATCACCCAAGACGGCGATTTTACCATCAACATTCACCTGACCATTGGCAATCCAGCGCTCAATCTCACGCCGAGAACCCAACCCTACCCTCGCCAATACTTTTTGTAATTTTTCAGTCACTCGGTTTGCTCAACACACATCAACGGATAAAGAATCGGTTCGCGAACAGCCTCGTTCTCACCAGCAGCTTCCGGCGCCATGGCTTGTAATTCTCGCACCATTTGTTCCACGCCGGATAAATTTTCCGTATCCGTTTCTAGCTCAGCTAAGGTCGGTAATTCCGACAATGATTTCAAATTAAAATAATCCAAGAACTGCTTGGTCGTTGCGTATAATGCTGGCCGGCCGGGCAAGTCGCGATGACCGACTATCTTGACCCATTCCCGCTCCAGCAAGGTGCGCAGAATATTGCTGCTGACATTGACACCACGCACGTCTTCAATTTCGGCACGAGTGATCGGTTGGCGGTAGGCAATCAAGGCTATCGTTTCTAACAAAGCGCGGGAATAACGCGGCGGGCGTTCCTGAGTCCAACGCTGCAGCCACGGTGCCAAGTCGCTTTTTACTTGAAAGCGATAACCACTGGCGACTTCTTTTAATTCAAAACTGTAGTGATCGTTTTCTTGCATTCTTTGCTGCAAAATTTCGCGTAGCTCTTTGTTAGTGAGGCCTTCTTCCTCACTAAACAGCTGTACTAATCGATCGATGCTGACCGGTTCGGGAGAACTGAGAATCGCGGCTTCTAAAATCGGTACGAATCAACTCAATGGATAATGACATAGGAGTTTCTCATCAACTAATGGAGGGCAGGCGATGCAGTCAACTCAGCCACTGGCTGAGCGGCCAATACCTGAATCTGTATGGGTGCATACGGTTGGGATTGACTGATGGTGATGGCGGATTGCTTGAGTAACTCCAGAATCGCAATCAAAGTCACTACAACTCCAACTCGCCCTTCACCCGGACGCAGCAATATCGAAAACGAGAGCTGACTGCATTCCGACATGCGTTGTAAAATATCAGCCATGCGTTCTCTCACTGTCAATACTTCGACGTGGATGAGGTGCGGCACGCGTAAATTAGCACGCGTCATCACCTCATTGAGCGCAAGGACTATTTCACGCAACGTGACCGTGGGTAAAGTTTTTGGCAGGTCTTCCCGCGATAAGGGCAAAATATCGACGGGAATAATATCTCGCTCAACTCGCGGCAAAGCATCTAAATTTTCGGCTGCTCGTTTGAATTGTTCGTATTCTTTTAATCGCCGCACTAAATCGGCGCGTGGGTCTTCTTCTTCGTTGGCGTGTTCGGGTCGTGGTAATAATAGCCGCGATTTAATTTCCGCCAGCATAGCCCCCATCAACAAATATTCCGCTGCTAATTCCAGTTTTAGAACTTGCATTAATTCGATGTATTTCTGGTATTGGCGGGCAATTTCGGCGATAGGTATATCGAGAATATCCAGATTTTGTTTTTTAATGAGGTAGAGTAATAAATCCAGTGGGCCAGTGAAGGTTTCGAGGAAAATTTCCAAAGCGTCCGGCGGTATATACAAATCCTGCGGCCAGGCGGTTAATGCTTCGCCACGGACAATCGCCAGCGCAGTTGTTTCATCTGTCGTTGCTGTCGTGTTCATCTCTGCGCTCCTGCGATGGCCGTAAAAACCGTTTGCAATTGTCGTTGAACAGCGGCTAATGGCTGACTGGCATCGATAATTCTATACCGTTCTGGTTGTAACTTGGCACGCGCTAGGTATTGTTCGCGCACACGCGTAAAAAACTGGGCTTGTTCGCTTTCAATGCGATCGTTGTTCTTACGTCTACGAATGCGCTCCATACCCAAGGCTACCGGCACGTCTAATAATAAAACGTAGTCTGGCCGTAAATCTCCCTGCACCCAGTGTTCTAATTGTTCGATACGCGCAATCGCCATACCCCGACCGCCGCCTTGGTAAGCATAACTGGCATCGGTGAAGCGATCGCAAAAAACCCATTGGCCGGCTTGCAACGCCGGTAAAATCACGCGAGCCAGATGCTGGGCGCGACTGGCGAATAATAATAGCATTTCGGTGTCGGCTGACATGGTTTCGTCGTAATGCCTTAGTATTAACTGGCGAATCGCTTCCGCGATCTCAGTGCCACCCGGTTCGCGAGTGACACAATGGGCGATATGGGCCTGAGAGGCCAGCCGCTGGATAAAACGCACCGCGGTGCTCTTCCCTGCCCCTTCAATACCCTCGAATGTGATGAATTTTCCCCTCATGGGCTAGAACCTATGTCTAATCGTTGCCAAAAATGAAGTAGCAATGCGCTGGAAATACAGTACGGCAAATTTAAGCTAGTTTTTCTGGCCAGCAAATACCGTTGCACGGCTAAATGATGGGCTTGTAAATCATTAGAAAACACGTGACTGCCATCTCCTTTGGCTACGTAGTAGAGTGCCTGCGTTGGTTTTGGGTGCAACGCCGCTTCAATCGAAGTATACCCCGGCATGGCAATGGGCGTCGGCGGCAATCCCCCCCGAGTATAAGTATTATACGCGGTATCCGTGATCAGGTCTGTATGTGTTAACCCGCCCGGGTGTTTTTCGGCCAGGCCATAAATCACCGTGGCATCAATTTGTAAGCGCATGCCTTTTTGCAAACGGTTGATGATGACGCCAGCAACCATCGGTCGTTCCCTAGCCAGCGCCGTTTCTTTCTCAATCATGGATGCCACAATTAAGGCCTGATACGGCGTTTGATAAAACCTATCCACCGATGGGTCACGTTTTTGCCAGGCCAGTTTTAGCTTTTTCTGCATCAGGTCAAACGACATTCGTAATATTTTAATATCTTTTACGCCAAAACCAAACAAATAAGTACTGGGATAAAACTGCCCTTCTGGAGATTCGCCGGGGTGACCGAGCGATGCCATGATAGCCTGTGGTGATTGATTTTGTAAGCTATGCGTTAACGCCGGGTTAGCGGCCATGGCTTTGAGCATCTGTTGGAATGTCCAGCCTTCCACGAAGGTGATTTTGTGCAGTAGGATCTTGCCTTTCAGGAGTTTTTCTAAGAATTCGTTGGGGGTGGCATGGGGAGGCAGTAAGTATTCCCCTGCTTTCAGCTGAGTGAAGTGGGTGTGTAGCTTGGCTACCCCCATAAAGTAATACGGGTCTTTGAGGATGCCTTGGTGGTGTAGGTCTTCGACCAGTTGCGTCAGGGTGATGCTGGGGGCTACCACGATTCGCAAGGGCCTATCGGTGGCGACCATGGGAAAGAGAAAGAACCGCAGGCTAAGCCAGCCCAGCCAAAGGAGGGTTAATAGAACAACCGTGGCAATTGAAATAACCCATATTCGTCGCATCAGGCTTACCTCAGAATGGGTATTTATCTTTTATAAATATCCTTCACCCCTTATACATATCCCTCTCCCTTACAGAAAAAACAAAAGAGAATTCTTATAAATATCCTTTTATACATATTATATAAATAATATATAAATATCCTTCTCCCCTTGTGGGAGAAGGTGCCCGTTAGGGCGGATGAGGGGTAAAAATAAAGCAAAATTCCGTTTCTAACTTTCCAGAAAAAATGACAACGTGACCATTAGCTCTTTATTTTTTTTGGAAAATTTTTAGCATTGTCTCGGGCTTTTTTTTACCCCTCATCCGTCTTCGGCACCTTCTCCCACAAGGGGAGAAGGATTTTATATAATATTTATAACAAGGGGGGGAGGCTTTTTATAAGGGGAATTGTCAAATTCGTCCGAATAATAAGCTGCCGTTGGTGCCGCCGAAGCCGAAGGAGTTTGAAAAGCTCTTATTAATTTTGACCGATCGGGGTTGATGAGGGACAAAATCCAAGTCACAGCCTTCATCGGGGTTATCCAGGTTTATCGTCGGCGGAGCGACTTGATCGCGTATTGCTAAAACACAGAAAATAGCTTCCACGGAGCCAGCAGCACCTAATAAATGCCCGGTCATCGATTTAGTGGAACTGACTGGTATGCGATAGGCAGCATCACCAAAGGCTTTCTTAATGGCATTGACTTCGGCCACGTCGCCGATCAACGTCGAGGTCGCGTGGGCGTTGATATAATCCACTTCATCCGGATTAACACCGGCATCCCGCAACGTATTCTGCATGGCCAATACCGTACCAATATCGCCAGGATGAGTGATATGGTAGGCATCCGCACTCATACCAAAGCCCAATAACTCAGCATAAATTCTCGCGCCGCGTTTGCGCGCATGTTCGTACTCTTCTAATACCATGATACCTGCGCCTTCACCCAAGACAAAACCATCCCTATCCCTATCCCAGGGTCGGCTGGCTTTAGCGGGTTCATCGTTACGCGTAGAAACGGCTCTAGCAGCGGCGAAACCACCTACGCCTAATTGCGTCGTCGCCATTTCCACACCGCCGGCTACCATGGCATCGGCATCGCCATAAGCAATCATACGTGCTGCATGGCCAATATTATGGGCACCGGTGGTACACGCGGTGACAATCGCAATATTGGGGCCTTTTAAATTAAACTTGATGGAGACAAAGCCAGCGGCCATATTAATAATCACGCTGGGAATAAAGAACGGTGAAATCCGTCGTGGCCCCTCTTTTAGCAGAATTTCATGGTTCTTTTCGATCAGCGGCAAGCCACCAATACCTGAACCAATCGCTACCCCGATGCGAGGCGAATTTTCTTCGGTGACGACCAATCCTGAATCTTCTAACGCCTGTTTGGAAGCCACGTAACCATATTGTATAAAACGATCGATCTTACGTGACTCTTTGGAATTTAAGTATTCATCCGAATTAAAATGTTGGAGTAAAGCACCTATCTGGGTCGTTAAGCCGGTGGGGTCGAATGAATCAATAATTCTCACCCCACTTTTTCCCTTCAGGATATTGTCCCAGGTTTCTGGAACCGACAATCCCAAAGGCGTTAAAGCCCCCATCCCGGTAACCACTACTCTTCTTTTTTGGTGATGCAAGATGAATTCCTCAAAAATAATCGGCAAAAGCTTAAGGGGTCAAGACGATAACCAAAAACTCACAGGACGCCGAATAAAGTGAAGCGATTGAGCCCACCCTTACTCGGCGGTAAAGCTCATTAAGCGGCCTTCTGATGTTCCTTAATATAATCAATAGCATCGCTGACTAATTTAATTTTTTCAGCATCTTCATCTGGAATTTCCATATTAAACTCTTCTTCAAATGCCATAATTAACTCGACTGAATCCAGGGAATCGGCTCCTAAATCATCAACAAAAGAAGCGTTAGTGGTAACTTTTGCTTCCTCGATGCCTAATTGCTCACTCACGATCTTAGTTACTTTTGACTCAATGGATGATACGGTCATGCGATAATCCCTCTTTATTTTGAAAAGTGTTGAAAAATGTGGCCCCGACAATTTCCACTGCTGCTATAAAAGCCGATGGCGATGAGAGTATATTCTAAAACCATCCAGTTGCAAGTGCAAATTCTTGCGGACAATTAGGCCATGTACAAACCACCGTTGATTTGTAAGGTTTCCCCCGTGATATAGGAGGCGTCATCCGAAGCCAGGAAGATGGCGGCGGCGGCGATGTCTTCGGTTCGACCCATACGACCCATGGGCACCCTTTGTAATAATTGCTGCTGTTGCTCCGTGGTTAAGCTGGTAGTCATGTCCGTTTCAATGAGGCCTGGGGCAATGACATTGACGGTGATGTTACGCGATGCCACTTCTTGCGCCAATGACTTGCTAAAGCCAATCACGCCAGCTTTAGCAGCCGCGTAATTAGCCTGCCCTGGATTACCGGCCACACCGGCTACGGAGCTAATGGTGATAATACGACCCCAACGCGCTTTCAGCATCCCTTTTAAGCAGATTTTAGACAACCGATAAACCGCGGTGAGGTTGGTGTCAATGACTTGAGACCATTCATCCGCACTCATGCGTAGCAACAAATTATCCAGGCGAATACCGGCGTTATTGATGAGAATGTCTGGCAATTCCGACGCCAGTTGCAGCTCGGCGAACATGGCGTCAATGGTGTCAGGATCGGTCACGTCCAACACAAAGGCTCGACCCTTATAGCCCTGAGCCGTGAGGGTTTCTTGAATCAGATCAGCCCCGGCCCGAGTGGTAGAAGTGCCAATGACCTTAGCGCCTTCTTTGGCAAATCTTAACAAAATGGCTTGGCCCAAACCACGAGTGGCTCCCGTGACTAAAGCGACTTTTCCTGCAAATGACATCGAATTTATCCTTTTATCGGTAGTTCTTGTTGCATGGCGGTGACAGATCCTAGCGACACCGTTTGTAAGCGATCATCAATACGTTTAATTAACCCGCATAACACTTTGCCGGGGCCACACTCGACGACACGTGCTATCCCTAAGCTCGCTAATTTTTGGATGGTTTCAACCCAGCGTACTGGGCTATACAACTGCCGAACCAGCGCGTCGCGGATTTGCGCAGGTTCACGACAATCGACGACATCGACATTATTAATCACCGGCACTTGTGGCGGTAAAATAGTCACATCTGCCAATGCCAGTGCCAAACGGTCGGCTGCGGGTTTCATCAACAGACAATGGGAAGGCACACTGATGGGAATGATCCTAGCCAATTTTGACCCCGCATCATTCGCCATATTAACCGCTCGTAGCACCGCATTTCGCTCTCCAGCCAATACGGTTTGGCCAATGGCATTGTAATTCGCTGGGGCAAGCACTTCCCCCTGAGCAGCCTGTTCACAAATCGTCAATAAAGTGCCATTCTCTAAACCGACAATCGCGGCCATAGCGCCTTCACCTTCTGGCACTGCTTCTTGCATTAATTGGCCACGTAAAGCCACCAATGAAATAGCGGTGGCGTAATCCAACGCACCGGCACACACGAGGGCTGCGTATTCACCTAAGCTATGCCCAGCTAAAAACGCCGGTTGTTCACCGCCGTGCAACTGCCATATTCGCCATAACGCCACATCGGCAGCCAATAACGCGGGCTGAGTAATATGAGTTTGATTTAATTTGCTTTCCGGCCCACTTTGTACCGTTGACCACAGATCGTAGCCAAGTACATCTGAAGCTTCTCGAAACGTATTCAGTATCAGTGGGTAGTTGTCAGATAAATCCCGCAGCATACCTACAGACTGTGAACCCTGGCCTGGGAAGACCACCGCAAGCGTCGATGCCATTATTGTTATATCCTCGTTTTTTCAGTATTTTAATAAGGCCGAACCCCAAGTTAATCCAGCGCCGAAGGCTTCCATCAAAATCGTTTCACCTCGTTTGATGCGACCGTCGCGAACGGCGATATCAAATGCCATGGGAATGGAAGCTGCGGAGGTATTGCCTTGTTCTTTGACGGTCAAAATGACGCGTTCCATCGGTAAATTGAGTTTTTTAGCAGTGGCCTGGATGATGCGCAAATTGGCTTGATGAGGTACTAACCAATCGATATCCGATTTTTCAATATTATTAAACGCCAGCGTTTCATCGACAATACCGTTTAAGGCATTAACCGCTAACCGAAACACTTCACTGCCCTTCATTTTAATGTAAGGCGGATCTTTAATTTCGCCAATATGATTGGGGGCGTAAAGTAATTGATTGTATTGACCATCAGCATGCAGGTGCGTTGAAATAATACCGGGTGCTTTATCTCTCTGTAAAATCACGCCGGCTGCCCCATCGGAGAACAGGACGCAGGTTGAGCGATCTGTCCAATCGACCAAACGGGTTAATGACTCAGCGCCCAGTACCAAGGCGGTTTGAATGCTTCCCGAACGAATGAACTGATCCGCCACACTCAACGCATAAATAAAACCGGCACACGCGGCGGAAATATCAAAGGCGGGGCAACCCGAGATGCCTAACCGTTGTTGCAAAATACAAGCGGTACTGGGAAAAAAACGATCGGGCGTGGAAGTAGCGACAATAATCATTTGCACCGCACTGGCTGGTAGCCCGGCAGCCTCGAGGGCGCGACGAGCAGCCATTTCTGCCATAGACGAGGTGGTTTCATCGTCGGCGAGGATATGTCGTTGACTGATGCCGGTTCGCTCTAAAATCCATTGATCGGTGGTATCCACCATTTGCTCTAAATCGGCATTGGTCAATGTTCGTTGGGGAAGATATCCCCCGGTACCCATAATACGCGAATAATAATTCATGGTGCTTCCTTTAATCGAATGCCTACTTCTTCACCAATTTTTCTGGGAATATCATTTTCAACTTGTATCACCGCTTCATGAATAGCTTGTGCAAACGCCATAGCATTCGCACTGCCGTGACTTTTAATGACGATGCCTTGCAAGCCGACCAGGCAGGCGCCATTACGGCGGCCGGGATCGACTATTTTTTTCAATCGGTTTAAGATCGGTAAAGCCATAAAAGCAGAAAAACGCGAATACCAACTGCGGGTAAACTCACGTTTGGCGAAAATCGCGATCAGTTTTGCCACACCTTCGATGGTTTTTAATGTGACATTGCCCACAAAGCCATCACACACCACCACATCAACTATTCCAGTGAAAATTTCATTGCCTTCCACATAACCATGGTAATTGACGACATTACTTTCGGAGAGCAGCCTGGCGGTTTCTTTCACCTGATCGTTGCCTTTAATTTCTTCCTGACCAATATTGAGCAAGCCCACGCGAGGTCTGGGAATTTTTTTCACCACCGACACAAATACAGAGGCCATGACAGCGAATTGGTAGAGGTGTTCCGCTTCCGAATCGACGTTTGCGCCTAAATCCAGCACCCAGACTTCCTGGTGTTGGCCTAATGCCGGGAAGGAAGTAATGATGGCGGGACGATCAACCCCGTGTAGGGTTTTTAGAACAAAACGAGCCGTCGCCATTAAGGCGCCGGTATTACCCGCGCTGACACAGGCTTGGGCGGCCCCCTGTTTGACCATGTTAATTGCCACCCGCATCGACGAATCTTTTTTGTAGCGCAACGCATGGGAAGGGGCTTCATCCATGCTCACTTGTTCAGAAGCATGTTGAATCATCAGCCGATCACTGACGGTGGCCGAATGTAAGGTCATGACGCGAGTCAATATTTCCGAATCCCCGACCAAAATCAGCTTCAACTGGGGATGGCGTGCCAAAGCCTGCAAAGCGCCGGGGATGGTGACCTCTGGGCCGTAATCGCCACCCATGGCGTCTAATGATATGGTGATTTCCTTCAAGGATTTTTACTCTTCTTCAACAAGAACCTTAGCTACATTAACCACTTTTCGACCACGATAATACCCTTTTTCAGTGACGTGATGACGTCTGTGGGTTTCACCCGTGGTGCTGTCTATCGATAGTGTCGGTTTAGTAAGTCCATCGTGTGCGCGGCGCATGCCACGTCGGGAACGGCTGACTTTATCTTTTTGTACTGCCATAATCATTAACTCCAAATAATTTTATCTATAGCCAATTCTTTCCCCCAAAGGGAAATATTGCTGGCCGGACATTATCCACGCTTTTCTCTCATTTTTGAAGCAAAAGTAGCAACAGCGTTCGAAATTTAATTAGAGGGGGCGGAACACTGGGCTGATGCCTCGTGCTTGGGTATCATCGGTAGGTTTAATAGCAATTCATCTTCCACCAAGTCGGCCAATGATATTTTATCTTCTGTCAGTAATAGTGGCTCGTAGGGTTCTGGCAGGAGTTCAGCAGCCTTTTCATTGAATACCGGGCTCAGGCTGACCATTATCTCTATTGGAAATTCCAAAGGCTGTAAGCAGCGTTGGCACAGTAGAGATAGGCTAGCTGTTAGTGTCCCTTGGATATAAGCTAGCTTTTGCTCATCACGACCCGCGTGCAGATCAACACTGACCTCCCCTTCACTATTAGCCAGCAATTCCAGGAGTCGAGGGAAGCTACTTAACGGTAAGCGGCCCCGCCAGGCTGTCCCATGGTCAGCGCATTGGAAGGGTTGGATGTACTTGGGCAAAGGGTTTTTCATTATGGCTACATCTTAGCCAGCTATTACTTACCTGTCAAAATAGCTGACAGCAGGTCGCTTGAAGTGAATGGCTAGCCAATGTAGTCATTTCATGTCAAAATTCGCCCAGCTTTTACGGCCGCTTAGATGCCCCTGGGAGCGGCGGGCCGCCGACGCTTCAGCGGAATTGATGTGCTAGTGGTACAGTATACACTTTAAACGAGGAGACAAAAATGCTGGTTGGTGTTCCTAAAGAGATCAAAAAAGGGGAATTTCGCGTCGGCTTGGCACCGAACAGTGTTTACGAATTAGTCAGTCAAGGCCACAAAGTCATCATTGAAAAAGGAGCTGGTGCCGGTATCGAATGCTCCGATGCCGATTACGAGGCGGTGGGCGCTGAAATCGTTGCCGACCCCCAATCGATCTTTGCTGCTGCAGAAATGATCGTCAAAGTCAAAGAGCCGCAACCCGAAGAATGCGCCTTATTGCATGAAGGCCAGATTTTATTCACCTACCTGCATCTTGCGGCCGATCCTGCACAAGCCAAAGCGCTGATGCTCTCGAAATGCGCTGCCATTGCTTATGAAACGGTTACCGATAAACGAGGCGGTCTGCCCTTGTTATCCCCTATGAGTGAAGTCGCCGGTCGCCTAGCTATCCAAGCCGGCGCACAGGCCCTAGAAAAACTACGCGGTGGCCGCGGCATTTTGTTAGGCGGAGTGCCTGGAGTCGAACCAGCCAACGTGGTTGTTTTGGGCGGGGGCGTGGTTGGCACGAACGCAGCACGAATGGCCATGGGCCAGGAAGCCCGAGTTATTGTATTAGACAAATCACTGCAGCGCTTACAAGAATTAGATTTTCAATTTGGTTCCAAGCTCACCACTATTTTCGCTACACGGGCCTCCTTACAAAAATACGTGCTCCACGCCGATTTAGTCATAGGGGCTGTCTTAGTACCTGGTAGCTCCGCTCCGCGCTTAGTAACTCGCGACATGTTAGCGAACATGCTCCCAGGCTCGGTGATGGTGGATGTCGCCATCGACCAAGGTGGCTGCTTTGAAACCAGCCGGCCCACTACCCATGATGCCCCCACTTATGTCGTCGATGGGGTGGTCCATTACTGCGTGACCAATATGCCAGGTGCTGTCCCCAGAACATCGACGTTCGCTTTAAATAACGCTACTTTACCGTTTGTGACAATGCTGGCCAATAAAGGCTTAAAACAAGCACTACGTGAAGATGCTCATCTGTTACAAGGGTTGAATGTATATAAGGGTCAAATAACACACGCAGCCGTGGCCGCCAGTATCGGTGAAAGCTTTACCAATCCTGAAATTGCATTGGTTCATTAGGGGATGTAACTTTCAGGCAATGGCATGCCCGCGGCTTGTCCGCATTACGTCGTCCCGCGGCTTGTCCGCGGGATCCAGAATAAACAGTGAATTTACGACAAAGGGTTTAGAATTAAAACAAAACTTTAGGACTAACAACTTACTAGAAAATTGAAATGGGCGAGTATTATGGGCACAGAAGTCGACGTTAAAAAAGCAGAATTCAAGCAAAAGAAAAAACCAAAATCATCCGAAATAACCCTCTCCTCCGACACACTTTTTCAATGGATAGCCGAAGGCAGTCCTGCGGGCAAATTCCTTAAGTATAATCAATGGCTAGATAGCCATTCTTCCCAAAAGCCAGCCGCTTTGAGCTACACGTTACAACAAATCAATGAAGCCATTCGAAATACTCACAGCCTCATTTATTCAAATAACTTTTCTCTCCAGACATTACGCCTCTTTGTGGCTCAACTGGTCAAATTATTCGCTGAACATGAGAAGCAATTGGTCAAGGCATTGACTGAAAATCGAGATACCCCCCCCCAATCATTGGTTAACACAACAAACTTCGCATGTGCAGCTATTTTTCTCCAAGAGTTGACGCAACTCTTAACCAGCCTACAAAAAATCCCTCTTTTCCACGAAGCTACTGCTCCTGTTATGTGGGTAGGTAGCTTATTGAGAGAACTCGCTGAATTTGTCCACCTGGCTAAGATTCCAGCTCCCAAAGATTTTCAGGAAAAATTACCCCTAAACGATTTACTGCATATATGGCTATCCTACGACAAAAAAAATATGAATGCTGTCGTATTAGGTCGGGCTATAGAAGCCACTGGCTTGTTCGCAAAAAATAATTTTTTAACCTCTAAAAAAATAAACATCAATCCTTTTTTACATTACATCCCTGAAACTCTGCCCAAACAGAATTCCTCCTCAGCGCAGGAATGGCTGTTTGGCATAGGGCTATTAGCCGAAAAATGGCTCTTGTCCGCTTTTTTAGATGCAGAATATGTTAATAGACTACTGTCTCTTTTGGCAAAGGTGGATTCTAAATATAGTCTTAAGATACAACGCGGGTATTCTGGGTTCATTAAACTACTCCGTTCCTGGCAAATTTCTAAAACGGAATTAATTCTTCATGAGCCCATCCATACTATTTTCAAAAAGTTTTTTAGCATGGGTTCTATTGGTGTTGATCCATTAGCACATATGACGCATAACTTAGCAATCACTAAAGATTTTCTGCCAACATTTACCATTTCATTCGACATGCTAAATAATGCCTTGAATAATATCACCCCTGATATTTATCACAGTCGAAAAATAGAACATGCCTATCCACTCTGTCAATTTATTTTATCTTTAGGACAATTGGTTCGATCGCAGGTTTTATACGCTGATATCACGGACGAATTTGTTGCTAAAATTGAAAAATTATTTTCTGTCCTAGCCATCATCATTAAAGATAATTTAAAAGATAATAATACCGAATGGAAACCATTAGTAGATGTTATTATAAATGCTTTGTATGGCCGATCACTTTTAGGTATTTCTAACCGTTCTGTTGCCTGCGAAGAATTAAAAAATAGGATGCTCAACTATTTAAGTCATTTTTATGCTACAAATAATATCGATGACCAGGCCAGCGCTTTCCGATTTTCTTTATTTTTAACCTTGACTCAACCCACCACCGAGAAACTGCCATCCTTCATCACGGCACAATTAGAAAAAGCTAAACCATCACCACCCCGACCAGGCACCATTCAAGCACAAGTTGCTGCTGGTTTGGCCAAAGAAGGATGTATAGTTCAAACAGAAGGCACTGCTCTGAATTGTTTCGTTGATTTACTTGTCACAGACATAAATGGTCGGCAAGTCATCGGAGAAATAAATGGTTGGGGACATCATTTTCGTAATCCAATCAAGGGAGATACCAAAGATTTATTTAAAAGCTATCTTTTGGAATCCAAAGGCATCACGGTGTATTATTTTGACTTTACAAAACAATTCCACAAGCCTGAAGATATTGTACAAACCTTGCTCCTAGGGCTGAAGCTAGCCGATACGGCACGAGATGAAAAAAAGAAAAAAGGAAGCCCACAGCAATTATATCAATTTATTCGGGAAAGAATTGGGCGCAACCCCGAGCACTGGCAACAAGGACTTGGCAAAAGCAAGGTAGCAGTCGGCACTTCCCCACTACCTGCACCAGACATGAAGGAGACACTAGCTAGCACTCCTCATGTGCCTTTAGATCGAACAAAAATAAAAAAAGCTAAAAAAGCATCAATTTCTGAGGAGATACCACCTAACACTACTTATGTGCCTATTGATTGGCCCGAAATAAAAGAAGCTAAAAAAACACCGATTTTTTCAGAAGAAGAACACGATATCCCTAAAGTTCAACAAATAATTGATGCTGCCAAATCAGGTGATATCAGCTTGATCCAAAAGTGTATTCTTCGCCACCCCAAAGGGCCGATCAACCCGTACTCTCATCAACCCGATCGCTATGGCTTTGCTATTGCACTCATGGCAGCTATGCAAGAAGAACAGGAGCTGACCGGTGACAATCCCAAAAAACGTGGTTTATTCTCTGTCATTAAATCTCTGGTCGACCACATTGCAAAATCTTTTCTAACCCTAGAGCGACTCTCGTATTCACCACTTATTCTGGCAAAAAAAGGGGAAAAAGAAAATCCTAAAACATTACAAATCATATGCAATAGATTACAACACGGCACCAAGAAAAAACGCGCCCCTAAAATAGATTGGCAGGATATTCAAAATAAAGCCAATCAGTTAAAACCATTGACTATTGAAGCTTTATTAAAACTATCAGCAACCGAGCACGATCAAACGGAACAGAAGAAAAATTCACCCTCTATCTCTGTGCCACCAGTGCAACCCCTATCAGAATCTACAGTGCAGGAAAATGCCAAAAAAAATAAACCGATTTCTTCAATGTCAGAAAGCCTACTAAATCCTTATTTTATAGTAAGTTTAACCCCAGCAAAGATAAATCAACTTCATCATTTTGCTCACCAAGGTGATCCCATAGCCCAATTTTATTTGGGTATGCTCTATTTGACAAAGATAACTAAACTTATTGAAAAAGATATTCCTACTGCCATTAAATGGCTTAGTTTATCTGCCGAACAAAAGTTTGACCAAGCCCGATGTGCGTTAGGATTGTGTTATAATCTGGGGATAGGGGTTGAGAAAGACGCTAAAAAAGCTGTTAGATTCTTACAACTAGCAGCTGAAAAAGGAAATTCACTCGCACACTTCGTACTCGGGGATTGTTATCTTTACGGAGATGGGGTTGAGAAAGACACTAAAGAGGCAATCAGACTCTATCGATTAGCAGACGATTATCCTATTGCACAACATGCTCTTGGACGTTGTTATCTTAACGGAGAAGGGGTAGAGAAAGACGCTAAAGAAGCGGTTAGACTCTATCGATTGGCAGCAGATCAAGAATTTACATTGGCACAGTATGCACTCGGAAATTGTTATCTTCAAGGAGAAGGGGTAGAGAAAGACGCTAAAGAAGCGGTTAGACTTCATCGATTAGCAGCCGAACAAGAATATTCATTTGCACAATACGCACTTGGAAATTGTTATCTTTACGGAAACGGGGTTGAACGGGACGTAAAAGAAGCGCTTAGGCTCTATCGATTAGCGGCAGATCAAGGTTTTGTAGATGCCCAATGTATCCTTGGAACTTATAGAACAAGCAGCGAAGTTGAAAAAGATCTTCCGAAAGCCATTCAATATGTAACGGCTCAGTTTGAGCTTGGGCTTGCCTATGCTACGGGTAAAGGGGTTAAAAAAGATATCAAAGAAGCCGTCAGATACTACCAATTAGCAGCAAAACAAAATGATGCATCTGCACAATACTATCTTGCGTATCATTATCTCTCAGGTGAAATCGTTGGGAAGAGTGCCAAAGATGCCGTGCCGATTTTCAAGCTGGCAGCAGAACAAGGTCATGCAAGAGCACAATATATGCTAGGAGTTTGTTATGAGCTGGGTCAAGGTATTGAGCAAAATGAAGAAAAAGCCATTGAACTTTATCAGTCAGCAGCAAAACAAGGTCATTCCAGAGCAGTATCTAAACTTATGAAATGGGGTGTTTATTCTAAACAGAATAATCGTATTCAAGAAGATCCCAAAGAAGTTGCCGAGTCTATTAGTATGGAGACAGAACCAAGCGACGCTCCTGCACAGTTTGAGCTTGGGTTTAATTATGAACACGGTAAAGGAGTTGAAAAAGATATTAAAAAAGCCGTTAGGTTTTACAAATTAGCGGCAGAGCAAGGTTTTTCTCCAGCACAAAATAACCTTGGGCATTGTTATTGCCATGGCAAAGGCATCGAAAAAGATGTTAAAGAAGCCATCCGGTTTTACAAGTTAGCGGCAGAGCAAGGTTTTTCTCCAGCACAAAGTAACCTTGGATACTGTTATCAGCACGGTAAAGGCCTCGAAAAAGATGTTAAAGAAGCCATAAGGCTTTATAACCTAGCCATTGAGCAAGGAAATTGCGATGCACGAAATAATCTTGCGTTTTGTTATCTGTTAGGTGAAGGGGGCAAACAAGACATCCCGAAGGCTTTAGAACTTTATTTCAAATCTGCAAAACAAGGAAGTTCGTTAGCGACAAGTTGCCTCGCATTGGCGTACATACATGGGTTTGGCATTCGACAAGACTTAACCCTGGGAAGTACCTTATTAGCACAAGCAGCAGAACAAGGAGATGCCTATGCGGCAGCTTTATTTGTGAATATTAAAGCGGGTAAAGTAAAGGATATAAAAGATGCCCTTCACTTATATACGTCCATTCAAGCATCTGGTTATTCACCCATACAGCTTAAACTGGATAAAGATCATGAGGCGAGCTTGTCTAATACGCAAGGTGATATAAAGAAAACACAGCCCCGTCTTGAATCAAAAAAACCTAAAAAGCCCAAAAAGCCTAAAGGAACAAAGATGGGGTTTTTCTCATCATCAACTGAAATGCCTACTTCAAAAGAACTTACTCATACCTCTCCCACCCCATTGGCAGAGCAACCCACGAAAGGCCCTGCATGAGATTATTTTTCTAAAAAATAGTAACTCCCCACGTCACCCAAGCGCTCCACGTCCCGAGCGTCTCACGTCCCGAGCGCTCGGGGTGACGTGGTACGTGGGGAGCGATTTGTCTCTTCTTCTTGGCTCAAAGAAGAATTCTCTGAAGCCACCTTCACCGGCGATTCCTTAGAACTTTTATGAACCAGCAGCAAATAAAAAAGTACACCAATCGCTAAACCAATAGCAGCTGACACCAATAATTCGGGCGCTCCAGCTTGCATACCTAATAGCGTCATTCCTAATAAGGTTCCACCTGTGGCAATTGCAGAACCCCCTAAAGCTGAACCCACGAGGCGCGGGATCGAGACATTGCTACCAAATAAGGTGAACCCTCGCCCTACCCCAATTGGGTTTGGAATGGGTGAATTTTTGCTCTCTGCCCGACTATCCTGATTAGGATCGGCAGGAGCCGTTCTTGGCTGAGTAGCCAAAGCGACAGGGCTTTCCTTTTCCCTCTCAGTCATTTGTGAACTTGGTTGAGTAGGCACAGCGACAGGAGTTTCCTTTTCCTTTCTATCCAAAGGTGACTGGGAGAGCTCTGCCGGATGAATTGTCTTGTTCAATATAAGAGCTGAATGCTCGGGAAACTTCGCAACAAAATCTTGTAAAACCTCTTTATTGACATGATATTGCCCTGTCTTACTATCCCGTCGAGTAAAGAATCGATTAAATTCCGATTCGCTATCTACAATATGCAAGATGGCCTTATTTGCATATTCCGGATCTCTTTGAGAAAGCACCCATAGCGCATTGACGTCGACAAACATTTTAGAAAAACGTTTCTCATCCTGGAAGACATAGTCCATGACATTTTTTACAATGTAAGGACTCTGCTTCGGAAATTCTTTAGAAACCTCAACTAAGGATTGTATATCATTAAATATTTTATTTTTTTCATATCGATTATTAATTCCATTTTCTATCATCTTTATAATAGCCGCATCCACATATTCAGGGAATTTTTCTTTGAAAACAACCAGGTCCTGTGGACTTCTTAATAACTGACTAAACAACACCCCATTTTCAAATAATTTTTTTATAACTGACTTCTTAAGATCGTCGGAGAGCTGCTCCCATAGCGTGGCTAATGAGCTAATATTATTAAACCAATATCCAGACACATTATCATTCTGAAGAATATATTCTATATACAAAGCACCGTGTTTTGGAAATCTATTGTAAAAATCAATTAAGGTCTCTATGCGATTTTTATCAGCCAATTTCTGAGGGTCACCTTTATATAAAGCAATTACTTTATCTAGAATTAAGTCTTCCTTCTCAGGGAATATATCGCAAAATATTTCCAACTTATCCAGGTTGGGTAATATCGGTTGAAAACCCGCTTTTATCATAATATCGAATGCCGTTTCTTTATAAGCAGGAAACTGTCCACAAAAGTTTCGCATAGCTTCCATATCGCTTATGACAGGGTAACGAGCGATAGGGTTTTCCAGAAAACGTTTGAGGATTTCCTCTTGATGGTTTGGAAACCTTCTGCAGAAAGTTTGAAGAAAGTTCGGGTCATTCGCGACTAAACTTCTAAGATGCATCGGAGTGTCGAATATGCTTTTAATGACTTGCTGAGTGTGTTGGGGGAAATCCGTATCCAAAACTTCTAGATCCGCAAAAGTGCGGATAATCTGAGCAGGCCCCTTGGCATGGGCCAGGACATGGGTAAGTAATCGATCCGTGTTATTAGAATAAAGAGCCTGCATTTCCGAAACGGGCGGGAGTACTCGCAAATCCTCTTCGGTGAAAATATGTTTCAGGTAATAATAGCTGGGATAATCCTTTAGTACTTTGCTTAATTCTGTTCTTCGCTCTCTTTCCCAATCACTTCTTACCTCTTGTTCCCATACCCCCCTAGCTCCCGGCGCTCGAAGCGCATCCAGCTGGTCTTCATCCAACTCCGCTTCTTTCCTCTTTTCGTAATTCTTGTAGCTTATATACGCCCGCGATTTCTGAATTCCCTCTATCACTTTTCTATGACGCTCAACCACTTTTATCGGGTCTTCACCGCCATTCAAATCCCCCAATGCGGATGGATTTGGCCCAATTTCCTCCAGTTGGCGTTGGCCGTTCACCGTTTGCTTAAATTCCTGCTTATGTTCCTTATTGAGTTTCAATAAAGTTGCTCCTCCCTTACTGCCTAAAAACGTCGTCAGCCTGGCAAGCAAGGGATCCATACTTAGGTCGGCTTTTTTAGGTTCTGAAGAAATAGCGGGCGTGGCGTCTAGGGAATTATTTTTTGTCTTTTCAATGGGTTGGTTGTTCTCAGTCATTTTCTCACCTTTCGTAGGATTAAGAAAATTATATGGGTTTTAGCTTAAGGATTTATGAAACCGCTAAATTTCCCCTATTTTTCGGCGTCCTACAGCTTTAACTTTTTCTTAATACCACCGTGATTTAATATGTTAAAAATTAGCGTCCAGCCCCTGCTTTAAGGGATGGGTTACTTTGCCGATAATGATAGAGAAGACTTATGGCTAGTTTAATAAAAGAAACAGTAAAAGTAACGGCTCCCCCTGTTTTACCGGCTCCATCAGATTCCGAGCAATCGCGCGACGGCCTATTGGTAAAACTGACTCAAGCCCTCGTCGATGTGACACATATCACGATAAAGGGAAAAGACGAACTCACCGCCCAAATTCAGGATTATTTAAAACAAAACCCTCATTGCCCATTATTAAACCTAAAAGACCCTAAAAATTATGTGGAACTGCGGGACGGGATTATCAAGTTTCTAACCTCTGCCCCCTTCAACTTAGCTGAATACTCTTTAACTATGGAGAAAAGCACGCGAATTGCTTTCCTTATCCGTGATTATCAACAGGCAACGCTTTCGGCAGAAGGTGCTCCCCTTCCTCTAAAAATGGCGTCGTTTTCTTTTTTCCCATCGACACGTCCTGATACTATCAGCGATATAGCAAAGTCCGTACCTGATTTTTCCGTGTTTGACATCGGCACGATGAAAACAAAGACCGATGAAATAACCACTGTGAATGCTGCTGATACGGAAAAAGGCGACATAGGTATACCTTTGGCAGGGCATGAAGCAGCCGTACCCGATGAGCAATCAATAAGAAACTTTGTTCGGTTAAAAACAGAGGCGAGAATTCATCGAGAAAAATCAACCTGGGATGTTGATAAGGAAAAAGGTGCAACTGGCACCCCTGTTGTAAAAAAGGCGAAGGTGTCGATTGGCCAAAAAGCATTGGAAAAAATCATGCGCCATAGGAAAAAGAAATCGAGTTTTACGGATAAAGGGAAATGGGTCATCACTGACACCGCAAGACAGTATAAACAAGATGCCAATCCGGAGCAAAACTTATTGGGGGATCAGTTCGGCGGAATTGCGCCTGAGGTCATCCAACGATACCGGCAAGACACAGAAACGGCTGCGGATAGAGGTTTTCTCGTTGAGCCAGCGTTAGACTCCGGGAATCAAACCGCTACCTGCTCTGACTTATCATTTCCTAATAAGCTGTCGGCTGCACTGCAGAAGAAATCGAAACACCTGCACGACAAGGTGAATGATACACTACGGGGAATGGCACAAATCGAGCAACTGGCTAAATCCGGTATTTTTCATACATTCACCGATACGTTATCGCCAGAAAAAAAGAATATTCTGGCCACCGCCATCGCTGCGGAAACCGCTACAGCGGCTGGTGGGGTGTCTTTGATATTGTGTCTTGCAAAAGATGATCTGGTTTCGACGATTGGGATTGCCCTCTTCACTCTCTTGCTGATGGTTGCTATCGCCAAATTGGCCTATGATTCATACCATCTGGCAGCGGACGAAAACCAAAAACTCCAAATGGCTACTTGAGACAGAGGATGAAATTATGAGCGCTGATAGCAAACAAAGAGAACAACTTCCTTTAGAAAAATTATCCTATAATGAAAAGACCAGAGAAATACTGATGTATTCAGATGATAGATTAAGGGAAAAAAAATTACACTGGAATAATCATGATGGCAGTGATTTGCGATCTTGTGTTTCTTATTGTATCAAAGAAAATTTTAAATCACCTCTAGCTCATCTTACCTCTAGAGAAAATATAAAAAAACGCGACCTATTATTAAAAGCTCTCGCTGCTATCGATCCGACAGACAAGAACAATTTTAATAAAATTTATAGTATCTTACAAAATCCTTATTACCATCCCATTAAAGTAGGGAAGTCCGTTAGTGATTATGAGAATGCTCTAGTCATTGTTGATACTTTATTGGGAAGAAATTACAGTTCTGAAAAATCCCAATACCGACAAGCGTATTTTGGAAAAGCTCGCATTCCAAGTCCAGATATTTCTCAATCAACTACCATTCCCTCTTCACAAACAGCAAGCGAAAGCGAACAAAAGAGCTTTGGAAGTATTATTTTTTCTAGTGATAAATCATTCGAATACTCCACAGATACTTTCGTTTCTTCCAGCCCATCAAATATTTCTGAAAAAAAATTAAGTAGCTCTTCATTACCTGATCATTTAACACCAAAAGAGCTTGATCGACTCAAATTAATCCGTAGGGCTAACAAGGGGGATCCAAATGCTCTGCTTATGGAGGGATATCATTATGAAGCGGGTATAGGCGTTAAAAAAGATATGAGCCAAGCAGAAGATTTATATAGGCGGGCCGCAGTAAGCCCATTCTGTCCACTTGCACGAGAGAATTTTAAAGATTTCAGCGACGCAAGGATCCCCGGCTCTTTTACGAGTATAAACAGCGCCAAGAAGTTATCAAAGGATATGCTACACGCAAAAAATTTATATAGACAAGCTGCACAGAGCGCACGGCAGAATTTGAAAGATTCCAGAGACTCAAGGGCTCCAACCTCTTCTAGGAGTTTAAACAGTCCCGAGAGATTATCATTTGCAAGAAACATGTATAACCAAGCTATGGACGCGTATAATAAGTCTTTGCAGAGGGAGAGCACATCTAACTCAAATTATAAGGGCAAGATAGGAAAACGCCATGAATATAGTCTTAGCTCTCCTAAAGAGGAATCAGAACTTAAACGATTTGGAGAGAAGCTTGCCGCCTCAGAAAATGCGAATGAGAAATTAGGCAACGACTTTAGAAATGCTCAGATGGCAAAGCAAGAAGCCTATTTTAAAGCCACTTTGCAGAAAGCGAAAAAGACAAAGGGGGCAGATGATCTCGTTGATTTGGGTGAATGCTATGAAAGGGGGCTTGGCGTGGCAATGGATCATAAAGCAGCCGCCCGTTTATATAAAAGGGCAGCAAAACAAGAAAAGAATGCTAGGGCATTCATGAGGCTAGGGCATTGTTATGAAACTGGCTTAGGGGTTGAAAAAAATATAGATAGAGCGATCTCACTTTACGAATTAGCAGCAAAGCAAAATTATCCGAGTGCAGATTCTTATCTTAAATCAATAAAGCAATCCCAAAGTTCTGCTTCTACTACTTCTGTGGTTCCAGGGGTTAGTTTTTATCAATCGGCTTCCACGATGTCAGAACGCGACGAGTCATCTCGAACTTTAACCAAAGAACTTCCAACTGCATCTACTCCAAGTCTGGGTTAAGGATCAAATCCTCTCTTCCATCAGACCAGCGTTATGTTGAATAAATCAAAAAACTCATTCTCCCCTTGTGGGCATAGGCGTCAACTTACAGAAAATAACTCCTTCTCCCCTTGTGGGAGAAGGATATTTATTAAGATATTTTCCTTAAGTTGACGCCTTTACCCACAAGGGGAGAAGGAAAATATTTAGAAAATAATTATTCAACTCTCCTTTTTTGTTACGAAAAAACCAACGGCAGCGTGTCTTCGCTGATATTCATACGTTCCTTTACCGCAGCGCCTGTCAGCACAAAGCCACGCAATCGTTGGTCATTATCGTAAAATAAAGCACGGATATGAGTATCTTCGCTCTGAATCTGCCACTGACCCTCGCAACCTATCGGTGGTGGCGATAATACGGTGGGATACGCTGGGGTCTTTAAAATAATTGGCATTACGGGATAGCTTACCTCTGTCTCGGTGCCAGCTAATGTTTTGGCCAAAGCACGGGCACATTGCAACAAGGGTGCCACAAATTGTAGGGTTAACCCCCCTACTTCCGCACAATCGCCCAATGCATAAATGGAAGGCGCACTGGTCGCTAACAATCGATTCACGACAATACCTCGTCTCACCTGCAAACCAGCCGCTTCCGCCAAACCAGTCACTGGTCGCAAACCAATGGTCGATAACACTAAATCCGCGCCTAGCTGTTTGCCATCCGCTAAACTCACCTCGTATCGAGAGGAAATTCGCTCGACGTGAACGGCTTTGGTATGCCAAAACCACTGCACGCCTCGATCCGCCAACGCCTTGGCCAAATGACGTCCCACCACTTCCGGCAAACAACTAGCCAAAGGATAAGCAGAAGGCGCTACTACTTTTACGGAATAACCTAAGTTGACCAGCGTATTCGCGAGTTCGGAACCGACAAAACCTGCGCCTAAAATAACGATCTCACGCTTGCTCGCCAATGCGGATTTCAACGCTTCGTAATCCGCCAGCGTGTTGAGATGAAATATCGCGGAAGTGTCTCCAGTCATGTCTGGCTCGATGACTCTAGCGCCACAGGCGATGACCAAGCTATCGTAGTTGAGGGAGTGTTCACCAAACTGAATTTGGCGCTGATCCGGTAAAATGGTATCTATCGTCGTTTGGCTGAGAATTTGGGCTTGCAGCCGCTCAGCCATCTGCGCCACATCCTGCACCGGTGGCGTTAAAGCACCTTGGGCATTCGCTAGCGCATTGGTCAGCGCAGGCTTGTAATAATAATGACCCTGTTCAGCCGTAATGATGGTCAGCGGCGAGCGCTGATCGAGCTTGCGCCATTCTTGCGCCAACATATAGGCCGCCAGGCCACTGCCAATAATAACCATAGGGTGCGTGTGATTTATATTCATATCTTTTAAATGAGCTGTTGCAACTCAGTTCATTGTATAATAACCTACGAAAGAGATCGATGACCTTCACCCATTTTTGAATTATTCTTGAAGCGCCTTGGGCATGGAACAAATTGAAGTTTACATACTTCTGCTCGGCATTATCACGCTAGTCGGCGTGCTGTTTCAAAAAATATCTGCGCCTACCACTTTATTCCTGGTCATCACCGGGATGCTATTAACGCTCATCCCCGACTTTCCCCACATCCACCTTGAAGCGAACATTGTCCTTCATTTTTTTCTGCCCTTGTTACTGTATGAAACCAGCACCTTATACCCGTGGCGAGAAGTCAGGGTCAATATTCGGCCCATCGCCCTGCTCTCAGTCGGCCATGTCTTATTTATCACCCTTCTCGTTGCCGTCGTTGCCCATTACTTGATCCCAGAACTGAATTGGCCCATGGCATTTGTATTAGGCGCTGTGGTAGCACCACCCGATGACTTGGCGATTGTCGCTATTGCGGAAAAAAACTTCCTGCCACGACGATTAATCAATATCCTATTGGGCGAAGCGATGCTCAATGACGCCACCGCCTTGACGCTGTTTCGCTTTGCCTTGATAGCACTTATCACCCAGCAATTTTCACCCCTGCACGCCATGGTGAATTTTTGGGCTTTGGTGATAGGTGAAACCTTGTATGGTATTGCCTTAGGTTATTTCATTGGAAAATTGCGGATGAGGGTTTACGAGCCACGCCTGCAAATCATGATTTCATTTTTAACACCGTTTCTCGCTTACTTCCCCGCTCAATATCTGGGCGGGAGTGGTATTCTTTCCACGGTGGTCACCGGCTTGATTATCGGCCATTACTACATGGATCGTTTCCCGCCTGAGGTACGATTGCTGGGTAATTCGGTATGGTCAACCCTAGGCTTTTTGGTGCAAAGTTTTTTGTTTTTACTCGTCGGGCTGGATTTTCGCCTGATTACGGAACGGATTTCTTCTATCCCAGTAAATAATCTCATTTTATATGCCGGCATAGTGATTGCTGTCATTATCGTCGGACGTTTTATCTGGGTCTACCCGGCTGCTTATCTACCGAGATTATTATTTCCCTCACTTCGACAATCGGAACCAAAACCACCGTGGCAATATCCGCTACTGGTTTCCTGGTCGGGCATGCGCGGCGGGGTGTCGCTAGCGGCTGCTTTAGCGGTTCCGGTGTTGCCCACCATTGCCTTGGGAGTCAATCCGCGTGATTTAGTGGTGTTCCTGGTTTTTTGCGTCATTATCGTCACATTAATTCTACAAGGGCTGGCGTTGCCTTGGGTGGTGAAAATCACGGGGTTACACCGACAACGCCAAAAAGAAACACATGAGGAATATCTTGCCGAACTGTATGCCCGCATTGAAATGTATAAAGATGCTTCTCGCTGGCTGCATAACTATAAAAAAATTGTCCAAGAGGACGAGAAGCTATACGAAGAAGTGAAATTCCATTTGCGCCAATATAAAAACCTTCGTCAGCAGTGCAAGGATATGCTAAAGCAACAAACCGATCAGGCCTTTGCCAGTGAGGAGGCTGAATTACACGAGTCGTTATTCCTCTCCTCTCAGGTGATTGAGGTTGAGCGAGAGGCGCTGAAACGCTTATGGCGTAATAGCAAAATTGATCTCGTGGTACGCAATAAGTTACTGCAACAGCTCGATCTACGTTCTAAACATTTAACGGGATGAGGTTGTGGCCAATGGTTTCATGCTATACTCTGGTAATACTTTACCCTTCAGCGACTAGCTAATTCAGGAGAACTCTACTATGCAAAAAACCGAATCTATTTGGTATAACGGCAAATTAGTGCCTTGGGATGAAGCAAAAATCCACGTGCTCACTCACGGCCTACATTACGGAAGCGGCGCTTTTGAGGGGATACGTTTTTATGAAACCAGTAAAGGTCCTGCCATTTTTAAATTGAAGGAACATGTGGCGAGACTGATTTTCTCCGCGAGTGTGCTCAGGATGGCGCTTCCTTACACGGAAGAACAGATCACGGCTGCCATTATTGAAGTGGTTCGCAGTAATAAAGTTAAAGAAGGTTACATTCGCCCCATTCTATACTACGGTTACGGTAAAATGGGGGTAAACCCTACCGGCTGCCCAGTCGATTTAGCGATTGCCTGTTGGCCTTGGGGTGCGTATTTACCGCACGATGCCGTCGATATTAAAACCAGTCACTATATCCGCATCCATCCGGATTCCACCGAAGTCAGCGCGAAATTGTGCGGTCATTATATTAATAGCCTACTGGCTTCAGTGGATTTACAAGGTACCCATTACCACGAAGCGTTATTGCTGGATAGCGCAGGTTATATTTCTGAGGGTGTGGGGGAGAATTTCTTTATGATGAAAGAAGGAATTTTATATACCCCTAAACTGGGCACCATACTGCCCGGCATTACCCGCGCCACAGTTATACAGTTAGCGAAAGACTGGGGGCTTGAGGTGATAGAGCAAGATCTCTTGCTGACCGAAGCCTACGCGGCCGATGAGGCTTTCTTCACAGGCACCGCCGTGGAAATAACCCCGATTCGTTCCATAGATGATAAGCTCATCGGTAAAGAGCAACCAGGGGTGATCTCCACTAAAGTTAAGTTAGCTTATAGCGACATTGTGCGCGGCAAAAACCCCGCTTATCAAAAAAACCTGACCTACATAGATTAAAGACCTCCCCGCGCACCACGTCATCCCGAACGTAGTGAGGGACCTCCTGAATGTGGCACGTGGTGAATGCATTGAATCCAAGCTGAGATGATTTGTATTCTAGTTTATAGTGCCACGTTCAGGGGGTCCCTCACTGCGTTCGGGATGACGTGAAACGTTCGGGATGAGGGGTGAGAATTAAATTTTTTGGTAACGGGCTAAATAATTTACCGAGGTATCAGCACTTAGGGAGTAGCGTTGGGTGAAGGGGTTGTAAGAAATACCACGCATTGCATCGATAGATAAATTGGCGGATCGTGCCCAGGTGGCTAATTCAGAGGGGCGGATGAATTTTTCATAGTGATGCATGCCGATAGGTAGCAATTTTAAAAGGTATTCCGCACCGACAATCGCGTGAAGAAAGGACTTGGGGTTGCGATTAATTGTTGAGAAAAAGACATGACCGCCGGGCTTTACCAATGTTGCGCAGGCTTCGACGATGGAGGAAGGGTCGGGCACGTGCTCCAATAATTCCATGCAGGTCACTACATCAAAATGACCGGCGTGGCTTTCTGCCAGTTCTTCTACTGTACTGACTTGATAATCAATGGCAAGATTTTCACTTTGCGCATGTTGTTTCGCTGCTGCAATGGCTGATTCGGTGATGTCGATTCCAGTCACCATCGCCCCTTCCCTGCTCAAACTCTCCGTTAAAATCCCACCACCACAGCCAACATCCAATACCTTTTGTTGAGAAAGCGCTAATTTCTCGGTAATAAATGACAGGCGCAGTGGGTTAATGGCATGTAATGTCTTAAATGCGCCGTTTAAATTCCACCAATCAGACGCAACCGCCGTAAATGTCGCTTGCTCTTTGGGATCAATGTTTAGTAGTAAAGCCATAATCTAGAGTCTCTCATCCTCGGAGCGCAGGCGGCTCGCCCGCTTTTGATTTTTATGGGTGAATCGCCCACGCACTGGGGATGTAAAATTTTTTGTCCCCAGCAGAGCACAATGCTATAATTTCAAACTTTGCCATAATTCCATAAATATTTGCACATGAGAAAACCAAATGTCAAACACCGCCACTGCGTCTTTATATAAACAACCCAAAGGTCTTTATCTGCTGTTTTCTACCGAATTGTGGGAACGCTTCGGTTTTTACACCATTCAGGCGATTTTAATCCTTTATATGACCAAAGGTCTGCATTATTCAGACCATACGGCCAATCTATTATACGCCAGTTACAGTTCTTTGCTCTATATTACGCCGCTGATCGGGGGTTACCTGGCTGACCGCTTCTTTGGTTTTCAACGCGCCATCTTGATTGGCGGTGCCCTCTCCATGGTGGGCTATTTAATCACCGCCATCCCCGGGGAAAAGTTTTTCTTTCTGGGGCTGAGCATTTTAATGTGCGCCAACGGCTTGTTTAAACCCAATGTCTCTGCCATCGTCGGTGAATTATACGAGGCCAATGACCCTCGTCGCGACGGCGGTTTCACCCTGTTTTATATGGGTATTAACATTGGCGCCTTAGTTCCGCCCTTGATTGCTGGGGTATTAGCACTGCGCTATGGTTGGCATGCCGGTTTTCTTTTAGCCGCTGCCGGTATGATTATCGCACAAATCACCTTTGCCTGGGGTCGTAAACGATTGCCCCTCGCTGGCAAAATCCCCAAGAATAGCCCATTACTGCAACCCGGCTGGGCCAAACATCGGTTTCATTTATTATTCTATGTCGGCTTTATCATTGCGGTTGGTTTATGCATCTTCGCTTTTCAGTATCCAGAGCAAACAACCCTGCTAGTGGAAGCGACAGCCGTCATTCTCGTCGTGGTCATTATTGCTTTTATGCTTCGTGAACCCGCCGCCGATCAAAAAAGAATGATCGCCAGCGTCATTCTTACCATTATTTCCGTTGGTTTCTGGGCTTTATACAATCAGACGTTTACTTCGTTAACGCTGTTCGCCGACCGCAATATGATACAACACGCGTTCGGGTTTCCGGTGAATGCCTCCACGATGCAATTTTTCAACCCGCTGTTCATTATTATCTTCAGCCCGATATTAAGTCACTTATGGATTAAACTCAGTCGCAAACAACTCAACCCGGGAATACCACTGAAATTTGCCCTGGGGGTATTATTTGTGACGCTGGGCTTTCTCATTCTACCCGTCATTATTCATTTCTTTACTCAACAAGGGATGATTCCGGCGGAATGGTTGGCCTTCAGTTATTTACTGCAAACCATAGGTGAGTTATTACTCTCCCCGGTGGGCCTGGCCATGATTACCCTACTAACGCCTAAGCACTTGGTCGGTTTGATGATGGGTGTGTGGTTTTTTGCGCAGGCTGCATCGTTTGCACTCGGCGGCACGCTGGCAAATTTAGCCGCTGTCCCCGATAATATCGATAAAATAACCTCGATGCATATTTACAACCACGCATTCTTCCTGTTTGGGGTGATGGCCTTAGGGTTAACGGTGATTAGCTTTGCGCTAATACCTTTGCTGAAACGATTAATCGGATCCATGGTGGATGATACAGCTCCAGAACCTCGATAAATCCTATCTATTACCAGACGGAGTACGCATTGACGCGCTCCGTGATGTCAGCCTGCAGGTGCATGCAGGCGAAATTTTCGGCGTCATTGGCCAAAGTGGCGCCGGCAAAAGCACGCTAATTCGCTGCGTTAACCTTTTGGAAAAACCAACCAGGGGCACTGTGAGTGTCGATGGCCAGGATTTAACGCAGTTGAATCAAACGGAATTACGGCAAGCTCGTCATAAAATCGGCATGATTTTTCAGCATTTTAATCTGCTTAACTCACGCACGGTTTATGGGAATATCGCCTTTCCTTTGGAATTAATCGGCGCTAATAAAACCACTATTGCCGAAAAGGTCCAACCTTTACTGGAGTTAACCGGACTGGCGGATCGCCGCAACCATTACCCCAGCCAATTAAGCGGCGGCCAAAAGCAACGGGTTGCTATCGCGCGCGCCTTGGCTAGTGAGCCCAAGGTGTTATTAAGCGATGAAGCCACTTCGGCTTTAGATCCAGAAACGAAATTTTCCATCCTGCAGTTGCTACAAGAAATTAACGAGCGATTAGGGCTCACCATCTTGCTGATCACCCATGAAATGACGGTGATTAAGGAAATATGCCATAGACTCGCGATTCTGGAAGATGGCCAGATTGTCGAAGAGGCCGGCGTCTATGATTTTTTCAGTCGACCGCAAAGTGACGTGGCCAAAAAATACGTTCGCAGCCATATACTGCACGAACTGCCTGACTTCTTGCAGCATCGATTGGCCGAAGAATCAAACCATGCCATTCCCATTTGGCGATTATCTTTCTTCGGTCGAGCAGCCGAAGAACCGTTCATCTCTCAACTGGCGCAAGAATGCCACTTAAATCTGAATATTTTACAAGCCAATATTGAACGAATTCGCAACGAAGTTGTCGGCACCATGTTAGTCGAGGTATTGGGCGCTGCCGAAAATAGAGCGAAGGGACTGGAATTTTTTAGTAGCAAAGGAGTTTTGGTGGAGGTGATGGGCCATGTCAGACATGCTCTTTAGCCAAGTGCTGCAAAGCACGATGGAAACCATTTACATGGTGGCTGTTTCGGGAATACTTTCCGCTCTCATCGGCCTGCCATTGGGTGTAATTTTACTCACTACCCGTCGCGGCGGCATATTGGAAAATTTTTTCTGCCAGCGCGGCTTAAGCATGGTGGTTAACGTCATCCGCGCCATCCCATTTGTGATTTTATTAATCGCCTTAATCCCCCTGACCCGATTATTGGTGGGCACTTCTATCGGTACGACAGCTGCCATGGTGCCACTGACCATCGGTGCTATTCCTTTCGTGGCGCGTATTGTTGAAAATGCCTTATCCGAAGTCAGTGGTGGCTTGATTGAAGCCGGCCACGCCATGGGTGCCTCCCCCTGGCAGATTATTTATAAGATTTTCATTCCAGAAGCATGCCCGGCGATTATTCAAGGAATCACCGTGACCTGGATCAGTTTAGTCGGTTATTCGGCCATGGCGGGTGCGGTCGGCGGTGGTGGCTTAGGTAGCTTGGCCATTAATTATGGTTATCAACGATTCAATTTTACGATACTTTTAGTTACAATTATCGTACTGATTGTGCTGGTTTATATCATTCAACACTTGGGCGATTGGTTGGCACGTCGCTGTGTGCATTAGTCCTCTTACTAAAGGAAAACTTATGATCCTCTGAGAACATTAAGCAAACTTCTACTGGTTGGTACTCTTTTGGTTGGGTTACTGGCTTGTCAACAAAAATCCGCCGATCAACAAACCATTAAAGTCGGCACCATTGCCGGGCCAGAAAACTCAATTGATGGAAGCTGCAAAAAAAGTCGCTGCGCAAAAATACCATCTCACCGTGGAGATTGTTCCATTCACCGATTACAACATGCCCAATGAAGCCCTATCAGACGGCAGTATTGATGCCAATATGTTCCAACATCAACCTTACCTCGACGCTGCCATCAAGGCAAAAGGCTATAAAATAGTTGCCGTCGCTAAAACCTTCGTCTACCCCATGGGTGTGTATTCGAAGAAAATCACTAAGCTGGCTGCCTTAAAACCAGGCGCAGTTGTCGCCATCCCTAATGATCCCAGCAATGGAGCCAGAGCCTTATTGATTTTACAAAAAGCGGGATTAATCACGCTTAAACCCAGTGCCGGCGCAACCGCGACGATCGCCGATATCAGCCGCAACCCTAAGAAATTGCGCTTTAAAGAAATCGATGCCGCACAATTACCACGGACTTTACCGGATGTGGATCTAGCCGCCATTAACACCAATTACGCCATGATCGCCGGATTAATTCCTTCTCGTGACGCTTTATTTATGAAAGCGCAGTCCCCGTATGCCAATTTAATTGTTGTCCTCAAGGGGATAGAATGACGCCAAAATCAAGCAATTGATTGACGCCTTCCAGTCTGACGAAGTGCTACAAGAAGCAAATACCTTATTTAAGAATCAAGCGGTTCCAGTCTGGAAGTAAACATACCCAATGCGCAGTGAACATGCGAATAGCAGACAGGAACCTATCATTCCCCACAAGTTACGTCGTCTCGTCATCTGCCCTGGTGGGCACACTTCGCTTTGCCCACCATTAAAGATGCCCAGAACGGCGTAACTTGTGGATAATATGGCAGCAACAGGAACCCGATTTTCTTAACCCTGATACGGGGTGGGGTGAGCATGTTCAGCTATCAACCCGAACGGCCGATGGTTTGTGGGAAGCCTTGGGTTTCACCGGATATTTGTAGAGCTTTGTCCCAATCCACTTGCGCTGACTTATCTTTAATTGCTAACTGAATCACGCCACGGATTTGATTCTCATCTTCCTGCACCTGATCGGTTTTGCTCTTTAAAGCCACATGCGACTCTAAATACAAATCACCTGCTAACCAACCGGCTTTATAGGTTTGGTCAACAATATGCACCTTCGTACCATTGCTCACCATACCAAACAGCTTCTCAATATCCTCGGGATAAAGACGAATACACCCAGCGCTGCTACGGCGTCCTATACCACCCAATGGATCATTGGTGCCATGAATTAAATAGGTCATATTCGATAACCGCATGGCGTAATTACCCAATGGATTATCTGGGCCGGGAGGTACCACTTTCGGAATAATCACCCCTTCAGCTGCACGCAATTTACGCACCGATTCAGGAGAATACCAGGTCGGATTGCGAATATGCTCCACCACCTTGAGAACACCGACCGGCGTATCCTCGCCTTCACGGCCAATGCCAATGGGAAAAGTAGTGACCTGACCACCGCCCTTGGGATAATAATACAGGCGCATTTCCGCCAGATTAATCACAATGCCATCACGTGGCGCATTGGGTAACACGAACTTACTGGGACTCATAACCACCGTGCCAGGCACGATCCGATCAGGGTCCAGTCCTG
>CAWCOU010000005.1:0-60421 GCA_963797335.1 uncultured Gammaproteobacteria bacterium | reverse complement strand
TTTAAACGACCCCACTGGGCTTTAATCCTATTAACCCTGGGTTTTCTGGCTTTATTCATCGTCCTCGGTTGCTGGCAATTGCGGCGTGCCACCGAGAAAGAAAACTTACAACAACTGTATACGTCGCGCATCAATTCACCCGCCATTCCCTTCAGCCAACTACCTAAAAACGGCGAATTGCGTTACATCCCCATAGAAATTAGCGGTACCTACGATACTGCGCATTCTATGCTCTTGGACAATAAAATCAATCAACATCGCGTCGGATACGAAGTGTTAACACCGTTTCTACCTACTAACGGGCAGCGCTGGCTACTCATTAATCGCGGCTGGATTCCCGCCCCTGCCCATCGGCAGCTGCCTCACTTGGACACCATCACCGGCTTGCAAACCTTAACCGGGGTTATTTATACACCTTCCAAATCCTCATTTACCCTCGGTAATCTCACGGAGACGAATGCACAGTGGCCGTTGCGTTTACAGAATCTTAACCTAGACAGTATCAGCCAGATCTTGCATGAATCGGTCTACCCTTTTATAGTGTTGCTCAATCCATTGGAAAACCATGGCTTTGTCCGAGATTGGCAACCCGTGAATATGCCGGCTTATAAACATTTAGGATATGCGGTGCAATGGTTTACAATTGCGTTTGTGCTGATTATCATTTTCATTGCTTGCCATCTAAAGAAGAATAAAAACTAATGTCGGATCCTAAAAAAATCATAAATCGTTCGCGAGCCAGAAGCCCACTCTGGGTTTTATTAATCTTATTCTTATTATTTGCCGTACCCATTTTCATCGCCTGGTTGACCAGCTCTGAAAACCAACCGTTCACTTCGCATACCACCCAACATGGGCAGTTGATTTCGCCCCCGGTGCTACTCACTGCCTTAAATTTACAAGACAAGTCTGGGCAGCCGGTGCAAGCCTCTGCGTGGAAAGGTCGTTGGTTGCTCCTGTATTTGTTACCTGCTTCTTGTGACGCAAGCTGTGAAAAAAGTATTTATTACCTGCGGCAAATTCGCACCGCTACGGGTAAAGACAGCGATCGCATTCAACGCGCCGTACTTTCTTTGTCCCATCAACCCATTAGCTCTCACCTACAGCAATTGCTGGACGTAGACTTTGTCGGCACTTTACAATTTACGATTTCCCCAGACGCATTGGCAAAACTCACCCAAGCTTATGGGGCAGCACCGAAGGATGCGGTAGGCAATACCTATCTGGTTGACCCTTTAGGCAATATTTTGATGGTCTATGGGCCAGCGACTCCACCGATGGGTATTTATAAAGATCTACAGCGATTACTTAAAATTTCACACATTGGATAATGAAAATGACTTCAAACTCGACACGATATTCATTATTGGCCGCCTTTGCGACCTTGCTGGCGCTTATCGTCGTGATGTTAGGTGCATATACCCGCCTTTCTGACGCGGGATTGGGCTGCCCGGATTGGCCGGGCTGTTACGGTCACTTAACTGTTCCCAAAACCAGTTCTGAATTAACTCAGGCGCAACAAACCTTTCAACAGCCTGTAGAACCAGCCAAAGCCTGGAAAGAGATGGTGCATCGTTATTTTGCGGGCACAGTGGGCGTGTTAATTCTTATTCTCTTTGTATGGGGTGTCGCTCGAAAAAAGAATCATCCTCAGCAACCGGTTTTTATACCGACTGCCTTACTATTGCTGGTGATTTTTCAAGCAGTCCTTGGGATGTGGACTGTCACTTGGAAAGTGCAGCCGCTTATCGTCAGTTCTCATTTATTAATTGGTATGGTGGTCACCGGATTACTTTGGTTGCTCAGCATGGCTAGCCGCACCCGCAAACCCTTACCCATGGCTGCCAATGAATTTAAGCCATGGGCTATTCTGTGCTTGCTGATTCTATTTGGGCAATTATTTTTGGGGGCTTGGACTAGCACCAACTATGCCGCGATTGTTTGCCCAGATTTTCCTTTCTGCCAAGGCTCGCTATTCCCATCTATCATGAATTTCCACCAGGCATTTACGTTATGGCACCCCATCGGCGTTAACTATGAAGGCGGCGTCTTAGACACAGCAGCCCGCATTGCTATTCAGATGAGCCATCGCTATGGTGCGATGATTACCGGCTTATTTCTCGGTATCTTTGCCATCTGCCTGATGGGTTCACAAAAAGAAAAAAAGTTGCGCGGCATCGGTGCGGTACTTCTCGTGTTATTAATTATTCAAATTATTTTAGGCATAGGTAACGTCGTTTGGTCATTGCCTTTACATGTCGCGGTTGCCCATAATGGTTTTGCTGCCTTGTTATTCTTAACCATGATTACGGTTATGTATAAATTGTTTCGTCGTTCGTAAGTCCTAGGGGTCAAGTCTGGATTTCTGCCTTCAAAAGCAAATGGCTGATTTTCTGATGAAGGCAGAAATCCAGACTTGACCCCTAGGGACGCTTCGCTTTGCCCACGAAAAAAAATGAACTCATGATGAATACTGAACTAGACTCCCCGCGCGCCATTTGGCGCGCTTATTACGAACTGTGCAAGCCTCGGGTTGTGGCGTTGATGTTAATCACGACCATCGTTGGTATGTTACTGGCGACGCCTTTTATGGTACCCCTGCAAATATTCATATTTGGTAACCTGGGCATAGGTTTGACTGCTTGTGCTGGCGCGGTGATAAATCATGTCGTGGATCGCCATATCGATTCGCTCATGCGTCGCACGCAACGACGGCCACTACCCAGCGGTAAAGTTTCTCCCATCATGGCGCTATTATTTGCTGCTTCTTTAGCCGCCGTGGGTCTCACGTTATTATTCGTCTTCGTGAATTCGCTAACGGCGATACTCACGTTTTTTAGCTTAGTCGGCTACGCATTGATTTATACTGTTTTTTTAAAAAGGACCACTTCGCAGAATATCGTCATCGGCGGCCTGGCCGGGGCTGCGCCACCACTACTGGGTTGGACAGCAGTAACCGGCCATGTCGGTTATGGCGGCGTTTTATTAGTGTTAATCATTTTCACCTGGACCCCGCCCCATTTCTGGGCTTTAGCGATTTATCGAGTCGAGGAATACACCAAAGCACATATCCCCATGCTACCAGTCACCCATGGAATTCCTTTTACTAAACTGAGCATTGTGCTATATACGATCTTACTGTTTGTTGTCTCTTTGCTGCCTTTTGTGGTCGCTATGAGCGGTCTTATTTATCTGATCGGTGCCGTTATTCTAGGTGGGATATTTCTTTATTATGCCATCAAATTAAAATACAGCGCCGACCCTAAAGTGGCTATGCAGACGTTTCGATATTCTATTATTTATTTGATGTGCTTGTTTGTTGTGTTACTTCTCGATCATTATTTATTTTTAAGCTGAGGCATTTATGACAACTTCCCAACCCCGACGCCAATTACTATTTATTCTTATCGCCATTGCGGTGCTGGCTTTATGCTTTGGCGTTTGGTCACAGCACAATTTGGCTGCTCAAAAACAGGGCAATACTTCCTTGGTGTTGGAATCCGCCACTGTGTTTCACTCGCCTCGCATTATTAACCCTTTTCAATTAACGGACAATCAAGATCGGCCATTCACTCTGGCTAATATGCAGGGCAAATGGAGTTTAGTTTTTTTTGGGTTTACGAATTGCCCGGAATTATGTCCAACCACCTTATCTACTTTGAATCAAGTCTATTTGTTGATGCAAAAAGAAGCTAACCTCAAAACCTTGCCACAAGTCGTCTTTATTTCTGTTGATCCAGAGAAAGACACTAGCAAACGCATTACTGACTACTTAGCCAGTTTTAATCCGAATTTTATAGGCGCCACTGGCACACCCGCTGCCTTGAACAAACTGACCGAAGAATTGAGTGTGATGTATGCTAAAGTAACTCAACCGAATGCGACTGAACCGGATAATTATAGTATTGACCATAGCGGCACGATATTGATTATTAATCCCGCGGGACAATTCTACGGCGTTTTCACCACGCCACATAATGCCAGCAAGATAGCGCATGATATGAAATCAATCATCAATTCATAACCTGAGCTTTGATCGGGAAACAATATAATGGTTAAACGAATAATCCTACTTTTTTTATGGATGGGGCTTCTGCTAACGGGCTGCCACTCACCTGACACCACCGATAGCAAAGGTAATCCCATTCATTTGAGCGATCACCAAGGGAAATGGTTGGTCATTAATTACTGGGCTACCTGGTGCAAACCTTGCTTGACGGAATTACCTGAATTAAATCAGTTGTATTTGAATCACCGTGATCGACTGATTGTCTGGGGCGTTAATTTTGATCAATTATCCAATCAGGAAATTGAGGAATTCAGCAAACCTCTTCAATTGAAATTCCCATTAATCAGTCAATTTCCCGCTGAAAAATTAGGAATCCACGAAATCCCCAGTTTACCCGCCACTTTTATTATCACTCCTGATGGCAAGTTGCTGCCACCACTTTATGGGCCGCAAACTCAAGAAAGCTTATTAACCACTTTGAAAAATCAACATTTCTGATCTTATGAAGAAAACACCCGGCGCCCATAACCCCGCAGATCACGAAGGCAGACATGTCTACGTGAGAGGAATGGTGCAAGGCGTGTATTTTCGCCAATTCACGAAAGACCAAGCTATTGCTTTAGGACTCACCGGTTGGGTCCAGAATCTACCGGATGGACGAGTCGAGTTGAAAGCATTTGGCGCCGCCGACTCATTGAATACTTTACTTAAAAAATTGCAACAAGGCCCTCCAGCTGCCAAGGTAACTGAACTAAATACTACGGCGATTCCCCTTGAAATTTTTTCTACTTTTCACATCAATCGATAGTAAATAACATGAAATCATTTAAAGTTTTGATCTCAATAATCTCATCCGCATGGGCTTTTTTTGCGGTTAATCCTTTCAATAGCTGAGATTCGCTAAAAATAGATAATTTATTCTTTTTGAGAACGATGGTTGAATGATAAGCACTTTTTCTTTTTTCAACTAACTTGGCCTTCATTTTCATATAAAAATCCCTACCTGGTCGTATTAAACGAAGTAGACACCTTATAAGTGCATTATTCATTTTTTTGAACAATACGATGAACTATGCTTGACATCACCTTCTGTACTGTTATACCATTACATAAATACATTCGAGCAGATCATGGCTAAGAGCAAAACCGGTTGGAATGATTTTTTAAAATTATGTTTGGATAGTGGCGACGCGCAGCGGTTGGCCGCGTTGTTCGAGCTTTTTTTTACGCCGGAAGAAAAGCAAAACCTGGCATTGCGTTGTTTAATCGTCAAAGAGTTACTCAAGCAGCAACGCACGCAACGCGAAATGGCAAAAGAGTTAAATGTCAGTATTGCGAAGATTACCCGCGGTTCCAATGAATTAAAACGACTGGATAATAAAATGCGCGATTATCTACTGGCCCATTTGAGGTAAAGGCATGTTTCAGAACACCCATGAATCCTTGCAAAAACCCGCCAAAGAACGACCTTATGTTATTGTCTACAGGGAATTGCTGGCAGACACCATCTCACCCATTGCTGCATTTGAATGCTTGGTTCCCGCCAATACCCATGCGATGTTATTGGAATCGGGATTCAAATTTCGTGAGAGTGGTTCGTATTCGTTTATTGGCTATCAACCTTATGCTACGTTTACCAGTAAAAATGGCACAACGGTGATCACCACCCCTAAAGGCAGCGAAACACATACGGAATCACCCTTGGAATTACTGCGAGAATTCCATCAGCATTACCACAGCACGGGGGATGAAGCCGCTAAGTTGGCTGGGCATATGATGGGATTCTTAGCGTATGATGCCATTCGTTATTTTGAAGAAATTCCCGATCGGCATCGCGATGACGAAGCCATTCCCGATATTCTATTTCACTTCTATCGCATCAACGTCGTCTTTGATCACGATTCCGGTAAACTATTGATTGTCGTTGTGGCGGACATCGATAGCCATGAAGAGGCTGCATACCAAGAAGCCCATCAGCAACTACAAGAAATCCTCACGCAATTACAGAATTACTCGCCTTCTGTGACTTTAGCGATGCAGTATACTCATCGACAAAATCACCTGAATTTTCAGACCGATTGCGAAGACGATGAATTTAAATCAAAAGTAAATCAAGCGAAACAATTTATCCGAGCCGGCGATGCGTTTCAAATTGTTCTATCTCGGACATTTTCTACACCTGTTTCGGCTGAACCACTGTCTATTTATCGTATTCTGAGACAAAGCAACCCAACGCCGTACATGTTCTATTTCACCACCCCTGAATTTATTGCTTTTGGTGCCTCCCCCGAAAAATTAGTCAGTTTACATGAACACCAAGTCACAATCGCTCCTATTGCCGGTACGGCGCCATTAACCGCTGAATCCAGCACAACCCTCATTCAACAACTGCGTGACAATGAAAAAGAACGAGCCGAACATTTAATGCTAGTCGATTTAGCGCGCAACGACATCGGTGTGGTTTGCAAACCAGGTAGCGTGCAAGTGGCCGATTTAATGACCGGACTGCAATTGACGCATCTGGTGCATTTAGTCAGCTATGTCACCGGTGAATTGGCCACTGAATTTGATGCCTTTGATTTATTGAAAGCCACTTTTCCAGCTGGGACATTAAGCGGTGCGCCAAAAATCCGAGCCATGGCCATTATTGATGAATTGGAAAACAGCAAGCGTCACCTCTACGGGGGCGCCATCTGTAAAATAGACAATGCGGGGAATTTAGACAGTTGCATCGCCATTCGCGGCGGCATCATTCGAGATGGCGTAGTTCACATTCGCGCTGGTTGTGGCGTTGTTTTTGATTCCGATCCTCAACAAGAAGCGGAAGAAACCCGACACAAAGCGAAAGGTGTATTACAAGCCATTGCGTTAGCAGAACGAGGCGCCTCATGATACTGCTCATCGATAATTATGATAGCTTTACTCACAATCTTTTTCAGCAAGTGGCTGCGCTGGAGGAGCGAGTATGCGTTTTTCGAAACGATAAAATTAGCTTACCTGAAATTGAACTCATGCAGCCCCGTGGCATTATTTTGTCACCCGGTCCTGGTCGGCCGGAACAAGCCGGCATTTGCATTGAGTTAATCAAAGCGTGGAGCGGTCGAGTCCCGTTATTCGGCGTTTGTTTGGGGCACCAGGCTCTGGCCGTCGCTTTTGGTGGTGAAGTGGTGGGCGCTGAAGAAATTGTCCATGGTAAACCGGCCATGGTTTTCCATTATCGACAGCAATTGTATCGACGCATGCCTTTGCCATTTGCAGCGGGTCGCTATCATTCCTTGGTCGTCCGTCGTGATAATCTTCCTCAGGATTTTATCATCGAAGCAGAAACGTCCGACGGGCTTATCATGGGTATGCGCCATCGCCAGCATTTGTCATTCGGCGTGCAATTTCATCCGGAATCGATTTTGACTCCGCAGGGAAATATACTGATGGCAGAATTTGTAAAACTGTGTCAACAATAAGCGAATAACTGGCAACGCGGGACGCCAGCGTTTGCCAAGGGTATTCTTCATCTGAGATTGTATTTATGTTATTACTACTCAAACCAGATATCGGCCATTTAGAAGTCGATCAACTTATCCAAAAATTGGCGTGGATGGGTTTACACGCGGTGACTAGTCAGGATGATGGGCGTTTGGCACTCGCCGTCATTCACGGCGTCAATGAGTTAGTCAACGCCGCGCAATTCACGCATTTACCCGGCGTGATCGGTGTACAATCTTTTCAACAAAAATATAAATTGGCCAGCAGTGCGACCAAGAAACAGCGCACCGTCATTACTATCGGTAATAAAACTATCGGTGCAGATCAACAAGTAGTGGTGATGGCTGGGCCATGTTCCATTGAATCCGAACAACAAATTACCGAAACAGCCGCTGTGGTGGCTGCTTGTGGCGCCACCATATTGCGCGGCGGAGCCTACAAACCCCGAACTTCACCTTATGAATTTCAAGGTCTGGGCGAAGAAGGCCTGCGTTACATGCAAGCGGCAGCTAAAAAATACGATCTGCTCACGGTTTCCGAAGTCATGAGTCTCGATCAAATCGATTTATTGGCTCATTATATTGATATCCTGCAAATCGGCGCCCGCAATATGCAGAATTTTAATTTATTAAAAGCCGCAGGACAAACGCAAAAACCCATTTTATTAAAACGCGGCTCAGCAGCCACGTATAATGAATTTTTATTAGCGGCAGAATATATTTTAAGCACGGGCAACACGCAGGTGATCTTGTGTGAGCGCGGCATCCGCACTTTTGAAAATTACACCCGCAATACCTTGGATATCGCGGCTGTTCCGGTACTACAATCGCTTAGTCATTTACCGGTTATTATCGATCCCAGCCATGGCGTGGGCATTCGTCAGTTTGTGCCCCCATTAGCACGTGCGGCAGTAGCTGCCGGCGCAGATGGTTTGATGATGGAAATTCATCCCGATCCAGAACGGGCACTTTCCGATGGCCCCCAATCCTTAACTTTACCGCAATTTCAGGATACCATGACGGAATTGCGCCAAGTGGCTCAAGCATTGGGTAAACGTCTTTAAGAAGCGCCAGGAGGGGAAGGCATGCGAGTTGCCAGCATTACCGCTGCGAATTATCATACAGCGCAAAAACAAATCATGCAGGCGTCGCCTTTAGCGGATCTGATAGAGCTTCGCCTAGATTATTGGTCATCATTTAACCTCTCCGATATCGCTCAGTTACGCCAAGAAATTGCTCTCCCAGTTTTATTTACCTTCCGCAAACAATCGCAAGGTGGACAGCAGGAAATATCCGAAACACAACGCTTAGCGATTTTGAAAGAATTAGCGGGTCTATCGCCTGATTATTTAGATATCGAATACGATGTTCCCGAGGAGTTTATTCAAGAAATTCATCATCAGTTTCCTGATATACAATTAATAGGTTCCTACCATAATTTCACCGAGACCCCAGAAAATCTCGATGCGATTTTAACATTAGTCACACATCCCGCCTTTGCTTTAATAAAAATAGCGACGTTTGCTCACGAATTATCGGATACCTTGCGACTATTACTTTTTCTACAGAAAACCAGCCAGCAGCGCCGTATCATCGGCATGGCCATGGGCGAATACGGCCAGGCCAGCCGTATTCTTGCCCCTGTGGTTGGCAGCGCGTTTACTTACGGCAGCCTGGATGAAGCCACCTCCGCTGCGCCTGGGCAATTGACGTTAGCCGAGCTGACTCATATTTATCGAGTTCATCAATTGAATCGCGATACCGCTATTTACGCATTGCTAGGTGACCCCGTGCTGCACAGCCGTGGACCGCTACTCCATAATGCCGTATTCAAGCAATTGCAAAAAAACGCGGTTTATGTTCGCTTAAAAGTCAGCAGCCAGGATTTACCCACCGCACTACCATTGCTAAAACAATTACCCTTTGCCGGCTTCAGCGTTACTATGCCGCACAAAGAAAGTATCGCTTCACTTGTCGATTCACTACGAGATGAAGCGGCGGAAACGGGAATAGTCAATACCATTAAATGCGAATCTCAACAATATATTGGCTACAACACAGATGGCCTAGCCGCTGTGGATTTATTGACGAAAAAAACAACGTTACCGCAATTACGAGTACTCATTCTTGGCGCCGGCGGTTCTGCACAAGCGATTGCTTATGCACTGCTTCAGCGTGGAGCACAAATCAGTCTATGTAACCGCACCCTGTCGCGAGCACAGCATTTTACGCAAAAATGGGGCGGTGACTGCCTGGATTTTCAAACATTATTGACGTTAACTTCCCTACCTTTCGATGTTATTATCAACACTTTGCCCATCTCCGCTTATTTGGAACAATGCCCGAACTGGCAATTACCAAAACCCATTCCAAACCACCCTGCCATCGCCATGGATATCGTTTATCAAGCTACTGCCGGCGCAACACAATCTGAATTTCAATTAGATTCTCTAGCCTTCAGCGCCACTGCAAACCCCGACTACATGACCCCTTTCTTGCAAACTGCATCCACCGCTGGCTGGGATTGCATCACCGGCGATAAATTATTTATTCACCAAGCCTTTCGACAATTAGAAATTTGGGGCCTAGTGAATTAATTTGAGTGCTTGAGGGGAATGGACTAGCATGCTATTGCCTCTAATTATCCCCTCCAAGGGTTAAAATCAATTTTAGCCCCTGGAGGGGATAAAACCCAATGCGCAGTGAAAATGCGGACAGTATTGATTTTTTTAGGAATAAATTAAAAACTTCTTTCGCACATTTTTAACAAAATATTTACACTCTTTTGTCCAGCTGGCTTCCATGGTCTTCAGTTTTTCACCACGTTCTATCCCCAGCCTTATTTTATCGGTGCCAGCAAGGATATCGAAGGGCATTTTTTCATATTCGTATTCGTAAGGGGGTTGTTTCCAGGCGAATTGTTTCGGGTATAAATCGTGAATCGCTTTTAAAATGGCGATGCCTGTTTTAAATGGTTTAAATTTCTTTGTATTGGTCACGTACATTTGCGCACCACCGCATAGCTCGTCGCGGTGTTTTTGAAAAGTCGGCAGGAAATAATGCGGCCGGAACGTGACTCCGGGTAATTTAAATTTCTTGAGCTGTTTGATAAGTGCTTCGGGGTCAATGTAAGGGGCGCCGAATATTTCAAACGGTCGGGTAGTGCCTCGGCCTTCACTGACTTGCGTACCTTCCAGTAAACACATGCCTGGGTAAACATAAGCCGTACCCAAAAATGGCATATTGGGTGATGGCAACACCCAGGGCAGCCCGGTGTCATCATAAGACATTCGGCGTTTCCAGCCTTTCATAGGAATGATATGCAAATTTAATGTCGGGTAATACGTTTCTTGGAGATAACGAGCTACTTCGGCGATAGTCATACCGTGTCGAACCGGGATAGGCCGGTTACCGACAAATGAGGCATAATGAGGATCTAATACGGGACCTTCTACTTCCACTCCGCCAATAGGATTGGGTCGATCTAAAATCAGCACGGACTTTCCCGCTTCAGCGCAGGCTTGCAGGCAAAGTTCCATCGTCCAAATAAGGTATAATAACGCGCACCAACATCTTGGAGATCAATGACCATCACATCGACATCTTTGAGCATTTCAGGAGTGGGTTTGCGGTTCGCCCCATAAAGGCTATAAACAGGTAATCCGGTTCTGGGATCAGTGAACCCCTCCCATTCAATCATATTATCTTGGGTTTCACCGCGGATGCCGTGTTGAGGGCCAAACAGTGTGGTCAACTTGAACTTTTTCGATGGCAAAAATAAATCGACTGCGTGGACAAAATTTTTATTGATAGACGGGGGATGAACTAGAAGACCTACTTTGGCGCCTTTCAACGATTTCGGCCATTTTTTCTCAAATAGATCAAGTCCAATTTGCACGCTCATCGATAACTCCTTATATCCTCATACAGAGAATGGACGCCCAGTATCCAGAGAATGGGCGCGGGTGCCCACAGTCGGGCTTTGTTCATCTTACTACTATTTTCTTACAAGTCAACGACGGTTTCTGTAGTATTCTTAGCACCAGTGCTGGCTTTCATCTTCAAGGAAAATACATGTCCAATCCCTTATCCACAGAAAAATCGGCTTTGCTAAAACTATTGGCGATTACCCAATCTCCCGACTCCGTGGATTATGTAAATAACAAACAGCAATTTCATTTATATAGCTTATTAACAGAACAACGTCACCCCAAAACGGAATCACTGAGCCACTTAATTGCACAGGATACGGCTGCCGGTCTGCGTGCCTTATTGGCGGTGGATGAAGATATTGTGCGTAAGTTAAATGGCATTATTCGTGATCCCGCTACGTTATCCGCATTGAATACCGCCGCTGATAGCATCCAATCAGCACTGCTGCACGGACATCGTGTTTATTATTACGGGACTGGATCGACCGGCCGATTGGCTGCTACCTTAGAAAGTGGGCTGTGGCGCCCCTTTTGGCAAAAGCTGAAGCAAATGCCTTTTTGGCATAAAATTGAACAGAGATTGCCTAATATAGAAAATCGCCTCCAGGGCGAAATTACGGGCGGTGATCGAACATTAATTAGTTCACTGGAAGGGTTTGAAGATCTACAACTCATTGGCAAATTGCAGTTGCAGGACGCTCAGATCACGAAAGAGGATGTGGTATTCGCCATGACCGAAGGGGGTGAAACTTCCGCTGTAATCGGTTGTATTTTAGCTGCCGCAGAACAAAACCCGCAAACGGAAAAGGATCGTTTATTCTTTGTTTACAACAACCCCGACGAAGTTTTGCTGCCTTTTGCGAGAAGCAAGTCGGTATTGGAACACCCCGGCATCCATAAAATCAATTTGGCGACGGGGCCGCAGGCCATTAGCGGTTCTACCCGCATGCAAGCCACGACCATTGGTTTATATGTCATGGGCGCTGTCTTGCAGGATGCGGTTTATCGCCTTTTGCAAACTTTTCTTGCTGGGGAGGAATTGGCACAAATCGGGTTTAGTGATTCCAATCAGCTTACACAACAATTGCAGCAATTTGCCGAAGTCCAAAAAAATGTTGTTCATATCGCCGATAAACTGGCGGTGTGGGTCGACAAAGAAGCGAGTACCTATCAACAAGGTGGCCACAGTCATTACTTTGCGGGCAAGGGACTGCTCTGTGCTTTTGTCGATGTCACGGAACGTTCACCGACATTTCGTTTGCCGCCCTTAGATAGGCAAGATGCCACGGTTAAAAAATCCTGGATAGAAATTTGGTCACCCGCACTGAGTCAAGCTGAGGCCTGGAATCTTTTACTCCATCGGCCTTTCAAAGGTTTAGCGATGGATTTCTATCAACAGCCATTCGCAGAATTGACAGATTCCTATTTACGCGAAATTGCTTTGCTAAGCCTTAGCAAGGCGGGCTCGGAGCAACAGACTTATTATGATCTTTCGTCTTCCGATGAGAGGTTACGGCATTTCATTCCGAAGGCAAATGATCTTGGCGTGATGTTTTTGTTCGGAGATGAACCAATGACCTCCATTTCTCAGCAGTGGTTACATCAATTTTCAACTAACCACACGCCAGTTATCATTTTAATGCTCGGTAATAAATCCAGTGTTTCGGATGATTTGACCTGTATTTGCTTGAATATGACTCAACAAGATCCTTTTAATCTAAACCTTCTCATCGCTTTAAAAATTCTATTAAATGCGGTATCAAGCGCTACCATGGCCAAGGTTGGACGTGTTGTCGGCAATACCATGACCAATGTGCAGCCCAGTAATTTAAAATTAATAGGACGCGCAACCTATTTAATTCAACTGCATGTCAATAGCGTTTTGCAAAGCCGACAATGGTTGGAGCAGCACAATAACAGCACTCCTATTACTTTTGCTGAGGCTAACAGCGTGTTATTCGCTGCCAAAGATTTTTTAGAACAGCTGGACAGCGCAACAGAATCTGCAGAAGTAGCCACCTCCATTATTCGAATTTTAGAATCTTTAAAAAAAGGAGAAAATGTATCTTGGCAAGAATCCATCGCAATACTCAAAAAACAAGGACTAGAGGTGTATTTAAATGCTTACAAAAATAACTAGTCTGTTTTCAAGCTGAGATGATGAAACGCTATACCATTTTATTGAATAAAAAATGAAGCAATCCTATGCTCATAGGCCAGCTAATAGACACGATCTCCCAGGAGTTTTATTACAGGAGTTGAAACACACTTTGAATCTAGCTGATTTATTTTCATCTTGAAATGCGAATGTTCAACATCCGTTTTATGTAGAATCTCTGACAATCTGGAAGATAAGTTCTTTACATAGGGTTCCTGGAACATTGTTTCATGATTACCATCGACATTGATAATATACGGCATATATTTTGTATATTTACTCCAATTATTATCGTAGCTATTAATTTCCGAAAATATACTCATTATTTCTTTGCATTTGAAAACAAAAATTTTATGGTCTATTTTTTTCATTTGATATTTAAATAGTAAACTTAACAGATACTGTTGTCTCTGGAATATTTTTTCAAACTCTGTATAATTATAAGCGCAAAATTTAACTTTCCAGTCATTCTGTTGCTTCTGCATGGATTCTTTAAAATAGTTGTCGTTTCTAAGGTCATCTGGATAGACAGCCCATCCATCTAAAACGGGGATAGCAAGCACTTCCTCTTTTTGTAATTTTCTACAAATTTCAACGGCTACAGTGGCACCAAAAGAAGCTCCACCTATAATATATGGGCCATTCGGCTGCACGTCTTTGATGCAACTCAAATAATAATCAGCCATTTCCTCCAAATTATGAAATAAAAAACCATCAGATTCGATCCCCGGGTCTTGTATTCCATACAATGGTCTATCTATGTCAAAATATTTCGCTATGTAGCTATACCAAAACACTGTACCCCCGATGGGATGCACTAAAAATAAAGGCGTTTTATGACCATTATTTTTTAATATAATGATGGGGTTGCTCCTTGGTTTAATGGATTTTCCACGCAACTTATTAAAAGTTAATGATGAAAGCTGATCTAGATTCTTGCTTCTCAAGAATTCTTGCATCAGAATAACTACATTGTATTTTTTTTCAATACTGGATATTAGAATCAAACCAAATAAGGAGTCGATATGATATTCGCTTAAACTTCTACTTGCTGAGATGTCTTGAATATTTAACAAATTCTCAGAGCATTGCATTAAAAAAGATAAAATGTCTTTTTTTGAAGCATCTTTGTCAGGTATAATTTCTTCAAGATCACGCTTAGCGAACCTATTTACATCTATTTTTCCATTAGGCAACAATGGAAATGATTCAACAAAAATAAAATCCTTTGGTATTAATGAACTATGGAATATCTTCTCAATACTCTTTTTTAAAAGATCCAAATTAATCTCTTTACCTTTTTTGCAAATCAGATAGCAAGCTAAGTAAGCACAAGAATCGCCCATTACTTTTTTGAAAACAAAGCAATCTTGAACGTCTGGGTATTGATTAATCTTGTCCGTCAATGCTTGCAGTTCGACACGCATGCCATTGATTTTTATTTGCCTGTCTTTTCTTTCTATATATTCAATGAGGCCATTATGTAAACTACGGACCATATCGCCAGTTTTATATAGTTTTTCACCTGGGCAAAAAATATTATCAATAAAGCTGGTTTTTGTCGCTTCTTGATTATTTAAGTATCCAAGCCCCAAACAATCACCACTTACACATAGTTCTCCAACTTGTTCTTGAACACATAGATTTTTTTTATCATCTAAAATATATATTTTCGTATTATAGATAGGTTTTCCTAGATGATTTGTTTCTATATCTTCCTGGTTGTTCTTAACAATGTGCGAAGTGATATCAATAGTAGTTTCTGTTGGACCATATAAATTAATTAGCAGGCATGTCATTTTCTCAAAAAACAACTTCTTAGTACTTGATAATAAAGATTCACCACCTACAAAAATCTTACTTAAAGAATGACACTTCGCTAGATCCTGATTACGTAGAAATTTGTCTAAAATAGTAGGAACAAATTGTATTGTGGTAATGGCATGCTCAATAATTTGGTGTACAAGAATATGCGGATCAATATGCGCACCGAGTGGAGCAATAATCAATCTTGCGCCGGTAAATAGAGGCAAAAAAATTTCCCATACAGAAGGGTCAAACGCCAGCGGTGTTTTTAATAGAATCCGATCATTCTCTGTGAATTGAAATTCTTCCTGCATCCAGAGCATATGATTATTGACCGCCATATGAGGAACCATAACTCCCTTTGGTTTCCCTGTACTTCCAGAAGTGTATAGTACATAGGCGAGAGACCCAGCATTCAGGGTGATATTTAAGTTAGCTATACTATATCCATATAAGTTCAAATTATTAACGTTAATTACCTGACGGTATTTTACGCAATTTCGTATATTAGTAAGAATAATGCCAGGATTGGCATCATTTAGAACCATGTTAATGTATTCTGTTGGATAATTTAAATCAATGGGAAGATAAGCTCCGCCAGCCTTGATTATTGCAAGTACGGCAACGATCATATCAACGCATGGATTAAAGCAAACTCCAATTAATTTTCCCGTAGTTATATACCCATTCAAAATAAGATAATGCGCAAGCTGATTAGCTTTGTCATTCAATTCTTTATAAGTAACTGTTATCTTTTCATCAGTTACAGCTTGGTTATTGGGGAACTCCATAGCCTGATTTTGTATATAATCATGAATTAGCTTGGTCTTATCAAAAGGCTTTTTCTTGCCCTGGAATGCTGCTAATTTTTTTTCCATAACTCACCCCAACTCTAAAGAACCCAATCCGTAGCATCTACTGTTCCTTTTTTATTTCCTTTGGCTCTTCGCCTTTAATCATTGCAACTGTGTCTGCTTGTGAGACATGCTGTAATTTAAAATATTCAGCAAATAAATCGCTAAATGTGTTATTCTCAGGCATATCTAGAATAAAAGATTTTCCTGGAATTCTAGACAATAATATTCTAAAAAGTGTTTTCGCACTTTCACAATCATCCGCATACAACGGACCAATGCGAAACCCTTCCATACAAGGACGCACGATGCCATAACCATTTACTCTGTCGTTTTTGTTAAAAGAAACGAATGCAAATGTTTGTGGCATTTTTAACATACTATTAAGAAGCTTTTCTCTGTTATGAGTAAACACTTCTTTATCATATCGACATAATGCACTAAACATACGGTTAGGATTTTTTTTTGCATCCATCAAATATGATATCTCTTCTGGTTTTTCGGGCGCCTGTGCACTACGACGCTTATTCTTATAGGCTTCTACAAACCCAGAGGTAGAATAACGTGAGACCTGCTGCGGAACGGAATATAGGCCTATAGTAGGGAATTTTTCTAAATTAAGCATGGCAGCTTCCCAAAGCACCTTGCCTAAACCACGTGACCTATATTCTGGTAAAACAATAAACAGCCCTATGAAACTAAATTCATTAGAATATTTTACAAGTGATATAGAGCCGACAGGCTTTTCATCAACTAACAATAATAAATAGCCCTTTTTATCCATTTCAAAGTAGGGTTTATAGTCATATTTTCCAGGATTCCATTTCTCTGCTTCCGCCCAACTTAAAATAAGCTCTACCTCTGATTCATTCTGAACGGTTCTTATTGCAATTTTTTCTTGCATACTTTACCTAAATATTAAGAGTTTTATTATATGGAAGTTAAATGATAAGCTAATCCCCACTTCTTATAGATTGAAGTATTTTTTCTTATGAGACTATTGTACTTTATAAGTACATTTGGCCCAAGTATTTGAATACTGTTATTTTTTTAAGTTAACATTAAGCAAATAGGCTAAAATAGCTATATATCTCACACAACAAGGGTGAAAATTATTATAATTCACTAATTTTATATAAATATATTGATTTTATGGGCAAATATGGACAAAAATATTTATCTTTCCCACACAACTAACCCAGATAATCCCAGCGATATTAAGGCTATACATGAATATTATGTGAACCTCATCAGTCACATGCCTAATAACGTGTATTGGCTTGATAAAAACTGCATAACTCAGGGTTGTAACAATAACGTTCTAAAATTCGTTGGCCTCGAAAAACTAGAAGACTTTATAGGTATTACCTACGAGGAAATGGGGAGAATAGCGAACTGGACTGAAGAACAAGTACAGTCATTCAAGCACGACGATATGCAAGTAATTGCAACAGGCAAACCTAAAGTAAACGTTGAAGAACCATCATTCTATGATGAAAATGGCAAAATTGTTCATTACCTTTCCACCCGTATGCCTCTGTTCGATAATAAAAATGAAGTCATAGGAGTTGTTGGTATATCAATAGATATTACCGACCTAAAACTCGCCGAAGAGCATGAAAGAATAGCTCTTTTAGAAGCGGCTGAGTCGAAAGCAAAAACACAGGGAGTAGAGCACCAGCTCAAAGGCATGACTATGGTAACAGCTACTATTGCTCATGAATTGCGGACACCACTAGCTGCTATAAAAGCAGCGGCAAAAGGATTTAAGCAATTAATTCCTGATCTAATTGATGCCTATAAAAAAGCCGTTAACAATCAACTACAAGTAGAAACCATATCTGAAGAGCAAATAAAACTTTTGGCTCAGGTTGTGGATAGTATTGAGAAAAAAGTGGACCAGTCGAATATGGTCATTGATATATTGCTTTCTAATATTAAAAATCGTAATGTAGAAGCCATTCGTTTTGAAGCGTGTTCCGCCAGAGAGTGTATTCAAAAAGCGATTTCTCAGTATACTTTTGTTAATCCACAACCAGTAATTGAGGTACTTGGCCATAAAGACTTTAAGTTTTATGCCGAAGAAATGCTAATTTTGCATATATTTTTTAATTTATTTAAAAACTCTATATACTTTATTCAAAAAGCCAGAAAAGGAAAGATTATTATTTGGACCGAACTTGGACAAAAAGGAAATGAGATCCACTTTAAGGATACAGCCGTGGGTATTTCAAAAAAACATATGCCGAAGATATTTGATGACTTTTTTACCTATGGGACTAACAAAGGGACTGGAATTGGCTTGTCGTTTTGTAAAAAAACAATGCAGGCTATTGGAGGAGACATTACGTGTAAGTCTGTTTACGGAGAATATACTGAATTCACTTTGACCTTTCCCATTCCCGCTGAGCAGACTAACGCTTAGCGAATTTAATTAAAAGGAATTACCAATGAAAAATTTATCCATTCTATACCATCCAACTACAGTAACAATTATTGATGATGATTCAATTTTATTAGACAATCTTACCTTCGTCTTGTCCAAATATTTCAGGTGTAATTCTTTTGCATCTGCTATTGAAGGTAAAAACGCATTAATACAAGATCATAAGAAATTATACCAAAATAAATACCTAAATATATCGTATGAAGATTTTACAGAAATATCCGTAGGTCTGAAAATTTCAGATGTTTATAAAGAAATTTATAATGACGAACGCTTTTCTCCGTCTGTGCTTGCCATTATCGATTTTGAAATGCCAGAAATGAATGGTCTAGAACTAGCTAGATTACTTAAAGAAAATATACCTAACATAAAAATTATTATGTTTACCGGTGAAGCGAATCATGAAACGGCAATCGCCGCTTTTAACAATAATGAAATTGATCGTTTTATACCAAAAAGTGAAGCCAATTATGACGAGAAGCTTATCTCTTACATACGAGAGCTAACGCTAAACTTTTACACCCAAACTTTTGCGGGCATTTTAGATTACCTAAAAGCCCGGAAGGATCATCCATTACAAGATTCCGATTTTATCTCTATGTTTAATCAAATAGCCGATGAGAATAATATTATCGAATTCTACTTGCTAGATGATTCCGGTAGTTTCTTAATGGTAGATAGCTTGGGAAAACCTATTTGGTTAATTGTTAGAACTGAAGAAGACATGCGTACATACTATGAATTAGCTGAGGGCGATAATGCCTCAAATGATCTTTTGGAATCCTTGAAAAATAAAGAAAAAATAACTTTATTTTCCAATGAAGATTCCGTTGTCCCTGATCTTAAAGAATGGCATTTTTATCCAGCGAAAAAACTGAAAGATAAAAAAATATATTATTGTGTTCTTAACGAGAACGAATCTCCCTTGCATCTCAAAAAAATAAAAAACTATAAGGATTTTCTACTCTCAAAATAAGTAGTCTGTGGCTTGTAAAACTTCAAACTTGGTCTGACAGTCAATATACCCGATAAATTATAAACTGTCAGATCAAATTACTTTTGCTGATCGCTTTACCAACCCTACCGGAAAAATGGGTACTGTTACAGGCGAGAATGTTTCGTTTTGTCCTTATTTTTGGTCATGAATGAGCAGGGTGGGCAAAGCGAAGCGTGCCCACCATTCGGTAATAAAGTCTCCTATAGGTAATGACATGACAAAAGCTTACAGGTATATACCGCTCATTACCAAAGCCATGATCGTATCTTCAAGCACGAGCGGTGTATACCGTATTTTTACGGTACAAGTCAATTTTTGATTTTTTGAGACGAACCCATGGTAAAAATAGTTCCCTTTAGATCTAAAATGTCTAACAGCTCAGGAATTGTCGTGATTTCGTTTGATTTTACATCTACTTTTCATTTCCCCAAAACCAGCTGATTTCGCTTGCAAAAGCGCTAGTTAATGCATAGACGGAGATATAATTTTTTCCTGTTTAAGCGATGGCTGGGGGTTGTTTGCAAAAAATCAATAAAACCAACCTATTCTTTGTGCATTTCAAGCTCCTCGTTATTAACTAAAACATTGAAAATACACATTTTTTTAACTTTTCATCTATTTTTTAATGAGGCACCCCCTGAAGTTGTCGCGTCGCCTCATTGGTATTGCAAAGTGTAAAGTTAAGTGTAAAATAGAGTTAGGCGTATCATTTCAATAAATGAGACTATCTCAATGAGTGCAAAACTAACGTCAGCTCCTGTTTTTTATACAATTGCTCAAATAAAGTTCAATCCTATTCAGCAAATGGGCGATTATGTTCAAAAAACCTTACAAGATTCCCTGCGCCGTCGGGGGTACCCTGATTACAGAACAGACAATTTAATTTCTTTTGCTTTGAATCTTAATAATCCTAAAGCAGAGATGACCCAACAACAGAAAATCCGCTGGAGCTTTAGTAACACGAATCGTACCGAGGGATATTTGCTATTTACCGATGCTCTAATTTTCCACACTACGACTTACACTATATTCAAAGATTTTTCTAGTAAATTAATCGATGGGTTAGAATTGCTTCATGAAATAGTAGATCTTTCATATATAGAAAACATAGGTCTACGCTATTTAAATGCAATTACTGAAAATAAAAACAATAAAATTGAAAAATATCTAAACCCATCTTTATTTGGATTCTCCTCACTCCTGGGAGGGTCTCTGACCAAAAATTTCATTGAAACATTAACAACAATCGAAGATGGAAGCCTTGTAGCTAGAATAATGATGCTTTATGATCAGCTTGCATTACCACCAGACCTGCAACCATTGCAACTTGAGTTGCCTCACAAATTTTCTAACCTAAATGGTAAAGTGGCCGTGTTAGATATGGATTATTTCAAGTCTCAAAGATTGAATTTTGACATTAACCCAATTGAATTACAATTACTACAGTCAAATAAGATTTTAAGTAAAGCCTTCCATGCTTCAGTAACTGAAGATGCACTTAAAGATTGGAAATAAAAGCATGATCACAACCTGGCCCATATATAACGAAAATAAAAAAACTTCGCGAGCATTGTTTACGTTTCTTTTAGCTTTCGAAATTGTTGGCACGGGTGGGATGCTAACGGATGGTAATATATCGAAATTTACCCCATATATGCCGGCTTTAGAAATTATTGAGACTTCACATGCAGATATCGATAAATTTTCAGTAGTTGACCAGATAATTCTCATTCGTGACATATTTGGCTTAAACACGTCTGATCTTGCGGTGATTTTAGGCGTGACTAGGCCTACTATCTATGCCTGGCTTGAAGGACAAGGCCCTAAAATTGATTCTATATTGCACATCAAGAAACTTTTTTTTATTGCAGCTGAGTTAAAACAATTCAATATACCTCGTATGGATACGATAATACGAAGACCTATTTTTGAAGGTGGTTATTCAATATTAGACAAGCTTCGAGCTAATGAAGATTTAAAAGAGTACTTCCCTTTTTTAAAATCAATAGCTGAAAAAGAAGCACTGAATCGCAAAATACATAAAGATGATAAACCGCCTCGGCGTTCCTCAAAACAAGCCGCAAGTGACTATTCTAATCCTTTTCATCGAGATTGATCAATGTCCCTGGTCAAGAAACACAAAATGGCGTCAGGGAAGCTTACTTTCCAATCCGCAAGGATTATCAGCATTAGGTCTTTCCCAAAATCACGCGCAAGTAGCAATGGCTATTTCACATAGTTGTGACATTGCACAAGATGATATAATTAAAGAACCGGTTATAGAATTCGTTTCTTGTAATCGGATAGAAAAAGAGGATGGTCAATGCACTTTTGGTAAAAATCCTCGGATCTTACATTTACCTATTTTATATAATAATAATGCGTCAACCCTACAAATAACCCCCACAAAATATTTTATTACGAAAGAAAAATTATTCCCTTATGCCCCAGATGATAATTATGTTTTGGATATCTCTGGAGAAAATATTTTACAAAGTTGGTTATCTTCACGTTATAAGCGACATGCACTTCCGAATAGCTTAGTAAGTCGTATTGATCCAATATTTGACTTTCTTATCAAACAAGGGAAAAGATACACCTCTGATATAGTCGGATACTGGATGAAATTTGACCCTAATTCCGAATTAAATGAAGAAGAGCCTTATGAAGTGGAACTTCAAATTGTTTATTCTATAGATAACCCCAGTTTTGAAGAAATTGTCACCCAAATGGCACGACAATTAGTTGATAAATTTTCAGGGAAATTAAAGGGCGTAGAATTACGAACTTGTAAGGCGACCTCCGAGACTGAGTTTACCTTATGGGATTTGCGAAATAACATTGAGTTCAAACTTGATTATTTAAGTAGCCGAGAAGAATTACGCCGAGGCAAAGAAGCACGTCTTGAAAATACTTGATCTTTTTGTTGCAGCAGCTTAGTAATGTTGTATAAACTTACGTCCAATGTAGCGGAATGAGGTCATACTAATAAAACAGGGGTACATGATATGTCTATGCAAAAAACAACAGAAAACTTAACTTTGCAACCTACTTCTCCAATACCATCCACAAAAGCCATTATTAAACCCAGCTTGGCCGAAGCCATACAGAACCTAACGGGATTTCAGGATAGAACGGAAATCTCAACTGTTCTAGAGGCATTGAACTCTTTTTGTGATGAAAAATTTAAGGAAAAAGAGAATCTAGAAAAGGCAAAGGTGGAAGAGCCACGCAAAATTTTATCACAAATTATAAAGAATCCGGCCAATAAGAACATCATAAAAAACAATATTTCTTTGTATGAGGCAGCTTATTTTGCGTTGATTGCTTTAGCTGAATTTAAGCCGACATCCGATGAGGACTTAGCAACCTTAGATACTATCCCGGCTGATTTGCGTGTAGGTTGTTCTGATGGGAGGTTTTTTAACATAGAGTTTCTAATCAAGAACCATGAACGACAACCACTTAAGTTTGATCCGAAAGACGGTAGCATGGTATTGATAAATCCTTATAACAGAGAGATTTTTCATCCCAGAGATGTGGAACAGTTCCAAAGGTTTGCGGCAGATAACTCAACCCCTGAAAGGCCTTTGCAATTTTTAAAAGAACCGGGGGAGGCGAAAGCTTTGCCGGAAGTAATCTTCTCTTCGCTCGGATCTGGGTTGTTTGACATGCCTTTTTCAACAAATGTTTTCGGATACCACCCAACGTTTGCACATGCGGAGCTAAATGGTATTGCGGAGTTGGATTTTAATTCACTACTGAGCTTTCCCCTCGATGCTGAAGTCAAATCAAGTTCTTTATCATCGAGCTTTGTCCATAGCAGTTCCTCGCCATTCTCGACACACACAAGTTACGGCGACGACACCTGGGATTTTAGCTGGAGAGGACGTTCCACAGAACGTAAGGAAGCTAAGGTTTCTTCTACATTACGCAGTGGCCTTGAAATGCTTTATCAAGTATTTTCTGGACTTTCTGGATTCGGCCTTTCATCATCACATACAGCTGATAGCAGTAGCCTTGCAATGCTTTATCCAGTGGCTTCTGTACTCAGTTTTTTATCATCACGCACATCTTATAGCAGTTCCTCATCATCATCTTCCTCCTCAAGCTCTACCATGGGTAGGTTTACGGCGCCTTCCACAGAAAGTAAGGAAGATAGGTTTTCTTCGACATCCTCCAGCAATGACCCTGCGTCTTCTACTTACCCACTTGTTGAACGAAGCCCTGCATCATCTTCAAGTTCTTTTTTTACAAGCTCGCAGGCGGTTGTGGAATCATCCAATCGAGCTAGAAGGAGAGCAACCCGAAACCCGATTATTCAAAATTCTTCTGTTTTTATGGAAGCGTTATATGCCTACTATTTAACTGCCAGGCCACAAGACTTCAACCTCGCAATCATCGTAATGCTTGGCATGGCTGGCCAGTCATACCACTCTGCGTTCTCAACAAGTAACCTATCTGAGACATTTACGGAAACACCACCCGCACCTGAAGAAGCTTCTACCGACTCCTCAATTGATTTGGATAATACGACACAACAGAACAACAGCCGAAAATAGTTTCCATTAAAAAACAAAGATGCCCATCCCGACTTGCTTGTCAGGGATTGGGCATCCAGACCCATCTGGAAGAAATGCTAAGTCATGATTAAGCTTTTCAGGAATGTGTAGTTGCCCTCATTCCAGGATGGTCCCACCATTATGTGATTTTGGGCGTAAGCTCCCCGAAACTTTTACTTGAAGGCAATGTCGATGGGTCTGGTTTTAAGGAAGAAGTCTTTCGTTGACCCGTAGACGTAAAAAATTCACTTGGCGATGGCTTTGGCATGATTTTTCTTTTTCTAGAAGGTGTTTTCTCTAAACCTTTGGATGCCTGCTCTAATATTTTAGAGGATGCCTTCTCGAAATCTTCAATGGAGTCAAAATTTCGAGCGATCATTCCCCTGGCAGCTGACGGCGAATCCCCTCTGTGACCAATCGTCCTATAACAAGCCTCAGGGAGTCCTACCTCAAATTTAATATTATCTCTGTTAAGCTTACATAGCTGCCAAAACCGTCCCGTTCTACAATTCCATTCTTTTATTTGATCATCTTTTATTACGAGAACACCACCTGCATCAATATGCTCACTCTTGATAATATCATCCTTTTCCCCCAATCCTACATTTTCAGCTAATCCTTTATGGTCAGAGCCACCCTCTATTCCGTTTTTGAGGCGACAAAAAATAGTTCCCGCTGGGAAAAACTGACCCTTTACCGTCGTGGCGGTTTTGGTTTTAATCCAAGCATATAAACCATCAGGCATCCCTTGTAGTTTATAATTATCATCTTTATAGGTTTCAGGATCAGAGGAGATGCCGAAACGATCTAATAATTTATTTGTGCTGTTTTTTTTCGGCGAAACGCTGACGATACCCACCGTTGGGAGTGTAAATTTGGGTTTTTCCTCCTTAGGCAGTTTGGGCACTTCACCTGGCTTTGCCGTGATTTGAGACTGTACTTTGGAATACGAGGATTGGCGTGGGGGTTCGATAAAGAGGGAATTGACCGCGGGGGTTTCTGGGGAAGTCGCAGACCCTTTCGCTGTGCTATCCAGGCTTGGATAATTTAACCTCGGACTACTGATGACTACTTGTGGTGTCTTGGGTTCTTCTTCGTTAAGGGATAACCTAAATTTATAGGATCCAATTTCTACTCTTAATTCTGTGCGTGATACTTTGGGTGATTCTTTGCTTTCATCTAACATAACTGGATTCCTGCCTCAATAAGTACACATATTTAGCTAAACAATGGGTTCGATGGTTATATATTATCAACCATTTCTTAACTATTGATTAGGGATATGCAAAAGGCATCTGATTCGTAGATAAGCGGAGGATTCAGGGTGAGTTAAGGAATAAAGTTTGAGCCAAATGGTGGGCACGCTGCGCTTTGCCTATCCTACTGGGCCCACCCCAGCACAAACATCCTGGGGTGGACAAAGCGCAGCGTGCCCTGGGCCCACCACACCACAAACATCGTAGGGTGGGCAAAGCGAAGCGTGCCCACGATTTGGCAATGAGCTTCTTCGCCTGGAGGGAATAGCAGCGAAGCTTTAGGTTTTTCTTTTGAGCTTCTCTTCCAATTCTTCCAAGGTAATTCCTTTCGTTTCCGGCACGCATTTTGCTACAAACAAAATGGCTAAGATACAGAAGAAGGAGAATAAATAAAATAACGACGGTCTACCGAAATGCTCCATAAACGATAGGGCGTAGCGCATTACTAAACCGGCGAATGTCCAATTGACCATGGTGGTGATGGTCATACCAAATTCGCGACCTTTTAGGGGGAAGATTTCCGAACAAACTAACCAGGCGACCGGTCCCCAGGAAAAAGCGAAACCGAAGATATAGACAATCACTGCGATAAGTAATACGGTTTTTGGCACAGTACCCACTAGGTCAAGATTGGTAATATGAGCAATGGAATTAAAGGCTAAGCCAGCAGCCAGCATGCTGATTAACATAATCACAGCACCGGCATACAACAATTTTTTTCTACCCCACTTTTCCACTAAGAAAATGGCCGGGAAAGTAAATAACATATTCACCGTCGGCACCAGCATCATTGCCAATAATCCTTTCATGCCCGCATAACCGAAGATGGTCGGTGCGTAATAAATCATGACGTTAATACCGACCAATTGCTGGAACATCTGCAACAACACACCAATAATCAGAATCTTGACAAAATGACCTTTGAATAGACCGCGAATCGCGTGTCCTTTATTTTCACTCAGCACTTGGTCAATTTCATTCATTTCCAGAGTCACTTCCTCCGGGTTGCTGAAGGTACGCGTCAATACTTTTCTGGCTTGTTCTCTACGTCCTTTTAGCATCAACCAACGTGGGCTTTCTGGCAACGCCAGGCTACCGATCAGCATTAACACCGCAAATAAGGCGATGACTAGAAACATCAAGGGTAATGCGACCTTAGGATCCACAAAGACATGAATAATATAAACATTGGTGGCAGCGATTAAGAAAATACCAATCGTGATCATCAATTGGAATAAGGTTCCCATGGAGCCACGGATACCCGCTGGCGCTGTTTCTGACAAATATAAAGGAGTGATAAAAGAAGCAATACCGACGCCAAAGCCCAGCATAAAACGACACACATTTAACAGAAAAAAGCTAGGTAACGTCGCAGAAAAAATGGAAGCAATGCTAAAGATCAATCCGGCAAATACCAAACTTTTTTTACGGCCAAGCACCCGAGCAAACACACCTGCCAATAAAGCACCGATGACACTACCGCTGGCTAAAATAGCGGAATATTGCTCAGCGCCTTGGGTATTCAAATGGTAATGGGTTTGAATGATACTCAACGCATTGGCGATAAAACCTTGATCCAAGCCAAACAGTAATCCACCCAAAGCCCCGATCAGGCAGATAAAATACACAATAAATTTATAATGTTGATGCGGTTTCCCGCCGTGATGAATAGCTTGCGCTTGCATAGAATCAATCTCCAAATTGTTGTAACAGCTCAGCCCCAGGATAAAAACGTCATGCCACGTTTTGTGCCTTGGAGAAAAGTGCCTGAACCACTTTACCCATTATTGTTACAGTACTACTGCGTTCTTTAAGGTAACTCAAAATCCATCTTTTTTTCATCCAAATTAACCCGAGCGACCAATACTTTAATGGGGTCGCCGAGTCGATAAGTCGTTCCCGTGCGTTTGCCCTTTAATAAATGTTTTACTGGATCAAAATGGTAATAATCATCCTTTAAGCCCGTGATATGTAATAAACCTTCTACGTAAATACCCGTTAATTCCACAAATACACCAAAGGCAGTCACCGTGGTGATGATACCCTCGAAAATCTGGCCTAGTTTATTTTGCATGTAATGACATTTCAACCAGTCTACCGCCTCACGAGTCGCTTCATCGGCGCGGCGTTCCGTCATTGAGCAATGAACGCCCAGTTGCGCCATGGCCTGTTTATCATAGACAAAGGTGTTTTTCTTTTGTTTGCTGAGCAGATGATTCACTGCCCGGTGAACCAATAAGTCTGGGTAGCGGCGGATAGGCGAAGTGAAATGGGTATACACATCGTAAGCCAGACCAAAATGGCCCGAGTTAACCGGCGCGTATATGGCTTGCATCATGGAACGCAGGAGTACCGTTTGCACCAAATGTGCGTCTTGACGACCCTCAATTTTTGACAACACTTTACAGTAATCCAAGGGGGTCGGCTGGTTACCACCGCCCAAACGTAGGCCGACACTTTTCAGAAAATCCTGCAACGTGGGCAGCTTATCTGGATTAGGCCCCTGATGCACACGGTATAAGGTCGGCATCTGCTGTTTGAGTAAAAAATCTGCGGTGGCCACATTGGCGATCAACATGCACTCTTCAATAATACGATGAGCCTGATTGCGTTGAACGGGAATAATTTCTTGAATTTTCTTGTTTTTCCCAAAAACAATGCGGGTTTCAACCGTTTCAAAATCTAAGGCGCCGCGTTTTTGCCGTTGGCTGTGCAGTTGGGCAAACAACGCTGCTAAGGCTTGCAAGTAGGGTAATAAGGCCGGTTGCGATTTTTTTCGACCGAATAACATCTCGCTGACCTCGGTATACGTCAAACGCGCGCGCGAGCGCATCACGGCATTATAATGTTTGTAACGCTTGAGGTTGCCGTCTTTGTCGATGGTCATATCGCAGACCATGCAAAACCGATCGACCTGGGGCTTTAACGAGCACAATTCATTGGACAATATTTCCGGCAGCATCGGAACCACTCGGCCCGGAAAATAAACGGAATTACCCCGTTTAGCGGCTTCTTGATCAAGTGCCGTTCCTGGCCGCACATAATGGCTGACATCGGCAATGGCGACGATCAACCGCCAACCGCCACGCGGTTTTGGTTCACAGTAAACAGCATCATCAAAGTCTTTTGCGTCTTCACCATCAATGGTCACTAGGGGTAAGTCACGAATATCTTCTCGGCCCGGCTCCCAGGATTTGGGAACTTCGGTGCTAAATTGGGTCACTTCTTGGCTGACTTCCGCCGGCCAATGATAAGGTAGGCTATGCGAACGCATGGCCACTTCAATTTCCATGCCGGGGGATAGGTGATTGCCTAAAATCTCCACCACCTTACCCGTAGGCTGCCGTCGGGCTGTCGGTTGGTTAATGATTTCGATAACGACAATTTGACCGTGTTTGGCTTTGCCCTGTTCACCGGGCGGAATCACGATGTCTTGGGTGATTTGTTTATGATCTGGTTGCACGAAGGCGATATTTTTTTCTTTAAAGTAGCGACCGACCAATTGTTGGGTATTGCGTTCTAATATTTCAACCACCACCCCTTCCCGCTTGCCACGGGAACCGTGTTCCGAAGCACGCGCTAAGACAATGTCGCCCGGAAATAATGAGCGCATCTGATACGGCGTCAGAAATAGGTCAGAACTGCCATCGTCCGGAATTAAAAAGCCGAAACCATCCTTATGACCGACCACACGACCGCGCAATAGCTCCATTTCTTTAACCAGGGCATAATTGCCGCGTCGGTTTCGAATCACTTGGCCGTCACGCTCCATGGCCCGAAGGCGAAATCGCAAGGCTGCTTTGGCTTCCTCGTCAGTAATACCGAATAAATCCAGCAATCGCTCTGCCGTAGCGGTATTTCCCAAGTTATCCAGGCATTCCAAGATATATTCACGACTGGGAACAGGGTTACTGTATTTTTCTGCCTCTCGGGCATGAAAAGGATCTAATTTTCGGTAATTTTTAAACACTCGGTGTTGGTATCCCGCAGAGTTTCCAGATAAGGTGATTGGGGGTGAGTCTGTGACACCCCGTTAATTCCTTAAAATAGTATCATATTTTTTTTAGAAATCCTGTACAATTTGTCTTTGAATAAAAGGATAAACGATGAACCGTATACTCCCCCAAGAAGCGCTGACCTTCGATGATGTCCTCCTGCTGCCTGGATACTCCCAGGTACTACCCAAAGATGTCTGCCTGAAAACTCAGTTAACCCGCCAAATCGCCCTCAATATTCCTTTAATTTCTGCGGCGATGGACACGGTCACAGAAGCCCGCTTGGCCATTACCATGGCTCAAGAAGGCGGTATTGGTATTCTGCATAAGAGCATGGGTATCGACAAGCAGGCGGGGCAAGTCCGGGCGGTGAAAAAATTCGAGAGCGGTATTGTCAAAGACCCCATCACCGTCAACCCCGACACGACCATCAAAGAATTGCAGGCCTTGACCCAGGCGCATAATTTTTCCGGCATGCCGGTGGTTGAAGGTGAGCAACTGGTCGGCATTATAACCAATCGTGACGTTCGTTTTGAAACGGCACTGGATCAGCCCGTCGCTAACCTGATGACCCCTCGTTCACGCCTGATTACTGTGCGGGAAGGCGCCAGCCGCGAAGAAGCTATTGCTCTTCTACAAAAACACCGCATCGAAAAAGTATTGATCATCAACGATGATTTTCAATTACGCGGCATGATCACCGTCAAAGACATTTTAAAAGCCAAAGAAAAACCCAATGCCTGTAAAGACAGCTACGGTCGATTGCGGGTAGGCGCAGCCGTCGGCACCAGTGCTGACACCCAAGAACGCGTCACCGCCCTTGTCCAGGCTGGGGTTGATGTGATTGTGGTGGATACCGCCCACGGCCATTCTCAACGCGTATTAGACCAAATAACCTGGGTAAAAAAACACTTTCCTGATGTTCAAGTCATCGGCGGCAACATCGCCACCGCCGAGGCTGCTTTGGCGCTGGTAGCAGCTGGCGCTGACGCGGTTAAAGTCGGCATGGGCCCCGGTTCTATCTGCACGACGCGCGTCATCGCCGGCATTGGTGTGCCACAAATCACCGCTATTATGCAAATAGCAGAGGTCTTGAAAGACAAAGGCGTGCCATTAATCGCCGATGGCGGCATTCGGTTTTCAGGTGATCTGTGCAAAGCGATTGCCGCTGGCGCTTGGTCGGTGATGATTGGTGGTTTGTTTGCCGGTACCGAAGAAGCCCCAGGCGAAATTGAGTTATACAAAGGTCGGTCGTATAAATCCTACCGTGGCATGGGTTCTGTGGGTGCGATGACGCAAACTGAGGGCTCCAGTGACCGTTATTTCCAAGATAATATCTCCGAATCAGAAAAATTAGTACCGGAAGGCATTGAAGGACGGGTTCCTTACAAAGGCGCCTTATCTGCGGTGGTCCATCAATTAGTCGGCGGCTTACGCGCTTCTATGGGCTACACCGGTTCCCCCGATATCACCCAAATGCGTACCCAGACTGCGTTTATTCGAATGAGCAGCGCCAGTATGCGCGAGAGTCATGTGCATGATGTTACCATTACCCGAGAAGCTCCCAACTACCGAGTCGATCGCGAGGACTGATATGATCGTTTATTATTTCGAGGGGGCCTCTGCCCTCTCGTCATTTCGCGCGCAAAAATTACTATCTCAATTAAAAACGATCTTACCCGATTTAACCCAGGTGACAGCCCGTTACTTTTTTTTCGCGACAGCGAATCAATCGCTTCCTGCAGCCGTGCTTGCTCAATTACAAACATTAATTCAAGCCACCGAATTGCCACCCGAAACTCAATGGCCGGAAACCACGCCTCTGTTGGTCACTCCACGTCTGGGCACCCTTTCGCCCTGGTCTTCGAAAGCCACTGACATTCTGCACAATTGTGGATTAGACGCTGTCCTGCGCATTGAGCGAGGTATTTGCTATGCCTTACCAGCCAATATAACAACATCCCAATGGCACAAGATCGCAGCCCTACTACACGATCCGATGACGGAATCGGTATTGCCTCATCTGCAAGATGCGCACCAGCTGTTCCAACAACTGCCACCAGCACCGATCAAAGAAGTGGATGTCATGGCTTTAGGCAAACAAGCCTTAATCACCGCCAACGAGGATTTGGGCCTGGCGTTGAGTGCAGAAGAAATGGATTATTTGACCGATTGTTTCCAGCAACTGCAGCGCAACCCCACCGATGCCGAACTAATGATGTTTGCGCAGGCCAACTCCGAACATTGTCGTCATAAAATTTTCAATGCCAGCTGGGTCATTGATGAAAAACCCCAATCTCATTCTTTATTTGCGATGATTCGCAACACCTATCAACAAAATCACGACGGTGTGCTGTCTGCTTATCACGATAACGGTGCCGTGTTGGCAGGCCCAGTCGCTGAGCGGTTTTTTGCCGATCCCGCCAGTGGCATTTATCACTACCATTCCGAAGCCATGCCTATGGTGATTAAAGTGGAAACCCATAATCACCCCACTGCTATTTCCCCCTTTCCAGGTGCCGCCACGGGATCAGGCGGTGAAATTCGCGATGAAGGCGCTGTAGGCCGTGGCGCTCGTCCGAAAGCGGGGTTAACCGGTTTTTCCGTTTCTGATTTGCACATCCCGGATTGGTCGCAGCCTTGGGAATTGGCTTATGGCAAACCTAAGCATATGGCCAGTGCCCTAGAAATTATGCTGGAGGCACCGATCGGTGCCGCCGCATTTAATAATGAGTTCGGTCGTCCAGGCTTATGTGGTTATTTTCGCACGCTGACTGTCCATATGAAGAACAGCCACGGCGCAGTCCGGGGTTATCATAAGCCCATTATGATCGCCGGGGGTTTAGGTAATATTCGCCCTGAACACATAGAGAAACAGCCGTTGTCCGTCGGCGCATTAGTGATTGTGATCGGTGGCCCCGCCTTATTGATTGGCATGGGTGGCGGCGCGGCCTCCTCCACTGCTTCTGGTTCGCGTCAAACGGAATTGGATTTCGCTTCGGTGCAGCGCAGTAATCCGGAAATGCAACGCCGTTGCCAGGAGCTCATCGAAGCTTGCTGTGCTCTGGGCGAGCAGAACCCTATTTTAGCTATCCACGACGTCGGCGCTGGCGGTCTCTCCAATGCATTACCGGAATTATTACACGGCAGTGAACGCGGCGGTCAGCTGGAGTTACGCGCGATTCCGAATGCCGAAGCCAATCTTTCCCCCATGCAAATTTGGTGTAATGAAGCGCAAGAGCGTTATGTTTTAGCGATACAACCGGAAAATATCGCCACCTTCCGACGACTGGCTGAACGCGAGCGCTGCCCCTACGCCGTACTGGGTGAAGCCACTGAGGATTCCCGTCTAGTGGTCAATGACCGGCATTTTTCCAAGCAGGTTGTCGACCTGCCGCTGGATATTTTATTTGGCAACACCCCGAAACTCACTCGCGAAGTTTCTTCATTGGCTGTGGATCAAGCCTGCCCGTTTGCTTTAGGCGATATCGAGATGCAAGAGGCCGTGCATCGCGTGTTACAGTTACCCAGCGTCGCTGATAAAAGTTTTTTGATTACCATTGGTGATCGCACCGTCGGTGGTTTGGCATCCAGAGACCAGATGATTGGGCCCTGGCAAGTTCCGGTTGCCGATGTCGCCGTCACTGCGACCAGCTTTACGGGTTACACGGGTGAAGCCATGGCGATAGGCGAGCGAGCCCCGGTAGCTTTGATTCACCCCGCTGCCTCAGCGCGCATGGCCATTGGCGAAGCCATTACCAATATCGCGGCTGCGGATATCAGCGATTTATCGGCCATAAAACTGTCCGCCAATTGGATGGCTGCCGCTGGTTACCCAGGTGAAGATGCTGGTTTGTTTGATGCCGTACAAGCGGTGGCGATGGAATTATGCCCAGCCCTGGGCATATGTATCCCGGTGGGTAAGGATTCGTTATCGATGCGTACGGCGTGGGAAGAGCATGGCGAAACACGCAGCGTCACCGCGCCGTTGTCGGTGATTATTTCTGCGTTTGCACCGGTTGCGGATATCCGCAACACATTGACTCCGGAATTACGTCGCGACGTTGGCGACACCGATTTGATTTTGCTGGATTTAGGTGAGGGTTGTAATGCCCTGGGCGGCTCTGCCTTAGCGCAAGTCTATCAGCATTCCGGCAGTCTTCCGCCGGATGTCGATGATCCAGAGATTTTGAAACAATTCTTCGCCGCCATTGGCCAATTAAACCGAGCCGGCTTGCTATTGGCGTATCACGATCGCAGCGACGGTGGTCTGTGGACGACTTTATGTGAAATGGCGTTTGCCAGCCATGTTGGCTTGACGATACAACTCACCGAATCATTGGGCGATCATCCGTTGGCTATTTTATTTACGGAAGAATTAGGCGCGGTGATTCAAGTGCGCCGATCGGATCGCGATGAAGTCATGAAGCAACTGCGCAGTTTCTCTCAGCTAGCCGATCATTGCCACTTCATTGCCACTTTAAATACCGACGATACCCTGCACGTGAATTGGCAACAACAACCGTATTACTCCGAATCTCGCATCAACTTACAGCGATTATGGTCTGAAACTAGTTTTCGATTACAAGCTCTGCGGGATAACCCCGACTGTGCGCAACAAGCGTACGATCAAATACTCGTCGCGGATGACCCCGGGCTCCATGTGCAATTAAGTTTCGATGCGGCCGCAGACACCGCTGCACCTTATCTTGCCAAAGGCGCTAAACCACGAGTGGCGATTTTGCGTGAGCAAGGAGTCAACAGTCAGTATGAATTAGCTTCTGCTTTTGATCGCGCCGGTTTTGCGGCGATCGATGTGCATATGACCGATATTTTAAGCGGCCGGGTCGATTTAAGTGATTTTATCGGTCTAGCCGCAGGCGGTGGTTTTTCTTACGGTGATGTGTTGGGAGCCGGCCAAGGCTGGGCAAAATCCATTTTGTATCATAGCCGTGCCAAAGACGTCTTCGCTGCTTTTTTCCAACGTCAAGACACGTTTGCACTGGGCGTTTGTAATGGTTGCCAAATGATGGCTCATTTAAAAACCCTGATTCCCGGCAGCGATCATTGGCCGCTGTTTTTACGCAACCGCTCCGAACAATTCGAGGCCCGCTTAAGCCTAGTGACGATCAATCCCTCCCCTTCGCTGTTTTTCCAAGGCATGGCCGGCTCACGCTTTTGCATGGTCAGCTCACACGGGGAAGGATTAGCGACTTTCGAAAAACCCGAGCAAGCCACTGCTGTCATTGAGTCTAACCTAGCCCCCGTACAATACGTAAACCATGGCGGCATCCCCACCGAACAATATCCCGCCAACCCCAACGGCAGCCCCCAAGGCATCGCCTCACTCACCACCACCGATGGTCGCGTCACCATCCTGATGCCTCATCCCGAACGCGTACGCAGAACCGTGCAAAATTCCTGGCACCCCCTTGACTGGCAAGAAGACGCCCCAACTATGCGCATGTTCCGAAATGCCAGAGTGTGGGTAGAATAAAAAATTATACCCAATACACTTTAAATGGCGGTATACCTATTAAAACTTTAGAGGAAAATGATGATGAGCTCTAAATTTAAACTTTTCATAAAAGGGATAGGAAGCATTATTAACATTTTTCCAGAGCCTTTAGAAAGCCAGCTGAAGAACACTACTGATTTCGATCGAATTCGTCGAGATTGGCAAAATGTAGGTAACGATATGAATGTAGCGTTAAAAGGATTTAAAGCTCATGACCGAAGTAAAAAATCAGCCGAATTTTCTGGATGACAATCATCAATTGGATTAGTAAAACTGCTGCCCGTTCTCAGATTTAAACTTTCAGAAACGATCATTTCCGAAATGGTGCGGCCTGCCGATGATTTAGGAAAATACTAAGCCATTAACCCAGAATATAGAGCATTTATGTATTTTCTAACCATAGCCAGACAGGGATAACCTCTATAGTAAATAATTGATCATTTTCTTGGTGTTGAAAGAGATCGCTTTCATTTTCAGTGAGAATAATGCCTCGATCCAAATGAAATGTCTGAAGAGCTGCTATCAGACCCGCTATTTCTCTTTGCTTTGTCTCTGGGTTTTCTAGTGATAAACTTACTTGTATCGCCTCTACAATATGATGCTGGGATTTAATAATAAAATCACACTCCTTGTTCTCTTGATAAAAATAGACTTCTTTATCCCGCCTTAACAATTCTAAATAAACAAGATTTTCCAACATCCTGCCACGATCTTCGCTCATCCGAAAACCAATTTTTTGCGCCAACGCTAAATCCACCCAATAAATTTTCTTCGCATAACCATATTGTTGTTTTAATGAGGGAGAATATTTATTAATCATAAAGCACAGAAAACTGTTTTGAAAGTAGTGACAATATTCAGCGACAGTATTGCTATTGCTAAGACCTAACAATTTTCGCAAGGCATTAAAGGTGATACTTTTAGCAATATTGCTCGCTAAAAAATTCAACAACAACCGTACGACCCGTTCATTTGGCAGTTTGTAGCGCACGATAACATCTTTATAAACAATGTTTTCAAATAAGGTATGCAAGTAATCCGGTGCTAAATATTTAACATATTCAGGAAATCCCCCTTCTGTTAAAAATTGTGATAGCAAACGACGATACTGCGCTTTTATTTCTGAGGTAGGGTTATAGGTTATTGGCTGATCGGACGATTTATATTGAACATACTCTTTAAATCCAAAGGGGAACATGGTCACAGATAAGTAACGCCCGGTTAATCGGGTGCCTAATTCACGACTAAACATGATGGCATTGGAACCTGTGATGTAAACTTTATTACCGTAATCATGCAATCGTCGGACAAATCGCTCCCATCCAGGAATAAGTTGGATTTCATCAAAAAAGAACGTGGTTTGTTTCCCCCACATTTCAATCAGCAGCTCGTATAAGGTTTGAAAATCTTCTAACCTAAAATCCACCAAGCGATCGTCATCAAAATTGAAATAATAATCCCTCTCTGCCGATTGTTGACGTAACCATTGTAGAATTGTGGATTTCCCACAGCGTCGCACACCCATAATGATGACGATGGACGGGGTGGCCATCATCGAGGTAAGCCTGGGCATGACTTCACGGGCCACAAAATCTGAAGGCATACCAAATTGGGCTTGCTCCAGAACGACCTGTCTAAGTAATTCGAGGCTGAGGGGCATATGAAACTATCTCTAATTGTCAGTTAGTATTATAGCAGATAATTACTAATTGGCAATTAGATATTTATCATAAATTACTGGTTCCTTCCGGGGCGGGGCTTGCTTTTAGTGAAACATCGTGCTATCTTAAAAAAATAACGCTTTTTCGTCAAAATTCGGAGTTATATGTTAAGGTCAATCAAGATAACTAATTTTTATAGCATTGGAAAAGAGCAGAAACTCTCATTTGAAATAAATTCTAAAGATGCTCTGGATGACTCAGCTCGCCATCATAAAAGTGGCTGTTATTTAAATACTGTAGCCTGTGTCATTGGATCCAATGCCTCAGGGAAAACAAATGTTTTAAGATCTTTGAGCTTCCTCTCGTGGTTCATAGAAAAATCTTATTCCTCTCTCAAGATTGATAAACCCATCCCACTCGAAGCGCATAAACTTCACTTAAAAGAAGCTACCAGTTTTGAGATAGAGTTTTATGAAGATGATATTTTATATCGTTATTACATTAAATTAAATCAGAAGCAGGTTTTAGAGGAACGGTTAGATAAAAAAGTAAGACGCATTAATAAAACCCCTATTTTTAAATTAATTCGCAACGCCAAAAAATCTGAAATAACAGCTTACTCTCTACCAAAACGTTTAAATGAAAATGATTGGGAACGTATTAAAGAACGCAGCAATATATCATTATTGTCAGCATTGATTGATCTAGGTTATTTATCAGAAATCACTTTCTTTAAAAAAATCAAAACAAATGTAACACGCATTGGCCATATGCGCACTCATAATCTTCAGGAGGCCTTTGAAGTTTCGCAAGTTTTATATAATGATAAAAAATTACAAAAAGATGTATTGTCATTTTCAAAAATCATAGATCTTGGTATATCAGACTTTAACTTCAAGGAAATTCCACTAAGAAACATAAAAAACCCTGATGAAGAAAAAAAAGCTCAACTGTTAGAATGCATTCATAGCTCCAAAAATGACAATTTTGGACTGCCTATTTATGATGAATCCAATGGGACTCAGCGGAGTTATTCTATACTTTCTGATGCATTACGTGCTTTAAGAACAGGGGGTCTTTTGGTCTTAGATGAGATAGACGATGGGTTACATCCCGATGTAATAAAAAGAATTATCTCTCTCTTTGAGAATAAAGAAACCAACCCCCACAGTGTCCAGCTTATATTTTCTACCCATCAGCACCTATTGCTTAACGACAGGACCAAAACACAAATTTTTCTTACTGATAAGCCCAATGATACCTTCGAAACAGAAATCTATCGACTAGACGACATTGCCAGAGTTAGAAATGACGAGAACTATTTCCACAAGTATTTGACTGGTGTTTACGGAAGCACTCCTAACATTAAATGGATTTAGGGGAATGCTGTGGGTAAAAAGAAAAAATTGAAGCGCTTTTCTGTTTTAGCTATCATTGAAGGCGAAAAAAGAGAAACCAACTTTTTAAAATTTTTACAAGAACTATACCTTGACGAAGCGGTAATTTCATTTAAAAATCCGCCAATTTATGGCGGTAGTCCAGATAGATTAATAGGCAGCGCGATCAAACAACTGCATTATGGTTTTAACAGAATCTTCGTTTGGATTGATGAAGATACTATTATTAATCACGAAAGTAGAGAAAGTTTATTTAAAGCCTGGCGAATAACCGAGGAACAAAAAAAAGATTTCTTTAATTGCCCTTTAGGGTATCTACACCAACGATACAACGAGCCACAACAACGAAATCCCATCATCATAGTTTCACAACCTATATGCGTAGAAGCGCTTATACTTAGAGTTTTAAATAGAGCCCCCTGCCATTCTGCTATAGCCCCTGAAATAATCCAAAGACAAAAGAAGGAGTTAAAAAGCTCATTAGCAGGGCTTTTAGGAAAAACCGATGAATATAAATATTACCAAGAAAATTTGACTAAAGAGTATCTGGAAATACAACGTACAAAAATTAAAGAACTTGATTTACTTATTTCTATGCTTCGCAAACCTAACTAATTTTGCTATAACTCTCAAAAGGAAGAGAGAATCGCCTAATCGTTAAATTTTTTGGGTTGGAAAGCGCTATTCTTTCCTTGCTATCGTCAAAATACGCTCTGTTTTTTGTTCTGAAAATTTAGAGCCATCGATGCCATATTGACCTAAGACTTTAAATCCATTTCGGACTAACATTTCCTGTAATTCTTTTGCCGTATAAAGCTGTAAGGTGGCTATTATATTTGACGTTTTTAATCTGCCAGATTCCTTCTGGGTATAAGAAGTAGTGTATGAAGTCAGGATTCCTTTGCTATCAAGGACACTATGCTGGATTTCACGAATTTTGGCATCTCCGTGCGTTTTAATCCGTTCAAGCGATAATTTACTGATGTTGTCGTTATGGTTCACAAAAGTTAAATTTAAAATATCAAATATAAAAATTCCTTCATTATGTAAACTGTTATATACATTCCGCATCGTCTTTTCAAAATGAGCTTTGGTAAGATGACCTACGGCATTAAAAATCGTGATAACAGCGTCGAAAGTACCAACCCCGATATCGCGCATATCGCCTTGATGAAACTCAACGTCTAATTTTTCTTGCCTCGCCTTTTGCTTTGCTATTTTTAACATGCTTGGACTAATATCCGATCCAACCACAGTGAATCCTTGTTTCAAAAGCCAAAAAACCTGTGAGCCTGTTCCACAGGTTATATCAAGCACGGTATTGACATGATACTTCTTTAGTATTTTTTCTATGCTTTGATTGGTGATCTTTTCATTCGGCGAATCTTCATGAAATAGTGCTTCATATTTGCTGTGAGTGTTGTACCACTTCGGTATTTCACCATGCTTTATTTTAGCCATGAACTTTCTATCCTAATTAGATAACTTTTCCTGCCTGGTTTCGTCATCACTCTCTTCTTGAATAACCGTAGGTTGCGTCATACTAGAAAAATCCTTACTATCTTCGCGGGTATGGCTTTTTGCTTCATCACTGCGACATTGAGATGAAAAAAACGTATACGACCTGCCCGTTAATCCAAAGGCAGCTGCTGAGGTAGAGGCCACTGTTACCGAGTCAGCCATTAGTCCTAACACCTTACTATTACTTTGCTTATCTATTATATTGCTTATATTTTTATCAGCAACCATACTCCAAACAAACCCCTCAGCCAACGCTTGTAATCCTGTACGTAAGGCGGTATTTAGATCTTGTCCAGCCAGTTTAGTACCCACGCCCGATATAACCCCGGAGGCACCGCCCGCGGCTAATGCTCTCATCACTAGATCTAAAATTTTTTGAGAGGGGAAGGCTTCACTCATAAAAGTATATCCGGTCGTCCAGCCCACTACGCCCAAACCAACAACGACCATTTCCTTGGCTGTCTTTGAAAATCCTTGAGGATCTCGCCAATAGGCTAAAAACGCATCCGCTAAGGTGTTATCCGGATTTTTACTATATTCTGCAATAACATATTTACCGGCATCAATCACCAAATTTGTTGCAGCAACCGCAACTGAAATTCGGCTAAGGGTCGCCTTGGTGATAGCAACAGGTGATCCCCCTTCACCAATACCCGCCAAGTTCATAGCCCGCCATACGAAATTACCAACCCAGCTTTTAATCCAACCTGCATCAAATCCTTCAGATTTTGACTTCAAATCTTCCTCACCTGAGAGGCTATGATAGGAGTCATCCGATGGTATTGCGATCCTATGTTCTTTTAAATCAGTTCCTTGCGATTCGGAATTTACGATAAAACTGCTTTTCACTCTTGGAAATGAATCCGACTCAAAAAAATCAACGCCGTTAAAAGTAGTTACTCTGGGAAATTCTTCGGACATACAGTAATTTTCGACCTTTACATTAAGATTAGCTTAAAAAACAATATGGGATATTTTTATTTTTTTAATTATACCATATTTACAGCGCATGAGACTGGGAGAAGCGCCGATGAATTAAGAAAATCCCAAGTAGGGGTCAAGTCTGGATTTCTGCCTTCATCAGAAAATCAGCCATTTGCTTTTGAAAGCAGAAATCCAGACTTGACCCCTAGTTACTTAAAGTAGGTTTGTATTTCTTCAATTTCCAACGTGATTTGCAAATTCAATTGATCTAGCGATTGATGAAAATAGTCTTTCAGTATCGCTAAGATAGCATTACCCACTTTATTTAATTTTTCCATGTCCCTTCCGGGCATTATTTTTAAATTTATATGAACAAAGGCATTGTTTGAATTACCATCCCCTACACAAAAAACATCTTGTTTGATTGCTCTACTCTTGCAAGAGGACAGATTTGTAGGCAATTGTTCGCTTAAAAACACATTTATTTTTTTAAGCAAATCGGCTAACTGTGTTTTTTCTATGATGTTGGAACTATAATCTAAAATTAACTGCGGCATAAAATTACTCCTTGGTTTGTTCTTTGATCGCTACTCGGCGTTTTTGAAAAAAACCTTGCAATAAAGCGATGCTTTCATTGGCAAGGCATTCACCTACCCAGGTGATGCGATGGTTTAATTGGGAAGAATCTAATAAATTAAAAACGCTGGTCACGGCGCCGGCTTTACTATCCAATGCACCGAACACCAAGCGTTCGATGCGGGCTTGTAACAAAGCGCCCAGGCACATTGCGCACGGTTCTAATGTCACATACAACGTGGTACCAGGCAAGCGGTAGTTTTGCTGCCGTTGGGCAGCTTGTCGTAAGGCGATAATTTCAGCATGGGCGGTGGGGTCTGAGGTGGCTATGGGTTGATTCCAACCCTCACCCAGGCTTTCGTCGTTTAAAACCAGCACTGCGCCCACGGGCACTTCTTGCTCTGCACTGGCGTGGCGGGCTAAATCCAGTGCTACTCGCATCCAATGATAGTCTCGTTCCGTCAGTATCGGTTGCGTTATTCCCACTCAATTGTCGCCGGGGGTTTTTCAGAAATATCGTAGACGACGCGGGAAACGCCGGCGACTTCGTTCAAAATTCGTCTCACGATTTTATGTAAGATCTCATAAGGTAATTCCACCAATCGCGCGGTCATAAAATCCACGGTCTCCACTGCGCGTAGCGCGATGACGTATTCGTATTTGCGAGCATCGCCAGTAACACCTACGGATTTCACCGGCAAGAACACGGCAAAGGCTTGGCTAATTTTGTGGTAAAGCTGTTGGGATCGTAACTCCTCCAAAAAAATGGCATCGGCTTGCTGCAAAATATCCACATAGGCCGGTTTCACTTCTCCCAAAACCCGTACCGCTAAACCTGGTCCAGGGAATGGGTGGCGATAAACCATTTCGTACGGCAACCCTAACTCTAAACCGATTTTGCGAACCTCGTCTTTAAAGAGTTCTCGAATCGGTTCGATGAGACCTAATCGCATATTAGCTGGCAGACCACCGACATTGTGATGCGATTTAATGACCTGGGCTTTACCCGTTTTAGTGGCCGCTGATTCAATCACGTCGGGATAAATAGTACCTTGCGCCAACCATTGCACATCAGTTAACTTGGCTGCTTCTTGTTCAAAAATCTGCACAAATAAATGACCAATAATTTGTCGTTTGCGCTCAGGATCTGCTTCGCCTTTTAATGCTTGGAAAAATTGAGCGCCGGCGTCGACGCGAATAATCTGGATGCCAAAATGATCGCCAAAGGTGCGCATCACTTCATCGCCTTCGTGGGCACGCAGTAAACCCGTGTCGACAAAAACACAGACTAATTGGTCGCCAATCGCCTTATGCAGTAAAGCAGCTACCACGGCCGAATCAACGCCACCAGACAAGCCCAGCAATACTTTTTCGCTCCCGACTTGTTCGCGAATTTGTTGGATACGGTCTCCAATGATATTTTGCGGTGTCCACAACGACGCACAGCCACAAATATCTTGCACAAATCGGCGAATAATGCGCTGACCTTGCCGAGTTTGTGTCACCTCTGGATGAAATTGCAAGCCATAAAAACGCCGCTGTTCATCGGCCATTCCGGCAATGGGGCAATTTTCGGTACTGGCAATGCATTTAAAACCGGTGGGTAATTCAGTGACCTGATCGCCATGACTCATCCACACATCCAGTAAACTTTCATTGAGTGCGGATGTTTCATCTTCAATGCCACTGAGTATGGATGAATGACCACGCACGATAATTTTCGCGTAACCAAATTCGCATTTACTGGCTGATTGCACAGCGCCACCTAATTGCAAGGCCATGGTTTGCATACCATAACAAATTCCCAACACCGGGCATCCCAATTCAAATACGATTTGTGGTGCGCGAGCGGTGAGCACTGTGGTGACGGTTTCTGGTCCACCAGAGAGAATAATGCCGTCAGGCGCGGTTTCCGCAATTTCTTTGGGGCTGGCAAAATAAGAGAGAATTTCGCAGTAAACGCCGCATTCACGCACGCGGCGTGCGATCAGTTGCGTGTATTGAGAACCGAAATCGATAATGAGAATGCGTTGATCGTGGATATTGCCACTCAACGGCGTGTAGGAAGAATTCATCAGCACGGGGGTTTGATAGGAGCTAATATCTGTGTGTGGTTCTGGTTTGTTCATAGGCACCTCACCTGGGAACGCGGACAAGCTCGTCCGCCAAAATTAAGGCGTCAACTTAAGAAAATCCTCTCCTTCTCCCCCTGTGGGTATAGGCGTCAACTTAAGGAAAACATCTTAATAAATATCCTTCTCCCACAAGGGGAGAAGGAGAGTATTTTCTGGACCTGATATTATTTATAGTGTTCGCGAGATAGAACCGTATAAATCATAATCATCGGCTTCTTCAATGAGCACTTGAGCCCACATACCTGGCTTTAGCATCGATGCTTCTCGAATAAACACTCTGCCATCGATCTCTGGCGCATCGGCAGCACTGCGAGCAATCGCGCCTTGCGCATCGATTTCATCGACCAATACTTGCAAAGTTTGACCCACTTTGTTTTGCAATCGTTTGCGACTGATATCTGCAGCCACCGACATGAACTCTTCCCAGCGTTCTTGCTTCACGGCTTCCGGCACTGGGTCTGGCAATTCATTCGCTTTGGCGCCCTCCACTGCTGAATATTTAAAGCATCCGACTCGATCCAATTCCGCAGCCTTTAAAAAAGTCAATAGCTCTTGAAACTCAGCGTCTGTTTCACCGGGAAACCCGACGATAAAGGTGCTTCGTACGCTAATCTCCGGGCAAATTTTTCGCCAACTTTGAATACGGCTGAGATTGTCTTCGCCGCTGGCCGGGCGTTTCATTTGTTTTAAAATTCGCGCATTGGCGTGCTGCAGCGGCACATCCAAATACGGCAGTAATCGACCCTGCGCCATCAACGGTATCACTTCATCGACGTGTGGGTAGGGATAGACATAATGCAAGCGTACCCATATGTCTAATTCCGATAACGCCGTCACTAACTCCGTCATCCGTGTTTTCACGGTTCGGTCACGCCAAACTTCCGATTTGTATTTTACATCAACGCCGTAGGCACTGGTATCCTGGGAAATAATTAATAATTCTTTGACGCCCGCCTTCACCAATTGTTCGGCTTCCCGCAATACTTCATGCACTGGACGACTGACTAATTTACCGCGCATGTCCGGGATAATGCAGAATGAGCATTTATGATTACAGCCTTCGGAAATTTTTAAATACGCGTAATGGGGTGGTGTCAGTTTCACACCCTGCGGGGGCAGTAAATTGACAAACGGATCAGCAGGTATGGGTAAATGTTGATGCACCGCTTGCATCACTGCCGCATAATCTTGCGGACCAGTGATGGCCAGCACATCGGGAAATTGGGCTCGGATGCGTTCTGTTTTTTTGCCCAGACAGCCTGTTACGATGACTTTGCCATTTTCAGTTAAGGCTTCGCCAATGGCATCCAACGATTCATTGACGGCTTCTTCAATAAAGCCACAGGTGTTCACCACCACTAAGTCGGCTTGCTGGTATTGCGGCACTAATTGGTAACCTTCCGCCCGTAATTGGGTGAGGATGCGTTCGGAATCGACTAAGGCTTTAGGGCAGCCGAGGCTGACGAATCCGACTTTGGGGATGACCGATTGAGATTTCATAGACTAAAACATACCTAATTCTAATTTTGCTAGATCAGACATCATACTACGATCCCAGGGTGGATCAAATACCAATTCCACTTGGGTTTCTTTGATTAATGGTAATGCATTCAGTTTTTGCTTGACGTCTTCGACGATCACCGGACCCATACCACAGCCGGGTGCTGTCAATGTCATGGTAATCGCGACTTTATAGCCTTCCTCTGGGGTGATTTCCTTGATCTGACAAGCGTAGACTAAACCTAAATCGACAATATTGACGGGAATTTCTGGGTCGTAACAGGTTTTTAACTGCGTCCACACCCAATCGTGCACTGACATTCCTTCGGGAAGCTCGGTTGTCATGGCTTTGGCTTCTTTGCCCAGGGCATCGGCATCCTTACCCTCGATCCGCGCCAAATTGCCGTAAATGTTGACCGTAAAGCTATGACCCAATTCCTGAGTGATGGTCACTTCTGTGCCTTCGCGCAAATAGATTTTTGCGCCGGAAGGGATTAATAAAGCATCGACGTCGCGATTTAAGACAACGATCGTATGGTCTGTCACTCTTCACCTTCTTTTTTTAAGGTGAAGCTTTCACCGCAGCCGCATAAAGCCCCAGCGTTAGGATTTTGAAAAGTCAGTTGTTTTTGACCGCTGCCTTTGGCGATAAAATCAATGACCGTATTTTTGATAATAGGGACACTACTTTCGGCAATAAATACAGGAATGCCATCGATGGTTAACCGTAAATCGGTGGGTTGAGCCTCAGCAATATCGGCAATATAAGAATAGCCGGAGCAACCGGTTGTTTTCACGGCCATGCGAAATCCACATGTTTCCGGTTTGTCTTGCAGGAATGCTTGGATATGCTGCCGTGCGCTTTCGGTTATCGAGATCATATTTTCTGCCATAAATAAACTCCTGATTTAACATTTTTAATTATTGGGGTCTGATTCATCGCTGGTCACGGGTGTTTGTTCGTGACGGATCGCTCCCAATAAGGCATGCCAACCCAAAGTGGCGCATTTCACGCGGGCCGGGTATTCCGACACACCGGCGAATACACATAATTTACCCAGTCGTTCCAGTAACTCAGGTTCTTGGCCATGAGTGACTAATCGTTGGAAATCTTCAAATAACGCAACTGCTTCCGCGCAGCTTTTGCCCTTGACGGCTTCGGTCATTAACGAAGCAGAAGCCATGGATATCGCGCAACCGCTGCCTTGGAATGTCACGTCCTGAACCATGCCGGCTTGTTCAGTCAAATAGACAGTCAAACGATCGCCACATAAGGGATTATACCCTTCTAAAACCGCATTGGCTTGCGGGGAGGCGGCGAAATTACGCGGCCTACGGCCGTGATCGATGATGACTTGTTGGTATAATTCATTCAATCCGGACATACTTGAAATATCCTTTGCGCTTCGCGTAATGCTTCGATCAATGCGGTAATTTCCTCGGTCGTATTATAAGGTGCAAACGAAACGCGAACCGTGGCTGGCACCTGATAACGTTCCATCAGCGGCATCGCACAGTGATGCCCTACTCTAACGGCTAAGCCACGGCTATCGAGTACGGTGCCAATATCATGAGGGTGAATGTCTGCCATCACAAAAGAAATGACCGCTGCTTTTTCAGTTGCTGTACCTATGATACGTAATCCGGGCACGGTGGTTAATTGTGCGGTGGCTTCTTGCAATAATTGCTGTTCGTAGGCGCAAATACGAGATAAACCCAATTGCTGCAAATAATCGACAGCAGCTCCTAAACCGATCATACCCGCAATATTGGGAGTGCCCGCCTCAAATTTATACGGTAATTTCTGATACGTGGTTTTAGCAAAACTCACTTGTTGAATCATACTGCCACCACCCTGGTACGGCGGCATTTTCTCTAACCATTTCGTTTTACCATAAACCACACCCGTGCCCGTCGGTCCATACATTTTATGCCCAGAGAATACATAGAAATCACAGTCCAAGGCCTGCACATCAACCGGCAGATGGGGCACGGCTTGCGCACCGTCTAGCAACACCGGCACTTGTTCAGCATGTGCACGAGCAATAATGCGCTGCACGGGATTGATAGTGCCCAAGACATTGGAAACATGCGTTATTGCCACCAAGCGTGTTCGCGCATTGAGCATGTCGCTGTAAGCAGCAAAATCCAATTCGCCGTTATCATCGATGGGTATGACGCGTAATGTCGCACCGTATTGTTCACACACCCATTGCCAAGGCACAATATTGGCATGATGCTCCATCACGCTAATGATAATTTCATCCCCTGCTTTGATATGCGCACGAGCAAAGCTGCTGGCGATTAAATTAATGCCTTCGGTAGCACCTTTAACAAAAATAATTTCATGCCGATGTTCGGCATGGATGAGTTGTTGAATTTTATCACGCGCCGCTTCGTAATCTTCCGTGGCTCGTTCACTTAAGGCGTAGACGCTGCGGTGCACATTGGCATTGTCATAACGATAGTAATGCTCCATCGCCTGCAAAACCGTGTTTGGTTTTTGTGTGGTATTGCTGTTATCCAAATACGCCAGGGGATAACCGTGTTCCCGTTGCTGTAACAACGGGAAATCCGCACGTATGCGAGCGATCTCGTCAGCTGTCAGTACAGAGGTTAACGTAGTCATATCGGTGTCATGGTATAAGAAGCTAATTTTTCAGTTACCCAGGTTTGAATGTACGCAGCGATGAGTTTTGAATGAATTGGCGTTAATATTTCTTCTGCAAATGCTTGAGTTAATAAAGTGGCGGCCGCATCCAGCGCTATGCCACGTGAACGCAAATAAAACAGGGCGTTTGGATCTAATTGACCCACCGTCGCACCGTGGCGACACTGAATATCGTCGGCGTAAATTTCCAATTCCGGTTTCGTGTTCATTTCCGCAGTTTTTGTCAGCACTATATTTTTATTGGTTTGCACCGATCGGGTTTTTTGTGCGCCGGGGTGAACGACAATTTTACCATTAAACACCCCTTTGGATTTATCCGTTAATATACCCTTGTAATTTTCTTCGCTGCTTGCGCTCCTACCGTAATGGTCGACGCGGGTATGGTGATCGACGTGCTGATTCTCTGCTAATAAATACAGTCCGCGCAATTGGCAACTTGCGCCATCGGCTAAGGTGACGGAAATATCGTCGCGCGCCAATCGACTGCCCAATGAAATTTGATAACTGTGCAGCTGGCTGTCACGGTGTTGCCTAATATGAGTGGCGGCGGTATGAATAGCCGTCGTGGCCTCACGCTGAATTTTGTAATAATCCAAACGCGCGCCGGCATTTAATTGAACCGTGGTTAATACGTTCTTATAGTAAGTGGCTTTAGTTGTACTCCAATGCTCCTCTACGATCGTGCCCTCACTTTGGGTATCGAAGATAAACAGATTACAGGGTTGATCTATCACCGGCGTTTCATCGGTCGTGGTCGTGATAAATAATAAATGCAACGGTTTTTCAAGCTGGGTTTGCGCCGCCACTCGCAGATAAATTCCCTCCCGCGCAAATGCCAGGTTCAACAACGCAGGCGCTTGCCAAGAGGATAGCGCAGCGGCTTCTGTCAAATAGGGTTTGATTTGCTCCGCACCTTCCTGCCATATCTGGGATAGTGGTAAAACGGTGACTGCGGGTGGTAAGTCCGATAAGGTTTCTTGAAAATAGCCGTTGATAAACACCAAGCGGTTGACGTCCGGTAATAATTTTTCGGGTAACTTAATGTCGGTCAGACAGGGCGCAGCGATGAACGACAACTTTTCCAGGAAGGTTAAATCCGTATACTTCCAAAGCTCCTCGCGACGGCTGGGAAAACCGCGCTGACAAAAAGCTTGCCACGCTGTGCTTTGTAATTGTTTTAACCAGGGTGGACCGCTGAACTCAAACTGCGTGCGCAACGATTGCAAATTTTGCCCATGCGCTAATAGTTCGCTGCTCATTTTCTCTCCTCATCCACCCACAAATTATCTAACCAGCTATAGCCTTTTTCTTCTAACTCCAGCGCTAATTCTTTACCGCCGGATTTGATGATGCGACCGTCGACTAACACATGCACGTAATCCGGCACGATATAATTGAGTAAGCGTTGATAATGGGTCACCACTAAAATCGCTCGATCGGATCGACGCAAGCTATTGACTCCGCGAGCCACAATTTGCAAGGCATCAATATCCAGTCCCGAATCGGTTTCATCTAAAATAGCCAATGTCGGTTCCAACACCAGCATTTGCAATATTTCATTCCGTTTTTTTTCACCGCCTGAAAAACCTTCGTTGACCGCACGCTGGAGAAAACTTTCGTCCATCTCTAAGGTCGCGGCCAACGATTTGATGCGGGTCATAAAATCAAACGCGTCTAACTCGGGTTCGCCGCGTTTTTTGCGTAAGTTATTCAACGCCGCTTTCAGAAAATACATGTTATTAACGCCGGGGATTTCCACCGGGTATTGGAACCCTAAAAATAAGCCTTTAGCGGCGCGGTCTTCAATGGCTAAGGACAGCAAGTCTTCGCCTTGAAACTGCACTTTACCACCGGTTACTTCGTAATCTTCTTGGCCGGCCAAGATGTTGGCCAGTGTACTTTTTCCGGAACCATTCGGCCCCATAATGGCATGCACTTCACCCGGGCGAATCGTTAAATTGACGCCACGGAGCACGGTTTTACCACCGACAATTTGAGCGTGTAGATTTTCAATGTTTAGCATGACGTATCTCTTTAAAAAAACCCTAACCGACGCTACCTTCCAGGCTGACTTCCATGAGTTTTTGCGCTTCTACCGCAAATTCCATGGGTAGCTCTTTAAACACGGCTTTACAAAAACCATTGACGATCATCGAAATGGCATCTTCTTCGGAAATTCCGCGTTGGCGGCAATAAAATAATTGTTCTTCGTTGATTTTTGCGGTGGATGCTTCGTGTTCCACCTGCGCTGTATTATTTTTTACTTCGATATAAGGAAAGGTATGACCGCCACATTGATCGCCCAATAACAAGGTATCGCATTGGGTATAATTGCGGGCATTGACGGCCCCTGGGCTCATCCGCACCAATCCTCGATAGCTATTTTGGCCGTGTCCTGCCGAAATGCCCTTAGAAATAATGGTGCTTCGAGTGTTTTTGCCCAGGTGAATCATTTTAGTGCCGGTATCGGCCTGTTGGTAATGATTGGTTAAAGCCACCGAATAAAATTCGCCGACGGAGTAATCCCCTTTTAAAATAACGCTGGGGTATTTCCAGGTGATGGCGGAACCGGTCTCAATTTGCGTCCAGGAAATTTTGGCGTAGTCACCACGGCAAGCGCCTCGCTTGGTGACAAAGTTATAAATCCCGCCTCGCCCTTCGTGATCGCCTGGGTACCAGTTTTGCACGGTGGAGTATTTAATCTGGGCGCGCTCCAGAGCTACCAACTCAACTACAGCTGCATGTAATTGGTTTTCATCTCGCATAGGCGCCGTGCAGCCTTCTAGGTAACTGACGTAAGCCCCTTCATCGGCAATAATTAAGGTCCGCTCAAATTGCCCAGTATTGGCAGCATTAATACGAAAATAGGTGGATAACTCCATGGGGCAACGCACGCCTTTGGGTACGTATACAAACGAACCATCGCTGAATACGGCGGAGTTTAACGTGGCGTAAAAATTATCTTGGTATGGTACGACGCTGCCTAAGTAGCGCTGGACCAGCTCAGGGTATTGTTGGACTGCCTCTGAGAATGAGCAAAAGATGACCCCGGCTTCTGCTAATTTGCCTTTAAAGGTGGTGGCTACGGATACGCTGTCGAAAACAGCGTCGACTGCCACCCCGGCTAGTTTGGCGTGTTCGTGCAGGGGTATGCCTAACTTTTTGTAGGTTTCGATGAGGGCTGGATCGACTTCGTCTAAGCTTTTGGGGGCGTTTTTTTGGGATTTTGGGGCCGAGAAGTAACCTATGCTTTGGTAGTCGATGGGTGGGTATTCTAGGTGTGGCCAGGCTGGCGGCGTTAAGGTTAACCAATGGTGGTAGGCTTTTAGTCGCCATTCTAATAGGAATTCGGGCTCGTTTTTTTTGGCGGAGATGCGTCTGACCACTTCTTCATTGAGTCCGGGCGCGAAGGCCTCGCTTTCAATGTCGGTGATAAAGCCATGTTCGTATTTTTTATTGACTAGTTTGTCTAAGTAACGACGTTCGTTTTGCATAGTCTTATTTTCTCTCGAACAGCCGCTTTTATCAAGGTAGAGGATGTGACGAAGGTAGTGACAAGGATGCCTTTCGGCTTGGGTGTCAATGGTTGTAGAGTGGTTAAGATGCTGGGTTTAATGGTACTGAATGGAGGCTCATTAGGCAAGTGCTTTCCTAACAAGTAAGAAAACTCCTTCTCCCCGTGTGGGAGAAGGTGCCCGTAAGGGCGGATGAGGGGTAAAAACAAGGTTAAATCCTACTTCTAACTTTCCAGAAAAAATGACAGCATAATTCATAGCTCTTTATTTTTTCTGGAAAATTTTTAGCCTGATTTTGACCTCTTTTATTTACCCCTCATCCGCCTTCGGCACCTTCTCCCACAAGGGGAGAAGGAATCTCTTCCATTGGTAAGAGGGGGGGGTACAGTGCTTGCTATTGTTTGATGCTAGTAAAACCTTAGGCGCAGCAGCTGTGATTTTCGCCGACTCGTAGTTTCCGGGTGGAGGCGTCGACGCCGTCTAAAAAGCCGAGCAAGGCGTCGCAGGTGGTGTCGATGGCTTGTTTGGTCTCTTGATCCAGTCCGCCTAATTCATTAATCATGTCTCGTTCTTGCTGACAGTGCCAGCTATCGATTTCTTTGTGGACTTCAAAGAAACACAGGCCGCGAGGGTCGGTGATGCCGTAAAACCGCTTAAGGCCGTCGATTTTACTTTGGCTTACGGCGGGTAATTGCGATTCATAGGCATAGAGCATGGCCAAACCCACGCGCGGGTCTGGGTGTGCGGCTAATTTTTTCAGGGTATCGATGCATTGTTGGGTTTTGGGATGACGTGGGGCGTTTATGACTTGTTCCCGGATACAACCGACCGCTTCAGCAAAACGCAGCCATAATTCCCGGTGGTTTTCCGCGCCTAGCTCTTCGTCGTTAAGGTTTTCTAAAATACTTTGACGGATGCTGGGGATTTCGCAGGAAGCAAGGACCTGACTTAGGACCACGGGGAAATTAGCCTCTAATGCATAGTATTGGCCGGCGTAAAATTGGAGATCTTGCAGGGTTAACTGGCCTTGGGACCAGGCTTGGTAGAAGCTGTGTTGCAACAGTGATTTTTTTTGAATGCAGGAATCGATAGTAAGCCAGTCCATCATTTTCTCCTCAAGGATTTGGTAGGGAAGAAGCCAACGGCGTACATCCTATCAAAACCTTAGACTGGCATCTAGTAGATTGTCATACCTAGGAGAGCGGGAGGCAGCCCACCCTCCAGGAAAAATAAAGTTGACCCGATGAGGGGACGGGTCAAAGGTGATTAAGCGGCAACTTTTTCAAGGCCGACCACATCTAAATGCAAACGGTTATCGACCACTTTGACGACCACCGAGCCACCTACATTCAACTTGCCAAATAGTAATTCTTCCGCCAATGGTTTTTTGATGTGTTCTTGTATGACTCGGGCCATGGGTCTGGCGCCCATTTTTCGATCGTAACCATGTTCCGCCAACCAATGACGGCTGGCGGTATCAATGGCTAAGGTCACATTTTTTTCCTGTAGCTGATTTTCTAGTTCCAGGATGAATTTATCCACCACTTGCGTGATGGTCTCTTCGGAAAGGTGTTGGAAAGACACTGTCGCATCCAAACGATTACGAAACTCCGGTGGAAATAATCGTTTAATCGCTTCGATATCGTCTAACCGGGCGACATTATCGGTAAAGCCCATGGTCATTTTTTCAATCTCGTCCGCCCCGGCATTGGTGGTCATGATTAGAATTACGTGTCTAAAATCGGCAATACGGCCGTTATTATCAGTTAATGTGCCGTGATCCATCACTTGCAGTAATAAATTAAACACATCGGGATGGGCTTTTTCGATTTCATCTAATAGCACTACCGCATGGGGGTGCTTAATGACGGCTTCCGTCAATAAACCACCTTGGTCATAGCCCACATAACCCGGCGGTGCACCGATTAACCGTGACACGGTATGCCGTTCCATATACTCAGACATATCGAAGGTGATCAATTCAATGCCTAATATTTTCGCCAATTGGCGGGTCACTTCGGTTTTACCGACACCGGTCGGTCCGGACAGCAAGAATGAGCCTATAGGTTTAATTGGTTCGCGTAACCCCGACCGAGACAGCTTAATGGCCGTTGACAAGGATTCAATGGCTAGGTCTTGGCCAAATACCCGCACTTTGAGGTCATTCTCTAAGTTACGTAAGACTTCCTTGTCCGAATTAGAGACATGATTAGAGGGAATGCGCGCCATATGTGCTACGATTTCTTCAATTTCTCGACAACTAATCACTTTCTTGCGCTTGGGCGTGGGTTGCAATCGCTGATAAGCACCGGCTTCGTCGACCACATCGATGGCTTTATCCGGTAAGTGTCTATCGGTGAGAATAACGATCAGACAGCACAGCCGCTGATTTAAGCGCTCGTAGTGTGTACATCACACCATGGTATTCTTCAAATTTAAGTTTTAATCCTTTTAAGATTTGATAGGTTTCTTGAACACTGGGTTCTGGCACATCGATTTTTTGGAACCGTCGAGTTAAGGCACGATCTTTCTCAAAGATGTTGCGGAATTCTTGATAAGTGGTAGAACCCATGCAACGAATTTCGCCATTTGCCAGTAAGGGTTTAATTAAATTCGAGGCATCAATGGCACCCCCTGAAGCCGCGCCGGCACCGATCAAGGTATGAATTTCATCGATAAAGACAATGGCGTAGGGTATATCTTTTAAGGCCTTTAATACCGCTTTAAATCGTTTTTCAAAATCACCTCGGTATTTGGTGCCTGCTAATAAATAGCCAATGTCCAAATTATAAATGATGCTTTTTAATAAGGGCTCAGGCACTTGCCCAGAAATTAATACGAGTCGCTAAACCTTCTGCAATCGCTGTTTTACCGACACCGGCTTCACCGACGAATAACGGATTGTTCTTATGACGTCGACACAATACTTGAATCGCGCGGGACAGCTCTTCTTTCCGACCAATCAATGGATCAATTTTGCCCATGCGTGCTTGTTCATTGAGGTTGATGGCATAGCGTTCTAATAAGTTTTCCCCAGGCAAATTATCCATATCCATTTCTGCAGCTGGTTGGGAATGTTCAAAGTCCATTTCCGGTTCTTGAAAAGAACTGGTTTTGCTTTGACTGGATGCGCCATGCGCCAAATAATTGATGGCGTCGATGCGATTGACATTTTCTTGGTTTAAAAAATAGACCGCCTGACTTTCTTGCTCCCCAAACACGGCCACTAATACATTGGCTCCCGAGACTTCCGTCTTGCCAGCGGATTGTGCTTGAAAAACAGCGCGTTGCAATACCCGTTGAAAACCCAGAGTGGGTTGTACGTTTAAGGTTTTATTGAGGGGTACGTGAGGGGTGGTTTCCTCAATGAAAATATCCAAACCGGTGCGAATGCGTTGGATATTGGCGCCACAAGCGATAAGCACTTCTGCAGCTTCAGGATTTTCTATTAACCCCAATAATAAGTGCTCTACTGTCATGAATTCATGACGTTTTTCTTTGGCCCTGGCAAAGGCAAAATTAAGCGTCATTTCAAGAGATTTGCTGAACATGGTAGTTAACCCTCTAGATCCGTCAGTTTAGTGTCTTGACGGGTGTCAACCTTCTGTTACAAAGGGTGGCGGTTATGGTACTGCGGTAAGTCATGTTTCGACTCACTGGTAACTGCATGGTGTTGCTTTGTAGATACGCTTTACTACCTTTCTAAATCTGCTCACCTCACCTTTTGCGCTAACTTTTATTTCTGTTCCTATTTATAAAACTAGTCGATGATTCGATCTTTTTCCTCCCAATCAATGAAAAAAAAAGTAAAAACACCGTGTTTTTGTATTTTTTATATACAATCATGCCATTTAACATCTGCTTCACCTGACCCTTAACTATTTCGTCGAAAAGGCTTAAACTATTTCATCATCCTTACCTATTCTGGAGCTTGCTAACTCATGTCTACTTCAAAAGTAAAAATACCTGCCAAAGGGGAAAAAATAACTGTTCATGCTGATTTATCTATCAATGTGCCCGATCAACCGATCATTCCTTTCATTGAAGGTGATGGTATAGGTGTGGATATCTGCGCACCCATGCAGCGCGTGGTCGATGCAGCAGTAGCCAAAGCCTACGGTGGTCGACGACAGATCCAGTGGATGGAGATTTATGCGGGTGAGAAATCCACCCAGGTTTATGGTAAAGACGTCTGGTTGTCTGACGAAACCTTATCTTTGTTGAAAGAATACGTGATTAGCATTAAAGGCCCATTAACAACACCGGTGGGCGGTGGCATTCGCTCGCTGAACGTGGCTATGCGTCAAGCCTTGGATCTTTATGTTTGTTTACGACCGATACGTTATTTTCCAGGTGTGCCCAGCCCGCTAAAGCATCCGGAAAAGACCAATATGGTGATTTTCCGAGAAAATTCCGAAGATATTTATGCGGGTATCGAATGGCCGGCGGATTCAGCAGAGGCTAAGAAAGTCATTGCCTTTTTACAAAACGAATTAGGGGTGAAGAAAATTCGCTTCCCTGAGCATTGCGGTATCGGCGTGAAACCCGTGTCGAAAGAAGGGTCGTCTCGTCTCGTCACGCGTGCCATTCAATACGCCATTGATAATAAACTGCCCTCCGTCACCTTGGTGCATAAAGGCAATATCATGAAATTTACCGAGGGTGCTTTCAAGGAATGGGGATACGAAACGGCTAGAGAAAAATTTGGTGCGCAACCTCTGGATGGCGGCCCCTGGCATGTCGTGAAGAATCCACACAATGGCCAGGATATTATCATTAAGGACGTCATCGCTGATAATTTCTTACAACAAATTCTATTACGCCCTGAAGATTATAGCGTGGTCGCAACCTTGAATTTAAATGGTGATTATATTTCCGACGCCTTGGCTGCCCAAGTCGGCGGCATTGGCATTGCTCCCGGCGCAAATATGGGCGACCGCGTGGCCTGCTTTGAAGCCACCCACGGCACTGCCCCGAAATACGCTGGCCAAAATAAAGCCAACCCAGGCTCACTAATTTTATCCGCAGAAATGATGCTACGTCATTTAGGCTGGACCGAAGCAGCCGATTTAATTATCCGCGGTATAAGCGCTGCGATTTTGGCTAAAACGGTGACTTATGATTTTGAACGATTAATTCCCGGAGCGACATTACTAGGCTCTTCAGAATTTGGCGATGCGATTATTAAACACATGGGGTGAGGGATGCATATTCCTGGAGCCTCCTCTTCCCCCCTAGAGCGCAATTGGGAAACAATCTGTTTCCCAATTTCAATGATTAACAACACATTTTTGATAGTAGTGATTTGTTTTTTAAGAGGGTCGGGATAATGGAACTAATTGTTCTTGCTCGGGCGTCGTTTCTGGCGCTCCTTTCTTTTTTTTCTTTTCTCTATTTGTTGTCGGGGTATGTTGCGTACTTAGGTCTAAAGCATCGCAGAGATTAGACCCCGACCAGAAAGGAGTACCTGGAGACGATTTTTTTTCCGCTTGAAGTTTTTTTTCAAGCAAGCTTAAATTAGCTTGAGCTTCTAGATGCCCTTGTGCAGCGGCAAGACGATACCAGGATACGGCTTTTTTTGAATCTTTTGTTACGCTTAGACCACGCTCAAAATTCACGGCCAAATAAAATTGAGCCTCTTCATCCCCTTGATCGGCAGCGCGTTGATAGAAACGCATAGCTTTTTTTACATCTTTTTCTACAACCTCACCCTTGTCATAGCAAACACCCAAACTAAGTTGAGCCGGAGCATAACCTTGTTCGGCTGCAAGACGATAGTAATGAGCTGCTTTTTGCATATTTTTTTCTAAACCTACACCTGCTTCATAGCATACGCCCAAATTGAACTGAGCTTCGTGATAGCCTTGTTTCGCAGCGCGACGATACCAGTCTACTGCCGTTTTAATATTTTTTTCCACACCGTCACCCTGCGCATAACACAAGCCCAGCATATTCTGAGCGGGGGCATAGTTTTGTTCAGCAACGTTTTGAAACAAACAGATGGCTTCTTTCGCATCCCTCTCTACACCTCTACCATCGATATAGCATAGGCCTAAATGATACTGAGCGAGATAAGAGCCTTCTAACCCAAATTGCGCCAACGGCTCTTGCTCAGCAGCAAGACGGATCAAGCGAAAGGCTTCCTTTAGATCTTGAGGTAAACCCAAGCCTTTCTCATAACACACAGCCAATTGCAACTGAGCATAAACATAATTTTGTTCCACACCATAACGAAACCAGCGTACCGCTTCCGCTTCATCTTTCGATACGCCATGAGTACCGTTTAAATAAATTACGCCTAAACAAGTTTGCGCTTTTGCATATCCTTGATGAGCTGAGCGAACATACCAACGTAACGCTTCGGCCTGGTTATCTTGGTTATCGTGCTCGTCAAAATATTCGGCCAATCTAAACTGATCTTGCGCACTTCCGTCTCTAGCCCTTTGCAGAACATCTCCCCATTCACCACCCATTTCTATCATATACACACTCTCTCTAGTTCTTCGTCAGCACAAACGTCAACAGACTATTCCCAAATCCCTTTGAACACTTGATTTGGAAAGGAGATACATCCCCATTTTTTATTGATAAACGAGATATCTCACCAACAGAAGCTATAATGCCTCGTTAGTGAGTTAAGGTTTTTTTACAAGGCTTGCTAACGATTCCCAAGGGTGTTTTCTCGGGAATCGCGGCAGCTTTAGAGATTATTCTTGTTCCGAGGATTGGTCACTGATGGTTTGATTTTGATCCGGTGATTTCAATGCTTCGCTCAACGCTTGTTCGGCTTTGCTGGCAATGTCTTCTGCCGGGCTAAACTGCTTTTTCAGACGTCGTTGCGAGTGATACACGAAGCCTGTGCCTGCGGGGATCAAACGACCGACGATGACGTTTTCTTTCAAACCTCTGAGCTTGTCACGTTTGCCACTGACCGAAGCTTCGGTCAAGACACGAGTGGTGTCTTGGAACGACGCCGCAGAGAAGAAGGATTCCGTCGCCAGAGAAGCTTTGGTAATACCCAGCAATACCGGTTCGTAGCGCGCTGGTAATTTATTTTCAGCCGATACGCGTTGATTCTCAACGGCCAGCTGGCTTCTTTCCACTTGCTCGCCTTTCAAGAAATTCGTGTCGCCAGTGTCAATGATTAACACTTTGCGCAACATTTGTCGGACAATGATTTCGATGTGCTTGTCATTAATTTTCACACCCTGCAAGCGATACACTTCTTGCACTTCGTCGACGATGTAATTCGCTAAAGCATGCGAACCCAATAACCGTAAAATATCGTGTGGATCGGGTGGTCCGTCGGCGATCACTTCACCTTTCTCGACGCCTTCACCTTCAAATACCGTCACATGACGCCACTTCGGTATTAAAATTTCATAGACTTGCTCTTCCGCACCACTGATCATCATGCGGCGCTTGTCTTTGGTCTCTTTACCAAAAGCAACCGTACCCGAGATTTCAGCCAAAATAGCCGAGTCTTTAGGTTTGCGTGCTTCGAAGAGATCAGCCACTCGGGGTAAACCGCCGGTGATGTCACGGGTTTTGGTGGTTTCCTGCGGAATACGGGCGATGACATCACCGATACCCACTTCGGCGCCATCTTCTAAAATCACGATAGCCCCTTGCGGCAAGAAGTAATGCGCCGGTAAATGCGTGCCATGCAGGCAAAGGTCTTTTCCGGCTTTATCCACTAATTTGACCATGGGCCGTAAGTCTTTACCGCCAGGGCCGCGTTGCTTAAGACCAGTCACCACAAAGCTGCTCAACCCAGTCACTTCGTCGGTTTGACGGTTCATCGTCACACCGTCCAACAAATCGTTAAATTGGACGTAACCGGCCACTTCGGTGATGATGGGGTGGGTGTGTGGATCCCACTGTGCTACAACTTGCGATGCTTCAACCGCAGCACCATCGCCAACGCTGATGACAGCACCATAAGGTACTTTGTAACGTTCTCTTTCACGATTACGAGAATCAATGACAGACAGTTCACCCGAACGTGACACCGCAATAAGGTGTCCGCTGGCGTGTCGCACCGTCTTCATGTTGTGTAATTTAATTTGGCCCTTAGACTTCACTTGAACATTATTCACCGCTAGTGATCGAGAGGCCGCACCACCGATGTGGAAGGTACGCATGGTCAGCTGCGTGCCCGGTTCGCCGATGGATTGCGCCGCAATCACACCGACTGCTTCGCCTATATTGACCAACTGACCGCGCGCTAGGTCACGACCGTAACACATCGCGCAAATACCGTATTGCGATTGACAGGTGATACCCGAACGAACGGTGACTCGATCGACATTACATTCTTCGACCAATTGGACTAATGCTTCATCCAGCAAGGTATTGCGGGGAATAACCACTTCGTTAGTTTCTGGATGATAAATATCTTCGGCTAACACCCGTCCTAACACTCGATCACGTAAGGGTTCGACAACATCACCGCCTTCAATATGGCTGGCAATAATTAACCCGTCTTCGGTGCCGCAATCGGTTTCACTAATCACCACATCTTGCGCCACATCTACTAAACGTCGAGTGAGGTAACCGGAGTTCGCCGTTTTTAACGCGGTATCAGCCAAACCTTTACGCGCACCGTGGGTAGAAATAAAGTACTGCGCTACGTTTAAGCCTTCGCGGAAATTCGCCGTGATAGGGGTTTCGATGATGCTGCCATCGGGTTTTACCATCAAGCCTCGCATACCGGCTAATTGGCGAATCTGTGCAGCGGAACCTCGCGCGCCAGAGTCGGCCATCATGAAAATAGAATTGAATGACGGTTGGCGCACGGTCTTGCCTTCGGCATCGACGACGGGTTCGGTGGAAAGATTTTCCATCATCGCTTTCGCAACCTGGTCATTGGTATGCGACCAAATATCCACCACTTTGTTTTTACGTTCACCCTGGGTCACTAAACCGGATGCAAATTGATTTTCAATTTCGCGTACTTCTTCGGTGGCTTTGGCAATAATGTCGTACTTATTTTGCGGAATGAGTAAATCATCGACACCCACGGAAACGCCGGAAAGCGTGGCGTAGCGGAAGCCGGTGTACATGAGTTGATCGGCAAAGATAACCGAGGCTTTTAAGCCCAATTCGCGATAACACACGTTCAGTAATTTCGAGACGGCCTTTTTGGTCATGGCCTGATTGACTAAATCAAAGGCGATACCTTCTGGCACCACTTCCCAGAGTAAGGCGCGGCCGACCGTGGTATCGAATAGCTTGAATACTTCGTGGCGCTCGCCTTTACCATGATCCCCAAAGGTAATTTCTCGAAGTCGTACCCGAATTTTCGCTTGTAAATCGACCATGCCATTGGCAAAGGCGCGATGCACTTCACTGGAATCGGCAAACACCATGCCTTCCCCTTTGGCATTGATGCGATCACGGGTGAGGTAATAAAGACCCAATACCACGTCTTGGGTGGGCACAATAATGGGCTCACCATTGGCTGGAGATAAGATATTGTTGGTCGACATCATCAGTGAACGCGC
>CAWCOU010000004.1:0-6351 GCA_963797335.1 uncultured Gammaproteobacteria bacterium | reverse complement strand
GAATTGAATCTGGTCACGTTTGGATTTACAGCAACGAAGTAGATACCCACAAAACACCGCTGACCAGCTTCAAACCAGGTCAACTGGTTCGAGTTGAACGCAGCGATGGTCGTGCTCTCGGTCTTGCCTATTTAAATCCTCATACCTTACTCTGCGCGCGACTGCTGAGCCGCGACAGTCGCCTGGAGTTTAACCAAACGGTTATCGAACAACGATTACAGCGGGCACTGTCGTTGCGAGTCAGTTTATTTCCCAAGCCTTTCTATCGGCTAGTCTATGGTGAAAGTGATGAGTTGCCCGGATTAATCGTTGATCGTTTTGGCGATTTATTGGTGGTACAACTCACCACCGCAGGTATGGAGAATTTAAAAACACCCATCATTGCCGCTCTACAAACCGTCATAAAACCGCAAGCCATTTTATTACGCAACGACCATAGCATGCGTGAAACCGAAGGCTTAACAAAATACGTGGAAGTGGCCGACGGCCACCTCCCAGAAATTGCCGAACTGGAAGAAAACGGCGTGCGTTTTTATATGTCGCCTGAATCAGGACAAAAAACCGGTTGGTTTTACGATCATCGAGAAACACGGGCGCAATTACCTCGCTACGTGGCTGGTAAACGCGTGTTGGATTTATTCAGTTATGTAGGCGGCTGGAGCATTCAGGCGGCTGTTCATGGTGCTCGTGAAGTGGTTAGTATCGACAGTTCGCAGCCCGCGCTTAATTTGCTGTCGCGCAATGCCGAATTAAATCAAGTTGCCGAGCGGGTTATCGCTCGCCCGGGAGATGTGTTTGAACAATTAAAAAATCTTTATCACGTGGGCGAACGTTTTGACGTAGTGATTTTAGACCCCCCAGCGTTTATCAAAAAACGCAAAGACCTAACGGCGGGGTTGCTTGCCTATCAACGAGTCAATGAATTGGCTATAAAAGTATTACGAGAGGATGGTTTTTTATTTTCCGCGTCTTGTTCCCAACATTTGGCGACCGAACAGTTACGAGAATTGCTGGCGGCCGTTGCGGTTAAACTGCAACGACGTTTGCAATTGATAGGCTTCGGCAGTCAAGGCGCCGATCACCCTATCCATCCCTCGATTCCAGAAACCTGTTACTTGAAAACGCTGATTTGCCGAGTCTAGCTTTATTTTATTCCATCATAGCACAGGCGGCATTGAGCGCATTCAGTGCATAAGGAATGAGCCGGGCTTCGATTTGTTGCGGTTGGATATCGGGGCCGAGAATGGCGACTCCTATGGGTTTCATAAATTCCAATTGCAAATCAATCAACGAACGAATAACGGCTTGCCCCATCACAAATCCATGTTTGGTTTCGCCTTGTTCGATAATGCCCAATACCACGACGGCATCAATCTGCCTATCCATTAACAATCGTTTTACGGCCAATGGTTTTTCCATGGAGCCAGGAACACCGACCTCACAGTTAATACACACGGGTTTTTCTAAAGCGGCAGCGCGCACGGCTGTCAGCATTTGCATGACTTCATGATGGTGGTATTCACCGTAAACGATAGCCAGATTTTTCATGCTAAGCCCTCAAAAACCAAATTCAACTCTTTGGCAGCTTTGACATCATCTAAGCGGCGCACCGGTAAAGTAAACGGTGCTCCGCGCAATTTCTCTGGATCTGTTTGTGCTTCTTCCCGCATTTTTTCCATGACTCGCACGAACTCATCCATCTGTGCCTTACTTTCTGTTTCAGTCGGCTCGATAAGCAAACATTCGGGAATCAATAAAGGAAAATAAACCGTAGGCGCGTGAATACCATAATCCAGTAACCGCTTGGCAAAATCCATGGCATTGACTCCTTGTTCTTTCGCCATTTTTTGCAACGTCAAAATAAATTCGTGTGTGGCACGGCGCTGCGGAAAGGCAGGTATAAACCCGGCTTTTTCTAAACGCTTTAACAGGTAGTTGGCATTGAGTGTGGCGTATTCTGCTACTCGCAATAACCCGGCGCGCCCCAATAACCGAATATAAATATACGCTCGTAATAAAACGCCGACATTGCCCATAAACGCAGATAATCGACCAATGGATTGTGGGCAATCCTGTTCGGATAACCACAGGTATTGGTCGCCCATTTTCCCCACTTGTGGAATAGGTAAATACGGTTTTAATCGTTCCGACACGGCCACCGGACCGGCACCCGGTCCGCCACCGCCATGTGGAGTAGAGAATGTCTTATGCAAATTCATGTGGATCACGTCAAAGCCCATGTCGCTGGGGCGGGCTTTACCGACGATGGCATTTAGATTGGCACCGTCGTAATACAATAAACCACCGGCGGCATGTACGAGTTTTGCCATTTCGACTATGCGTCGTTCAAATACGCCCAAGGTGGAAGGATTGGTCAACATGATGCCCGCAGTTTTCGGACCCAATGCCGCTTGCAATGCGGTCAGATCGACATCGCCTTGTTTATCCGTTGGGATTTCTCGAACCGTATAACCACACATCACCGCCGAAGCAGGATTCGTGCCATGCGCGGCATCGGGAACTAAAATTTCCGTGCGCTCGTAATCACCGCGGGCCTGGTGGTAGGCGCGAATAATCGCGACGCCAGCAAATTCACCCTGCGCTCCGGCCATCGGCGTTAAAGAAACAGCGGCCATGCCGGTGACGATGCGCAAATAATCTTGTAATTCATACAGACATTGCAAAATGCCCTGACTAAAACGCGGCAAAGACAAAGGATGCCGGTTTGCGAAGTCCGGTAAAAAAGCCAATCGATGCGCACGTGGGTTGTATTTCATCGTGCATGAACCCAGCGGATAAAAATGCGTATCGATCGAAAAGTTTTTTCGCGATAATTGCGTGTAATGTCGCACCACTTCTAATTCAGAAACTTCAGGAAGCGCCGGTTTAGTTTGTCGCAACCAAGGTGCTGGAATGTCGGTTACGGGAGAAGAGGTTAGAGGTGCTTGTGCAGTGGCACGTCGGCCGGCGACGGAGTGCTCAAAAATTAACATGCTATTTTCACCTCGCTAGAAAGAGCTGCACGCAGTGCCTGTTCATACGCCAATAAATCTTCCTTAGTTTTCGTTTCCGTCACACACACTAATAAGGCTTGACCTAATTCGGGATAATACGGCGTTAAATCAAAACCACCTTGAACGCCCTTATCGGCCAAACGTTCTAAAACTTGAGCCACAGGTGCTTGAAAGCGGATGACAAATTCATGAAAAAAGGGACGATCAAACGCGACTTCCACGCCATCGATTTGGCTAAGCTGCTCTCGTAAAAAAGCTGCATTCTGGTGGCTGCTCGCCGCGACTCGTCGTAAACCTTCGGGCCCTAATAGGCTTAAATAAATAGTGGCTGCGGTGACCACTAACCCTTGGTTCGTGCAAATATTCGAGGTTGCTTTCGATCGACGAATGTGTTGCTCGCGGGCTTGTAAGGTCAAGGCAAAGCCTGGCTTACCTTCCAGATCAACCGTGCGGCCGACAATGCGCCCGGGCATTTGTCGTACGTGGGATTTTTTACAACATAAAAATCCGAAATACGGACCACCCGAAGCCAGTGGTACCCCCAAAGGTTGACCTTCTCCGCAGGCGATATCCACGCCCTCTTGCCCCCATTGCCCCGGTTCTTTTAATAAGGCCAATGACGTGGGATTGACTAGGGCGATGGTCACTATCTGGTGGGCTTTGGCCCAATCGGTCAAGGCATCGACATCTTCCAGAGCACCAAAAAAATTCGGCTGGGGAATGACTAATGCCGTATTATCTTCGTTAGCATGTTGCTCCAGTGCCGCTCTATCAATAACGCCTTGTGTCGAATAAGGGATTTCGATTAACTGGATATTTTGGGGGGCGACAATGCTTTGCACCACTTGCCGATAAAAGGGGTGTACGGTTTTTGGCAGGAGGATGCGTTTACTTTGCGATTGTCGATTGATGCGAATCGCCATCAGAACGGCTTCCGCCAATGCGGAGGCACCGTCGTAGAGTGAAGCATTGGATACATCCAAACCAGTCAACTGCGCCATCATGGTCTGGTATTCAAAAATCACTTGCAGCGTACCTTGGCTGGCTTCTGCTTGGTAAGGCGTGTAGGCAGTGAGAAATTCGCCGCGACTGATTAAATCCAAGACCGCGGCTGGGATATGGTGCTCGTAAGCGCCAGCGCCGATAAAACAAAGTCCGCCGCGATCTTTTGCACCGCGGGACTGTAGTAAACGAGTCACTTCCATTTCGGAAAGTGCTTCCGGCAATCCCGGTAAATCGTTTATCCGTAGTTGTTCAGGAATTTCATCGAATAAAGCATTGATGTTATCAACACCAATGGTTGCCAGCATGTCACTGACTTCGGCGGGTGTATGAGGAATAAATGGCATAATGACACTCTAGAGATAAATAGATCTTAATGATCGTCAGCAATGGTTTGCTCGTATCCTTGAGCGGTTAATAATTTACCTAATTCATTTGGGTCTTTAATTTGGATGCGACATAACCAACCGTCTTGGTAGGGGTCGGTATTCATCTGTTCTGGTTGCGTTGCCAACGATTCATTAACAGCAATGACTTCACCACTAATAGGCGAATAAACATCTGCCGCTGCTTTCACGGATTCTACTACTGCGCAGACATCACCGGCGGCAAGGTTTTTTTTCAGCTCGGGTAATTCCACATAAACGACATCGCCCAATAATCCTTGGGCATGATCGGTAATGCCTACCGTGACAGTGCCATCACTTTCTTCTCGCACCCATTCGTGGCTGGCGGTATATTTTAGGGTATCAGGGGTCTTGCTCATGAAGAATTCCTCGTATGCATTTATTTAAGACGACAGGGTATAGACTTGTTTGCCATGACGCACAAACGGCGTTTTCACAATATGAGCCGGAACCTGTTGCCCGCGAATCTCAACAAAACAGGTATTATCCGCCGTCACCGGCACGCGAGCGAAAGCGATGGCTTCTTGCAGCGTTGGGGAAAAACTGCCACTGGTGATCTCTCCTTCACCACCATCCGGGAGAATAACTTTTTGATGGTTACGGAGCACGCCCTTTTGAGTCAACACCAGACCGACTAACCTTCGCTGCACGGATGTTTGCTGTGCTTCTAATGCCTGACGACCAATGAAGTTTCGCTCAGGAGGGTCTAAGGCTATTGTCCACGCTAGATTGGCTTCCAAAGGCGAGGTCGTTTCGTCCATATCCGCGCCGTAAAGATTTAAACCCGCCTCTAAGCGTAGTGTATCACGCGCGCCCAGTCCGCAAGGCACAATACCGGCAGCTAATAACTGATCCCAAAAAGCAGGGGCTTGTTCTTCAGGCAACAGAATTTCCAGGCCATCTTCACCGGTATAACCGGTACGGCCGATGTACCAATGATCGGCTGCTAATGCTTCAAACGGACGTAAGGTTTGTAATTGCTCGTAAATGTCACTGGGAAATACCGCAGCCATTTTCGCTAAAGTTTGGGGACCCTGGATGGCCAGGATACAAAGTCCCGGACGCGCGGTAAGTTTGACGTTAAAGGATTGGCGGTGTTGTTCTAACCATTGCCAATCTTTTGCGCGGGTGCCGGAATTGACCACTAAACGGTACTGTTGTTCACCCATAAAATAGACAATTAGATCATCCACCACGCCACCGTGCTCGTTCAGCATGCAACTGTATAACGCTTTGCCGATCTTTTTCAGCTTGGCGACGTCATTGGCGAGTAAATAACGCAAAAAATCCTGGGCCTGGGGTCCGGTCACATCCACGACGCTCATATGGGATACATCGAACACGCCGACATCTTTTCGCACCTGGTGGTGCTCTTCAAGTTGAGAGCCGTAATGTAAGGGCATGTCCCAGCCTGCAAAATCGACGATTTTAGCCCCGGCTGCCAGGTGTTTTGAATAAAGTGGAGTTTTCTGACCCATAATCTATATCGTTCAGGCTGCTTTCGTTGTTATAACAAACTAAGTAAGTGTAACCAGGCATGCATCATCTCAGCACCCTAAGGCTTTACTGACCTTCGGTGGCCAATGTCGCAGTATGTCTTTATACGACGTGTTCGGATACAAATGCCGACAATTGCGCTTTGCTTAAGGCCCCTACCTTCATAGCCGCCATCTCACCCTCTTTGAATAATAACAAGGTCGGGATGCCGCGAATGCCGTATTTAGCCGGAGTTTCGGTATTTTCATCCACATTTACCTTAACAATTTTCAGCTTATTACCAAACTCTTTCGCAATTTCATCCAACACCGGGGCGATCATTTTGCAGGGCCCACACCATTCGGCCCAAAAATCAACCAACACCGGGGTAGTGGCTTTGAGCACTTCTTCTTCAAATGTGGTGTCGGTGACGTGGTGTATTGCTTCACTCA
>CAWCOU010000003.1:0-12252 GCA_963797335.1 uncultured Gammaproteobacteria bacterium | reverse complement strand
ATGACTTGCTCGCCAATTTCAGGAACTTCGATCTTAAACAATTCCGTCAACATATTCGGATGAATGCGGCTAAGCAGCAGTTGCGGCCCGCGTTTGTCGCGTCGGATGGCATGCAAGTAAGTGCGCAAACGATCGCCACTGCGTACCACTTCGCGTGGGATCATTTCTTCACGCAGCAATAATCCTTCCGCGCCATCGCCTAAATCTAAGATGATATGGTCGTGGGTGACTTTTTTGACGACGCCGTTCAGTAATTCGCCGACTCGTTTTTGGTAGCGGTCTTCTACTTTTTTGCGTTCGGCCTCTCGTACCTTTTGCATTAGGACTTGCTTGGCCTGCTGGGCAGCGATACGGCCGAATTCGACCGATTCTACTCCTTCTTCAATGACATCCCCTGGCTCTAAGTCGGATTTCTCCTCCCGAGCGCTGCTGAGTAATATGTATTTGCCCGGAAAATCTTCCACTTCTTCTGGGTCTTCAGTCACCGTCCAATTGCGAAACGTTTCGTAATCACCGGTTTTTTGATCGATGGCGACGCGTATGGAGACATCTTCGGAGTATTGTTTTGCGGCCACGGCGGCTAAGGCTGCTTCTATGGCTTCAAAAATCACGGATTTGTCGACACCTTTCTCGTTGGAAAGGGAATCGACAATCAATAAAATATCTTTATTCATTGCTAAAACCTCAATTCAGGTACCAGGTTGGCTTTGTCAATATCTGCCATCGGTAATGAAAAAATTTCGTCATCCGCCTTTATCTGCACTTGGTCGTGGGTGACGCTGAGCAGTTCGCCACTGAAATTGCGTCTGCCATTTAACCCACTGACTAGTTTGATTTTTACGTGTTTGCCTAGAAAACGTTGAAAATGCTCCGGCTTGGTTAAGGGTCGATCTAAGCCCGGAGAAGATACTTCTAAAAAATATTGGCCGGCAAACGGCGCTTCTATATCCAGCACTGCGCCCACTTGTTGGCTAATGCGCATGCAATCGTCGACAGTCACTGCACCTGCTGGGTTGTCGACCAGTATTCGTAACGTCGTGTTTCGTCCCATGGAGGAAATAGAACTGGCTATCATCTCAAAGCCTAAGGCAGCGACAGCCGGTGCGATAATGCTTTCCAGAGGTGATGTTTTCATGGCGCTACGCTTTGCTTTTGGTATTATACAAATAAAAAAAGGGCGCGTAGCCCATTTCTCATTAAAAATTTCTAGATAACCACCTTGGTAGCGGGGGCAGGATTTGAACCTACGACCTTCGGGTTATGAGCCCGACGAGCTGCCAGACTGCTCCACCCCGCGTTGTCTATAGCTTGTCGAACATCATAACGAAAGTTCGCTATGAATTCAAGGGATTGATGAGGGTCTTGTTAAATTTTTGCTAAAGGCGCCTGTCCTGGTTCACCAGGATGCGAAAGTTCCAGGCTGGATAAAATCTTGCAAAATTTTAAGATTTTTCCTACATATTTAAACTGGGATCTTTGGTGTAATGAGGTCTAAGAAATCACTTGTGGCCAGGGAACTTGAACTAATTTTTCAGGAGCCACATCTCAAGGAAGACGCATCTAGGGAAGGATGCAGGCTGCACGGACGCTGCCGAGACCCAAGTGATTTCTTTTTTTTCACTTGAAAGTTCCGTCACTTCCATTTTTATATCACTTCAACCCCTAGCTCAACGGCGGCATTACTCAATAATTTATCTTTTGTTGCTAGTGGTATTCCTAGCCGCAGAGCAAGTTCTAGGTAAGAGCTGTCGTAAGTAGTCAATTTCATACTAAAAGCTAGTTGTAATATTTCATGGAAGCCATTATTTGCAGTTTCTTCATCCACTTCAATCGTAAGTTTATTTAGTAATGCTAAAAATTCCGTTATATCAGCGTATTTAATGCGGTTTTTGCGTTGCGCATTTAGTAGAATATTTCCGACCTCAAGCGGCCATATACTTGGCACAAAAGCAGTTGCATGCTCTAAGTTTGCTAGTAATTGGGCGGTTTGGGGTGTGGCTTCATCGGAAAAGCACCATGATAAAGTAGTAGAAGCATCTAGGACAAAATGACTTTTTTTCATCTGCGACCTTCGTCACGCAATGCTCTCCAATCTAAACCGCCTAACTGGTGGTTATTGGCAAATTTTTGTAATTTTTGAATAGTGTTCTTAATTTCTTGGTGATCACGGTCAATAATGGGAACTAGTTTAGCAACTGGATTTCCGTGTTTAGTAATAATGATGTGGGCCCCTTCTTCAACTTGTTGTAATAAAGAAGAAAAATGGGTTTTTGCCTGAAAGGCTCCTATCGTTTGCAGCATGGTTTCAACCTCAAATAATCTAGTTGTAGACTAGTTTATTCTAGTCATAAATCATATGCAAGCCCCATGTGAGCCACATCAAATATGCAAGCAAGCTTCCCCCCGCAACAATCCCCTCTCCCGTTTGCGGGAGAGGGTTAGGGAGAGGGTGATCTTAAGCCGTCTCCTTTAAAAAAAGGGGCATTGTTAATGAGCATTTCTGCCGTTATGAGCACTTTCTTTAGCTGAAACAGGAATATTCAGAGTGAAGCAGATTCTAGGTAATCGTCTCAGTACGAGAAATTTGGCCCATCAAACAACCGAAATGGGGATATGGTGCTGAATTATCAATAAAATGACGATGCTTGGGATGCCAAAAACATAGGCTATTCATGCCGGTTTTTAAAAGGAGACGGCTTAAGATCACCCTCTCCCTAACCCTCTCCCGCAAACGGGAGAGGGGATTGTTGTTAATTATTCAACAAAGCCCATCAAGGGAAGTGGATTTTTTTGTGAATTATTTAACAACGCCCAGGGAGTTAAGAAGTCAGCCCTTCAAAGAATTTTTTCACACTGTCGAACCAGTTTTTGGACTGGGGATTATGTTTTTCACCGCCTTTCTCAATGAGTTCCGCAAATTGTTTCAACAGATCTTTTTGATCGCGGCTGAGATTGACAGGGGTTTCTACCCAAATTCGGCACAGTAAATCGCCGATACGGCCACTTCGTACCGAGCGAACGCCTTTGCCTCGTAGGCGAAAGAGTTTACCGCTCTGAGTTTCAGCGGGAATCTTTAACTTTACCCGACCTTCCAATGTCGGTACTTCAATCTCACCACCCAAGGCAACAGTCGTAAAATCCACGGGGATTTCGCAATGCAAATCATTGCCATCGCGTGAAAAAATAGCATGGCTTTTGGTTTTGATCTGCACATAAAGATCGCCCGCTGGGGCGCCGTACATGCCAGCTTCCCCTTCGCCTTGCAAGCGGATTCTGTCTCCGGTATCCACCCCGGGTGGAACTTTCACCGATAACGTTTTTTCTTTCTGGGTGCGGCCCTGACCTCGGCAGCGAGGACAAGGATCCTGAATGACTTGACCTTGTCCTCGACATTCGGGACAGGTTTGCATGACGGTGAAAAAGCCTTGTTGTAAATGCACTTGCCCTTGGCCGGCGCAGGTAGGGCAGGTGGTTGGGCTGGTGCCTTTTTTAGCGCCGGAGCCATGGCATTCGGAACAGCTGCTCCAAGCAGGTAGGCGAATTTCCACGGTTTTACCGTGCACCGCGTCTTCCAGACTCAACTCTAAATTGTAGACAAGATCAGCTCCGCGTTGTGCTCGCGCCTTTCGACCACGGCCACCGCCAAATACATCGCCGAAAATATCGCCAAAAATATCGCTGATATCGCCAAAATCGACGCCACCGCGACCACCCATGCCATGTTCAAAAGCCGAATGGCCCATTTTATCGTAACGGGCGCGTTTCTCAGGGTCGCTTAGTATTTCGTAGGCTTCTTTGATTTCTTTAAATCGTTCTTCGGCGGATTTATCTTCTGGATTCCGATCAGGATGGTGTTTCATGGCCAGATGACGATAAGCTTTTTTGATTTCTTCAGCGGAAGCGTTGCGGGAAATATTGAGGATTTCGTAGTAGTCTCTTTTGCTTGTCATATCTTCCCACTTTTGAGTTGGTTACGGCCTTTTTTTCTAGGGCGCGAGCGAGCAGCTCGCGCTCCCAGAGTATATTTTTATTTTTTATCGCCTTTTTCGTCTTTATCTTTTACTTCTTCAAACTCGGCATCGACGACATTTTCATTCGAGCCTGTTTTGCCAGAAGCAGCGTCACCACTTTCACCGGCACCTGGGGCACCTGCCTGGCCGCTTGCTCCTGCTTCAGCTCCTTTCTTAGCGTAGAGCCGTTCCGCTAATTTCCCAGAAGCGGCGGTCAATGTTTCCGTTTTTTGTTCGATGGCTTGGCGATCATCACCCTTCATCGCGGTTTTTAATTCCTCAATCGCGGATTCAATATTTTTCTTCTCCTCTTCAGACACTTCAGCGCCCAGTTCACTCAAGGTTTTGGTGCTGGCATGAATGAGATTATCCGCTTTATTTCGCGTATCGACCAATTCATGGAATTTCTTGTCCGCTTCTTTGTGTTCTTCGGCGTCGCGGATCATGCGTTTGATTTCTTCTTCGGAAAGACCACTAGACGCTTTGATCACGATGGATTGCTGTTTACCAGTGGCTTTATCTTTGGCCGATACATGCAAAATACCATTAGCGTCGATATCAAACATCACTTCGATCTGAGGCACGCCGCGAGGTGCGGGTGGAATATCCGCCAAATCAAAACGACCCAGCGATTTATTGCTGGAAGCCATTTCGCGCTCGCCTTGCAGCACATGCACCGTCACCGCCGTTTGGTTATTATCCGCAGTGGAAAATACTTGAGTGGCTTTAGTGGGGATGGTGGTGTTTTTATCAATCAACTTGGTCATCACACCGCCTAAGGTCTCGATTCCCAACGACAGCGGGGTCACATCTAATAACAACACGTCTTTGACTTCACCCGATAACACAGCGGCTTGAATAGCAGCACCAATCGCCACTGCTTCGTCGGGATTGACATCGTGACGAGCATCTTTACCAAAGAAGTTTTTAACGGTTTCCTGAACCTTCGGCATACGAGTTTGACCGCCGACGAGAATCACTTCATCAATTTCAGACATTTTCAGGTTAGCGTCTTTCAGTGCCGTTTTGCACGGACCAATGGTTTTCTCAACCAGATCTTCCACCAAAGATTCCAGCTTGGCGCGCGTGACGCGGATGTTTAAGTGCTTGGGACCGGCAGCATCTGCGGTAATATACGGCAAGTTCACATCGGTTTGTTGAGAAGAAGAGAGCTCAATCTTTGCTTTTTCTGCGGCTTCCTTCAGTCGCTGTAAAGCCAACGGATCGTTGTGAAGATCAATGCCTTGCTCTTTTTTAAATTCACCCGCGAGGTAATCAATCAGTCGCAAGTCAAAATCCTCACCACCAAGGAAGGTATCACCATTGGTTGCCAATACTTCGAATTGGTGTCTCCTCACCGACGCGAGCGATTTCGATAATGGAAATATCAAACGTACCACCGCCCAAGTCATAAACGGCTATTTTTCGATCACCGCCTTTCTTATCTAAACCATAAGCCAAAGCAGCTGCCGTGGGTTCATTGATAATGCGTTTGACTTCCAGACCCGCGATGCGGCCAGCGTCTTTGGTGGCTTGACGTTGCGAATCGTCGAAATAAGCAGGTACGGTGATAACGGCTTCTTTTACCTCGTGACCCAAATACGCTTCCGCCGTTTTCTTCATCTTGATGAGGATTTGTGCCGATACTTGTGGCGGAGACACTTTCTGGCTGTTGGCTTCTACCCAGGCATCGCCATTATCCGCAGCCACGATAGCGTAAGGCACCATTTTCATGTCCCGCTGCACCACGTCGTCTTTGAACTTGCGGCCAATCAAACGTTTGATAGCGTATAAGGTGTTGTGGGGGTTGGTGACGGCTTGTCGTTTAGCGGACTGGCCGACTAACACCTCACCGTCTTTGGTATAAGCGACGATAGAGGGGGTGGTGCGGTCTCCTTCGCTGTTTTCGATAACTCGTACTTTACCGCCTGCTTCCATTACGGCAACGCAGGAATTGGTGGTGCCTAAATCGATACCAATGATGGGGTTAGCCATGTTTTTTTCTCCAAATACTTAAATAGTTAATGAGCTGAATAGTTAGGTTATGTGATGTAAGTGTTTATGTAACTGCTCGCATCCTAGACTCGTCTTCCCAGCAGCCATGCCAGAACGATGTGCAGTTGCACTTTTCTTTGAATTTATCACTTCACTCAGCCTATCTTATGTAATTGGGGAGTGATGGTGCAAAATTCAAGTGATTTGAGCCATTTCAGGGTTAGCCTTTCGCCACGACCACCAATGCTGGGCGGAGCAAGCGATCATTCAGCAAATACCCTTTTTGTAAGACTTGTAACACGGTATTGGGCTTGGCTTTTGGGTCTTCCTGCATGGAAATCGCTTGGTGCAACTCTGGGTTGAACGGCTCTCCCATGGGGTTCACGGGCTTAACGGCAAATTTCGCCAAAGTATCCAGGAAGAGGGTCAAGGTCATGGCCAGCCCTTCGTGGATGCGCTGGGCGAATTCATTGCCCGACACCGCGATATCCAAGCCACGTTCTAGGCTGTCGATAACAGGTAATAATTCAGAGATAATGCGTTCAAGCCCGTATTTATGGGCTTTCTGTATGTCGTTATCAGAACGTTTACGGACATTTTCCAAGTCGGCGAGAGCGCGTAAAGCCTGGCTTTTGTATTCCTCTAACTGGGAGTTCGCCTTATTTAGCTTATCCTCGGTGTCATTTAGCTGTGCTTCCAGTTCTGCTGGGGATAACTGCTTGAGCAGGGCTTCTTCTTCTGGCTCTTCTGGAAATATCAGATCCGGGTCTTCATTGGTCTCAACCGCCTTCCCTTTTGAAGAATAGAGTTTAGTGGGATCAAATTTTTTGTTATCGCTCATCAGCGGCTCCAAATAGGGTGTAGATTTAATGCAACTCCCCACGTCATCCCGAACGTAGTGAGGGATCTCCTGGATGTGGCACCCATTCTTCCCCACGTTATTCAGGAGATCCTTCGCTGCGCTCAGGATGACGTGAGCAGTGGGGGTCCCTCGCTGCGCTCGGGATGACGTGGAGCGCTTGGGATAGCGTGGGGAGTTACGATTTAATTTATCTCAAGCCTATATAAGGCCACCCCAGGAATTTTCAAGTGAAAAAAATTAAATTCCCCCGTCATGTCAAAGAATTTTACCTAGCTTCTCACGCCAAAAAATGTTATATGCCATCTCAGTTCAGTTTCCACAAAAGGCTTGTGTCCCATGTCACTCGAAATAAACCCATTACTAGAACAACTCAAAGACCTTCACCAGCGTTTAGCAGCCCTTCGGGGGTATCTTTGACATCGATAACAAACGCGATCGACTCGAAGAAGTCGTCCGACAAATGGAAGTCCCCGAATTATGGAGCAATCCCGAAAAAGCGCAGGCTTACGGTAAAGAACGAGTCCAATTAGAAGAAGCACTGACCGGCTTCGATCGCTTGCAACGACAATTAATCGATGCCCAGGATTTATTGACTCTGATCGCAGAAGAAAATGACGAATCAGCGTTCCACGACATCAACAAAGAAATCCAAGCGCTCACCAAAGAAGTCGCTGCCCTGGAATTTGCTCGTATGTTTTCTGGCAAGATGGATGCGAGTAATGCCTATCTAGATATCCAAGCCGGTTCCGGTGGCACCGAAGCACAAGATTGGGCAGAGATGTTACTGCGCATGTATTTGCGTTGGGGTGAGAAGCACGGCTTTCATCCCGAAATTTTAGAAGCCTCCGCAGGGGAAGTGGCCGGCATTAAAAGTGCCACCGTGCATTTCACCGGTCCCTATGCCTTTGGCTGGTTACGCACCGAAACCGGCGTGCATCGCCTGGTGCGCAAGTCACCATTTGATTCCGGCAATCGTCGCCATACATCGTTCGCGTCGGTATTCGTATCACCCGAAATTGCCGATGACATCCAGATTGATATTAACCCTGCTGACCTACGCATCGACACCTATCGCGCCAGCGGCGCTGGTGGCCAGCACGTGAATCGCACCGATTCCGCGGTACGTATCACGCACTTACCGACGAATATTGTTGTACAATGTCAAAACGAGCGCTCCCAGCATAAGAATAAAGCGCAAGCATTAAAGCAATTGCGTGCCCGTTTGTATGAGATGGAGCTGCAAAAAAAGGTAGCGGAGCAGCAAGCGGTAGAAGCTGCTAAATCGGATATCACTTGGGGCAGTCAGATTCGTTCGTATGTGTTGGACGCGTCGCGTATTAAAGATTTGCGTACCCAAGTGGAAACAACCAATACCCAAGCGGTATTGGATGGTGATTTGGATTTTTTCCTGGAAGCTAGTTTAAAGCAGGGGGTTGAGTAACACACTGCATTCCTTAACTACATCCTACATCGACCGATACTCCTTCTCCCACAAGGGGAGAAGGATATTTATAGAAGGATGTGAATGGTTTCTAGCGTGGATTTCACGAGGATTTTATGACCATAGAAGAAACATCCAGTATAGATATCAACGAGCAAATCGCGGTTCGCCGAGTAAAATTGCAGGAATTGCGCCAGCAAGGCAATGCCTTTCCCAATGATTTTCACAAAGACGCATTCGCCGCCGATTTGCTCGCGCAATTCTCCGAAAAAGCTGAAACTGAATTAGAGAACCAGCCCATCACGGTCAAAGTCGCCGGTCGCATGATGACTCGCCGCATCATGGGTAAAGCCAGCTTTGTTCATTTGCAGGATATGACCGGTCGGCTGCAATTATACATTAAACAAGATGCCATGACCGACGGTGTTTACGAACAATTTAAAAAATGGGATTTAGGCGATATCCTCGGTGCCGAAGGGGTATTGTTTAAAACAAGGACCGGTGAACTCAGTGTCAAAGTCACGTCGGTGCGTTTATTGACCAAGGCATTATTACCGTTGCCCGATAAATTCCACGGCTTGACGGATCAAGAAATGCGTTATCGACAACGTTACGTGGATTTAATCGCCAATGAGGAAACGCGACAAAATTTTATTATTCGCTCACGCATCATCAGCGCCATACGCATTTTTTTCACCGCTAGACGATTTTTAGAAGTGGAAACACCGATGATGCACCCCATTGCTGGAGGTGCCGCTGCGCGACCTTTTATTACCCACCATAATACCTTAGATATGGATTTATACCTGCGCATTGCGCCAGAGCTTTATTTAAAACGTTTAGTGGTCGGTGGTTTTGAGCGGGTATTTGAAATTAATCGAAATTTTCGCAACGAAGGTTTATCCACTCGGCATAATCCCGAATTCACCATGTTGGAATTTTATCAAGCCTATACCGATTACAATGATTTGATGGATTTAACCGAAGTGTTATTGCGCTATTTAGTGCAAGAAATATTCGGCAACAATTCGTTGATCTATCAAGGTGACACCTATGACTTTGCGCCACCGTTCGCACGCATGACTATTTTGGAAGCGGTCTTACGCTACAATCCCCACATTAGCCGAGAGGATTTGCAAGATAAAACCAAGCTCATTGCTTTAGCGCAATCGTTAGAAATCGGTGTGAAAGAACATGACGGTATCGGGAAAATACAATACGAGATTTTTGAAAAAACAACAGAGCACCAATTATTGCAACCGACATTTATCACCGATTTTCCCATCGAAGTTTCGCCACTGTCACGACAAAATAATGACAACCCCCAGATTGTCGATCGGTTTGAATTTTTCATCGCCGGCCGCGAAATCGCCAATGGATTTTCGGAGCTGAATGATTCCGAAGACCAAGCCGAACGATTTCGCCAACAAGTGAAGAATAAGCAGGATGGTGATTTAGAGGCAATGAACTATGATGCGGATTATATTTGTGCCTTGGAATATGGCTTACCGCCGACTGCCGGTGAAGGGATTGGCATTGATCGGCTAGTGATGTTATTCACCGATGCTCCCTCGATTCGCGATGTGATTTTATTCCCGCATATGCGGCCCAGTGCGTAAATGAGCAGGCCGACGCAATTAACCTTGCCATTGCAATGGCCGGATTCGGCCACTTTCGTCAATTTTTACAGTGGCGATAATCAGCAAGCGGTCGCTTATTTGCAACAGTTCACACAACCATTCACAAAAAATGTCAGCAATACTCAAGTTTATTTGCACGGCGATGGTGTCGTGGGGTTGAGCCATCTACTACGCGCCTCTTGTCATGCCATGAATCAACAAGGTTTAGCAGCCGCCTATTTACCCCTGGGCAAACCCGGGTTTTCCCCTGAGATATTAGAAGGAATGGAAAACATGGCGCTGCTATGCCTGGACGATATAGAAGAAGTAGCCGCCAATCCCAGTTGGGAAGAAGCACTATTCCATTGCTACAACCGCTTGCAGCAAAACTCCGTGCGCTTAATCATCGCCGGCCACGCGCCACCCTCGCAACTCCCTTGGCAGTTAGCCGATTTAAAATCACGCTTAAACGCTTGCCTTATTTTCCACCTCAAGCCACTAACGGATGAGCAAAAGATACTGGCATTACAACAACGAGCAAAAATCCGAGGATTCACTTTACCCTCCAGCGTAGCAACCTACCTCTTACACCACCATTCGCGAACCCCTCATGCCTTATTCAACGCCCTGGAAAAACTAGACCACGCCTCCCTAAGCATAGGCCGCCGCCTCACCATCCCCTTCGTCAAAGAAGTGCTGTAACCCTAGATCCTAGAGGGCGGGGCCTCTTGGGGTCATAGTTTGAAAATGACTGAATTTTTCAGCTTGAATCATTTGCTGTATTATTGTTTCTTTTCCATAAGCCTGAACCAGTTGCGCCGCATCAAAGCTAATATAAAAATTTCTATCTGGAGTCGGGAGCCAGGAGTGAGTTTATCCTTGGGGTGAGCCAGGGGGGTTGTTCTTAGAGTAAGAATGGATGTCGTCGTCCGAAGAAGTTATTAATAATTCCGGATTTCTTTTTTGCAGGTCAACGAGCTCCTTCGTTAAATTGGTAGCCACTTTGCGGTTCTTCAAGGTTTCAATTAGTTGATTAAGAGACTGTTTTAATCCTTCGAGGTTCAGTGCGTTTTTTAGTTTTGTTGATATGCCATTTTCGTTTGAATTCAATTCATAAAAAGCTAATTTTGTGCCAATCAAATTCTTATAATAAGATAATTGCTTAGTCTTATTATCCGGCTGAAAATGGGATGAGGAAGTCGCTGTGAGTGTGGCGCTAAAATTAGAAGGGCAGCTTGTCTTATTTTCAATACTTTGGGATTCATCATCTAATAATCCTGGACCCATCGACATTGCTAAAGCTTGTTTTAAATCTTCGTCATCATCATCTATTTCCACGTCAGCATCTAGAGGTGGCGAAGTGGTACTGGTAGTAGAAGTAGAGCAGCTGGAGGCTTTGCTGGAAAAAGTGGAAGATGAACTGCTTGAAGAGGAAGCACTGCCTGAAGAAGCTCTCTTTTTTCGTTCTGTCTCTTCTCCTTCGGCAATACTTTGTTCTACTGCTTTGCGTAACATTGGATCAGGTGATTGAGCCAGCTTTGTCTTCTTTTTCTCATCTACATTAAATTCACTCGTTCTAAACGGGCTGGAAAATCGAGAATCAAATTGTGATAAGAAGGCTGATAGAGGTTCGGTAGGGCTATTTGTTAAAGAAGATTCGAAATTGTGAAATTCGAGAGGATATAGATTGTAGATTTGTATAAAACTAGAGGCAATTCTATCCTTGAGCATATGGATATTTGCTAGCATTTTCTGGGAGTCTTTTATTATCAAGAATCGCTTGGCGTACTCACTAAGGTGCAATAAAGTTCGCCTATTTTCCTCAAGATGATTAAATGCCGAAACTACTTCGCCTTTAGATAAATTACGCGCAGAAAAAACTTTTTTTGTTATTTGTTCCGAAAGTTTAAGTGTGGTAAAAACAGTATCTATTTCTAGATTGATGCGAGCCTGAATGTCGGCGCAAATAGATAAGAGTTCTGCTTGATGTTGATTTAGATTAGATGCTGGCACTGCTAAATGATCTTTATATGGTCTTAAATCAACCAAGCGCCGTTGAGACTGGGGTCTTGATGTGTCGCTAAAAACTTCTAAGTCTAATAAAAATTGTTTGCTGTCTGCTATCGCCGTAGAGATGTCTCCTATTATTTCTTTTTTGTGAGATGTTTCATCTTCTGCAATTTGATCGTCGCCTTCCAGGGTGGAGGTTTTTGTGGCATGCTTTTCCATAGATGATGCTGAAAGTTTATCTTCGAGCTCCATTTTTTTTGCAGGCGGGTGCATTTCCTGTTTCGATTCTTGCAGATATCCTAGCGCTGCTTCATC
>CAWCOU010000002.1:0-43475 GCA_963797335.1 uncultured Gammaproteobacteria bacterium | reverse complement strand
TCCCTATAGCACCCATTTCAATCCCCCAAGCAGCCGGCAAGGAATCAAGTAAAGGGCGAGGCTCTTTATATAAAAAGCTCTGATCCCGGTTTTTTGGGAACTCGGGAAGTTCCATGCTTCCGGAGGGTAGCTGACCTTTCTGATCTTCACTCATATGCTATACCTCTTTTTGTAATTGCTCACCCCCAACTCCGTCGTCCCGCGGCTTGTCCGCGGGACGACGTGCGAGTAGTTACCTCTTTTTTAATATTTAACGCGCGCAGAGGGTTAGTTGATTAACCACGAGGTGGATTATTTGGTGGCCCATAAGTGAACTTAAATGGGTCCTCCTCCTGATTTACTGTCATTGGCCGAGAATGGAATCCAGGAGAATGCTTTGGTCTGACTTTCGCTTCTTTCTCATCAGGTATAATAAATTTCCCAGCCTTGTCTTGAAATACCACGAGGTCATAACCTTTGTTTTTCGCCAAGAGTAGGCAAATTCTACCTTTTTCAGCCAATGTCTTGTTGTATACTTTCAATCTCATTTGCCAGATGCAAAAGACACATCCCCATACCAAAATGATTCGTCCATGATGCCATGCTGCCGGTTAATTTTAGGCATATTTGGCCCTTTCAAAGTTTTTTTCTGACGCCAATACCTCGGTAGTGACAGAAACCTAAACCACACTGCGCCTCGCATCACCTTGCGCTCGGAGATAACGAGACACAAACGGAATGCTTTTTTAGGATCCGCTTCGACACCATAGCCTTCCGCATAAACAAACGGCTAATTAAATGGGCGATACCATCGGTTGTTTCCGCAAATAACCAATGTAATCAACGCGCCACCTCTCCATAATCCCTTTCTTCACTCCTACCTAGAAATTATTTAAATAATATGATTACCGAATCTACTTTGTGCTTTTGTAAATTGTTGTTTTGCAGCATATTCTTAACGCAAAGTCCACCTGCTTCTTCATCGCTCCTTTTTTATCCCCACACCATCTAAATAATGCTCAGCCAATTTATATTGTGCCTCGGAAAATCCCGTCTGCAGCAGCTAAGCACCAGCGTACAGCCTGTGAAGAAGTCTTCTTTTACTCCCTCACCTTGATAGTAACAACAGCTTAATTGATATTGTGCATCTGGATTACCTTGCTGAGCTGCCATTTTTATAATAATAGGCTGCTTCTTCTAGATCTTTCTTCACTCCTCTTCCTATTCGATAGCGGATACCTAAATCATATTGTATGTGAGTTAATTTGCTTTTCGCGTTTGGATAGTCTTGCTCGGCAGCTAAACCGAAATAATAGGCCGCTGCTTTTAAATCTTTCGGTAAGTAATTACCCTGTCAGTAGCATCTCCCATTTTGTTGAAGCAGCTGGATACCCCTGTTCAGCCGCTTTATTATAAAAATGCACTGCCAACTTTATATCCTTTCCCCAGTCAATTCCATTTTGATATAACCTACCTAGTTGGTAAAGCTCTTGGGCGGTCGGTATACATGTGTAACTTCTCCTAAAGCTCCTTTTTTTCAAAAGGCAACATCCTCTTTTAAGATAACAATTGTATCTCGTTCAAAGCCTTGAGGTCAGCAGGATCCACGACGCTTTCAATTTGCTTATGCCCCATCCCCAATTTCCAAACCAGATGGCGGCACACCTCCCGAAGTCGAATCTTTCCAATTCAACTCGCTCCGGTCCCGTCCAAATCCTGGGGTCTGTTTTTCTTCTGATCTCTGACACATAATCAGCTTCCTTCATCACAAGTTAAAACGCGTAATCAAGCCATCTTCTGCTACTGCTTGTCGAGCTAACAGTTACCATTTAAGTTATTATGCCCAAGAATGATTAAGGAAAGCTGAGTGAAGTGGGGATGAGGCAATGCGAGGAGAGGATTTTAGCTTAGGATTGGGTATGTCGCGCTTACGCACCGGCAATCATCATAGAATCTAGCCAAATAGAGCCGGTGCAGACATTACCGCGATGGTCGAGGTCATCGCCCACGGCTACTAGATTTAAAAACATATCTTTCAAATTACCGGCGATGGTGATTTCTTGCACGGGGTATTGAATCTCCCCCTTTTCCACCCAAAAACCGAAGGCGCCGCGGGAGTAATCGCCGGTGACGATATTTACGCCCTGCCCCATCAAATCGGTCACTAATAGCCCGGTATCCATGGCTTTTAGTAAATCGGGTAGGCTTTGGGCGCTGGGTTGTACGAAGACATTTGGGAGCCGCCGGCATTTGCCGTCGTTTGCATACCCAGTTTACGGGCGGAATAACTGCTTAACAGGTAGCTGGCCAACACACCGTCTTGAATTAGGCTATGGCGTTCTTGGGTGGCTACCCCTTCACTGTCAAAAGGGGTGCTGCCAATACCTTTGCGCAAGTGCGGCCGCTCCTCATTTGAATATGCGCTGGGAACACCGGTTGGTGCAGGGCGTTGAGTAAAAAAGAGGATTTACGGAATAAATTGCCGCCACTGATAGCCGCTAAAAAATGACCGATTAGGGCGCGGGCTATATCGGCATGGAAAATAACCGGTGCGTGCCGGGTCGATAACCGCTGCGCATCCAAACGTTGACCGTGCGCTGGGCGGCACTTTTGGCCAAGGCAGGAATGGTATTGAATTGGGTAGGGTCACGAGCACAAGTGTAATCGCTGTCGCACTGCATTTCCGCGCCGTGCTGGGCGACTAGGGTACAGCTGATGGTGTGGTAAGTGCTTGAGGAATCGCCGATAAAACCATGGCTATTGCCATAGAGCTCGTAATGGGCATGGGTGTTGACGGTAGCGCCTTCGGAATTGGTAATCCGTTTATCGTAATCTCGGGCGAGGGCCTCACATTGCGGGCAATTTCAATCCCCTGGACAGTTGATTTGCCATGGGTGGTAAAGGTCTAAATCCGGGTAGTGGTGGGCCATCAATTCGGCATCTGCCGACCCATTGCAGAGGTCTTCGCCGGTGAATCGGGCAATGCGCAGGCTTTTTCCAGAGCAGCGCTGATGGCTTTGGGTCAGGTCGGAGGTCACGGCCGAGCCCGCATGATGGCCAAAGTAAACGGTCAGGCTTAGTCCCTTGCTGTGATGGTGTTCAACGGTTTCCACCTCGCCTTGGCGAACGGTCACCGCAAAACCGGCATCGTTGTTGAGATGGGCTTCGGCTTGCGTGGCTCCTGCGGTTCGGGCCTCGTCTAAGACATGACGCAACAAATTTTTTAATTTGTTGTGATCGGTGTGATCGGTCGCCGATATTAATTGCATTAATGCGTACTCATTTCTGACGATGGTTGAGATGGGTGCCATTTTTGATTACGCACGATAACCACATCCGCAGCTAATGTCTCGGTAGCCGACTCAGGCATTCGCTGCAGGGCAATGGCCAGCACCTGATCTATCCAGCGTACTGGATGGATATCCATACCTTCTGTAATCGTTTTCGGTATTTCTTTTAGATCTTTCAGATTTTCCATGGGAATAATCACGCTTTTAATGCCGCCACGCAGTGCGGCTAATAATTTTTCTTTTAAACCACCGATCGGCAATACTTCACCACGCAAGGTAATTTCACCTGTCATTGCCACATCTGCCTTTTACTGGAATTTCTGTCAAAGCCGAAACCAATGCCGTACACATGCCAATACCTGCACTAGGACCATCTTTAGGTGTTGCTCCTTCAGGCACATGGATGTGGATATCATTTTCTTGGTAAAAATCTTCGGGAATACCTAAAACTCGACACGGCTTCGAACCACGGTCATTGCTGCTTGAATTGATTCTTGCATCACATCACCCAAGTGACCGGTATATGTGGATTTACCTTTGCCAGGCATGACTGAGGCTTCGATTTTCAATAATTCCCCACCTACTTCAGTCCAAGCCAAACCTGTGACTTGACCAACTTGATCATGTTCTTCAGCCACACCATAACGAAATTTTTCCACACCTAAATATTTTTCTATATTGCGTGCGGTAATAGTCGTATTTTTTCGACCAGGTTTAATCAATACTTCTTTCACAACTTTACGACAAATTTTGGCAATTTCTCGTTCTAAATTTCGCACACCAGCTTCTCGCGTATAATAACGAATAATTTCTTGCATCGCACCTTGGGTAATATTAATTTCATGTTTTTTAAGCCATTTGCTTTAATTTGTTTCGGAACCAGATATTCGTAAGGCAATATTTATTTTTTCATCTTCGGTATAACCCGGAATACGAATAACTTCCATTCGATCCAATAAAGCCGGTGGAATATCTAATGAATTTGCTGTGCAATAAACATCACATCGGACAAATCATAATCCACTTCCAAATAATGATCATTAAACGCATGGTTTTGCTCGGATCGAGTACTTCCAGTAATGCAGAGGCAGGATCACCTCGAAAATCCATCGCCATTTTGTCCACTTCATCCAACATAAATAATGGATTTCTAACTTTTACTTTGCTAATTTTTGAATAATTTTACCTGGCATTGAACCAATATAGGTACGACGATGGCCACGAATTTCTGCTTCATCACGAACGCCACCTAAAGACATACGAATAAATTCTACGCCTGTGGCATTCGCAATGGATTGACCCAAAGAAGTTTTACCAACTCCAGGAGGGCCGACTAAACATAAAATGGGCCTTTTAACTTTTTTAACACGTTGTTTGCACAGCTAAATATTCAATAATTCGTTCTTTAACTTTTTCTAAACCATAGTGATCTTTTTCCAGTATTTTTTCGGCTTTGACTAAATTGCGGCTCACCTTGCTGCGTTTTTTCCATGGCACTGATAACATCCAGTCCAGATAATTTCGAGATACTGTCGCTTCAGCAGACATGGGAGGCATCATTTTTAATTTATTTAATTCCGCCAATGCTTTTTCTTTTGCTTCTTCAGGCATGCCAGCTTTTTCAATTTTTTTTGCTATTGTTCAATTCATTAGAAGCCTTCTTCTAATTCACCTAATTCTTTTTGAATTGCTTTCATTTGTTCATTTAAATAATATTCGCGCTGGCTTTTTTCCATTTGTGTTTTGACACGACCACGAATTTTTCTCAATTTGTAATAATTCAATTTCATTTTCCAGCAGCGTCAATGTTTCTATTCGCGCTTGCACATCTTCTTTTTCTAGAATTTTTTGTTTTTCATCTATTTTTAAAGTGAAATGGGCGGCAATGTATCGGCTAGCGACCAAATCTTCTATACCTGCTAAGGTTACAATTTCAGGTGGAATTTTTTTATTTAATTTAATATATTGTTCAAATTGCGATTCAGCATCGTGCGAGCATAACCGTCACTTCTGCGCTTGGGTGTCATCTTCATCTTCAACAATTTGACATCGGCAAGTAATAATCTTCGACTGGGATAAATTCGTTGACCTGGCCGCGTTATTCCTTCAACCAATACTTTGACTGTGCCATCAGGTAATTTTAATAATTGCAAAACAGTTGAAATGGTTCCCACTGAATAAAGATCTTTCAAGTTAGGATCATCTATCTGCAGGATTTTTTTGGTGCTAATGAGAATACTTGTTTATTCGTCATCCATTGCAGCTTCTCAGCGCTTTAATTGATTTTTCTCTACCGACAAATAATGGAATAACCATATGTGGGTAAACAACCACATCACGTAAGGGTAAAACGGGTAATATCAGTTTATTTGCGTCGGTTAAGGTGTTAGAGGTCATATTATTCTTCTCTGTCATGATGGCTCTGTTCCACAAGATTTGTGATACTCGCGATTGTGCCAAGATATTAGTGCCTGGCTATTACCATTGAGGCTGTATTTTCCATACTCAAAAGATGCTTACGCTCATCACTTAATCCGATTCTCATAGATTAATAAAGGTTTGGATTCACCTTTTATCACTTGCTTCATCAATAACAACTTTTGTGACATCTTTTAACGAAGGTAAATCATACATAATATCTAATAATACATTTTCTAAAATAGAACGTAAACCTCGTGCACCAGTTTTTCTTTCCATGGCTTTTTTTGCAATGGCACGCAATGCGGCTTCAGTAAATTCTAAGTCAACGTTTTCCATTTTAAATAATTTGGCGTATTGTTTGGTCAACGCATTTTTAGGATCAGTTAAAATACGCACCAATGATCTTCATCTAATTCATCTAAGGTTGATACTACAGGTAAACGTCCAACAAATTCAGGAATTAAACCATATTTAATTAAATCTTCTGGTTCTACTTGTTGTAACAATTCAGTTACTGCTTTTTTATCGTCTTTACTGAGTACTTCAGCGGAAAAACCAATGCCGATTTTTCTGTGCGTTCACGAATAATTTGTCAAATCAGAAAATGCACCACCGCAAATAAATAAAATATTTGCTGTATCGACTTGTAAAAATTCTTGTTGTGGATGTTTACGGCCACCTTGTGGTGGAATAGAGGCAATAGTCCTTCAATCAATTTTAATAATGCTTGTTGCACGCCTTCACCGGAAACATCACGAGTAATCGAAGGATTTTCAGATTTACGCGCAATTTTATCAATTTCATCAATATAAATAATCCCGTTTGCGCTTTTTCAACATCATAATCACATTTTTGTAATAATTTTTGAATAATATTTTCAACATCTTCACCGACATATCCTGCTTCGGTTAAGGTGGTTGCATCTGCAATGGCAAAAGGAACATTTAATAATTCGCGCCAATGTTTCAGCTAATAATGTTTTACCACTACCTGTGGGGCCAATTAATAAGATATTACTTTTGCCTAATTCTACGTCATTTCTGTTGACATGGCTGATATAAGCGTTTGTAATGGTTATATACCGCTACTGACAACACTTTTTTAGCATCGTTTTGGCCAATCACATATTCATCTAAGAATTCTTTGATTTCTTTGGGGGTGGGTAATTTTGGCCGGAGTTTCAGCTTGAATGCTGTGCCTGCTCTTCTTCCACGAATAATATCATTGCATAACTTGACGCATTCATTGCAAACAAACACCGAGGGGCCAGCAATGAGTTTCTGCACTTCATTTTTCGATTTTCCGCAAAATGAACAAAACGGCAATTTTTCTTTCGTATTTGACATAAGTGACCTCAAGCACAAGCACTGGCACTAGCGTCAATTCTTGACATCTCGACGTGCCTAGTAACATTATAGTATATACGGGGAACTATTTGATTTTTCAGCTAAATTTCGTTTATTTACGCTTCTCAATAACTTCATCCACTAAGCCATATTTCACTGCTTGTGAGCATCCATGAAATTATCACGATCGGTGTCTCGTTTCAATTCGTCAATGGTCTTTCCTGTGTGTTTAGCCATAATTCATTTAAAACGCTCCCATACGCAAGGTTTCACGGGCATGAATCTCGATATCCGTGCCTTGGCCTTGAAACCACCTAACACTTGTGAATCATCACGGTGAATGAGGTAAGCAATAACGTTTTTCTTCTGCACCGGCATGATAGCAATAAAGCGCCGGCGCTGGCCGCCTGACCGATACAAAGGTGCTTACGTCAGGTTTAATAAATTGCATCGTATCATAAATAGAGAGCGCCGCACTCACAACGCCACCAGGGGAATTTATATAAAGCGAAATATCTTTATCCGGATTTTCAGATTCTAAAAATAATAATTGCGCGACGACCAAATTGGCCATATGGGTCTTCAATTTCACCGACTAAAAATAACTCGATCTTTCAATAATCGTGAGTAAATATCATATGCCCGCTCGCCGCGTGCCGTTTGTTCAACGACCACAGGTACGAGTTGTGCAGAAGTGGCTAGTGCTCCTTGCAATTTGTTGCTTGTCATATAATGTTCCTATAATGATGTATTGAATTAAGAGTATTACTCCGGTTTATGTAACCATTCATGAAAAGTCTGTTCACGTTCTATTTTACGAACTTGGTTTGCTAGCGCATCAAATACTTGCCCTTCCATCACGATTGCTTCTAATTGCTTTCGAGCTTCCGGGTTGTTGCGATAAACGTCTTTTATAGCTTGAGGATTATCATATGGAGCTGACATCTCGTCTAACAACGTATCGAAGCGTGCCGCATCCAATTTTAATCCATGAACTTTTATAAATTCACCAAACAATAAACCCAGCTTGACCCGGCGATGGGCCGCTTTTAATAATTCGGAACGATCTAACGCTTGGGGCTTTCGACCTTGTGCTTTTGATTGCTCTTCCACTTGTTTTTCCATACGCGCCGCTTCTTCTTCCACGAGCGCATTCGGCACATCGATGGGATTGGCTACTAGAAATTGCTCGGTGAGCTCATTATTTAATTGTTCTTTGATTTTTTTAGCTGCGTCTCTTTCCATCCCTTCACGTACTTCAACCCTTAGCTTTTCCATACCGCCTTCTTTCACTCCCAGCGTTGCAGCAAATTCTTCATCTAGTTTGGGTAGTTCGGAGGTCAGAATACGATGGACTAACACTTTTACTAATGCCGTTTTACCGGCTATTTCCTTATTATAATAGTCGGCTGGAAACTGCAGTGTTAATTCAAGGTGCTGATCTATGCTGGCGCCAATTAAACCTGTTTCAAAACCAGGAATGGCGGCGTTGCTGCCCAATTCCAATACGGCATTTTTACGGGTACCGCCAGGAAATTCTTCACCGTCTATTCGACTTTCAAAGTCAAGGTAAACTCGATCACCGAGCTGCGCCGGGCGATCAACCTCTTCCCATTTTGCGTATTGTTTTTGCAATTTTTCCAACATTTCTTCAAGGTCTTGCTCGGTGACTTTCACGACCTTGGTTTTTATTTCCACGTTATCTAAATTAGTTAATTGGATGGTGGGATATACTTCGAATTTGGCTTCGTATTCCAACTCTTTACCCACTGCGCTCTCAGTTAATGTTAAATGAGGCAAGCCCGCTGGAATAATATTTTCCTGTTTTAATGCTTCTTGATAACTGCTACCGATGACTTTTGAAATCACTTCGCCGCGAACCGAATCTTCGTATCTTTGTTTTATGATGTTAAACGGGACTTTGCCGGCACGAAAACCGGGGATTTTTGCATTAGGTGCAATTTCTCTCAGCCTTTTTTCAATTTTTTCTTCTAGATTCGCCGAGGGAAGCTTCACGGACATTTTACGTTCCAGCCCGTTTAATACTTGAATTGTCACCTGCATACAGAAACCTCTGGTTATGATTATTAGTCATCATGGTCTATGAAAGACCGTTTCTTCGGAAAATAATGGTGCGAAAGGAGAGACTCGAACTCTCACGGGTTACCCCACTGGAACCTAAATCCAGCGCGTCTACCAGTTCCGCCACTCTCGCAAACCTACGAACTCTACTTACTTGCAAACTTTAGATGTGGGGTTTAATTGGCTGTTTTGCAAGACACAAGGGCAGGCTTTATCAAAAAAAATGTGTTTTTTGTTATTTTTAACAATTTTTTATATATTTTTATGATGTTTGAGCCAATACCACATTAAGGGGGTTAATTTTGGTACGATTTACATAACCAGTCAAATGAAATATATTATTTTTGAAATGCCCCGGTGGCACAGAGGATAGCGCGATCCCCTCCTAAGGGATAGGTCGCAGGTTCGAGTCCTGCCCGGGGCGCCACTTACAGACTCTTCTCTCCGATTCCCTCTCCCGCAAGCGGGAGAGGGGATTCCACCCCTAGAGGATTTTGATTAGTAGGCTTTAATCCCCCATCGCCATCAACGATGCATTACCGCCCGCAGCAGTAGTGTTAACGGTTAACGTTCGCTCGTGGCACAACCTTAGCAAGGTATGCGGCCCCCCCGCCTTAGGCCCCGTCCCCGATAACCGCTCACCCCCAAACGGTTGCACGCCGACTACAGCGCCGATCATATTCCGATTTACATAGGTATTACCCACCTGGGTATGCCGCTGAATGTATTGTACCGTAGCATCGATACGGCTATGTATACCTAAGGTGAGGCCGTATCCTGTTGCGTTAATCGCAGCCAGAACCTGATCGAGATTACGTTGCTCATAGCGAATCACATGCAGCACCGGACCAAAGACTTCGCGTTGTAGCAAGTCTAAACTGGGAATCTCATACGCACACGGCGCAAAATAACTGCCGTATTGTACTCCTTTTGGCAATGGGACTGCATAAATCAATCGGCCGACGCGATTTAAATACTGAAGATGCTCTTCCAGACCTTCTTTCGCCTTATTATCAATCACGGGGCCAATATCCGTAGCTAACCAGGCCGGGTTACCCATGCGTAACTCCGCCATAGCGCCTTTTAACATGGCAATCACGCCATCGGCCATTTCGGATTGCAGAAATAACACCCGCAAGGCTGAACAACGCTGACCGGCGCTATTAAACGCGGAAGCCAGAACATCCATCACCAACTGCTCCGCCAAAGCCGTCGAATCCGCAATCATGGCATTTTGCCCACCGGTCTCGGCAATAAACGGCACCAACGGCCCTGAACGTTGCGCCAACGTTTGGTTAATGCCACGAGCCGTTTCAGTGGAACCTGTAAACATGACACCGGCAATGCGTTCATCCGCTACGGCTAAAGCACCGATCACCGAACCTTTACCGGGCAGTAATTGCACCACAGCTCGGGGAATACCTGCCTGGTGCATTAAATCCACCGCCCTGGCGCCAATCAGCGAGGTTTGTTCAGCCGGTTTGGCAATCACACAATTACCCGCTACTAACGCTGCCAATATTTGCCCGGTAAATATGGCCAATGGAAAATTCCAAGGGCTGATACATAAAAATACACCACGACCGTGCATGGTTAATTGATTCGATTCGCCAGTTGGCCCCGGTAAATCTTGCGGAGCTAACACCCGTCGTGCTTGAGCGGCATAATACCGACAATAATCCACGGCTTCTCTTACTTCTCCCAGGGCATCGGGCAAGGCTTTACCGGCTTCTCGTACCGCCAATGCCATCAGCTCCGCCTGATTTTCTTCAAATAAATCCGCCAATTTATCTAGGTAACTGGCCCGCTGGGCGACTGGTACTTGGTCCCATGCCTCTGCCGCCGCTGCCGCTTTTTGCAAAGCGACTTCGACATCTGCTTGGGTGGCCATCGTCACTTTGCCAACCACCTGAGTATGATCGCAGGGGCTGATTTCCGTTCGCACTTGCTCGGCCTTAGCTTGACTGAAAGTCGGCATGGCTTGCCATTCTTGCGTTACAAACGGTTGCATGGCATTCGCTAAAGCGGTTAATTGTTCGGTATTACTAAAATCAATACCGGCGGAATTTTTTCGTTCTTCGCCAAAGAGATCGGCGGGTAATGGAATACGCGGGTGGGATTTGCTCATCAGTTGTTCTGCTTGCGCAACTGGGTGCGCAACTAGATCAGCCACTGCGGTCTGGTTATCCAGTAACCGATTCACAAACGAAGTGTTGGCGCCATTTTCTAAGAGACGACGTACTAAATACGGGAGCAAATCCTGATGACGGCCGACTGGCGCATAAACACGACATGCCGCTGCATTCGGTGCTGACGGCAGCAACTGGTCGTAAAGCGCAGTTCCCATCCCCTTTAAACATTGAAATTCAAAATCCCGTCTATCACCGACCATAGCTAAAATGGCAGCGATCGTATACGCATTATGGGTAGCGAATTGAGGGTAAAATAACGAGCCATAACCCAGTAATTTTTTCGCACAGGCAAGATAGGAGACATCCGTATTCACTTTACGGGTAAAAACCGGGTAACCTGCCAGACCTTTGGTTTGACTGTCTTTGATTTCATAATCCCAGTAAGCACCTTTTACCAAACGTACCATCAAGCGACGGTGATGACGTTTGGCGAGGTCTGCCAACCAGTCAATTAAGTAATAAGCGCGTTTTTGATAAGCCTGCACTGCCAAGCCTAAACCATCCCAGTCGGCAAGTACGGGATCGGCGGAGACAGCTTCGAAAATATCCAAGGAAATGTCGAGCCGATCGGCTTCTTCTGCATCCACGGTCAAATGAATATTGGCCGCTTTGGCTTGCAGAGCTAGGGTACGCAAACGTGTCACCAATTCGGGCACAGCTTGTTCGCGATTCGCATATTCATAGCGCGGATGTAAGGCGGATAATTTCACGGAAATACCGCCACTGCGATAAACATCTTTTTTCACATTTGCTGCAGCGATTGCTGAAATGGCTTGCTGGTAGGATTGAAAATAACGCTCCGCATCGTGCGCAGTACGCGCTGCTTCACCTAACATGTCGTAGGAAAAAGTGAAACCGTTCTTCTGTGCTTTTTTAGAATTTTTAATGGCTTCGGCAATGGTGCTACCCATCACAAATTGCCGCCCCATAATACGCATGGCATGCGCCACGGCTTTGCGAATGACGGGAGCGCTGGATTTTTTTACTAACCGCCGCAGTACACCATTGAGAAAACCTTCTTGTTGTTGCTCAGGCCGCAGGATTTTGCCCGTGAGCATCAAAGCCCAGCTGGCAGCGTTGACAAAAGAAGAGTCGCTGCGCCCGCGTTGCGAATCCCAAGACAGTTCGGCGATTTTATCTTCGATGAGTTTATCCACCGTGGCGGTATCAGGCACTCGTAACACCGCTTCGGCCAGGCACATCAATGCCACACCTTCTTCCGTCGATAAATCATATTGGATTAAAAACGCATCCAGTCCATCGGATTCACCATGTTTGCGGGCAGTGACAATTAATTGCTCTGCCATATTCTGGATAGTGAGTAAGGTATTATCTGGCAGCGTCGCTGCGTTGATTAATTCTTCCAGACAAGTGGCTTCATCTTCTCGATAAGCGTTATTAATGGCCTCACGCAAGGGATCAAGAGTGGGTAATTTCGGGAAAATAAAAGTGCTCATAACATACATTCTCTGGAATAATTTCGCTTAGTTCTTAAAAAATATCTTTTATCATCACTGGGGCATAGATCTCGGCAGAAAACTCCTTCTCCCCTTGTGGGAGAAGGTGCCCGTAAGGGCGGATGAGGGGTAAAAACAAGGTTAAATGCTACTTCTAACTTTCCAGAAAAAAGTGACAGCATAACCCATAGCTCTTTATTTTTTCTGGAGAATTTTTAGCTTATTTTGACCTCTTTATTTACCCCTCATCCGCCTTCGGCACCTTCTCCCACACGGGGAGAAGGAGTTTTCTACTGATGACATTCATGCCGAGACGACATGACGACATAGTGCCGTGCTACAAAACTTATAAAGAAGCGTGGTAACGTTTAATACTATTTTGGATTTCTTCCTTCGCTTGCTCCACCCCTAGCCAGCCATCAATTTTTACCCATTTCCCAGGCTCTAAGGCTTTGTAATTCTCAAAGAAATTAGCAATAGCCGCCAACTGCTCCTGCGGTAAATCCGCTGGCGATTGCACATGCCGATAAGTGGCACATAATTTATCCACTGGCACAGCTAGAATTTTCGCATCCACCCCTGCCTCATCGCTCATCGTCAAAATACCGACCGGCCGGCAACGGATCACGGACCCGTGAACCAATGGGATAGGTGTGAGTACCATAATATCCAGGGGATCGCCGTCCTCTGATAAAGTTTGGGGAATATACCCATAATTATATGGGTAAAACATAGCCGTACTCAAGAAACGATCCACCAAAAGCACATTCAGCTCTTTATCCATCTCGTATTTTACGGGTGAACTTTGAGCGGGGATTTCGATGATGGCGTAGAGATCATCTGGGGGATTTTTGCCAGCGGGCACTTCGGCGTAGCTCATAGCGACTCCTATGTAGTTTTTAAAAGGGTTATGAAGAGATTATCTGGGAAAAAGCCGAAAGCAGCAAGGGATAGTGAGTGCCAATATACCGGCTATTCTTTAAGGCTTTTACGTATAATTATGTCAAACGAAGTAATTTATGTGCGCTAACGTAATTCTACGTAATCTGTGAACCCCAAGAAAATACTCAGGAACCCATGAGGATTTATACCTGCGCCAATGCTTCGGCCAGGGATTCCACACCGATAATGGTCATTCCGTCCATTGCCTTGCCCTTCACCATATTCGCTTTGGGGACAATCGCTCGTTTAAAGCCGTGCTTGGCTGCTTCGCGGATGCGTTCTTGGCCGCTTTGTACGGGGCGGATTTCTCCTGCTAAGCCCACTTCACCGAAGGTTACTAAATCCAGTGGGAGGGGACGGTTTTTCAGGCTGGAGATCACGGCTAAGATTTGTGCTAAATCGGCGCCAGTTTCAGCAATACGCACCCCACCAACCACATTCACGAATACGTCTTGATTGTACGTAGCCACGCTACCGTGCCGGTGCAATACGGCGAGTAGCATCGCCAGACGATTCTGTTCTAAACCGACGGTAATACGACGGGGATTACCCAGAGGGGTTTCATCCACCAGCGCTTGTACTTCCACCAACAACGGACGGGTGCCTTCCCAGCTCACCATCACTACACTGCCCGGCACGGGCTTTTCATAGCGGGATAAAAATATCGCAGAGGGGTTATTGACTTGGCGCAAGCCTTTATCCGTCATCGCGAAAATACCCAATTCATTCACGGCGCCGAAGCGGTTTTTCACGGCCCGAATAACACGGTAACGGCTGTCACGTTCACCCTCGAAATATAAAACGGTATCGACCATATGCTCTAAAACGCGGGGACCCGCTAAAGTGCCCTCTTTTGTGACATGACCGACTAGGAATAAGGCAACGCCCTTATGCTTGGCGTAACGCACCCACTGCGCGGTGCTTTCTCGCACTTGGCTGACACTCCCAGGTGCGGAGCCTATGCATTCCGTATGCAAGGTTTGCACGGAATCAATGACGATGACCTCGGGTTTTTGCTGCTCAGCGATGGCAATCATGCGCTCGACTTGGGTTTCCGCTAGGAGGTTGAGGTGTTGCTGTGGCAACTCCATACGCCGGGCCCGCATTGCTACCTGCTGTAGGGATTCTTCGCCAGTAATATAGAGGGCACGATGGCTGGTGCTGAGGTGACAGAGTGTTTGCAGTAACAACGTCGATTTGCCAATACCCGGATCCCCACCGATCAGCACCACGGAATCGGTGACCAGACCACTCCCCAACACGCGGTCCAACTCTGTTAGCCCCGTATTCACCCGGGCCTCTGCTAATAACTGCACTTCCTGCATTTTCACCACAGAAGCATGGGTCTCCCCTGCATAGCCACGAGGAGCAGCCGCGCTTTTACTCGCCGACACCACTTCTTCGGTATAGCTATTCCAACTACTGCAGTCCGAGCACTGCCCTAGCCATTTGGCCGACTGGCTGCCGCATTGGTTGCATACATAGATTTGTTTTAGTTTCATGTGACATCTATAGAAAAGGGGGACGTAGTCATTTGCTTATTTTAAATAGGATGATGAAATGGTGGTCAAAGATCAATACCCTTTAAAAAGACTCATGACTAATCTGTGCTGAGTTTATGCTAGTTTGGGCTGTATTTTTTGGTATATTTATACATTTTATTGAATTTTTGATGAGATAGAATCTTATCTAAACGATCAATCTTGTAGAGAGATTTTAAGTAATTACTTTAATTTATAACTTATACAAATACAAGCGAATGAAAAAAGTTATTTTGACAAAATAAGACATTGAAACAGCTTCAAAAAGTGGATTCGGCACTTAACACCTAAAAATTCATTTAATATATAATTAATAAATATTAGCTATGATACATAAATTAACTTTACCACTATAAACTTTATTTAGGGCTTGGAGATTTTTATGAAGAAATTATTGAATTTAACTATTGTTACATTAAGTGTATTAGGCTTGTCTTCAACAGCCTTAGCTACCAAATCAACCCAAACTACAGCTGTTTCAGGAGTAGTAAATATTCATGACGCACGAAGTCGAGATGAAAAAGATGTCTCCGTACAATATGTAGTTGGGGGGGTACCAGCAAGTGACCAAACGTGTGCCTCTCATGGCTATTTAGGCATAGATAAATCGATTACTTTCGGAAATAATGGACAAATCTGCCCCTCACAACCTGTTCGCGAAATCGTAGTGACATGGAAAGTAGAAGGCGCACCCGAAACGTCTCGACGTGAAGCTAAAGTAAACTTTGATTCATTCTGGCATACTCACTATTGTACAATTTCTGCAACTGCGCATAACAACACTCAAGGTAATCCAGAAATAACCTTAAATACCCGCTGCGAATCATAGACAATTTTAAAACGGTGCATAATACCAAGCTGCTTCTTATCCAGAAGCAGCGGTATATGCTTCAATAAAAGAGATTGATCTCTAAACCTCCGGAATCTCCATCCGAATCCCGGTCAGCTTCCCCATCACCATCTTGTGCCAAATCAACAACGAATCTTTTAATTCCTGACGTGCTAATTTCAAACTCTGTTTTCGAATTTGCAGATGCTGCTGGTAATCAGCCATACGGCCTTTTAAATACTGAATCTTCTCTTGCTTGAATGCGCGGTAATCCTGCTCCAAATGATCAATATGCACAGCGACTTGGAGGATGCGATCGCGCAGCCATTGGGTATACGGGAATAGTTTTGCAGACTGCGGGTGTTCTTGGGCTTGTGCCAACAACTGGGTTTCATGGGCGCGGATGCGGTAACGGATGATTTGTTCTTTGCTGGCTTTTTTCAAATCTTTGGTTAAACCCACATGGGATAACAGGCTAATAATCCATTTGCTGGGATCGTAGTGATAAAAACGCACGCCGTTACGATAATCGCTGGCGAACTGGTGATGGAAGTTATGGAAGCCTTCGCCGTAGGTGAAAAAAGCAGTCACCCAATTATCACGGCCGCTCTGTTGTTCGTAGGTCTGCTTACCAAAGACGTGGCTGACGGAATTGATGCAAAACGTGGCTTGGTGGTTGAAGGCGATGGTTAATGCGCCGCCGATTAATAAACCGCCCCAGGGGTCGCCCCAAAGGCTGGCGATGGCGCACGGGAGTAAAAACCCCATGATAATGCCGAGGGGTACGAAGAACCGGTGCTGGAAGCTAACCAGACGGTCTTGTTTCAGGTCTTCGACGTTACTGAAATCACGTTCCTTACTGTTTAGCGTGAATAACCAACCCATATGCGCGTACCAGAAGCCTTTTTTGATGCTGTAAGGATCGCGATCGGTGTCGGTATAGCGATGATGACGGCGGTGATCGGTGGCCCATTCCAGCACACTGCCCTCAAAAGCTGCCGCACCGAATAATAAGAAAAATAAGCGTATCGGCCAGGCGGCACGGTAGCTGCGGTGGGAGAATAATCGATGGTAGCCCGCCGTTATGGAAATCCCGGAGATCATGGCGCAGCTGATGGCTAATATGACGGTCTGGAGATGTAATTGATCGTGACGGATAAAGTGGATTAAACCGAGAATGCCGGCAACTGGAGTTAGGAGGATGAATAGGGTGTTAGTCCAGTTAATACGTTTGAAAAGAGTCATTTTTTTCCTCAAAATTGAATTATTTAAGCTTGTCATTCCTTAGTTAAGCATGATTTTCTATTATAAATTCTTAACCTTAAGGTTTCGTTAAATAGGCCGCTTATAGTCTATATTATAAACCTCTTAACTTACAAATCCTGAGCAAGCGGGGTTATAACCATTTCACCACATCTTTAGCAAAATACGTTAGGATAAAATCGGCGCCAGCGCGTTTAATGGCCAGTAGCGATTCCAGGGCTGTTTGCTTTTCATCCAGCCAGCCGTTGGCAGCGGCGGCTTTTATCATAGCGTATTCACCACTGACTTGATAAGCACCTAAGGGTACGCCGGGGTACAACTGCTTTAGCCGATAAATCACATCCAAATACGCTCCAGCCGGTTTCACCATCAACATATCAGCCCCTTCGGCCATATCTTGTTCCGCTTCCCGTAATGCCTCAGCCGCATTAGCCCCGTCCATCTGGTAACCACGACGATCGCCGAATTGCGGGGTGCTTTCAGCTGCCTCTCGAAAAGGGCCATAAAAAGCAGAAGCAAATTTGCAGGAATAACTGAGGATAGGCAAATGCTGGAAACCTGCGGCATCCAAGCCTCGACGAATGGCGGCAACCATGCCATCCATCATGCCGCTCGGTGCAATAATATCGGCACCTGCTTTCGCATGGCTGACGGCCTGACGAATTAATAACTCCAGGGTGGCGTCGTTATCGACTGACCACTGGCCTTTTATTTGTGTGATTGGGCCACAATGACCGTGATCGGTGTATTCACAGCAGCAAACGTCCGTCATCACCAGCAGCTCAGGGGCGATTTGTTTAATGAGTGGGATAGCTTGTTGAACGATGCCTTCGGTTTGAAAAGCGCCACTACCCACGGCATCCTTTTGATGGGGAATACCAAATAAAATCACGCCTGGGAGACCAAGATCGCGAATAACGCGGATTTCTTCCGCAAGCGCTTTCAAACTCAATTGGTAATGCTCTGGCATTGCCGTAATGGGTTGTTTTTCTTGGATGCCTGCTTTGATAAAGAGGGGTAGAATAACATCCTCGCGGCTGAGCCGTGTGGCACGGATCAGGGCTCGAATTTTCTCGTGGTGGCGTAATCGACGTAGACGGGTAATGGGGAAAGTAGACACAGTATTCATTCTCATTAGGGAATAAAGCACTCTTCTACCCGTGGATCCTTCTCCCCCTGTGGGAGAAGGTGCCGAAGGCGGATGAGGGGTTTAAAATTAAACAACAATACATTATTTTTTAAAGAGTAATATCGTAGTAGTTTAATTTAGCTAAATAAATATTCAAAGGAATATCACATGTATTTAGGCATAGATCTCGGCACCTCTTCGGTCAAAATTGTGTTAATGGATGAAGAGCAGCAGCTGGTTCATCAAACATCACAGCCTTTGCAAATCAGTAACCCTCAGCCTTTGTGGTCGGAACAGGCACCGGAAGATTGGTGGCAGGGCACTTGCACAGCCATGGCGGAGTTGCGGCGCAGCCACGCAGCGGAATTAGCCCAAGTGCGTGCCATTGGTTTATCCGGGCAAATGCATGGTGCGACATTGCTGGATGCGCAGGATCGGGTGTTGCGACCAGCCATGCTCTGGAACGATGGCCGTTCTTTTGACCAATGCCAGCAACTGGAAACAGCAGTGCCCGAATACGCCACCATTACTGGCAATCGCATCATGCCTGGTTTTACGGCGCCAAAATTGCTATGGGTAGCTCAACACGAACCCCGTATTTTTCAGCAAGTGACTAAGGTATTACTGCCAAAAGATTACCTCCGCCTGCGGATGACGGCGACGTATGGAACTGATTGCTCGGATGCAGCAGGAACCAGCTGGCTTAATGTCGGAGCACGACGTTGGTCAGACGTTATGCTGGCCGCCACCGGTTTGAGCGAACAACACATGCCACAGTTATACGAAGGCACTGATATCACCGGCACAGTGACACCAGCATTGGCTGCCCAATGGGGCATCCCTGCGACAACCGTGGTGGTAGGCGGTGGCGGTGATAATGCCGCTTCAGCGATTAGCATGAACGTAATTCAATCCGGCAGCGCCTTTCTTTCACTGGGCAGCTCCGGAGTGTATTTTGTCGCTCAAGATGCATACCAACCCAATGTCGCCGATGCCATCCACACCTTTTGCCATTGCCTACCGCAACGCTGGCACCAAATGAGCGTGAGCCTCAGCGCTGCCAGTTGTTTGGATTGGTTGGCGCGAGTGGTCAACTCTACTGCGGGAGAATTACTCCAAGAGGCTGAGCGTTTACCCCAGCGTTCGGAAAAAGTCATTTTCCTTCCTTATTTATCAGGTGAACGTACGCCACATAATGATCCGTATGCCCGTGGCGTTTTCTTTGGCCTTAGCCATACCACTGAACGAGTCGATCTGACCCGCGCTGTATTGGAAGGCGTGGCATTTGCTTTTGCGGATGGTCAGCAGGCGATGCTGAAATCACAGCTGCCTATTCGGGAAGTGTCAGTGGTCGGTGGTGGTGCTCGTAGTGTTTATTGGGGGAAGCTATTAGCAGCCGCATTAAATCGTCCACTCACCTATCGAAAAGATAGGGAAGCGGGAGCTGCATTAGGAACGGCGCGTTTGGCCTGGCTAGGTGTGCACAAGGTTGATCCATTACATGCCTTTGCGCCTCCTCCGGTTGAGCAAGTGGTGGAACCCGACCCGCAATTGGTTATGCAGTTGCAGCAAAAACGCGCAATTTATCAACAATTATACCCAGCTTTGCAACCCCTGTTTGTAAATCACTTGAAATAATGAATAGACTGCTTTAGATTGAAAATTTGGGTTATTTACTTTAGGAGAACAGACTATGAAGCACTGGAATAATCTTAGCCTACACGGGCTCTTACTCTTAGTCGCCTTATTCAGCGCCACTGTGTCAACCGCTTTCGCCGCTGAGACGACAAAAGTAAATACCCAGCAGTTGGCCAGCCCTGAGGTTCCACAAAGCGCCTTATTTGCCTGGACGGAACGCGCCGTAACGAATACCTTAAGTTATGATTACAATAATTACCAACAAGTGTTCAAAGATGCCTCGACTTATTTTACTCCCGATGCCTGGAAAGAATTCTATGCAGCGCTGGAAAAATCGGGAAATATCACGTTAGTCGTTAAACATAAACTGGCGGTAAAAGTCACCTCCACTGGGACAGCCAAGATACTGGATCAAGGCATTGTTCAAGGTGGTTATACCTGGAAAATTGCCGTGCCCGTGCAAGTGGTCTTCACCAATCCTGCTAATCCTTCTTCAAGTAAAATTCAAAAAGGAACGGCAACGGTCCAGGTCAGCAGAGTCCCCAAAGAAGTCAATGCCCAGGGACTCGCCATTGTGTCATTTTCAACTGCATTTAAATAATGAGACGCACATGTCAGAATTTTTTCCTCAAATAAGCCGCATCCCTTACGAAGGTCCGCAGAGCAAAAACCCGCTCGCTTATCGCTATTACGACGCCAACAAAAAAGTCCTGGGTAAAACCATGGCAGAACATTTGCGCCCTTCGGTTTGCTTCTGGCATACCTTTTGCTGGACGGGTCATGATATTTTTGGTGAACCTACTTTTGATCGACCCTGGTTAACAGCACAAGATCCTCTACAGCTGGCAGAACAACGTGTCGACGCGGCGTTTGAATTTATCAGTAAACTAGGCCTGCCCTTCTTTGCATTTCATGACCGCGACATCGCACCAGAAGGAAAAACCCTGGCAGAATCGAATAAAAACCTCCAACACATTGCTGAAAAAATCAACGCGGCCATGGAGAAAACAGGAATACAATTGTTATGGGGCACCGCGAATTTATTCAGCCATCGCCGCTACATGGCTGGCGCGGCCACCAACCCTGACCCCGATGTATTTGCTTATGCCGTCGCGCAAGTCAAACAAGTATTCGATCTTACCCGGCAACTAAACGGCGCAAATTACGTGCTTTGGGGTGGCCGAGAAGGGTATGACACACTATTGAATACCGATTTACGTCGCGAAGCCGATCAAATGGCGCGTTTCCTGTCGCTATTGGTCGAATACAAACACAAAGTCGGTTACAAAGGCACGTTATTAATTGAACCTAAACCGTGCGAACCAACTAAGCATCAGTACGATTACGACACTGCCACGGTATTTGCCTTTTTGCAAAAATACGATTTAGCCAAGGAATTTAAAGTTAATATTGAAGCGAATCACGCTACGTTATCCGGCCATACTTTTCCCCATGAAGTGGCTTATGCGTGTGCGAATGGTTTGTTCGGCAGCATTGACGCCAATCGCGGTGACCCGCAATTGGGTTGGGATACCGATCAATTTCCATTGGATTTAAGTGAAACGGCGCAAGTCTGGTATTACATTTTGCAACAAGGCGGTTTTACCACCGGTGGTTTTAATTTCGATACCAAATTACGCAGGCAGAGTATTGATCTGGAAGATATGTTTTACGGGCATATCAGCGGCGTTGATACATTGGCACGAGGCTTATTAATTGCTGAAAAAATGCTGGCTGAGAAAAATTTAACGGATTTCGTCAAGCAACGATACGCTAAATGGGACACTGGCTTGGGTGCGGATTTATTGAACAAGCGATTGGATATGGCTGCTATAGAAAAGCATGTATTGACGAATAATCTCAACCCCCTGCCTGTTTCAGGTCGGCAGGAATGGTTAGAAAATTTAGTGAACCATCAGATATAAGCTCTGGGAGCGGGGCCCGCCCGCGCCCCCCAGGAAAAACTAATAATAATAATGTGGAATTATAAAAAATGTCCCGAGATTCGAAAGGAAGCTTAACACCGATTTTAGAACGAGACGAAGCCTCTACACCAGATTTAAAGCAGAAAGATAACATCCCTCTTCTCGGCTTAAAGACTGGAGAAAAAAAAGAATTCAAAAAGCGAAAACCGTCAAAGGCAGCACTGCTCGTCAAACAAACACTTTCATCATTTAGGAAAGAATGTCGCACTCTGGAAGCGCAGGTTGCACTTATTTCGCGCTTGTGCGCTATCGCGTTATACCATGATCAAATATTTCACGACACTCGCTCACTCCCAGTTATTTCCAATCAATTATATTCTCTTTTTCAAAAAATAATAGCCGCTAAAACCGAGCTAATGGGAAAAAAAGAATATACTCACCTACTAGACATCCTCAAATCCGAAAGTGAGCAACTTCTGAAAATCGTTACTTTTTTGCAAAATGAACCCATGCAAAAAGTGCTCGATTGTTATGAGTTTGATTCAAAAAGAACCAAACTACTCCCAAAAGAATCCGTTGTTCCCGATGATGAAAAGGAAAAGAACAACAAAAATTTCGATGCTAGCTTAGTACGGGTCTATTCCTTCTTAGAATACTGCACCAGCAGACATCTGTTTTCTCACAATTATTTTCATTTTGATAACCTGTTTTTTGTCCCCACATTCTTGGAATTTAAGCAAGGATTTGACAAAAAATTAAAGGAACTACAAGCCAAAAAATCGCTAGAGGAACAGGTGGCCACGATTGAACGATTTTTTGAAGCATTTCAAACTTTGTATCAGATTGGATTTTTCCACAAGCCTACCCACTCAAAAAATTTAGAATACCTCAACTATCAGCGTGGCTACATTTTTTCTTTAAGAGATCTTTATCTGTCTAGAAGCCATTTAGTCCTGTCTACGGAGTTTGACGGCCTGATGCAAGCATTAATTCACAGCGACTTCACTGTATTTCAAGCCAATTTTAAGAAAATCAAAGAACATCGAGAGCCAAAATACATGGATTCGTTACTCTGGAAAGCATTCGATTTTTCAATCTTTAAAAGAAAATTATTAAACATAGATATAGCCATCATATCCACATCTACAGTCAACGAGAACTCCGAGAACTCCTCCTCAACTTCCCCTAACTCTACTTCAAAACAATCACGATACAGCTCCCCCAAATCAGGCACCTTGTCGTCAGTCGCTCCTTCCTTCCCGGAAAAATTAATTAACTTAAACAACCAACGCAGGAATATTGTCGAGATCACTTATTTTATTCAATGCACTATTTCCGGGCGTCATGATTTGCCCTCTTTTCAAGGAAGTAATTTATTTAAAGCCATTTTTAAAACTAATGATAGCGAATTGTTCGAGAAGTTTTTTAATGTTGCCTATGGTAAACTAAAATTTGATGCGTATGATATTTCTTTGATGGCAAGTTTAAACACCGTTTACGATTATGTGCTGGCCAGATACCAGTCTTTAGAAAAAATTCTCAACGGAATTCCGGATGTTCCACTTAAACAAAATGATCGAAAAGACCCTCTTTATAAATACAAGCAGTGTCTTCAGATGCTTATTTTGATTGGGCGGAAAACAGCTATTTTATATAATCAAATGCGGGCTATGAATATTTCACACCAGAGAGCTGCCACAATGCCTTCTGAGAGAGAGCTAAAAAAACACGACTCTCGCTCATCGCGTTCTAGCATGACTCCCTCAAAATCGCCAGAACCCTTGGTTCAGAAGGAGTATAAAAAACTCCTTACAAAAATAAAAAAACAATTTATCACGCTAAAAGAAGAATTATCGGAAAAAATAAAGTCTGAGAAACTTGAAATAGCAAAGAATACGGCTATTACCACCACTTCTTCTGATTCTTATGCAAAGAAAAATGCTAAAGAGGAGAATGCTACATTAAAAAAAGAGTTAATTAACCATCAGAAATTACTGAAACAATATGAGGCTATTTTAAAACGAGTAGACACCACACCCCCAATGAGTGCTCGTAGACTTTTTCAAGATATATTTGCTCCAATCAAAACGGGTACTCAACCTGCCCCACCAACCAATGATTCTACCAAACCTTTGTTGAAAACAATTTGAGCATAACCCCTGGCAGCGCTGGCAGCTTGCCCACATGTTCGTTAACGACTAGAATTATGGACGAGCCGCCTGCGCTCCCAGGTGTACCAATGACTCATTCATTCAAAGGAAAAAATGGTGATATTTAAAATCTTGCAAGCCGGTGAGCTGGTATTACGTCAAACCGCCAGACCCTTAACAGTAGAAGAAATCAAACAAGAACAAACACAAGTACTGATTCAACAAATGCAACACACCCTGCGTGACGCACCTGGAGTCGGCCTGGCTGCCCCACAAATCGGCTTATCCATTCAACTGCTGGTGATTGAAGACCGTCCTGAATACAGCCAGAGCCTACCCCCCTCCTTGGTAGCAGAACAAGGTCGGCAACCGGTGCCATTTCATGCTATCATTAATCCAAAATTAGTAAAAGGGCCGGAATCCGTGACATTTTTTGAGGGATGCCTTAGCATAGCAAGCCTAGTGGCATTAGTACCTCGAGCCAAAACAGTAACCGTGGAATGCCTGAATGAAAGGGCGGAGCCGGTGGTGATTAAGGCCAGCGGTTGGTATGCCCGCATTCTGCAACACGAAATCGACCATCTGCACGGTCGACTCTGCTGCGATCATATGCGCCCGCGCAGTTTAATGTCGGTGGATAATTTTCGAAGGTATTGGCTTCATAAGCCTATCCAACAAACATGTGAAGAATTACAAATCGACAACTCCTCTCCGCGTTCACCCGATTCTAGAAATGAGTTATGATTAACAAATAACAGCTATGAGCCATTCCATCCCACGAGAAGCTTCTGCCTTTTTGGCGCCACAACCCACTCGCATGCTCACCCGCAGCAGCTTTATGCGTGCGTTGGAAATCGCGCTCTTATTCGTCATCATGCTGTGCTATTGGGCGCAATACGGTTTTATTGGTAACGTCGTTATGAGTCGCGGCGTCAATTACATTCATTGGTTGATGAGCCCGCTGGACCAAGCCATTCCCTTCTCAGCGACCTGGTCTTTATTCTATTCCAGTGCCTTAGCCATCCCTTTTCTTTTTTCTTGGTTGCTCTTTATTCAGAGCCGCTTTGATTTGCTGTTCTTTTATCGGATGTTATTAACCTGCCTTCTCACCTTAACCATTCACTTTACGATTTATTTACTGCTACCTACTTGCACGATGATTTGGCAATACCCCAGCTTTCCAGCCTTTTGGCAGCAGCTTAATCAACCGGGATTTCTGCACGAGAATGCCCGTTTTATTTTAGGCATGACATCCCCGTGGAACTCTTTTCCCTCCTATCACATCGGCAGCGGTTGGATTGTATTGCGCTACGCGATGGAGCGATTGAAATTTTTACGTTATTTTTTCATGGTCTGGTTTATTGGCATGTGCATAGGTGCCTTGACATTAAAGGTACACACCATTGCCGATGGCGTGGTCGCGATTATGATTTCCGAATGGTTATATCGGTTTTTTCGCAAACCCACCTCTCAGAAACAATTAAGGCTTTTTTTGCAGCAAACCGACCCCAAAAACCGCATATGTGGTTATTTAGCCGCCACCCTAATTCTGGCGCCACTGGTCATTTATCAGTTGACGCATATCACCCCTATTTTAATCAGCCAATATACAATTCCCCTTAGCCATTAAATCAGGTAAATAATACCCTGCTTTTAGCAATTTCTCCAAATTTCGAGCTGCATCGCTATACACAATATGTTATCTTTAATAATGGGTCTGTGAATTGGATTTTTAAGAAAATTAAACCTATAAAAAGAGGATATGCCATCCCCTATCATCATAGAAGGAGACAAAATAGCTATCGTTTTTCCTAATTGTGGCCGTCTAAAAAAATTCAATGATTTATTTTTATCGCAACTGGAAACAGAAATGAAGGGTGTTAATACAAGCTCTGATTCTAAGAGTGGCCAAACCCCTGATCCAAAAGAACCCAGGGACTCTAATCCTAAGAAAAGAAAATTACCGCCAGAACAAACAAAGCAAACAGAACAAGAAAGCAGCCGCTGCCTGATGAGGTAGCTAAGCTAAATAACTGCGCATAATATAGGGGTTGCTATCATGCAAATACACGACCAAGAATCAAAACATCAAAAGCTGGAACTTACTCCAACTCAGCAATACTTATTTGATCGATTATTAGAATATTTGGAGGAGGATGAAGATGCGTTTTCAATAAGGGAGCACATACAGAGTAATAAATCAGCATTGGATCTTATCGAACTCGTAACAAAGAGGAAGGATGATGTTTATGCTGATATGCACCGAGATTACCTAGACCCGGGAAACAAAGCTACGTTAAAAAGTCAACTTAAAGCAGATAACCTCTATAAAGAATTAAAATGGAGATTATCAGAAACTCTCTTTCCAATGAAGACACTCAGAGACGATCTGAGACGGAGAATCAAGGCGGGATTGGATACGCGTATCAGTGATATGTATGAAAATGTTCTGACCTGCCTACAAGAAGAACATCCAAAAAGCAAAGACAACATGCTTAATGAGCAAACACGCAAAATCATTCTAGAGTTAGTGACGCAGCTTCTTTATCATCCAGAATTAGAAAAATTCAGGTATGGTGAGGACCATCTACTGCAGGCAGAAATTAAAAAAACTAAGGCCTATGAAGGTTTAAAAAACATGCTGAGCAACTTTGGTTATTTTGAATGCAGTAGAGCAAAGGCGATAGATTCTTTCCTTACTTCCCCTCTCGCTTTTTTTCCCCCGGCCCTGGCGAATCTTACAGTACAATACGAGCATGATTGCCGTATGAAAACGGATGAAAAGCTTTGTGCGCAAGGTCTTCCTAAAGATACACAGGAACAAAAACTAAATTCTCCAGATCCAAAACAACAACCGAGTAAAGTAACTAAACCAAACAAAGAAGAAACGCCAAAAAAAATTAACTGCCTTGTGATGTGACCAACATCGCCTAGCTAAATAAAACAATAGCCCACACAAATACGGCTAGTAACACGGAAAGAAATACGGCCGCGGAGCCCAAGTCTTTTGCTCGGCCTGATAGATCGTGGTGTTCAAGACTGATGCGGTTCACCACGGTTTCAATCGCGGAATTTAATAATTCAACGATGAGAATCAGCGCGACTACAGTGATAAGCAGTAATTTCTCAGCCCGACTTTTGCCTACCCAAGGTGAGAGGATCAGCGCGCAAATAAACCCCAAAATTTCCAGACGAAACGCCCACTGTTCTTGAAAAGCGGATTTAAGGCCGGCGATGGAATAAAGGGTGGCAGATTTTAATTTCATGCCTAATTTTGCGATGAATGTCACGGTCGAGTCCATCCTGCGGTTTGATACCAATGATAGGTGAGTTGAGTCCCGGTCGCCCAGTCTGTTTCCGGTTGCCAGGCCAATTCTAATCTGGCCTTGGCACTGCTGCAAACCCAATACGGTTGTATTAATTCATTGACTTTATCTCGGGATATAAAAGCCACTCGTCGAGTTAAGCCACTATAGCTTTCAACTAGCCAGGCGATTGTTTTCAGCACGGAATCCGTTAGCGGAATTACCTTAGCTCGTTTAGAAGGGGTTATCTGAGCGGCCATTTGTTCACAGCGCTGCCGCCAAGTCAGTGTCATGCCATCTTCTAAAAAATAAGCACTGCCGCTGGGGACTGAGGTGGTTACCGCTTTTGCCAGCGCCGCTGCCACATCCGTCACATAAATAGTACTGGCAGCGCCCTGCCCTCGGTGGGAAAGTGGCAAGAAGCCACGCTGGATGGCCTTGAATAAGGTTAACATGGATTGATCGCGTGGGCCGTAGACGACGGAGGGCCGAATAATGGTAATCGGTAAATGTGCGCTAAAACTATGTGCTATTTTTTCTGCTTGGTATTTGCTCTGCCCGTAGACGCTGATGGGTTGCAGGGTAAGCGGTTCCTTGGCGGGCGAGGGTTGGTTCAACGCGGCGCCGCAAGAGGAGAGACTGGATACTAAGACAAAGCGTTGGATATTAGGGGCGTGTTGTTGCACGGTATTTAATAAAGCATGCGTAGCTATGGTGTTGGTGGCAAAGAAATCGTGGCTGTGGCGCGCTTTGATTAAGCCGGCGCAGTGGATAACGGCGTCGACGCCTTCTACTGCTAATCGTAACGTATCGGGTTGTTGAAAATCGCCGGATAAAAAATGGAGGCCTGGGCCTAAACTGCGCAGGTAGGTTAAGTCAGAACTGGGCCTGACCAGGCAGCGTAATTGATGGCCTTGGCGTAGTAAATATTCTGCTGTGTGGGAACCGATGAAGCCGGTGGCGCCAGTTAGGAGAATATTCATGGATATTAATTCCTTTGTAAAAAAACTCCTTCTCCCCTTGTGGGAGAAGGTGCCCGTAAGGGCGGATGAGGGGTAAAAACAAGGTTAAAATGCTAGTTCTTACTTTCCAGAAAAAAATGACAGCAGAACTCATCGCTTTTTATTTTTTTTGGAAAGTTTTTAGCCTAATTTTTGCTTTAATTTTACCCCTCATCCGCCTTTGGCACCTTCTCCCACAAGGGGAGAAGGATATATAGAGGATATGTAGTCAGGGGGTTATGGTAAAGTTTTCTCGTAGATTCGGTATGTTTTGTATTGATCGGCTCGCATCAAGCGTAGGGCGGTGCGCATGCTTCTATTATCTTCCAATATCCATGAACATTCGTTCAGAGGAAAACCCGCTTGAGACACGACTTCGTAGTACTTGGTGTACAGCAAAGCGCCTAAGGGTAAATGACGGAATTTTTTTCGCACACCCAAGGTTAATAACCGACCACGGTTCATGATTTTTTTGACCTTGGTGTACCACAGCAGCTTGAAAATACCCGTTGGTAATAATTTGCCATTGCGGATGCGATGGAATACTTGATTAATATCAGGCAGCCAAATACCAAAGGCAGCCACTTCCCCATCGACTTCGACGATATAACAAGACTGCGGCAAAATCAGCGCTTTCATTTCATGGGCTAAATATAAAAATTCCTCTTTGCTCATGGGAATAAAGCCCCAGTTTTTTTCCCAAGCATCATTGTAATTAATAAATATCTGTTCCACCTCTTTTTCAAATTCTTTTAAATTCAAGGGTCGAACGACAATTTTTTCATTGCTCGCAAAACCATTGGCTTTACCAATGAGCCGGGGGTGAAATTTCACGGTGCGAGTATCAATTAAATACGCATGCAAGTCCTTGGCTTTTTGGTAACCCTGCGCTTCCACCAAGTCGGCATAATACGGCGGGTTTTGCGTCATCATGATAAATGGCTGCGTTTCAAAAGCAGAAATCTGCAAGCCACATTCGTAATTCGTCGAAGGGTTCACCGGGCCACGTATGGTATTAAAACCGTGGTCTTTTGCCCAAAGCTCCACCGCCAAAAATAAGGCGTGGGTTATTTCTTTGTCATTAGGTGCTTCAAAAAATCCCCAGAAGGCAATATGCTCATCGTGAAATTCATTATGGGCTTCATTAATAATGCCCATAATCCGCCCCACCAACTGTCCATCTCGAAATGCGATCCAGGCTTGCATCTGCGCACGCTTAAAGAACGGATTTTTGGGCGATAAGGTATTCTTAACCGCCACCGTTAATGGCGGCACCCAATTCGGATCGGATTGATGCAATATAAAAGGCACGCGATAAAAATCACGCCAATTTTTCTTTGAGAGCACCGGTAGAATTTGAAATGGCATAGGGGCACCAAACGAGTAGATTTTAGGTTAAGGCTTTTTTGATTTTTTTAGGGGCGCTGCTGCATACGTTTTAAAAATAACATCCCAAAGCGGAATGCTGACACCAAAGCATTTGTTTTCAACCAAATAATGGTGACGCATATGATAGGTTTTAAAGAATTTGGCCAATCGATTGCGCATAGGAGCAATATGCGTATATGCATGTAATAAATCGTACAATGTATAACCCAACAAAAATCCCGCAAACAGCGCATTATTATAAGAACGGAATATCAGCCAGAATAAACCATAAAACAATACCACTAAAGGCAGAGTCACCACCAACGGCGTGACCAAACGCATTTTATCTCGCGGGTAACTGTGGTGGATGTGGTGAATATAATGACCGTAATATAAGGGATTTATTTTTTCCCATTTGGAATCGCGAGGTTGATAATGGAAGGCGAAGCGATGAATCAGGTATTCGACCAATGTCCAAAGTGCTATGCCTGCAAGAAACGCAAGGACGATGGTCGTCAGTGTTTGTTGCCTCAAAGCTGCATAGAGGAACGCTAAGATGATAGGGCCAAACACCAAGGCCACGGTGCGCGGTCGAGTGCGACTTAAGCGCTCTAAAATGGCATTATCATACAGTCTAGGACTTTCTACATCCCCGTACGGGCGATTCTCTTCCATTGTATTATTATTATTTTTCATTTCAGTACAGCTTTTTCAAAATGTTCATGATTTTTTGGCAATTGCTGGTAACCGTCGATAATAACCTTTGCGGTATGACGTATTTGCTGTTCCGTATGCAGGCAATTGATGAATAAACGAATCCTGGCCAGGTTTTTCTCCACCGCTGGGTAAAAAATTGGTAAGGCATAAATATGCTGTTGATTTAAATACGCACCCAAATGCATCGCTGCTTCCGTGGAGCCAGCCATGATGGGAATAATAGGTGTGTTGGCGCTTTTACCGGTGGGAATGCCTTCTTGCCGCAGCAAGGATAATAGTAAAGAGTGGCGATCTCGCAGCGCGGTCACTCGTTCCGGTTGCTGCTTCATCAATTGAATGGCCGCTAACGCCGCTGCCGTATTGGCCGGGGATATACCTGCTGAATAAACAAAACCGGCAGAGGTATATTTGAAATTCTCAATCAATGCAGCAGACCCAGAAACATAACCACCGCAACTGGCAAATGCCTTACTCAGCGTGCCCATCCAAATATCGACATCACTGGCGTTTAAATTAAAATCTTCTTGAATGCCGCAGCCGGTTTGACCTCACACGCCAATGGAGTGCGCTTCGTCCAGCATTAAAAACGCGCCAAACTGTTCTTCAATTTTACTAGTGCTGGCGCATCGGCGATATCCCCATCCATACTGAAGGCGCCTTCCGATACAATCAGCACGCGTTTGTAATGAGCTCGCTGCTTGAGTAATAATTTTTCCAATGCTTCCATATCATTATGCGGAAAGGCCATGCAACTGGCTCCGGAAAAATGAGCCCCCTGCAAAATACTATTATGGGCCAGGGCATCGTAAATCACCAAATCCCCGGGGCCAAATAAATGCGTGATAATGGCTAAATTGGAGGCGTAACCTGAGGACAAAATGGCCGTGTCTTCGCTGCCAATCAAATGGGTAATCGCTGTTTCCAAATCACGATGTAATTGCTTTTCACCCGACACTAAGCGACTGGCCGATACCGATGTGCCATATTCTTGAATCGCAGCCACTACCCGCGCAGCCACACTAGGGTCGCCCGACATGCCTAAATAATTGTAGCCGGAATAATTAATAAACGATTGCCCATCCACCACGGTGTTGTCGGTGGAAATACCGTCATTGACCTTCAAAATAAATACTTCTCGCTACCGTGAGTAACTCTGGATCCAGTGGGCGAACTAAACTGGTGGTATCGTTTTGTGAATCCGGTTTGTGAGCAGAACCAGCCTCATTTTCATGACGATGACGAATCAAAAAATCCGCCAGTTGATCGATAGTTTGTTTTTTGTCGATCAGTGTGATGATGTCGTAGCGCCTGCCGAATTTATTAAATACTTCACTGCCCAATTCCGCGGCGGTTAATGAATTAACTCCCAGCTCTACTAAATTCTTATCGGCTGGAATTTCTGATTCATCCAAACGCAGGTGTTGAGCAAACCACTTGGTCAGCCAGGCACAGATCTGCTGGTGAGTGGCAAATAGCTTGTCATTGTTGTGGCTTGCATCCGTGGTCAGCGTGGCGATGGGGTTACGGTCCCAACGGGCGACGGTTTTTAACTCATTGGCTAAAAATTCTTGGCGACAAACCCAGCGCTGAATTTTACCACTGGAGGTTTTCGGCAATGCATACGGTTTTAATAACACAATACTGTGCACAGGTAGACCGTATTCCGTTAATAACGCAGCTTCGATGGCACGCAAGGCAGTATCGGCGTCCAACCTAAGCAGTTTCTCGCGTTGGATTTCTTGCAACACCACCAATTGCTCACATTGGTCGATCTCGACTGTAAATGCGGCTGCTCCGTGCATTTGAAAGGCAGGGTCACTTTCCGTCACCGCTAATTCCAAATCTTGTGGGTAATAGTTGGTGCCATTGATGATGATGAGATCTTTGCTACGCCCTGTAGCGGTCTAAATTATTTTTTTGCATGACGCCCAAATCCCCAGTACGGAGATACGGAATGCCGGGAGTATCTGCCTGTTGCGCCTGGAACATGGCTTCCGTCAGTTGCGGATTTTGCCAATAACCGCAGGCAATGCTGGGACCACTGGCCCAAATTTCTCCGACTTGCCCGTCTGCCGTGGGTTGCAGAGTGGTGGGATCGACGATACGAACAGAATGTTCGATTTGAGCAGAGCCACAATTGACCAAAGGCGCTGTTTCCGCATGCGTATTCGCTTGGTATTCGCCGCCGGTTAACATCAGCGTGGCTTCCGCTAAACCGTAGCAAGGATAAAAAGCGTCAGCGCGGAACTTCGCCTTAGCAAAAGTTTTAATAAATCGTTGTAACGTGGTTTCTCGAATCGGCTCTGCCCCATTCACGGCATACCGCCAACTGCTGAGATCCAACTGCGCTATTTGTTCTTCGGTTACTTTGTTCGCACACAAATCATACGCAAAATTAGGACCGCCGGATAAGACCACCCGTTCTTGGGAAATAATTTGTAACCAGCGCAGCGGCGATTGTAGAAAATACGAGGGCGGCATTAAAATAGCCCGTGCTTTTAAATACAGCGGCAAGAGGATGCCAGCAATTAACCCCATATCGTGGTAAGGGGGCAGCCAAGAACAGGTGACGTCGCAATCTTGACCAAAATTACGTTGCAAGCAGGTTAGATTGGCGAGGATATTGCCGTGGCTAATCATGACACCTTTGGGTTCCGTCGTAGACCCTGAGGTGTATTGTAGAAAAGCCAATTCATCTGCTTGTGGAGAAAGTTCTCGATACTGCGATGCCACTTGCTTATCGATGCTCTCCATGGTCAGCACCGTGGCTGATGCCACTGGCGTATCGGCAAAAATTTGTTGGGTGAGAATAAACTTTGCCTGGGCATTTTCGACAATGGTGCGCAAGCGTTGCACGTGTCTATTTTTTCCCGGCAGATAAACCGGCACGGCAATAACGCCTGCATACAAACAACCCCAAAAGGCAGCGACATAGTCCAAGCCGGGTGGTAAGAGTAATACGGCGCGCTGGCCGTAAGCGTTGTATTGCTGTAGCGTCGCCGCTATCGCTTTGGCGCGCGAGTCCAGCTCGGAATAGGAAAGCATATCATAGCTGCCAGCGCCGGTTAGGAACTGGTAGGCTATGGTGTCGGGAAATAAAGACGCGCGCTCTTTTGCCAGTGCAATTAAACTACTCACTTGATTCACTGTTCGGGAATCCTCATTGTTCTTTCGGCTCCAAATAGGTTGTCTGGCAGCGCCAAGCGCGGCAATTGCGAGATGATAACTGAAAAACAAAGGCTGGGGCAACTGCTAAGGCGGTCACTGTACATTTTCTGAGGGGGATATGATGGTCAATTGTGGGAAACCCTTGAGAATCGTAGGGGTACTGGAGTCTATTAAAAAAAGTAGCTTCAAGTTAGGCCCCGCATCTTGGCTATAATACACGTGGATGCCGTCGCGACGTAATCCCCACACGGTTTGCATAGCTGAAAAAGTCTCGGGTTGAGAGTAAACGATAGCAGGCCAGGCCGATGCCATGGTGGCGTGCATGGCAGCGATGGGTCGTTCCACCACTTCCCCGAACAACGGAAAATCTTGCGCGGCCAATGCCTGCTTGAGGCGCGGTAAGTCGGCTGCCACCTGCGTTGGCCACGCCGCGTATAAATGCGACGTTTCCACGGTTCGTTGCATCACTTATAGCGAAGAAAGCGGTTTTTGTTGCGAGTTGATGATATGCAAGCCTATGCGCAGTTGCGGCCACTGCCAAGGCAGTAGCTGAGCATAACTATCCATACCATCCTCAGCGATGCCAGCATGCCATTCGACAAAGCCATGCCATAACGAACGAGCCGCACTGCCGCTGCCTAAACGCGCTATAATCGACAGCGCCGACTCGTCTAATTCCCAGCCATAGAGTTTATCCAGAGCCAACACCACTGCTGCAAAGCCGCAAGCAGAAGAGGCTAGCCCGGCTGCCACTGGAATATTAATTTGGGTGCGCACACGATAGGCTACTTTCGCTGCCGGGCGGAATAAATCTAAAAACTGCACTAGGCGTTGGGCAAAGGTAGTACCAAGATCTACTTTTTGCTGATTTAACCAGATCTCATCCTGACCTTGGATTTCCGCCACTTCCGTGGTGGCGCCTTTATCCCCCAGACTGATCGATAAACTGGAAGTCATGGGTAAATTCAATTCGGTGTTCCGTTTTCCCCAGTATTTACACAAGGCGATATTGGTGGGGGCAAAAGCCACTGCCTGAGTATTGATGGGTTCCCGGGCTAGCCCGGCCAGCAAACGTTGAACGACGGCAACTTTATTCATAACAAACTCCCTGGGTGCTTAAGCGAATGGGAATTTGCCTCACCCCTAAGCGCTGCTGCGCTTCATCGCGCGGAAAAACATGATCAGCGATAGAGCCTAAGCCCAGCACGCAATCACCCATGCCCGAACCGGAAATCTTCGCCCCCAATACTCCCGGTTGCTGACAGAGATCGGACACTAAGGAGTTCAGTAAAGGCGTACTCACACCCAGCTCTTCTTGCAAGCGTTGATGCTCTGTCATTAACGACCCCCACTGCTGCCAATTGGGAACGGACAAAGCCGCGACAGCCGCCGTGGCGCAATCGTGTATCGCTTGAAATAGGGTTTGGTATTTTTGAGGCTGGGCTTTTTGCCGTTCGGCGACGTGGCGAATGACCGCCGGCGTCGGCACTTTAGCACCGGAATAAACCAAGACCATCTCTGGTGTGAATGGGAAAGAATGGATGTGTAATGAGGGTTGCAACCGATAAGCCACAATACCGCCAAAAGCTGCCGCAGCCACATCTGCACCAGAACCCATACCCTGCACTGTGACGATAACATCGCGCGCCAATTGGTACAATTGTTCCGCAGTCAGACTTTTATTTAACCACTGACCGATAACTGCCAGTGTGGCCACGGTTGCCGCTGCCGAAGATCCCAATCCTAAGGTAGGAGCAAAATCTGAAGTTAAGCTGAGCTCAAACCCGCTGGGCAGCTCCGGTAAATACTGTTGGATAGCGGTTAACACGAACTGAAACGGTGGCGCGATTATCATCGTATCCAGTGTAAATCGGCAATTACCCAATGCAGAATTCAGCTGCACTTGTTTATCGCTGCGCGGCGTCAGCGTCACATGCAGCCGTTGATCGACCGCGCCACACAATGCCTGGGCTCCGTGCAGCACAGCATGTTCACCAAATAGCATCACGCTCCCAGGCGCTGAACACCGGTATTTCATAAGACGCGAGTCCCCAGCAATTCGCCTTGCACAGGCATTGCCCGATAATGGTATTGCTTGATTAACTCAGAAATATCCGCATCGACTACTACTAATAACACGCCGGCCGTTTCCCCACGCACTGCCCCTGCTCCACAGATTTTGGCTGCACCATTCAAGCGTTCGATTTCGGCGATAAAACCTTGGACCTGTTGGGGCACGACGCCAATACCGACTAATAATCGATGGTTTTCTCGAATGCTCGTGATTAACAGCTCACGGTCTTGCTGAACAATGGCCTGTTCCATGGTCTGCGTCGCGGCGGCAAATGCTTTTAATAACGCGGCTTGCGTGGACAACTGCGGGGCAACTTGGCATACACATTCGCCAGTGCTGCTCACCGGCGCACCGGTATCGACCAGCAATAGTTTTTGCGCTGGTAAAATCAGCGGGGTGTGCTGACCATTTTTTTGAAAGCGAATGCAGCCTCCGTGCAAGACTAGATAAACATCAATGCCACTGGAATACCCGTGTTGCACGTTCTCCCCTTCCCGGGCTAATTCATAATAGCTTTGTAAATCGATATCTAATTTTAGAAACTGCGCTACCCCATACATCAGACTCACGACGGCAGCAGCAGAAGAACCCATCCCACAGCCAATTGGTATCGTGGATTCGGTATGGATGGTAAGTCCGGGAGGCAGTGGCAGTTTACGTTTTTCACTAAAATGCGTTAAGGCATATTGCATCAACTCAAACGGTTCTTTTAGCACGTCGCGGATATCGTATTTCCCCTGCAAGAATTTTTGATAGCGTTTATGGATGCTTTGTTTGATGCGCTGCAAAGCAGTATGGCTGAAGGCTTTGCTGTAACGGAAATTTAAGAGGTCGGAAGAGGATGTTTTCTCGTGCCATCTGGCGGCTAATGGTGGTATCAGTATAGCGATCTACCGCCATGGCTAATGCAGGATGCCCGTAAACGACGGCGTTTTCGCCGGAGAGTATCAACTTGCCGGGAGTGCGTACCGTTAGGCTTTGCAGGGTTGAGCTCATGGTGTTACAGGGTCACAAGCAAGCTTTCTGGCCGATAGCGGTTCCCCTCTTCGTTCCAATTGGATATGGCTTCGCATCAATTCGCCCTGATTGGTTTGGGCTGACAGTAATGACAGCTCTCCGCATAAAACGGTAGCAGCAGCGATGGCTGCCAAGCGGCGGCCATTATCGCCCTTAGCTCGATTTTCCAGGCAACCCGTGACCGATCAGTTGTACTGGACGAAGTCTAAATGTTTGCCGTTGCCGATGGCGCCGACGATAATCTTAGGCAAGGTGACGGAGAAGTAGAGCCCATCGTTGCGGACTTCGGCGTGCACAATTCCTTGCCAGCCTTCGATTATATTAGCGGCATCTTGGCCGGTGGCTAAATAGAAACCCAGTAACATATTGGCGAAATGGGCATTCGCTGTTCGAATGCCACCGGCTAGTAATGTCCCTAGCAGGTTTTTTTTGATGTTGAGGTCGACGATTTTTTCGGGCGTTGTCTTTAGGCGGCTTTCGCAAATGGCGCGGGGGATGAGTATTTCAGCTACCGCGTATTTGCCACGGCCTAGTAAGCCGTTAATGGCTGAGACTTTTTTATCGATGCATAGGTTGCCGGATATGGAGACGTATTGGAGTTCGGGGTAGTGTTCGAATAGCCAGGTCAGTAGGGCATCGGCGGCCTGGGTGACCATGTTGTGGCCAGCGGCATCGCCGGTTTGCAGGGAGAAGCGTAGGTATAGTAAGTTGCCGACTATTTGGCTGAAGCAGTCTTCGAGGGTGGCGAAACGGCTGGTGCGTGCGACGACTTCGGCGAGTAGGTGGCGTTGTTGTTGGATGTGGTTAGCGATGCGATGTGCGGCTTGGGCGTCGGGGGCTTCTACGAGTACGGAGCGTGTCATGCAGTCTTTGATGATGACGACGTGGATTCCTGCTACTTGGCAGGATACTCGGGCGCCGCGGTTGGTGGAGGGCCAGAGGGGTGATTCAAAGGTGGCAAGCGGGACCATCACTTCTTCTTGGAGTTCTGGCCCGATGATGCGGATGGGGCCGATGGTTTTCATGGGGATTGCCGCGATTGAATCGGTTTGTATCATTTGTTCCACTCCTTCCGCAGGGCTTTTGCTGCCTCTGTGGGTAATTTTTCAAGAAAACGATGCAGAATATCAGGAATTTCTGCGAAATTGAAGGGTTTTGGGAGGTTACCTGGACACTGAATGATGCGCGTTCTTGAGTTAGGAGCCACTTCGCGCATGAAGTATCATAGCAGTGTTTCTGCCTTTAGCCTTCGATACCGGAGCCACTTCACGCATGAAGTATCCCAGGGGCTGGCCGCAAACACGCATAAATACATCCGTCGCTCCCTAATTCCTCCCTGAATTAGAAGGTTTGCAGCCAGCCCCTGGGATACTTCATGCTTACTTGGGCAGTAAATCATAGAACCATCGTTCCAGCATGGCTAGGGTATGCACACATTTTTTTTGTCAACTGTGAGGGAGTATTAGATTAGGGGTTAGCACTGTAAGCCCCCTCTCCCGCGCGAGGGCTTGAATAAAGGCTTTGAACTTGTTCGCGGGAGAGGGTTGGGGAGAGGGCGAATGGATAACGCGAGACTTTACCCTCTCCCCTACCCTCTCCCGCGAATAGGTTTGCAGCTTTTGCCCAAACTCCTCGCGCGGGAGAGGGGGTTTACAGTGCTAATCGTTAATCCGGTGCCTACTCACAGTTGACAAAAAAAGATGTGTGCATACCCTAGCCCAGCATGGATGCCGGGGCGGAAATAGGTGAAACTGATTTAAGTTCCAGCTACTATGTGAAGATTATTTCAGATATATGTGAGGGAAATATCACTTGCGATCACAAGTACAGCATTCTGTCGTTTCTTTTGATTCTGATTCGCTTATATTGGTGGATGAGGAGGATCATGAGATAGGTTATCAAGATAAGCTCACGTGTCATGATAAGGATGGGCTTTTGCATCGTGCCTTTTCTTTGTTTATTTTTAATGATGACGGTGAGTTGTTATTACAACAACGCAGTCGTCAAAAACGTTTATGGCCGTTGTATTGGTCTAATAGTTGTTGCAGTCATCCTCGGCGTGGGGAAGATATGGCGCAGGCCTGTCGGCGTCGGTTGAGCCAGGAGCTGGGGTTGGATACTGCATTGGAGTATTTGTATAAATTTAAGTATCAGGTTCCTTATCTGAATTTGGGCGCTGAGCATGAGTTGTGTTCTGTGTTTGTGGGGCGTTGTAATGGTCCGGTGCTTGCTAATGAGAATGAGATTGCCAGCTGGCGTTTTATTAGTGGTAGGGCTTTAGAATTGGAGTTGGAAAATCAACCGCAACAATTCACTCCGTGGTTTTTGTTGGAATGGCAGGAGTTGAAAACCACTTATTCGCGGGTGTTGGAGCGTTATCGGGTTGTCTTGTAGGGAGCGTTTATGGTGGGCACGCTTTGCTTTGCCCACCAAAAAAACACGCGATGAGACGTAGGGTGGGCACAGCGCAGCGTGCCCACCGTTGTGGCTGAAAACTTGAACTTTTGTAAACAAGCCCTAATGCGAGGTATCTAACGTCAATGACTCTATTGCCGTTGACGAATCCGTCTTACCCAGCTGGCTATTACTATTTTCCGTAGGACTAAAAAAAGAAGAAACCGGCGCTGGGGGCAGCGTATATTCATTCTCACCGCTTGCAAAAAACCCAGAATTGCTGGCACTTTTAGATAAACTAACCGGTGGTTTTTTTTCATAAGTTAATATATTCGAGAAATCATTAGTGCCTTGCTTGCTTGGGGCTGTTTCCAAGGATATATCTTCCTTACCTTTCTCCCTATTCAATCCCGTCCCCCTGAAGTTCTTAATGACTGATCCCGCACTAATAATATCAATCACCAAACCTAAAGCCATCACAGCGAAGCAAAGCCAACTGATGATATTAACGCCTGGAATTAAAAATAACGCCAGCCCGGTAACGAACAATGCTGAACCGAATGCACCACCCACTAATTCCTTTCTAAAGGATTTTTGTTTTTCGCTTTTCTTTATTTCTGGCAGCAATGGATAAATACTGTCAGGATCACTCAACTGGATATCGGGACAGGCAATGGTAGCGACACCAGGTTCAGGGGCGGTGTATTGGAATGTAACAGTACCTGGTAGGGGCCTTGATTGCGGTGCCAACTCTCCTTCTTCGCTGCCTGGAACAGGCTCGAAAATACTTGGATCGATGAGTGCTAATTGATCGAATTTGGCAGTTGCTGTCAATTGACGGTCATTATTTACGGACAGGACGATTTTTTTATTGCCAAAAGTTAAATGTTTTCCTGGCATTTTCTCAGCTACTTTTTCTGCTAATTGTTCACCTACCTTCGCTGCTATCGTTTGGCTTAATAAGCAACGGGCTGACTCTAATTGTTCTTTTTCAACTCCTAGAATCTGGCAGCCGTGATCAATAATCAATTCAGTGACCATTTTAGAGTTGGGCGCTGGACCTAATGCACTCACATGATTGATTAAATCCTGGCGCTGCTCTTCGGTTTCACCTTTAAACCAAACGAGGTTTAACGCTGCTGTTTCGTTACGAATAAAATCTTGATTGACAACATTCCCACCGGCATCAAATGTTTGACGCTGGCGATTATCACCCTCAAGATACAGGGAATTAGGAGTTGTACTCAATTTAACTGTCGTTGGCATAATCAATTTCTCCTAGTTTTCGGGTTTTCAAACAGGAAGACACTCCACTGACAACCATGACCAGCATTCCAGCACACAATAAACCAGATGCCAGTGCTACTTGGGTATCATCTACCACTTCTTTCATTAGAAAATAACCGGTGAGGCCTAATAGAAAACCAAAACAAGCGCCTAATTTTTCTTTGGTGTAATTATGAGCAAAAACAATGGCCAACACCCCTAATCGTTGATAGTCCGCTTGATTTTGTGCTTCATTCAGCAGCGAAAAAGTCCAGCCTTGTTTAGGCTCCCAGTAAACTTCCACTTTGATGGGGTGACGTAATGGAATGAGTTCATACGTGGATTGCTGATCTAATTTCTCAACGCCTATCGGCCCTTTGTACACACACATAAAAACGATTCGACCTTGACGCAGGGTGAGGGTGACTTCAGGCTTGCACCAGTTAATCAGCGCTTCTTCTTTGCTATAGCCCAATGCCATGTTAATGAGATGCTGACCAATACGGGTTACTTCCGGGGTATAGTAACGAACCGTTTCCTGAAAGTATTTGCCATAGTTCTTGAGTAAGACTTCCTGAATGCTCGCTAATAACAATTCGCTAAATTCGGAAAAAGGAATGTCGATATTGTATTTAGCGGCGAGGAATACGAAGGAGGCGGAATTGAGATCAGAATTCAGGACATCACAGATAAACTGTTTTATCTTGTCGTTAGGGATTGAGCTATATTTGGCCTGTAATTTTGAACAGAGCTTTTGGTTTAATTTTTGCTGGGTACTCGGTGAATTCTTAGCTTTTAGCCATTTGATGCAATCCTTATTAAAGGTATGCGGGTTGCTTTCCGTCGCTGTGGCGACGGATTTGGCATTCAATTCTTTTAAGAAGTCATGTAAAGACACCTGAGCATCTTCATTCTCACCATTATCTATTTTTCTTATATTTTTTATTGTTATTCTCTTCACACCATGCTCCAGGATTCACTCGATAGTACGCTTCCCTGCCCCTTGTCTTCTCTAGAAGATAGCTAGTTCCTATGCGCAAAATACTTCACTTCCGGCATTAATTATACTATAAATTTTACCGCTATTTTATTACGGAATTCTTAAACTGCGAATACCTGTCGAGAATGACCCTTTGTAGGGTACGAAATTCATTTATACGTCGTCCCGCGGCTTGTCCGCGGGAATCCAGGAAAAAGCGAATAGGGGCTCCATTTCTGGATCCCGCGGACAAGCGTAGGGGGGGCCGCCTGGGCGGCTCAGGTTGGGGGTTGATCGGTAGGGGGTTGATCGGTAGGGAGTTGTTCCCAGCCTGTGTCGGGGAGGTAGCGGTCGCCGTATTTTTGTTGGAGGTGTTCCAATTTTTCAATAACGGTAGGGATCCCTAGACTTTGGGCGTAATGGAGGGGGCCGCCACGGAAGGGGGCGAAGCCAACGCCAAAGATCATGCCGGCATCGATTAAATCAGCATCTGCGGCGATTTTTTCTCGGTAGCAGGCAGCGGATTCATTCAACATGGCAAAGATCAAACGATCGCTGATTTCTTCCGAGGTGAGTGCTGTTTTTTCTGCTACTGGTTTGATGATGCGACCATTTTCGTAGCGATAAAAACCTTGGCCCGATTTGCGGCCTAATTCACCTTTCTCCACTTTTTCATGCAAAATAGCTGGAATTTCCCGATGGAAATGGCTAGCGAACGTTTCAGCCACATTCAAGCATACATCTAAACCAACCGTGTCGGCCAACTCGACGGGGCCCATGGGCATTCCAAACGCCACAGCGGCCTGGTCGACCTGGGTGGGCGCTAATCCTTCCGCCAAGAGATTGACCCCCTCCATTAAATAAGGCATAAGAATACGATTGACTAAAAAGCCCGGCTGGCTCTTAACGGGTAGGGGCAATCGATCAATCACTCGGACAAAATGAATGGCTTGGTCAACTACCGCCGGATCGGTGTGCTCGCCATGCACCACTTCCACTAACTGCATCATGGCCACTGGGTTGAAAAAATGAATACCGACTAAACGTTCTGGACGAGTCAGCACTTGATTCAACTCATCCAACGGCAGGCTGGAAGTATTCGTTGCCAATAAGGCATCGGGTTTCATTTTTCCTTCCAGCACTCGATAAATGGCTTGCTTAATCTCTAAATTTTCAGAAACAGCCTCTATTACCACGTCCGCATTGCCTACGCCGGCGCCGTCGACATCGGGGATCAATCTATCCATAGCGGCCTGAACTAAAAAAGGCAGTTTCAATTTTTTCTCAAACAGCGCGTGAGCGCGGCGGATGGCAGGCGTTAGCAATTCCGGCAATCGATCTTGTAAAGTGACTCGCAAACCCCGCAACGCACACCAAGCCGCAATATCACCACCCATAGTACCCGCACCAATCACATGCACGTGCTGCGGCTGAAAATGGCTGCCTTTATTCAAACTTTTTAATCGGTTCTGCAGAAAGAATACGCGCACTAAATTGCGGGAGGTAGGAGTAACGAGTAATTGCGCAATCGATTCCGCCTCATGCATCATGGCGTGTTCGCCTTTGGCACCATCGATGGCCCAATTTTTGACAATGGCATACGGTGCCGGATAATGTTTTTTGTTTACTTTCGCTTCTAATCTTTTGTAAAGCATCTTCGCCACGGTCGGGCGCGTGAACGAATAGTTAGGGATGGTATGCCACCATGCCGGCTGCTGGACCGCTGGTTGCTGGGTGGCATAATAGACGGCGGCGTGCTGTAAATCAGCAGCCATGACGGCTGCGTCGACCAAGCCCATTTTCGCTGCAGCTCTGGCGCTGACCGGTTTGCCCGTCAGGTTTATAGCCATTGCCGGCAATACACCGATTAATTGTGGTAAACGTACCGTGCCTCCCCAACCGGGGTGGATGCCAATTTTAACTTCCGGCGCACCTAGAATCGTTTTCGGGCTGTCTTCCGCTACACGATAACGGCAAGCCAATACCAGTTCGAGACCACCAC
>CAWCOU010000001.1:0-84516 GCA_963797335.1 uncultured Gammaproteobacteria bacterium | reverse complement strand
CTTGCCCACATGTTCGTTAACGACTAGAATTATGGACGAGCCGCCTGCGCTCCCAGGTGTACCAATGACTCATTCATTCAAAGGAAAAAATGGTGATATTTAAAATCTTGCAAGCCGGTGAGCTGGTATTACGTCAAACCGCCAGACCCTTAACAGTAGAAGAAATCAAACAAGAACAAACACAAGTACTGATTCAACAAATGCAACACACCCTGCGTGACGCACCTGGAGTCGGCCTGGCTGCCCCACAAATCGGCTTATCCATTCAACTGCTGGTGATTGAAGACCGTCCTGAATACAGCCAGAGCCCTCTCCCTCCTTGGTAGCAGAACAAGGTTTGGCAACCGGTGCCATTTCATGCTATCATTAATCCAAAATTAGTAAAAGGGCCGGAATCCGTGACATTTTTTGAGGGATGCCTTAGCATAGCAAGCCTAGTGGCATTAGTACCTCGAGCCAAAACAGTAACCGTGGAATGCCTGAATGAAAGGGCGGAGCCGGTGGTGATTAAGGCCAGCGGTTGGTATGCCCCGCATTCTGCAACACGAAATCGACCATCTGCACGGTCGACTCTGCTGCGATCATATGCGCCCGCGCAGTTTAATGTCGGTGGATAATTTTCGAAGGTATTGGCTTCATAAGCCTATCCAACAAACATGTGAAGAATTACAAATCGACAACTCCTCTCCGCGTTCACCCGATTCTAGAAATGAGTTATGATTAACAAATAACAGCTATGAGCCATTCCATCCCACGAGAAGCTTCTGCCTTTTTGGCGCCGCAACCCACTCGCATGCTCACCCGCAGCAGCTTTATGCGTGCGTTGGAAATCGCGCTCTTATTCGTCATCATGCTGTGCTATTGGGCGCAATACGGTTTTATTGGTAACGTCGTTATGAGTCGCGGCGTCAATTACATTCATTGGTTGATGAGCCCGCTGGACCAAGCCATTCCCTTCTCAGCGACCTGGTCTTTATTCTATTCCAGTGCCTTAGCCATCCCTTTTCTTTTTTCTTGGTTGCTCTTTATTACGACCGGCTTTTGATTTGCTGTTCTTTTATCGGATGTTATTAACCTGCCTTCTCACCTTAACCATTCACTTTACGATTTATTTACTGCTACCTACTTGCACGATGATTTGGCAATACCCCAGCTTTCCAGCCTTTTGGCAGCAGCTTAATCAACCGGGATTTCTGCACGAGAATGCCCGTTTTATTTTAGGCATGACATCCCCGTGGAACTCTTTTCCCTCCTATCACATCGGCAGCGGTTGGATTGTATTGCGCTACGCGATGGAGCGATTGAAATTTTTACGTTATTTTTTCATGGTCTGGTTTATTGGCATGTGCATAGGTGCCTTGACATTAAAGGTACACACCATTGCCGATGGCGTGGTCGCGATTATGATTTCCGAATGGTTATATCGGTTTTTTCGCAAACCCACCTCTCAGAAACAATTAAGGCTTTTTTTGCAGCAAACCGACCCCAAAAACCGCATATGTGGTTATTTAGCCGCCACCCTAATTCTGGCGCCACTGGTCATTTATCAGTTGACGCATATCACCCCTATTTTAATCAGCCAATATACAATTCCCCTTAGCCATTAAATCAGGTAAATAATACCCTGCTTTTTAGCAATTTCTCCAAATTTCGAGCTGCATCGCTATACACAATATGTTATCTTTAATAATGGGTCTGTGAATTGGATTTTTAAGAAAATTAAACCTATAAAAAGAGGATATGCCATCCCCTATCATCATAGAAGGAGACAAAATAGCTATCGTTTTTCCTAATTGTGGCCGTCTAAAAAAATTCAATGATTTATTTTTATCGCAACTGGAAACAGAAATGAAGGGTGTTAATACAAGCTCTGATTCTAAGAGTGGCCAAACCCCTGATCCAAAAGAACCCAGGGACTCTAATCCTAAGAAAAGAAAATTACCGCCAGAACAAACAAAGCAAACAGAACAAGAAAGCAGCCGCTGCCTGATGAGGTAGCTAAGCTAAATAACTGCGCATAATATAGGGGTTGCTATCATGCAAATACACGACCAAGAATCAAAACATCAAAAGCTGGAACTTACTCCAACTCAGCAATACTTATTTGATCGATTATTAGAATATTTGGAGGAGGATGAAGATGCGTTTTCAATAAGGGAGCACATACAGAGTAATAAATCAGCATTGGATCTTATCGAACTCGTAACAAAGAGGAAGGATGATGTTTATGCTGATATGCACCGAGATTACCTAGACCCGGGAAACAAAGCTACGTTAAAAAGTCAACTTAAAGCAGATAACCTCTATAAAGAATTAAAATGGAGATTATCAGAAACTCTCTTTCCAATGAAGACACTCAGAGACGATAGAAAACGGAGAATCAAGGCGGGATTGGATACGCGTATCAGTGATATGTATGAAAATGTTCTGACCTGCCTACAAGAAGAACATCCAAAAAGCAAAGACAACATGCTTAATGAGCAAACACGCAAAATCATTCTAGAGTTAGTGACGCAGCTTCTTTATCATCCAGAATTAGAAAAATTCAGGTATGGTGAGGACCATCTACTGCAGGCAGAAATTAAAAAAACTAAGGCCTATGAAGGTTTAAAAAACATGCTGAGCAACTTTGGTTATTTTGAATGCAGTAGAGCAAAGGCGATAGATTCTTTCCTTACTTCCCCTCTCGCTTTTTTTCCCCCCGGCCCTGGCGAATCTTACAGTACAATACGAGCATGATTGCCGTATGAAAACGGATGAAAAGCTTTGTGCGCAAGGTCTTCCTAAAGATACACAGGAACAAAAACTAAATTCTCCAGATCCAAAACAACAACCGAGTAAAGTAACTAAACCAAACAAAGAAGAAACGCCAAAAAAAATTAACTGCCTTGTGATGTGACCAACATCGCCTAGCTAAATAAAACAATAGCCCACACAAATACGGCTAGTAACACGGAAAGAAATACGGCCGCGGAGCCCCAAGTCTTTTGCTCGGCCTGATAGATCGTGGTGTTCAAGACTGATGCGGTTCACCACGGTTTCAATCGCGGAATTTAATAATTCAACGATGAGAATCAGCGCGACTACAGTGATAAGCAGTAATTTCTCAGCCCGACTTTTGCCTACCCAAGGTGAGAGGATCAGCGCGCAAATAAACCCCAAAATTTCCAGACGAAACGCCCACTGTTCTTGAAAAGCGGATTTAAGGCCGGCGATGGAATAAAGGGTGGCAGATTTTAATTTCATGCCTAATTTTGCGATGAATGTCACGGTCGAGTCCATCCTGCGGTTTGATACCAATGATAGGTGAGTTGAGTCCCGGTCGCCCAGTCTGTTTCCGGTTGCCAGGCCAATTCTAATCTGGCCTTGGCACTGCTGCAAACCCAATACGGTTGTATTAATTCATTGACTTTATCTCGGGATATAAAAGCCACTCGTCGAGTTAAGCCACTATAGCTTTCAACTAGCCAGGCGATTGTTTTCAGCACGGAATCCGTTAGCCCAAATACCTTTAGCTCGTTTAGAAGGGGTTATCTGAGCGGCCATTTGTTCACAGCGCTGCCGCCAAGTCAGTGTCATGCCATCTTCTAAAAAATAAGCACTGCCGCTGGGGACTGAGGTGGTTACCGCTTTTGCCAGCGCCGCTGCCACATCCGTCACATAAATAGTACTGGCAGCGCCCTGCCCTCGGTGGGAAAGTGGCAAGAAGCCACGCTGGATGGCCTTGAATAAGGTTAACATGGATTGATCGCGTGGGCCGTAGACGACGGAGGGCCGAATAATGGTAATCGGTAAATGTGCGCTAAAACTATGTGCTATTTTTTCTGCTTGGTATTTGCTCTGCCCGTAGACGCTGATGGGTTGCAGGGTAAGCGGTTCCTTGGCGGGCGAGGGTTGGTTCAACGCGGCGCCGCAAGAGGATTAAGAATAATAAGACAAAGCGTTGGATATTAGGGGCGTGTTGTTGCACGGTATTTAATAAAGCATGCGTAGCTATGGTGTTGGTGGCAAAGAAATCGTGGCTGTGGCGCGCTTTGATTAAGCCGGCGCAGTGGATAACGGCGTCGACGCCTTCTACTGCTAATCGTAACGTATCGGGTTGTTGAAAATCGCCGGATAAAAAATGGAGGCCTGGGCCTAAACTGCGCAGGTAGGTTAAGTCAGAACTGGGCCTGACCAGGCAGCGTAATTGATGGCCTTGGCGTAGTAAATATTCTGCTGTGTGGGAACCGATGAAGCCGGTGGCGCCGGTTTAGGAGAATATTCATGGATATTAATTCCTTTGTAAAAAAACTCCTTCTCCCCTTGTGGGAGAAGGTGCCCGTAAGGGCGGATGAGGGGTAAAAACAAGAGGTTAAAATGCTAGTTCTTACTTTCCACAAAAAAATGACAGCAGAACTCATCGCTTTTTATTTTTTTTGGAAAGTTTTTTAGCCTAATTTTTGCTTTAATTTTACCCCTCATCCGCCTTTGGCACCTTCTCCCACAAGGGGAGAAGGATATATAGAGGATATGTAGTCAGGGGGTTATGGTAAAGTTTTCTCGTAGATTCGGTATGTTTTGTATTAGATGATCGGCTCGCATCAAGCGTAGGGCGGTGCGCATGCTTCTATTATCTTCCAATATCCATGAACATTCGTTCAGAGGAAAACCCGCTTTTGAGACACGACTTCGTAGTATTTGGTGTACAGCAAAGCGCCTAAGGGTAAATGACGGAATTTTTTTCGCACACCCAAGGTTAATAACCGACCACGGTTCATGATTTTTTTGACCTTGGTGTACCACGGCGGCTTACAAAATACCCGTTGGTAATAATTTGCCATTGCGGATGCGATGGAATACTTGATTAATATCAGGCAGCCAAATACCAAAGGCAGCCACTTCCCCATCGACTTCGACGATATAACAAGACTGCGGCAAAATCAGCGCTTTCATTTCATGGGCTAAATATAAAAATTCCTCTTTGCTCATGGGAATAAAGCCCCAGTTTTTTTCCCAAGCATCATTGTAATTAATAAATATCTGTTCCACCTCTTTTTCAAATTCTTTTAAATTCAAGGGTCGAACGACAATTTTTTCATTGCTCGCAAAACCATTGGCTTTACCAATGAGCCGGGGGTGAAATTTCACGGTGCGAGTATCAATTAAATACGCATGCAAGTCCTTGGCTTTTTGGTAACCCTGCGCTTCCACCAAGTCGGCATAATACGGCGGGTTTTGCGTCATCATGATAAATGGCTGCGTTTCAAAAGCAGAAATCTGCAAGCCACATTCGTAATTCGTCGAAGGGTTCACCGGGCCACGTATGGTATTAAAACCGTGGTCTTTTGCCCCAAAGCTCCACCGCCAAAAATAAGGCGTGGGTTATTTCTTTGTCATTAGGTGCTTCAAAAAATCCCCAGAAGGCAATATGCTCATCGTGAAATTCATTATGGGCTTCATTAATAATGCCCATAATCCGCCCCACCAACTGTCCATCTCGAAATGCGATCCAGGCTTGCATCTGCGCACGCTTAAAGAACGGATTTTTGGGCGATAAGGTATTCTTAACCGCCACCGTTAATGGCGGCACCCAATTCGGATCGGATTGATGCAATATAAAAGGCACGCGATAAAAATCACGCCAATTTTTCTTTGAGAGCACCGGTAGAATTTGAAATGGCATAGGGGCACCAAACGAGTAGATTTTAGGTTAAGGCTTTTTTGATTTTTTTAGGGGCGCTGCTGCATACGTTTTAAAAATAACATCCCAAAGCGGAATGCTGACACCAAAGCATTTGTTTTCAACCAAATAATGGTGACGCATATGATAGGTTTTTAAAGAATTTCGCCAATCGATTGCACATAGGAGCAATATGGTATATACATGTAATAAATCGTACAATGTTTAACCCAACGAAAATACCGCAAACAGCGCCTTATTATATGAACGGAATATCAGCCAGAATAAACCATAAACAATACCACTAAAGGCGGAGTCACCACCAACGGCGTGACCAAACACATTTTATCTCGCGGGTAAATTTGGTGGATGTGGTGAATATAATGACCGTAATAAAAGGGATTTATTTTTTCCCATTCGGAATCGCGAAGTTGATAGTGAAGGCGAAGCGATGAATTAGGTGTTCGACAATGTCCAAAGTGCTATGCCTGCAAGAAACGCAAGGACGATAGTAGTCAGTGTTTGTTGCCTCGAAGCTGCATAGAGGAACGCTAAGATGATCGGGCCAAACCCCAAGGCCACGGTGCGCGGTGGAGTGCGACTTAAGCGCTCTAAAATGGCATTTTCATAAGTCTAGGACTTTCTTCGTCCCCGTACGGCCGAATTTTTCTTTCATTTATTATTATTATTTTTCATTTCAGTCCACTTTTTTCAAAATGTTCATGATTTTTTGGCAATTGCTGGTAACCGTCGATAATAACCTTTGCGGTATGACGTATTTTTGTTCCGTATGCAGGCGATTGATGAATAAACGGATCCTGGCCAGGTTTTTCTCCACCGCTGGGTAAAAAATTGACAGCATGAATATGCTGTTGAATTTAATACGCACCCAAATGCATCGCTGCTTCCGTGGAGCCAGCCATGATCGGAATAATAGGTGTATTAGCGCTTTTACCGGTGGGAATACCTTCTTCACAGCAAGGATAATAGTAAAGGTGGCGATCTCGCAGCGCCGTCACTCGTTCCGGTTCCTGCTTCATCAATTGAATGGCCGCTAACGCCGCTGCCGTATTCGCCGGGGATATACCTGCTGAATAAACGAAACCAGCAGAGGTATATTTGAAATTCTTAATCAATGCAGCAGCCCGAAACATGACCACCGCAACCGGCAAATTCCTTACTCAGCGTGCCCATCCAAATATCGACATCACTCGCATTTTAATTAAAATATTCTCGAATGCCGCAGCCGGTTTGACCTAGCACGCCAATGGAGTGCGCTTTCTAACTTAAAAACGCGCCGAACTGTTGCTTCAATTTTACTGGTGCTGACGCATCGGCGATATCCCCATCCATACTGAAGGCGCCTTCCGATACAATCAGCACGCGTTTGTAATGAGCTCGCTGCTTGAGTAATAATTTTTTCAGATGCTTCCGTATCGTTATACAGAAAGGCCATGCAACTGGCTCCGGAAAAATGAGCCCCCTGCAAAATACTATTATGGGCCAGGGCATCGTAAATCACCAAATCCCAGGGGATCAAATAACGTGATGATGGCTAAATTGGTGGCGTAACCTGAGGACAAAATGGCCTGTCTTCGCTGCAATCAAATGGGTAATCGCTGTTTCCAAATCACGATGTAATTGCTTTTCACCCGACGCTAAGCGACTCGCCGATACCGATGTGCATATTCTTGAATCGCAGCCACTACCCGCGCAGCCACACTAGGGTCGCCCGACATGCCTAAATAATTGTAGCCCGAATAATTAATAAACGATTGCCCATCCACCACGGTGTTGTTGGTCGGAATGCCGTTATTGACCTTAAAATCAATGCTTCTCGCTACCGTGAGTAACTCTGGATCCAGTGGGCGAACTAAACCAGTCGTATCGTTTTGTGAATCCGGTTTGTGAGCAGAACCAGCCTCATTTTCATGACGATGAAGAATAAAAAAATCCGCCAGTTGATCGATAGTTTGTTGTTCGATCAGTGTGATGATGCGTAGCGCCTGCCGTTTTTATTAAATATTTCACTGCCCGATTCCGCGGCGGTTAATGAATTTAACTCCCAGCTCTGCTAAATTCTTATCGGCTGGAATTTTTGATTCATCCAAACGCAGGTGTTGAGCAAACCGCTTGGTCAGCCAGGCACAGATCTGCTGGTGAGTGGCAGATAGCTTGTCATTGTTGTGGCTTCATTCGTGGTCAGCATGGCGATCGGGTTACGGTCCCAACCGGCAACAGTTTTTAACTCATTGCTAAAAATTGTTGGCGACAAACCCAGCGCTGAATTTTACCACTGGAGGTTTTCGGCAATGCATACGGTTTTAATAACGCGATTCTGTGCACAGGTAGACCGTATTCCGTTGATAACGCAGCTTCGATGGCACGCAAGGCAGTATCGGCGTCCAACCTAAGCAGTTTCTCGCGTTGATTTCTGCAACACCACCAATTGTCGCATTCGTCGATCTCGACTGTAAATGCGGCTGCTCCGTGCATTTGAAAGGCGGGGTCACTTTCCGTCACCGCTAATTCCAAATCTGTCGGTAATAGTTAGTGCCATTGATGATAATTAAATCTTTGCTACGCCCTGTCACGTATAAATTATTTTTTTGCATGACGCCAAATCCCCAGTACGGAGATACGGAATGCCGGGAGTATCTGCCTGTTGCGCCTGGAACATGGCTTCCGTCAGTTGGGGATTTTGCCAATGACCGCGGGCGATGCTCGGACCACTGGCCCAAATTTCTCCGACTTGCCCGTCTGCCGTGGGTTGCCGGTGGTGGGATCGACGATACGAACCAAATCTTCGATTTGAGCAGAGCCACGATTGACCAAAGGCGCTGTTTCCGCATGCGTATTTGCTTGGTATTCGCCGCCGGTTAACGTCAGCGTGGCTTCCGCTTAAACCGTAGCAAAGATAAAAGGCGTCAGCGCGGAATTCGCCTTAGCAAAAGTTTTAATAATCGTTGTAACGTGGTTTCTCGGATCGGCTCTGCCCCATTCACGGCATACCGCCAACTGCTGAGATCAAACTGCGCTATTTGTTCTTCGGTTACTTTGTTCGCACACAAATGATGCGCAAAATTAGGACCGCCGGATAAGACCACCCGTTTTTGGGAAATAATTTGTAACCAGCGCAGCGGCGATTGTAGAAAATACGAGGGCGGCATTAAAATAGCCCGTGCTTTTAAATACAGCGGCAAGAGGATGCCAGCAATTAACCCCATATCGTGGTAAGGGGGCAGCCAAGAACAGGTGACGTCGCAATCTTGACCAAAATTACGTTGCAAGCGGTTCGATTGGCGAGGATATTGCCGTGGCTAATCATGACACCTTTGGGTTCCGTCGTAGACCCTGAGGTGTATTGTAGAAAAGCCAATTCATCTGCTTGTGGAGAAAGTTCTCGATACTGCGATGCCACTTGCTTATCGATGCTCTCCATGGTCAGCACCGTGGCTGATGCCACTGGCGTATCGGCAAAAATTTGTTGGGTGAGAATAAACTTTGCCTGGGCATTTTCGACAATGGTGCGCAAGCGTTGCACGTGTCTATTTTTTCCCGGCGGATAAACCGGCACGGCAATAACGCCTGCATACAAACAACCCCAAAAGGCAGCGACATAGTCCAAGCCGGGTGGTAAGAGTAATACGGCGCGCTGGCCGTAAGCGTTGTATTGCTGTAGCGTCGCCGCTATCGCTTTGGCGCGCGAGTCCAGCTCGGAATAGGAAAGCATATCATAGCTGCCAGCGCCGGTTAGGAACTGGTAGGCTATGGTGTCGGGAAATAAAGACGCGCGCTCTTTTGCCAGTGCAATTAAACTACTCACTTGATTCACTGTTCGGGAATCCTCATTGTTCTTTCGGCTCCAAATAGGTTGTCTGGCAGCGCCAAGCGCGGCAATTGCGAGATGATAACTGAAAAACAAAGGCTGGGGCAACTGCTAAGGCGGTCACTGTACATTTTCTGAGGGGGATATGATGGTCAATTGTGGAAAAGCCTTGAGAATCGTAGGGGTACTGGAGTCTAAAAAAAGTAGCTTCAAGTTAGGCCCCGCATCTTGGCTATAATACACGTGGATGCCGTCGCGACGTAATCCCCACACGGTTTGCATAGCTGAAAAAGTCTCGGGTTGAGAGTAAACGATAGCAGGCCAGGCCGATGCCATGGTGGCGTGCATGGCAGCGGCGTTTCGTTCCACCACTTCCCCGAACAACGGAAAATCTTGCGCGGCCAATGCCTGCTTGAGGCGCGGTAAGTCGGCTGCCACCTGCGTTGGCCACGCCGCGTATAAATGCGACGTTTCCACGGTTCGTTGCATCGCTTCCCGCGAAGAAAGCGGTTTTTGTTGCGAGTTGATGATATGCAAGCCTATGCGCAGTTGCGGCCACTGCCAAGGCAGTAGCTGAGCATAACTATCCATACCATCCTCAGCGATGCCAGCATGCCATTCGACAAAGCCATGCCATAACGAACGAGCCGCACTGCCGCTGCCTAAACGCGCTATAATCGACAGCGCCGACTCGTCTAATTCCCAGCCATAGAGTTTATCCAGAGCCAACACCACTGCTGCAAAGCCGCAAGCAGAAGAGGCTAGCCCGGCTGCCACTGGAATATTAATTTGGGTGCGCACACGATAGGCTACTTTCGCTGCCGGGCGGAATAAATCTAAAAACTGCACTAGGCGTTGGGCAAAGGTCGTACCAAGATCTACTTTTTGCTGATTTAACCAGATCTCATCCTGACCTTGGATTTCCGCCACTTCCGTGGTGGCGCCTTTATCCCCCAGACTGATCGATAAACTGGAAGTCATGGGTAAATTCAATTCGGTGTTCCGTTTTCCCCAGTATTTACACAAGGCGATATTGGTGGGGGCAAAAGCCACTGCCTGAGTATTGATGGGTTCCCGGGCTAGCCCGGCCAGCAAACGTTGAACGACGGCAACTTTATTCATAACAAACTCCCTGGGTGCTTAAGCGAATGGGAATTTGCCTCACCCCTAAGCGCTGCTGCGCTTCATCGCGCGGAAAAACATGATCAGCGATAGAGCCTAAGCCCAGCACGCAATCACCCATGCCCGAACCGGAAATCTTCGCCCCCAATACTCCCGGTTGCTGACAGAGATCGGACACTAAGGAGTTCAGTAAAGGCGTACTCACACCCAGCTCTTCTTGCAAGCGTTGATGCTCTGTCATTAACGACCCCCACTGCTGCCAATTGGGAACGGACAAAGCCGCGACAGCCGCCGTGGCGCAATCGTGTATCGCTTGAAATAGGGTTTGGTATTTTTGAGGCTGGGCTTTTTGCCGTTCGGCGACGTGGCGAATGACCGCCGGCGTCGGCACTTTAGCACCGGAATAAACCAAGACCATCTCTGGTGTGAATGGGAAAGAATGGATGTGTAATGAGGGTTGCAACCGATAAGCCACAATACCGCCAAAAGCTGCCGCAGCCACATCTGCACCAGAACCCATACCCTGCACTGTGACGATAACATCGCGCGCCAATTGGTACAATTGTTCCGCAGTCAGACTTTTATTTAACCACTGACCGATAACTGCCAGTGTGGCCACGGTTGCCGCTGCCGAAGATCCCAATCCTAAGGTAGGAGCAAAATCTGAAGTTAAGCTGAGCTCAAACCCGCTGGGCAGCTCCGGTAAATACTGTTGGATAGCGGTTAACACGAACTGAAACGGTGGCGCGATTATCATCGTATCCAGTGTAAATCGGCAATTACCCAATGCAGAATTCAGCTGCACTTGTTTATCGCTGCGCGGCGTCAGCGTCACATGCAGCCGTTGATAGACCGCGCCACACAATGCCTGGGCTCCGTGCAGCACAGCATGTTCACCAAATAGCATCACGCTCCCAGGCGCTGAACACCGGTATTTCATAAGACGCGAGTCCCCAGCAATTCGCCTTGCACAGGCATTGCCCGATAATGGTATTGCTTGATTAACTCAGAAATATCCGCATCGACTACTACTAATAACACGCCGGCCGTTTCCCCACGCACTGCCCCTGCTCCACAGATTTTGGCTGCACCATTCAAGCGTTCGATTTCGGCGATAAAACCTTGGACCTGTTGGGGCACGACGCCAATACCGACTAATAATCGATGGTTTTCTCGAATGCTCGTGATTAACAGCTCACGGTCTTGCTGAACAATGGCCTGTTCCATGGTCTGCGTCGCGGCGGCAAATGCTTTTAATAACGCGGCTTGCGTGGACAACTGCGGGGCAACTTGGCATACACATTCGCCAGTGCTGCTCACCGGCGCACCGGTATCGACCAGCAATAGTTTTTGCGCTGGTAAAATCAGCGGGGTGTGCTGACCATTTTTTTGAAAGCGAATGCAGCCTCCGTGCAAGACTAGATAAACATCAATGCCACTGGAATACCCGTGTTGCACGTTCTCCCCTTCCCGGGCTAATTCATAATAGCTTTGTAAATCGATATCTAATTTTAGAAACTGCGCTACCCCATACATCAGACTCACGACGGCAGCAGCAGAAGAACCCATCCCACAGCCAATTGGTATCGTGGATTCGGTATGGATGGTAAGTCCGGGAGGCAGTGGCAGTTTACGTTTTCACTAAAATGCGTTAAGGCATATTGCATCAACTCAAACGGTTCTTTTAGCACGTCGCGGATATCGTATTTCCCCTGCAAGAATTTTTGATAGCGTTTATGGATGCTTTGTTTGATGCGCTGCAAAGCAGTATGGCTGAAGGCTTTGCTGTAACGGAAATTTAAGAGGTGGAAGAGGATGTTTTCTCGTGCCATCTGGCGGCTAATGGTGGTATCAGTATAGCGATCTACCGCCATGGCTAATGCGGGATTGCCGTAAACAACGGCGTGTTCGCCGGAGAGTATCAACTTGCCGGGAGTGCGTACCGTTAGGCTTTGCAGGGTTGAGCTCATGGTGTTACAGGGTCACAAGCAAGCTTTCTGGCCGATAGCGGTTCCCCTCTTCGTTCCAATTGGATATGGCTTCGCATCAATTCGCCCTGATTGGTTTGGGCTGACAGTAATGACAGCTCTCCGCATAAAACGGTAGCAGCAGCGATGGCTGCCAAGCGGCGGCCATTATCGCCCTTAGCTCGATTTTCCAGGCAACCCATCATTTTTAGGTTGTTCTGGACGAAGTCTAAATGTTTGCCGTTGCCGATGGCGCCGACGATAATATTAGGCAAGGTGACGGAGAAGTAGAGCCCATCGTTGCGGACTTCGGCGTGCACAATTCCTTGCGAGCCTTCGATTATATTAGCGGCATCTTGGCCGGTGGCTAAATAGAAACCCAGTAACATATTGGCGAAATGGGCATTCGCTGTTCGAATGCCACCGGCTAGTAATGTCCCTAGCAGGTTTTTTTTGATGTTGAGGTCGACGATTTTTTCGGGCGTTGTCTTTAGGCGGCTTTCGCAAATGGCGCGGGGGATGAGTATTTCAGCTACCGCGTATTTGCCACGGCCTAGTAAGCCGTTAATGGCTGAGACTTTTTTATCGATGCATAGGTTGCCGGATATGGAGACGTATTGGAGTTCGGGGTAGTGTTCGAATAGCCAGGTCAGTAGGGCATCGGCGGCCTGGGTGACCATGTTGTGGCCAGCGGCATCGCCGGTTTGCAGGGAGAAGCGTAGGTATAGTAAGTTGCCGACTATTTGGCTGAAGCAGTCTTCGAGGGTGGCGAAACGGCTGGTGCGTGCGACGACTTCGGCGAGTAGGTGGCGTTGTTGTTGGATGTGGTTAGCGATGCGATGTGCGGCTTGGGCGTCGGGGGCTTCTACGAGTACGGAGCGTGTCATGCAGTCTTTGATGATGACGACGTGGATTCCTGCTACTTGGCAGGATACTCGGGCGCCGCGGTTGGTGGAGGGCCAGAGGGGTGATTCAAAGGTGGCAAGCGGGACCATCACTTCTTCTTGGAGTTCTGGCCCGATGATGCGGATGGGGCCGATGGTTTTCATGGGGATTGCCGCGATTGAATCGGTTTGTATCATTTGTTCCACTCCTTCCGCAGGGCTTTTGCTGCCTCTGTGGGTAATTTTTCAAGAAAACGATGCAGAATATCAGGAATTTCTGCGAAATTGAAGGGTTTTGGGAGGTTACCTGGACACTGAATGATGCGCGTTCTTGAGTTAGGAGCCACTTCGCGCATGAAGTATCATAGCAGTGTTTCTGCCTTTAGCCTTCGATACCGGAGCCACTTCACGCATGAAGTATCCCAGGGGCTGGCCGCAAACACGCATAAATACATCCGTCGCTCCCTAATTCCTCCCTGAATTAGAAGGTTTGCAGCCAGCCCCTGGGATACTTCATGCTTACTTGGGCAGTAAATCATAGAACCATCGTTCCAGCATGGCTAGGGTATGCACACATTTTTTTTGTCAACTGTGAGGGAGTATTAGATTAGGGGTTAGCACTGTAAGCCCCCTCTCCCGCGCGAGGGCTTGAATAAAGGCTTTGAACTTGTTCGCGGGAGAGGGTTGGGGAGAGGGCGAATGGATAACGCGAGACTTTACCCTCTCCCCTACCCTCTCCCGCGAATAGGTTTGCAGCTTTTGCCCAAACTCCTCGCGCGGGAGAGGGGGTTTACAGTGCTAATCGTTAATCCGGTGCCTACTCACAGTTGACAAAAAAAGATGTGTGCATACCCTAGCCCAGCATGGATGCCGGGGCGGAAATAGGTGAAACTGATTTAAGTTCCAGCTACTATGTGAAGATTATTTCAGATATATGTGAGGGAAATATCACTTGCGATCACAAGTACAGCATTCTGTCGTTTCTTTTGATTCTGATTCGCTTATATTGGTGGATGAGGAGGATCATGAGATAGGTTATCAAGATAAGCTCACGTGTCATGATAAGGATGGGCTTTTGCATCGTGCCTTTTCTTTGTTTATTTTTAATGATGACGGTGAGTTGTTATTACAACAACGCAGTCGTCAAAAACGTTTATGGCCGTTGTATTGGTCTAATAGTTGTTGCAGTCATCCTCGGCGTGGGGAAGATATGGCGCAGGCCTGTCGGCGTCGGTTGAGCCAGGAGCTGGGGTTGGATACTGCATTGGAGTATTTGTATAAATTTAAGTATCAGGTTCCTTATCTGAATTTGGGCGCTGAGCATGAGTTGTGTTCTGTGTTTGTGGGGCGTTGTAATGGTCCGGTGCTTGCTAATGAGAATGAGATTGCCAGCTGGCGTTTTATTAGTGGTAGGGCTTTAGAATTGGAGTTGGAAAATCAACCGCAACAATTCACTCCGTGGTTTTTGTTGGAATGGCAGGAGTTGAAAACCACTTATTCGCGGGTGTTGGAGCGTTATCGGGTTGTCTTGTAGGGAGCGTTTATGGTGGGCACGCTTTGCTTTGCCCACCAAAAAAACACGCGATGAGACGTAGGGTGGGCACAGCGCAGCGTGCCCACCGTTGTGGCTGAAAACTTGAACTTTTGTAAACAAGCCCTAATGCGAGGTATCTAACGTCAATGACTCTATTGCCGTTGACGAATCCGTCTTACCCAGCTGGCTATTACTATTTTCCGTAGGACTAAAAAAAGAAGAAACCGGCGCTGGGGGCAGCGTATATTCATTCTCACCGCTTGCAAAAAACCCAGAATTGCTGGCACTTTTAGATAAACTAACCGGTGGTTTTTTTTCATAAGTTAATATATTCGAGAAATCATTAGTGCCTTGCTTGCTTGGGGCTGTTTCCAAGGATATATCTTCCTTACCTTTCTCCCTATTCAATCCCGTCCCCCTGAAGTTCTTAATGACTGATCCCGCACTAATAATATCAATCACCAAACCTAAAGCCATCACAGCGAAGCAAAGCCAACTGATGATATTAACGCCTGGAATTAAAAATAACGCCAGCCCGGTAACGAACAATGCTGAACCGAATGCACCACCCACTAATTCCTTTCTAAAGGATTTTTGTTTTTCGCTTTTCTTTATTTCTGGCAGCAATGGATAAATACTGTCAGGATCACTCAACTGGATATCGGGACAGGCAATGGTAGCGACACCAGGTTCAGGGGCGGTGTATTGGAATGTAACAGTACCTGGTAGGGGCCTTGATTGCGGTGCCAACTCTCCTTCTTCGCTGCCTGGAACAGGCTCGAAAATACTTGGATCGATGAGTGCTAATTGATCGAATTTGGCAGTTGCTGTCAATTGACGGTCATTATTTACGGACAGGACGATTTTTTTATTGCCAAAAGTTAAATGTTTTCCTGGCATTTTCTCAGCTACTTTTTCTGCTAATTGTTCACCTACCTTCGCTGCTATCGTTTGGCTTAATAAGCAACGGGCTGACTCTAATTGTTCTTTTTCAACTCCTAGAATCTGGCAGCCGTGATCAATAATCAATTCAGTGACCATTTTAGAGTTGGGCGCTGGACCTAATGCACTCACATGATTGATTAAATCCTGGCGCTGCTCTTCGGTTTCACCTTTAAACCAAACGAGGTTTAACGCTGCTGTTTCGTTACGAATAAAATCTTGATTGACAACATTCCCACCGGCATCAAATGTTTGACGCTGGCGATTATCACCCTCAAGATACAGGGAATTAGGAGTTGTACTCAATTTAACTGTCGTTGGCATAATCAATTTCTCCTAGTTTTCGGGTTTTCAAACAGGAAGACACTCCACTGACAACCATGACCAGCATTCCAGCACACAATAAACCAGATGCCAGTGCTACTTGGGTATCATCTACCACTTCTTTCATTAGAAAATAACCGGTGAGGCCTAATAGAAAACCAAAACAAGCGCCTAATTTTTCTTTGGTGTAATTATGAGCAAAAACAATGGCCAACACCCCTAATCGTTGATAGTCCGCTTGATTTTGTGCTTCATTCAGCAGCGAAAAAGTCCAGCCTTGTTTAGGCTCCCAGTAAACTTCCACTTTGATGGGGTGACGTAATGGAATGAGTTCATACGTGGATTGCTGATCTAATTTCTCAACGCCTATCGGCCCTTTGTACACACACATAAAAACGATTCGACCTTGACGCAGGGTGAGGGTGACTTCAGGCTTGCACCAGTTAATCAGCGCTTCTTCTTTGCTATAGCCCAATGCCATGTTAATGAGATGCTGACCAATACGGGTTACTTCCGGGGTATAGTAACGAACCGTTTCCTGAAAGTATTTGCCATAGTTCTTGAGTAAGACTTCCTGAATGCTCGCTAATAACAATTCGCTAAATTCGGAAAAAGGAATGTCGATATTGTATTTAGCGGCGAGGAATACGAAGGAGGCGGAATTGAGATCAGAATTCAGGACATCACAGATAAACTGTTTTATCTTGTCGTTAGGGATTGAGCTATATTTGGCCTGTAATTTTGAACAGAGCTTTTGGTTTAATTTTTGCTGGGTACTCGGTGAATTCTTAGCTTTTAGCCATTTGATGCAATCCTTATTAAAGGTATGCGGGTTGCTTTCCGTCGCTGTGGCGACGGATTTGGCATTCAATTCTTTTAAGAAGTCATGTAAAGACACCTGAGCATCTTCATTCTCACCATTATCTATTTTTCTTATATTTTTTATTGTTATTCTCTTCACACCATGCTCCAGGATTCACTCGATAGTACGCTTCCCTGCCCCTTGTCTTCTCTAGAAGATAGCTAGTTCCTATGCGCAAAATACTTCACTTCCGGCATTAATTATACTATAAATTTTACCGCTATTTTATTACGGAATTCTTAAACTGCGAATACCTGTCGAGAATGACCCTTTGTAGGGTACGAAATTCATTTATACGTCGTCCCGCGGCTTGTCCGCGGGAATCCAGGAAAAAGCGAATAGGGGCTCCATTTCTGGATCCCGCGGACAAGCGTAGGGGGGGCCGCCTGGGCGGCTCAGGTTGGGGGTTGATCGGTAGGGGGTTGATCGGTAGGGAGTTGTTCCCAGCCTGTGTCGGGGAGGTAGCGGTCGCCGTATTTTTGTTGGAGGTGTTCCAATTTTTCAATAACGGTAGGGATCCCTAGACTTTGGGCGTAATGGAGGGGGCCGCCACGGAAGGGGGCGAAGCCAACGCCAAAGATCATGCCGGCATCGATTAAATCAGCATCTGCGGCGATTTTTTCTCGGTAGCAGGCAGCGGATTCATTCAACATGGCAAAGATCAAACGATCGCTGATTTCTTCCGAGGTGAGTGCTGTTTTTTCTGCTACTGGTTTGATGATGCGACCATTTTCGTAGCGATAAAAACCTTGGCCCGATTTGCGGCCTAATTCACCTTTCTCCACTTTTTCATGCAAAATAGCTGGAATTTCCCGATGGAAATGGCTAGCGAACGTTTCAGCCACATTCAAGCATACATCTAAACCAACCGTGTCGGCCAACTCGACGGGGCCCATGGGCATTCCAAACGCCACAGCGGCCTGGTCGACCTGGGTGGGCGCTAATCCTTCCGCCAAGAGATTGACCCCCTCCATTAAATAAGGCATAAGAATACGATTGACTAAAAAGCCCGGCTGGCTCTTAACGGGTAGGGGCAATCGATCAATCACTCGGACAAAATGAATGGCTTGGTCAACTACCGCCGGATCGGTGTGCTCGCCATGCACCACTTCCACTAACTGCATCATGGCCACTGGGTTGAAAAAATGAATACCGACTAAACGTTCTGGACGAGTCAGCACTTGATTCAACTCATCCAACGGCAGGCTGGAAGTATTCGTTGCCAATAAGGCATCGGGTTTCATTTTTCCTTCCAGCACTCGATAAATGGCTTGCTTAATCTCTAAATTTTCAGAAACAGCCTCTATTACCACGTCCGCATTGCCTACGCCGGCGCCGTCGACATCGGGGATCAATCTATCCATAGCGGCCTGAACTAAAAAAGGCAGTTTCAATTTTTTCTCAAACAGCGCGTGAGCGCGGCGGATGGCAGGCGTTAGCAATTCCGGCAATCGATCTTGTAAAGTGACTCGCAAACCCCGCAACGCACACCAAGCCGCAATATCACCACCCATAGTACCCGCACCAATCACATGCACGTGCTGCGGCTGAAAATGGCTGCCTTTATTCAAACTTTTTAATCGGTTCTGCAGAAAGAATACGCGCACTAAATTGCGGGAGGTAGGAGTAACGAGTAATTGCGCAATCGATTCCGCCTCATGCATCATGGCGTGTTCGCCTTTGGCACCATCGATGGCCCAATTTTTGACAATGGCATACGGTGCCGGATAATGTTTTTTGTTTACTTTCGCTTCTAATCTTTTGTAAAGCATCTTCGCCACGGTCGGGCGCGTGAACGAATAGTTAGGGATGGTATGCCACCATGCCGGCTGCTGGACCGCTGGTTGCTGGGTGGCATAATAGACGGCGGCGTGCTGTAAATCAGCAGCCATGACGGCTGCGTCGACCAAGCCCATTTTCGCTGCAGCTCTGGCGCTGACCGGTTTGCCCGTCAGGTTTATAGCCATTGCCGGCAATACACCGATTAATTGTGGTAAACGTACCGTGCCTCCCCAACCGGGGTGGATGCCAATTTTAACTTCCGGCGCACCTAGAATCGTTTTCGGGCTGTCTTCCGCTACACGATAACGGCAAGCCAATACCAGTTCGAGACCACCACCCAAGCAAAATCCTCGGATCATGGCAATAGTGGGTATAGGCATCGCGGCTAATTTGTCGAATATCAGTTGTCCTTGGCGGATGAGATCAAATGCTTCTTTGGTGGTTTTCAGGCGGACAAATTGTTCAATATCTGCGCCGGCAATAAATCCAGAAGGTTTGGCGGATTGGATGACCACAGCCGTTAGCTGAGTGTCGTTTTTCAATTCATCTAAAATGGCAGAAAACTCGGATAAGGTGTCGTAATCCAAGGAGTTGACGCTGGCATTTTTTTTATCAATTGACAGCCATAGAATGTGCTGCTCATCCTGGCGCCATTGCCAATTTTGATAAGTCGTTAATGCCATGGGTATATCCTCTTCATACAATGTTGGCAGTCTCTGCCGAATAACCGGTAACTACGGGAATGTTTAGTCGCGCTCCAGTAACATGGCCCCACCTTGACCACCCCCGATACATAAACTAGCCACCCCTTTTTTGGCCTGATGGCGTTTGAGCACTTCCAGCAAATGCAGCACAATACGAGCACCGCTGGCCCCCACGGGGTGGCCGAGTGCAATAGCACCGCCGTCAACGTTGAGACGTTGCTGATCTATCTTACCAAATGCGGTTTCCAAATGAAGATTTTTCCGGCAATAGTCTTCGTCGGCCCAAGCCGCTAGACAAGCCAATACTTGTGCCGCAAAAGCTTCATTGATTTCCCAATAATCAATGTCTGCTATCGTCATTTTTTGACGTTGCAATAACGCCGTGCTGGCATAGACCGGGCCCAGGCCCATCTCTTCCGGTGCCACCCCTGCCCACTGTGTATCGACAATGCGGCCCAACACTGGCAGCTTATAGCGCTCCACTGCTTGCTCACTGGCCAATAACAATAAAGCGGCACCATCGGTCACCTGAGAACTATTACCCGCAGTGACAGTACCAAATTTTTTCACAAAAATGGGTTTTAATTTAGCGAGAATAGCCAGAGTAGTGTCATGGCGTACGCCATCGTCAAACTCGAAGAGATGGCCTTGATTATCATAAATCGTTCTCATTTCAGATTGCAAAAACCCTTGCGTTCTGGCTGCCATGACTCGTTGATGACTTGTCAATGCAAAGGCATCCATTTGTTCGCGACTGATCTGAAATCGCTGCGCCAAAATCTCAGCGGTTTGCCCCATGTTTAAATTGACAATGGGGTCGGTTAAACCATGGAGTAATGCCAACACCGGTTTAAAAAATTGCGGCCTTAGGTGAGTCAACGCGGTCAATTTTGCCGACCAACTACGAGCGGATTGCCAATGGGCTAACCAGTTCACCATGTCATCATTCAGTAGCAGCGGCGCATGGCTCATGGCCTCTGTTCCCCCCGCCAATACCAATTCGGAGCGACCGCTGGCAATGTCCTGGGCAGCACAGTCTAAGGCTTGCATACCGGAACCACAATTGCGCTGCACCGTCCACGCCGGTACGGCTTTGCCGCATCCCAAACGTAATGACACGACCCGAGCGATGTTGGCTTCGTTTTCCCTAGGCATCACACAACCCAAGATCACTTCTGAAAGTGCGCTGGCCGGAAAAGGTTGGCGCAGTAACAATTCCCTACCGGCTTGAACGGCTAAATCGGCGGCTGAAAAAGGGCCGGGTTTCCCGCGCATCTTTAAAAAAGGGGTGCGATTGCCATCGACTACATAGACGGCACGGGAGTAGGAAGAATTATCGTTCATCATGTCGGTGTTCCTCAAATTCGTCGACCTGTAGCGCATTCCAGCGCAGGGTAAAACTACGTTGTAAATAGTGTAGCTCATCCGAGGTCAGGATGCCTATTTGTTCCGCCTGTGCTAATTGTTGGGACAAAGACAAATCTGCCTGAATGTCACCGCGGCTAATGGCGTTCGATAGTTTTTTTAGCTGCAGCGCTGTTTCTCGCCAGGCCTTAAATGCCAGCTCCATTCGTCCGCAGAGGTCTTCTTCGCTCTGCTTTATAAAGCAATGAGCAGTGAAACGATCGCGCTCGCTGTCGGGTTGCATCATCGTCGTGGCTACGGCTTGACTTAATTCATCACGGGGTCGGCTATAGGCTTGCCCCCAGGGGAAGATCATTGTGCGTAGTAATCGCGCTAACCAATTCGGCTTTAAATTGGCAAACAAGGTTAAAAACGCCTGTTCTACGGCATGTAACGATTGTTGCAGGCCCCAATGCAAAAAGGGTAAATCCGTTGCTGGGTGGTGATAATCCTGATCGTATTTGAGAATGGCGGAAGCCAAGTAGAGCTGACTTAATACATCACCTAAGCGAGCTGAGATGTTTTCGCTACGTTTCAACTGCCCACCCAATAGCATCATGACCATATCCGCCGTCAACGCTAAGGCCGCGCTCATGCGGGTCAATTGTCGAAAATAATAATGGTGAGGGGATTTTCGCGGCACAATCGTGTTGCGAACCAATAGTCCACCCGTCAGCCCATGGAATAAAACCCGTGCCGCGTTACTCAACGCAAAACCGATGTGCTTTTGTAACAAACCATCAAACTGCTGCAAACTTTGTTGTGGGTTAGGATCTGCCAACGCCAACATCTCGGCATGAATATAGGGGTGACAGCGCATCGCCCCTTGACCAAACAGAATTAAATTACGCGTTAAAATATTCGCTCCTTCTACGGTGATGCAGAGGGGAATAGCTTGATATAAAGGCCATAGGTAATTACTAGGCCCGAGTTGCACCCCCCGGCCGGCATGGATATCTAAAGCGTCATTAATAATCACTCTGGCCATTTCGGTGAGGTGGTATTTACTGATAGCTGCTGCTAACGCCGGTTTCACGCCATGGTTAATGCCACTGAGGGTGAATAAACGCCCTGCTTCGCAGACATACGTCAAGCCACCGATGCGCGCCAATCGTTCAGCCACGCCTTCAAATTCCCCTATCGATTGCGAAAACTGATGGCGCAGCACGGCATAAGCGCCCGTCATCCGATAACAGAGTTTGGCAATAGCGGAACTCAATGCGGGTAAGGAAATACCCCGGCCACCAGCCAACCCTTCCATCATCATGCGCCAGCCTTTGCCAGCCATGGCCGGACCGCCAATGATGTGATCGAGAGGAACGAACACCTGCTGACCGCGGGTAGGTCCGTTTAAAAAAGCCAATCCCGCGGAGTTATGCCGTTGCCCTGTGTCCACCCCAGGTAATGCGGTGGGCACTAAGCATAAAGTAATACCTAGCTTCACCTGCTCTCCTAATAAACGTTCCGGATCGTAAAGCTTCACGACCAAACCCAGTAGGGTTGCCACCGGTGCGAGCGTGATGTAGCGTTTAGACCAATTCAGTCGAATACCGAGCACTGATTTGCCCTCGTATTCTTGTAAGCAAATAACGCCACTGTCGGAGATATTGCTGGCATCACTACCTGCTTCTGGCGCCGTTAAGGCGAAGGCGGGAATCTCCACACCCGTAGCCAGGCGTGGTAAGTAATACTCTTTTTGAGCTTGCGTGCCGTGGTGCTGCAGGAATTCTGCGGGGCCTAAGGCATTGGGTACCATGACCGTAATGGCAGCGCTGACGCTGCGAGTGGCAATTTTGGTGACGATATTCGATTGCGCCAATGAAGAAAAACCTTTACCGCCGTAAGCTTTGTCGATACTAATGCCAAAGAATCCTTCTTTTTTTAAATAATCCCACACCTGGGGTGGCAGATCGTTGGTTTGGCCGTTCAGGCATTGCCAATCATCTATTAGCGTGCACAGTGTTTCTACTTGCTGATCTAGGAATAACTGTTCTTCTCCTGTCATCGTCGGACAGGGAATGGCGGCGAGCTTGCGCCAATCGGGGCGGCCGCAGAATAATTCTTTTTCCCACCAGACATCCCCGGCTTCGACAACTTCGCGTTCCGCTGCACTAATAGGGGGGAGGATTTTCTGCAGTCGGCGCAACATCGGCCGGATTAGCCAGGCTTGACGAACCATGGTGATCTGTGTGGCAGCGACGATCAGAAGGAATACTAACCAACTCACTATCAGAAGCGGCAATGGCAAATGACCGAGGAACGTCACTGCTAATAAGGCCACAGTTACGGTGGGTAGCCAAATTTTGGTTGGCATGCGATGAAAAATAAGCGCCCAGATGAGAATAATAAATGCCAGGCCATCTATCCAAGTCATGTGATTTCTCTATAAAAGCCTTTATATCCTTATCCTTCTCCCCTTGTGGGCATAGGAGATAAGATCAAAACTAAGATTTGTAACGTTGATATAGATACTGAGCGACGGCTCGTAGCGCTGACGTTTCGCCACCCTCCGGAGCTGCTGGTTTACTGCTGACATTCCAAGCCATGATATCGAAATGACCCCAGGGGATGCTATCTGGAACAAACTCTTTCAGAAACAGCGCGGCGGTAATAGCGCCAGCGTAACCGGAAGACGGGGCATTGATGATATCCGCTATTTTACTATCCAACATTTTACGATACGGCGCGTAAAGTGGCATGCGCCACACTGGGTCATTTTCTGCATCACCACAACCGACAATTTCCTGGGCCAGCAAATCATCATTGCAATATAAACCAGCAATGTCTGTCCCTAAGGCCACTTTAGAAGCCCCCGTCAACGTCGCAAAATCCATTAATAACTCCGGAGTCTCCTCAACAGCGGCCTGTAAAGCATCGCTGAGCACGAGACGTCCCTCCGCATCGGTATTAGTAACCTCCACGGTAATACCCTTGCGAGTCATCAACACATCACCCGGGTGGTAAGCCGCACCAGAAACCGCATTTTCCGCCGCAGGAATTAATACCCGCAATCGCACCGGCAGGCCAAGCGTCATAATAATCACTGCCAACCCTAGCACATGAGCCGCCCCCCCCATGTCTTTCTTCATCAATGCCATACCGGCAGCATTCTTCAGGTTGAGACCACCCGTATCAAAGGAAATACCCTTCCCTACCAATGTGACTTTAGGATGCTTGACATTGCCCCAGGTAAAATCAATCAGACAAGGTACATGACGACTGGCACGACCCACCGCATGGATGGCAGGAAAATTATGGGTCAGTAATTCATCCCCCTCAATAACCCTAGCAACCCCACCGAACTCATTAGCCAGACCAACCGCCACCGCCGCCAAATCCAAAGGCGTCATATCCTCAGCCGGTGTATTAATCAAATCTCGAACCAAGTAAGTAGCCCGCAACACCGCTTCCAACCAAGCAATATTCAAATCTTGTTTAGGCAATAACAGCTTCGCTCCTGAAGGAGTAGCCTTTTTGTAAGGAGTAAATTGATAACTACCTGCGCCAAACGCAAGATAAGCCAAATAAAGCGCCCGTGGCGGCAAAGATTCGGCAATAAAATAAACCCCTTCCGGCAATTGAGTCGCCAATTGCCCAAAAACATTCCAGTCCTCGGCATGATTTAAGCCAACCAACACCGTTTCCAACAACCCCTCTGAATTACATATCAGCCCAATCGCCCCAGCCTTGGCTCGATACCCGGTTGATTTCAACCAATTCTTCACATACTGCGTTTGCCGCTCCGCCCAAACCGATAACTGCTTTTCTTTAAGCGGAATAATGGGGATACCAGCTTGGCCAGATGCATGTGCAAAACAATTTAGCATAATACGTTCCTAATCGACGCGAAATGAGAGAGGGCAACTTATTGATTATACAAGGCAGTCATACCGTATCCTAAGCCAATGCGTAGCTGCTTGCAAGCCCCTGAGCTTCTCCATTAAGAAAGGTTAATCATTATATAGCATGCGTAGGGTGGCTCCGCCCCCTCTTTAAATAATTATCGCCATTACCGAAAAAAATGTTAAAATAAACCACGTTAAATGCAAGTCAGATACCTACTTATGAAAAAAAGCCCTGCCACCACTGGATACTCCAGTTATGCTAGGACCCTCTTAAGCGAGATCAAAAGCCTCTCCACGCTTATTCGGAAGTACTCCCGCCCGAAACCTGTTCCCACCGAAGGAACCATACCGCAACTAGACACCAGCATGTTCAACCTGCTGAGCAACTCCCAAATCAACGAAGCACTCATAAACCCCCAAACAGCCATCAGACCCAGCATGCACGCCTACATCTCAGCCTTCAAAGTGCATAGAGAAGTACTATCCAGCATCGAACTCGCCGACAACCAACGCCGCCTAATGAAAGATACCCTAGCTTCATTACGCCAGAAACTAGCTGACTCCAATGCCGCTCAAGAAAAAGAACTACTAGAATCCATCGCCGCACTAGAAGCAGCCAGCAAAAAAACCGTGGAACTGCAAAAAAATCTACAACAATACCAAGAAGAATTATTACAAAAAATTCAACAAATTGAACAACTGATTCCCTCATTTGATCAACAATGGGATACCTACCGTCATCACTATTTAGAAAAAATCCCCCATGAATTGACGAAAATAGATATCTCTTTAAACGAAGAAGAAACCGCCGCCTTACTACATCAAGAAACCTGGTCGGAAATTCTCATGCGTTATCAAGAACTCGAATTGGAGATACCCACTGCTTTTTCAGTGGAGGCTCCCGATTACACCACTTATTTTCGCCTAAAAACCTACTTAGCTATTTATTCCAATTACACTCGGCGACAAGAGCCGTATAAGCAGGAAGAGATAGTGCGTTTTGTTAAAAAACTACTTTAATCGAGTCACGCTATGTTTAATCCATTTGCAACTAAAACGGAAAACCCACAACATGCCGGGCAAGCATTGGCGGCTAAAATCAACGAAGAAATAAAAGTCTTTTTGGATGTGCTAAACGATATCCAACCCTCCATCAAACGTATCCAGGAAAATTTACAAGAAGAAGGTGGTTATTTATTACGCCAAATCACTCAGCGATACCCTGGGTTAATTACGAAAGAAGCCTTCAATTCCGCGACCACCATCACTTCTTTTGTGCCCGATGAAGAAGACGTTGCATACCGCGGTATGCGCCGTTAATGAGTTAACCTAGCAACGAGGACGCGTGTAGTGACCAATCTGGTCTTGATCGTTGTATCATTGTTGCTCATTGCACTGAACGGCTTTTTTGTCGCTGCCGAATTTGCGCTAGTCAAATTACGGCACACCCGTTTGGAAGCCATTAAATCCGTATATGGTTTTCGCGGTATTATTTTAGCGAAAGTGCATTCTCAGCTGGATGCTTCACTCTCAGCCTGCCAATTAGGCATTACCCTAGCCTCTCTCGGTTTAGGTTGGATTGGTGAACCCGCCCTCGCTAAGATATTAGAACCTTTTTTTCATTCGATAGGCTTAACCTCTCCGAATACCATCACCGTCGTTAGTTTTTTTCTTGCCTTTTTTATTATCACCTTCGTCCACATCGTCGTCGGCGAATTGGCCCCTAAATCGCTGGCCATCACCAATCCACAACGCATGTCGCTATGGACAGCCCTACCTCTTTTTTATTTTTACTGGTTGATGTATCCCTTCATTTGGTTATTAAGCGCCAGTTCCAATTTGTTATTAAGATCCCTGGGCAGTCACCGACTCGAAAATGAAAGCAGCTTTTATTCTTCGGAAGAATTGAAGCTCATCCTCAATGTCAGCCATTTACACGGTGAGCTGGCAAAAGAAGAAGCGGAGATATTAGATAATGTCTTGGATTTTGCCGATTTACAAATCGCTGATCTGATGCGTCCCGCTGAAGAGTTAGTGATGTTGTCGTTAAACGAGCCAACGGAAACCCTGTTGCAACGAATGAAGGAATATCGCTTTAGCCGTTACCCCGTGTATGAAACAGATCCAAGCCAAATCATCGGCATTCTTCATGTCAAAGATATTTTCTTTGCCAGCCAAGATCAGCAATCATTGCGACCATTGATTCGGCCGGTGTTGAGTATTGATCCTGAATTGCCGGCGCTGGCGTTGTTCCGTCGGTTCCGACGCGGCGCCACGCAATTGGCTATCGTTAAACAAAAAACCGGCCAACCCATAGGCTTTGTGACACTGGAGAATATTCTCCAAGCTCTGCTTGGCCAAATTCAAGATGAGTTCCACAAACCCAGCCCTGACTGGTCTCTGACCAAGGACGGTGCGCTGTTGATGAAAGGTACAACTCCGCTTTATTTATTAGAAAAAGCCTTGGATATCGTGCTACCCGAGTCTTCCGCCCACACTATCGCTGGATTATTATTACTGAAGCTAGAACGCTTGCCAAATGCCGATGAACGGGTTAGTTTTAAGGAATTTGACGTGGTTGTTCTTAAATTGAAGGGGCCACGAATTTTGTTGGTGAAAATCTACCCTAAAAAAGGCCCTAAAGCAGACTAGGGTCTGTTGACAATTGAAGAGGAAGAGATATGTTTAATTTTTCGAAGGAACCACAAACACCTGCTGGCGTGTTATTGGACAGTTTTAGCCTGTACAAGTATACATTTAGCCGTATCTGGCGTTGGCAGCTACTCTGGCTACTGCCGTTGCTGTTACTGACTTCTCCGCAATTGGCAGGCAATTTTTCTTTATTGGCAACTCAAGCGCAAGGATTAAACGCTTTTAGCACGACTGATTTTATTTTAAGCATCATCGGTACGCTGATTTTAATTTACGGGGAAACGTTTATATTGCACCGCATGCAAACGCTGGCCGCTGTTGATCCAGCTGCGGCTCCCACTCCGATTACCTCGTTAAAAATGGCTGGGAAGAAATTCTTTCCGGTGATTGGCGGTTTTATTCTCAATAATTTGGTGATTTTGGCTTGTTTATTGATACTTATGTTGGTGATAGGCGTTATTTTATTGCTGGTTTCATTGGTGGCTAAAACGGCTACTTTCTCTCCTTCAGCGCTGTCGATTAGTGCTATTGGTGTACTGGCCTTGGTGTGGATTGTCGTGGGGACGTATTTGTGTTTGGTCAATGTGCTGATTCTTCTTGATAATTGGCCGGTTGTGAAGTCGTTGAAGCAGAGTTTTTATTTGGTGAAGGGGCGTTGGTGGGCTACTTTTGTGGTGTTGTTGATTCCTTTGGCTTTTGGTTTTGTGATTAATCAGCTGGTGAATTTGGTTTTAGGCTTGGTTATATCGCCACCGTTTCCTATCGCGAATGTGCTGGTGAATATTCTGGCGGATACGATTATTTATCCTTGGATAGCTGCTGTGTTTCTGGTTCAGTTTCATGATTTGAAAGTGCGAAAGCATCAGCCTTTGACTCATGCTAATGTGGTAGTTCCTTCTTTGGAAAAAAGTGTTTGAGAGCGGTTCTTGTTAGGTGCATCCGGGGTCCTGTCGCTGCGGTACTCATTTTTTGCTGCGCAAAAAATAAGGCTCCCCTCCGCGCCACCCCTTCTGTTAGTGACAAGCTCCCGAAAAAGGGTCAAGTCTGGATTTCTGCCTTTAATACGGCTTAAATCCAGACTTGACCCCCTTAACAGACTTGACCCCCTTAAGACCCCTTTAATTGCTTAGGTGCATCCGGGGTCCTGTCGCTGCGGTACTCATTTTTTGCTGCGCAAAAAATAAGGCTCCCCTCCGCGCCACCCCTTCTGTTAGTGACAAGCTCTCAAGGTGGCAGGTCTCATACTACATCCAATATACGAATACAAATAGCATTAACCAGACGACGTCGACGAAGTGCCAATACCAAGAGACGGCTTCGAAGGCGAAGTGGCTGTGTTTATCGAAGTGGTGACGATAGATGCGGAAGAAGATGGTGATCAGCATGATGGTGCCGATGGTGACGTGTAGGGCGTGAAAGCCGGTGAGCATGAAGAAGGTGGTGCCGAAGATACCGGAGCCTAGGGTTAATCCTTTTTCTAGGTAGGCAATGGTGTATTCGTGGGCTTGCATCGTCAGGAAGCATAGGCCTAGTAGTACGGTTAGTCCTTGGCCTACTAATGCTTGTATTCGATTGTGTTTGACTATACCCCAGTGAGCGATGGTGATGGTCACGCCGCTGGTGAGCAAAATTAAGGTGTTTAATGCTGGCAGGCCCCAGGTTTCCATGACGCTTTTGGGGGCAACGAATGCGGCTGGGTTGGGGTTTTGTAGTACCGGCCATGCGCCTGTGAAATTGGGCCAGAGTAATAGATGGGTCATGACGCCATGGCCTTCTCCGGCAAGCCAGGGGACGGAAAATTCGCGGACATAGAATAAGGTGCCGAAAAAGGCACCGAAGAACATGACTTCTGAGAAAATAAACCAACACATTCCCCAGCGGAAAGATCGGTCTAATTGTTTGTTGTCGTATAAACCTTGCTGTCCTTCGCGAATCACGGTGGCAAACCAGCCGAATAGCATGAAGATGAGCAGGGAAATTCCGACGACAAAAAATATCGGGCCGTAGGAGACTTGGTGCAACCAGTTGGCTGCACCAAACATGATGCAGAATAAGGCGATAGAACCGACGATGGGCCAATGACTGGGCGCAGGTAGGTAGTAACTCCCTTTGGAATGTGATGACATAGGATGATTCCTGATAAGTATGTTTTACCTGGGAGCGCGGGCTAATTCTCCTTCTCCCACAAGGGGAGAAGGAGATATTTTAGACCGCGCTACCAGGTTCAACTATGAATTATTTTCTGTTAATTTTTCCTCATTAGCAACAACTGAAGGCCAGGCTCACGGTTTAAAGTTTACGATTGTTGAAAGCTATTTTTATTTTGTGGTTGCGTGGATGTTTTCTTCATATGGGTCACATCGAACAACGTATAGGATAAAGTCACGGTGTGGATATCCTTTGGCAAATCCCGGTCGAGGTGAAATATCAGCGGCATGTCCATGGTGTCGTGACTGGCCAGGGTTTGCTGAGCAAAGCAAAAACATTCTGTCTTTTTCAAGTATTTCGCTGCGGGTCCCGGCGCGACGCTGGGAATGGCTTGCACCGTCATCGTATGGTCGCTGTCATTTTTGGCAAAATACGCGACATGGGTATTTTGCCCGGGGTGAACTTCCACTACCGTACGATACGGATAAAATTTCCACGGTAAATTGGCATTTTTAGTGGCGAGGAATTGCACCGTCACCAGGCGGGTCATATCGACCGAGCTCACGGCACTGCTCACCTGTCCGGAGGTCTTGCCATTAAAGCCCAACGATTTACAAAGCACATCATACAAAGGCACCAGGGCGTAACCGAAACCAAACATGGCAACGGCGCAGATCAACAAGATAAGCGCCAACCGTTGCGTTTTCTTTTGGGGCGATTTTTCAGGAGTATTGAAATCAGAACGCGACATTTTATCATCACTCCTGCTTTACTGCGGTGGATGCCATTGACTAATCTTATCAATCGTTTGTCGGTCAGGTGGTGTTACCCAACTATGATACGGTGCCGGTGAGGGTAATTCCCACTCCAAACCATGCGCACCTTCCCATACCTGTGCGGTGGCCGGCTTACCTTTGCGAATAGTCCAGATGATATTGATAATAAATAATAATTGGGATAGGCCAAAAATATAGGCACCCACACTAGCAATGCTATTAAAATCGGTGAATTGCAAGGCGTAATCGGGAATGCGTCGTGGCATACCGGCCAAGCCCAGGAAATGCATGGGGAAGAAGGTGATGTTCAAGCCAATGACCGACAACCAAAAATGCCATTTCCCCAACTTTTCGCTAAACATGCGGCCAGTCCATTTCGGTAACCAGTAATAAACGCCGGTCATAATACCGAAAATGGAACCGGGCACTAATACATAGTGGAAATGGGCAACCACAAAATACGTATCCTGGTATTGATAATCCGCCGGCACTATCGCCAACATTAACCCCGAAAATCCACCGATGGTAAACAGGAACACAAAGGCAATGGCAAATAGCATCGGGGTTTCAAACGTTAATGCGCCTTTATAAATCGTACTGACCCAATTAAAAACTTTAATACCGGTCGGCACGGCAATGAGCATGGTGGCATACATAAAAAATAATTGCGCCGCTAAGGGAATACCGGTGGTAAACATGTGGTGCGCCCACACAATGTAGGATAACACGGCAATGGCGATGATGGCGTACACCATGAATGAATAACCGAATAAGGGTTTACGGCTAAAAGTGGGGATAACCTCCGACATGACACCAAAGGCCGGTAGTATTAATACATACACTTCCGGGTGACCGAAAAACCAAAACACGTGTTGGAATAACACCGGGTCACCGCCACCTGCGGCGTTAAAAAAGGTAGTGCCAAAATGACGATCGGTTAACATCATGGTCACTGCACCCGCCAATACCGGCATAATGCCTAGCAATAAGAAGGCGGTAATCAACCAACTCCACACGAACACCGGCATTTTCATAAACTTAAGGCCAGGTGCACGCATATTAAGGATGGTGGCAATGATATTGATGGCGCCTAATATGGAAGACAAGCCCATCATGTGGATAGAGAAAATCATAAAGTCAGTGCTGGGCGGGCCGTAAGTAGTGGACAGTGGCGCGTAAAAAGTCCAACCGTAATTAGGTGCAGATCCCGGCAGCAGGAAGGTGCTGAGTAATAGCGTGAACGCAAATGGTAGAATCCAGAAACTCCAGTTATTTAAGCGCGGCAACGCCATATCGGGAGCGCCTATCATCAGCGGAATTTGCCAGTTCGCTAAACCGACGAAGGCTGGCATGACCACACCAAATACCATGATTAAACCATGCATGGTCGTCATTTGGTTGAAGAAGTCAGGGTCGAGCAAGCGATGACCGGGTTGGAATAATTCGGCGCGAATCAATAACGCCATAGTGCCTGCCACAAAAAACATGATGCATGATAACCATAAATACAAGGTACCAATGTCTTTATGGTTGGTGGTAAAAACCCAGCGGCGAATGTACGGCCATAGTCCTTTTTCTGTGACACCTTGACCATGGTCATGTCCGGCATCATGCTCCGTGATGGGGTTATTAATGGATTTATCGCTCATGGTTGACTGCCCCCCTGTGACTGGCGATTATTAGCTATAGTGGCCGGCTGAACTAGGCCACCGGCATTCTGATTATTTTTATTATCCGCATTGCCCCAAGCATTACGTTCGTAGGTAATGACGGCAGCAATATCAACATCATTTAATTGCGGTCCAAACGCAACCATGGCCGTTCCGGGCTTGCCCTTGAGAACAATATCAATGTGGTTCTGCACCGGGCCGGTGGCAATGGCACTCCCTTTTAGCGCGGGGAAAGCCGGTGGCATGCCTTTACCATCGGGTTTATGGCAGGCGGCACAGCGTGAATTATAGACTTGCTCGCCCTGCTGCATTAATTCTTGCAAAGTATAGGTTTTATTGACTTCTGTCTGTGGCAACGCCTGCGAGGCGCCCGCGCCCTGGGCAGCATTGGATTTTTGCTCTTGCACCCATTTATCGTAATCCGCTTCGGTTCGAGCATCGACGACGATCGGCATAAACGCGTGGTTTAAACCACATAACTCCGCGCATTGGCCACGATAGATGCCTGGTTTTTCAATACGCGCCCATGCTTCGTGGATAAAACCGGGAATGGCATCGCGTTTAATGCCTAAGTCAGGTACCCACCAAGAATGAATGACGTCGTTGGCGGTCACTAAGAATCGGATTTTTTTGTGGATGGGCACCACTACGGGGTTATCCACTTCCAATAAGTACCATTTGTTTTTCGGCGCTTTATTTTTTATTTGTTCGGGGGGCGTGGCTAAGTTGCTATAAAAACTGATGCCTTCATCCAGGTATTCGTATTGCCATTTCCATTGGTAACCGGTGACTTTAATGTTGACATCCGCTTTGCTGCTGTCTTCCATGCGCATCAACACTAATGTTGCGGGAACGGCCATGATAATTAAGATAATCAACGGCACCACCGCCCAGAATATTTCAACGCGGGTATTGCCGTGAAAAGTGGCTGGTTTTATGCCTCGTGATTTTCGATGTGCAAATAAGGAGTAGAACATGACGCCAAATACAACCACACCAATGGCCACGCAAATCCAAAATATGGTCATGTGGAGATTATAGATGTCTTGGCTGATGGGGGTGACGCCGGGGGTTAAATTTAATGTGTAATCAGCGTAAGCGCATGGGATCCCAGCTATGCTGAACAGCAGTCCTAAAAAAAATTTAAATTTACGCATGAATTGCATGGTATTGGTCTCTTTTTTTTTCTGGTTTTCCTCCCCATCCTTGGCCAGTCGTTTAAAACAACAATTCCATTTTTAGCGCCCTGTTCTAATGAACGCTGCTACCTCTGCGAACGCGAGCAGCACGTCCACTTCTAACGGTTTACCATAATGTATAATTACCTGCCCCGCTCTGCTGTGCCATATACTTCACAGCTGCAATAATATCTGCATCTGTGCATTCATAACACGACCCTTTGGCAGGGTGTCCTTTGTAACCCTGAATCGCTCGGGTGATGAGAACGTCTAGATTGGTTTTTACCAAGGGTACCCAGGCTGCTTTATCACCTAATTTCGGCGCCCCTAGCTTACCATCCGCGTGGCAAATGGAACAGACTTGCTGATAAACCTGCTGCCCCCTGGCCAGTGAGGTTTGTTTCTGCTCCAGGGTTGTGGTATTTGCTGCCGCCGCCCCGCCACCGCTTTTGCTTTGACCGACGATATAATCGACAGCGCTCTTTATTTGTTCATCGGAGCAGGCATCACAATTCCCTTTAGCAGGCATACCGTCAATACCTTTAATGGCATTATTATAGACCGTATCCATACCTGCCTTTAAGAACGGTGCCCATTGCCCAGAATCACCAAACTTGGGCGCCCCGCCACCTCCAGCCATGTGACAGCCGGTACAATATTTTTGATAAATGGCTTCTCCAGCTTTAGCCCCAGTACCTACGCTGGGCGCGGGTGGTGTTTTGCTTTGCACGGTGCGTAAATACGTGACAATCGCAGTGAGGTCTTGCGTACTAAGGTAACGTAAGCTGTCGTGATTCACCTGTAGCATCGGGCCTTGCACTTGACCACCATTCCATTTTTGATCTTTCAAGAACACATCCAGCACTTTGTCGGTGGGCACGTTGAGTAAACCCGTAGCGGAAATATTGGGTGCGGAATAACCTTCGATAAAACCGCCAGCTAACTCGTATTTCTGGATAGGCGCGCCTAATTTATTTAAAGGGGAATGGCAAAGGCTGCAATGCCCTAATCCTTGCACCAGGTAGGCACCCCGATTCCATTCCGGCGATTGATTGGGGTCGGGCTGGAATTCCCCCTTATGGAAATCAAAGAATAAAAAGCGCCAGAAGCTCTGCAATAATCGGACATTGAACGGCCATGGCATATCTAAAGGACGGTTCTTTAAGGGCACTGCGGGTATGGCGGCCAAATAGGCGCGGATATCCAAGGCATCCTGCTGTGTCAATTTATTAAAATAAGGGTAAGGAAATACCGGGAAATAATAGCGACCCTTAGGGGAAATGCCTTCTCGCAATACGCGTACAAATTGATCGTCAGTCCATTTGCCGATCCCGTATTGAGTATCCGGGGTAATATTTTGGGAATAAATAGTGCCAAACGGTGTTTTAATCGGTAAGCCACCCGCGAAAGGCTGGCCACCGGGGGTGGTATGGCAGGCAATGCAATCGCCCGCTTTCACCAAATATTCACCGCGTTTAATACTGTCGGCGTGTTCGCCCGTGCCATAATTGATCACCGGGTAGTTGGTATCGGGGTATTTTTCAGCTGAATTCGCGGTTTGTGCGGAGGCTGCGCTACAAATTAGCAATAAAACACTCAGCCCGCAGAAAGATAATAAACTGAGGCATAACTTTTTCGTGTGCATCCTTTATCCTTCGTTTGTTAGAATTACCACAGCGTTATAATTTAACCCCTTCAAGGAAAACTAGATTTCCAAAGCCGGTGAGTATATACATTGTCCGTAAACTTACGCAAGCCTGAATTGCAATGCCTGGGCATGCCTATTTTTATTGGATTTTTTTCAGGGAAATTTATTAAATTTTCCTGATGGGATTTTGCGGGTAAATGTGATAGGTTGTTCTTCCCAGGTGCCAACCACCGTATTTCTAAAAATTAATTCTATCGAGATTTTTATGCTAGACCCTAAACTATTACGCGATGACCTCGAACAAACAGCCTTACAGCTTGCGAAAAGAGGCTTTACCTTAGACGTAGAATCGTTAACACACTGGGAGTCGGCACGTAAGGCCTTACAAACAGAATTGCAGGATGTGCAAAGTCGGCGCAATCGTATCGCTAAAGAAATCGGCCAAAAGAAAGCGAAACAGGAAGATGCCAGTGAATTACTCAAAGAAGCGGAAGGGGTCAACCGACAACTCACTGAAACTGAAGCGAAATGGCAAACACTCAAACAGCAGTTGGATGATTATCAGCTGACCATCCCTAACCTACCCCATACCAGCGTCCCCGTCGGTAAAACCGAAGCCGATAATGTCGAGGTACGCCGTTGGGGAACGCCCACCGAATTTACTTTTTTACCGAAAGATCATATTGAATTAGGGACGGTACGAGGGTGGTTGGATTTTAATAGCGCCGCTGTGCTCTCGGGTGCGCGTTTCGTCGTTTTAAAAGGCCAGTTAGCACAATTACAAAGAGCCTTGGTTCAATTCATGCTTAATTTGCACACCCAACGCCATGGTTATACCGAAATGTATGTTCCCTACCTGGTTCAGGAGAGCAGTTTTTATGGTACGGGCCAGTTACCGAAATTTCGCGAAGATATCTTTTTTATTCACGGCGATTCTGGCTTGGGGTTAATTCCATCCGCCGAAGTGCCGGTAACCAATTTAGTGCGTGATCAAGTCGTCAATGCGGAACTTTTACCGATTAAATGGGTAGCGCACACACCGTGTTTCCGCAGTGAGGCAGGTTCTTATGGTAAGGACACCCGCGGCATGATTCGGAATCACCAATTTGAGAAAGTCGAATTAGTGCATATCGTGAAACCGGAGGATTCGTATTCAGCTCTAGAGGAATTGACTCAGCACGCAGAAACGGTATTGCAATTGCTAGAGTTACCTTATAGAGTGATCGCCTTATGCACCGCCGATTTAGGCTTTCAATCCGCAAAAACCTATGATTTGGAGGTGTGGTTACCCGGCCAAAATGCTTACCGGGAAATTTCTTCTTGCAGTAATTGTGAAGCCTTTCAAGCTCGACGAATGCAGGCACGCTGGCGTAATCCGGCAACACAGAAACCAGAATTAGTACATACCCTGAATGGCTCAGGTTTGGCGGTGGGTCGAACCTTGGTAGCCATTCTAGAAAATTATCAAGATGACCAAGGACGCGTTACCATCCCTAAAGTATTGCAGCCCTACATGGATGGCTTAACCCAGCTGGTATAAAACAATGAACCTGATAACGAATGACCCGGATAAGCCGTATAAACTTTGCCTTACAAGCAGCAACCCTACATGGATGGCTTAACCTAGATGGTATAAAACAATGAATCTGATAACGAATGATCCGGATAAGCCGTATAAACTTTGCCTTACAAGCAGCAACCCTACATGGATGGCTTAACCTAGATGGTATAAAACAATGAATCTGATAACGAATGATCCGGATAAGCCGTATAAACTTTGCCTTACAAGCAGCAACCCTACATGGATGGCTTAACCTAGATGGTATAAAACAATGAATCTGATAACGAATGATCCGGATAAGCCGTATAAAATTGCCTTAACTATTTACATTCTACAAGCAGCCGGCCTGGTGTTTGGCCTGCCTTTTATTATTGCTGTCATTATGCATTATTGTGTGGACAAAGAACCCATCAAAGGCACTTGGCTTGCCTCTCATTTCCAATGGCAAATCCGCACGTTCTGGTATGGCTTGCTGTGGGGTCTGCTCGGCTTAATTTCCTTCTGGATTTTCGTTGGCTTCATCATCCTGATTCTGGATTTGATTTGGGTTATTTATCGTATCGCCAAAGGCTGGATTTTCCTCTACGAAAGAAAGCCCCTCTATGCGAAATAAAACACTCCCTGGAAATGCTGGCGGCTCTCATCCCTAAATATCTCCATAGGCACCGGATTAACGATTAGCACTGTAAACTCCCTCTCCCGCGCGAGAAGTTTGGGCAAAAGCTGCAAACCTATTCGCGGGAGAGGGTTAGGGGAGAGGGTAAAGTCTCGCGCTATCCATTAGCCCTCTCCTCAACCCTCTCCCGCGAACAAGTTCAGTGCCTTTATTCAAGCCCCTCGCGCGGGAGAGGAGGCTTACAGTGCTAACCTCTAATCAAATGCTCACTCACAGGCACATAAAGATAACCTACTGAAATAAATAGACTTTATAGATTACCCACCCCTTGTCCTCCAAAACCAGCAATAAAGGTTGCCTTAAGGTAAGAAACTGTGTAGAATATATACAAATAAGCGAAACTCTACAAAATCAATTGGTTACAATTTATGCCAATTGTTGAAGCGATGGATTGTTAAGATTATTTTAATATTTGGTACTGAAGCGAGGTATAGTAATGAAGCGATTATTTATAACGACATTGGTTGGTTGTGCTCAAGTGGCACTGGCAGGTGATATAGCGAATACAACTCCTGCGACAACAACTACTGCCGCTGATAATCAAGTAACCGCCATAATAGCCCAAACCCCCGGTTTAAACCCCTCTGTCTTGAAGCTGGCCCTAGACGCCTACCACTGTGCAGAACTATCCGGTAAGGCGAAAACCCAAACATTAACCGTGATCGACTATTCATTGCCGTCTGCGCAAAAACGGATGTGGGTTATTGACTTAGCTACGAATAAAGTCGTTTTTAATAATTTGGTGGCTCATGGTAAAGGTTCGGGTAACAACATGGCTACCACCTTCTCTGACCAAGGCCAGAGTCATGCTTCCAGCATTGGTTTGTACTTAACAGGTAATACCTATATTGGTAAGCACGGTGAATCGTTAAAATTATTAGGTTTGGACCAGGGTTTTAATGACCAAGCCTTTTCACGAAATGTGGTGGTACATGGCGCGACTTATGTGAGCGATACTATTGCCAAAACCACTAACCGCATCGGCCGTAGCTGGGGTTGTCCGGCAGTGCCACAAACCATGGCGCAGCCTATCATTAACACGATTAAAGATGGTAGCTTGGTCTTTGCTTATTACCCAGACCCAACCTGGTTAAAAGAATCCAAGTACCTCAATTGCTCGGGTAGTTTGATGGCTAAGAATTCCACTTCTGCCGTCACTCAAGCCGCGTAATAATCCCTTAGGCATGGGCTATTTGTAGGGGTCAGTTATTGACCCCTACATTTGCTCATTTTACTTCCCAGGAATTTGTATTATAATAATACGTTTGGCGAAAGATAGTCATCCGATTAAATTTTGCTCATGGAGAAACAAGTGATCGGTCGTTGTTTTACCTAGGTATAGGTATTTTCGATCACACAACCACATTAGTCTGTCCCTAGTCACTCGAAGAAAAACACGATTCTCCCGCAAGTGGGCTTTCTGGTTGAATACATGCAATGAAAGGTAGAAATATGACCAGGACTATAGATCCGGCCGCTTTAATGGTAAATCCCGATGGGAGCATTTACCACCTAGCTCTGCTCCCGGAGGATGTAGCGGATACCGTCATCTGTGTCGGTAGCCCCGAACGCGTCGCCACTATTAGTCAGTATTTCGATGAGATTGAAATAAAGAAACAACACCGCGAATTCATCACCCACACCGGCGTATTAAATAAAAAACGTCTCACCGTCGTTTCCAGCGGGATTGGCACTGACAACATCGATATTGTCATGAATGAATTGGATGCGGTCGTAAACGTCAGCCTCACCGAACGCCAATTGAATACTACCCGAAGGGTATTGAATATCATTCGCCTAGGCACCTGCGGCGGTGTGGCCAAAGCGCTACCGGTCGATTCCATCGTCATTAGCCATTCGGCTATTGGCCTAGATTCTTTGTTAAACTTCTATAAATTTCAGCCTAATGACTATGAAATTGCCGGTTTGAATACTTTTCTAGAGATTTTACCGGAAGTCAAACAGATCACTCAGCCGTATTTTGTGCAAGGCTGCGATTACCTATTCCATCGATTAAAGAAAGGCTGTGAGGCCGGAATTACCATCACATCCCCTGGTTTCTTCGCCCCTCAAGGCCGCTGGTTGCGTGCCGAACCCCATTTTCCCAATTTGTTGAATCATCTACATGATTTTAGCTTCCAGGGGGAACAAATCCTCAATCTCGAGATGGAAACTTCGGCACTGTTTGGTCTGGGGAAAATCCTGGGGCATCACTGCGCTACTTTGGCGGTGACGCTTAACAACCGAGATAGCGGTGCGGTCAGCGCCAACCCCATGCGCTCGGTATTAAAACTCATTGAATCGAGCTTGGAAGCGATCGTGAATCTCCCCGATAATTTGCCTCCACACCAAGATATTTGCCAGAGAACGCCTGCCAACCAACCCGAAGAAGGGGCGGCCTGAGTCCCTGAGAGCGACTATGCCTCCAATGGCTTGTTCATCGCGAGATTACCTGTGCAATGCAGGTAGCGTGAGTTTTTTAGCCATCGGTTATCGGGGTAATAGGCGAATATCAATGTCCCGTCTTTGATCGTGTTAATAATGGGCGCAGCTAACGGTTTGGGAACGGCTGGGCATCCCCAACTTCGGCCGATCATATTGTAAGATCTGGCTATTTGATCGCTGACATAAGAAGCACCATGAACGACGATATCGCGAGATAACGCTTTGTCGTTAAATCCTCGGTCTAATCCTGCTAAACGTAATGAAAAACCATCGTGACCCAAGTACGCATTTTCAGTCAAATAAAGACCAATACTACTGGCGTGGGTATCGTATTGATTGGAAAAATAGCGAGAAGTCGCACTGCCAGAACCTTGGCCATGCGCTACCAGGTTGTTAAATAATAATTTGTCGCGGGATAAATCAAAAACCCACATCCGCTTTGCGGCGGAGGGTAAGGAATAATCAATGATGGTCAGCAAGGGTCGTTTCGGAACCCCTGACAGCGCTGCACAATTATACGCTTCCAATGCTAGCTTCAACACGGTGGGGTTTAAGTGCGGCGACTTCGCATTCAACGTCGGGGCGATTTGATCGACATTTTGCAGGGTAGCTCCGCTGGCACTGAGAGCAACCAAACTCAACATGCCCATACTCAAAAAAATTCCAATCAGCCATTTGCTCATAAAAATCTCCGGTGGGCTACACTCAGCGCGACAATGCCAATAAGGCAAAAGATGAAAAATTTCTAACCGATTGATTACTTTACACAATTTAAATTTGTGCACATTTTACACAACTTCAAGCGGAATGCCAACCCCATTTGTCCGGAAAAAAAAGTCTCTTATTTTTTAATAAGATAGGCTGAACAATGTCCGGAAGTTTTACAACATTTCCACATTATCTTGTGGTTTATCATCAAGCCAACTACAATATATTGCGTTTACCATTTTTTGGTCAACTTAACTTCAACATAAAAAATGACTCTCGTTTTTCTACACCATACACATCCAAGGATATGCGATGTTCAATCAATAGAAGGAGAATCTAGATGGAAACCTTAACACCTATTGCCGTGACTAAAACTGCCATAGAACAACAACGAATGACCGCCATCAGTCCAGGGTTATTACGAATCATTCGACGCAACGGCGACGTCACGCCGTACGATGATACCAAGATCAACGTTGCGTTAGGAAAAGCCTTTCTGGCCGTAGAAGGCGACCAGGCTGCTGATTCTGGACGGGTATATCACATCGTTCAACAATTGACGCAACAAATCAGCGCTGCTTTCTATCGCCAATGGCCGGTAGGCGGCACGATTCATATCGAATCTATTCAAGACCAAGTAGAACTGGCGCTGATGAGAGCCGGTGAGCACAAGGTTGCGCGTGCCTACGTGCTGTATCGTGAGGAGCGTCGCAAAGCACGAGCTGCAGAAAATCAGCCAACCGACCAGTCTACCTCCCCTGCTGCATTTCAAGTGACGCTACCAGACGGCAGCCAGATCACTTTAGATGATAACTGGTTCAACCAAGTCGTGGCGGATGCCTGTCATAACCTAACTGAGGTGGAACCTCAACTCATCATCGACGACACAAGACGGGGACTATTTGAGGGTGCGTCATTCTCCGACGTGCAAAAAGCCTTGATTATGAGCGCTCGCGCTTTGGTGGAAAAAGAACCTAACTACAGTTATGTCTCCGCTCGCCTATTACTGGACATCTTACGCAAAGAAGCGCTGGATTTTTTAGGGATGCCCAAGCAGCACCTCAACCTCGCAGAAATGCAGGTCATTTACCCCGATTATTTCCACCGTTACTTGGAATGCGGTATCGAAGCCGAACTATTGGATCCGCGACTGAAAAGTTTTGATCTAACCAAGATCAGCCAAGCCATCGTCGCTGAACGCGATTTGCAATTTACCTATCTAGGCTTACAAACCTTATACGATCGTTATTTTCTGCACGTAAAAGGCACCCGATTTGAACTACCGCAAATCTTCTTTATGCGTATCGCCATGGGATTAGCTTTAGGTGAAACCGAAAATCGTGAGCAACACGCCATTGAATTTTATCACTTATTGTCTTCTTTCGACTTTATGAGTTCCACACCGACGTTGTTCAATTCCGGCACGCTGCGACCACAATTATCCAGCTGCTTTTTAACAACCGTGCCCGACGACTTAGACGGCATTTATTCCGCCCTCAAAGACAATGCCCTGCTCTCTAAATACGCCGGCGGGCTTGGCAATGACTGGACACCGGTGCGAGCCATGGGTGCACACATCAAAGGAACCAATGGCAAATCGCAAGGTGTGGTGCCGTTTATGAAAGTCGCCAATGACACCGCCGTTGCCGTAAACCAGGGTGGTAAACGACAAGGTGCTGTATGTGGCTATTTAGAAACCTGGCATCTGGATATCGAGGAATTTTTAGAGTTACGTAAAAACACCGGTGACGATCGCCGCCGCACCCACGACATGAACACCGCCAACTGGATACCGGATTTGTTTATGAAACGCGTGTTCACCAATGGTGACTGGACGCTGTTTTCTCCTAACGACGTTCCGGACTTACACGATCGCTTCGGTCTGGATTTTGAAAAAGCCTATGGTGACTACGAAACAAAAGCCAAAAAAGGTGAATTACGCAGTAAATCCATTCCGGCCGTGACGCTATGGCGAAAAATGTTAAGCATGGTGTATGAAACCGGCCATCCTTGGGTCACCTTTAAAGACGTTTGCAATATCCGCTCACCCCAGCAACACGTGGGCGTGGTGCACAGTTCCAATTTATGCACTGAAATTACGTTGAATACTTCCGCCAGTGAAATTGCCGTCTGTAACTTGGGCAGCTTGAATTTAGTCAATCATTTGTCTGCTGAAGGCAAAGGTTTAGATATGGCTAAAATCGAACGCACGGTCAATATTGCGATGCGCATGTTAGACAATGTCATCGACATTAACTTCTATACGGTTCCGCAAGCACGACAATCCAATCTGCGGCACCGCCCTGTGGGTTTGGGGCTGATGGGTTTTCATGATGCTTTGTATCATCAACGCATCGCCTATGCTTCTCCTGAAGCGGTGGAGTTTGCCGATCGCAGTATGGAAGCCATTAGCTACTACGCGATTCAAGCCTCTAGTCGTTTAGCCGAAGAACGCGGTTGCTACCCCACGTATGAAGGGTCTTTGTGGAACCAAGGCATTCTACCCATCGATTCGATTGAACGTTTGCATGCGGCGCGCGGTGATTACCTGGAACAAGATCGCAGCCAAACACTGGATTGGTCTAGTTTACGTCAACGCGTCGCCACCGTAGGGATGCGTAATTCCAACACCATGGCGATTGCCCCCACCGCCACGATTTCGAATATTTGCGGTGTGTCACAATCCATCGATCCCACGTATCAAAATTTGTATGTGAAATCGAACCTTTCCGGTGAATTCACGGTGGTGAATCCTTACTTAGTGCGTGATTTAAAAGCGGCTGATTTGTGGGATGAAGTCATGATCAACGATTTAAAATATTATGACGGCAGTATCACTCAAATCAATCGCATTCCTCAGGCCTTAAAAACCATTTACGCAACGGCCTTTGAAATTGAACCGAAATGGTTGATAGAAGCCGGATCGCGCCGACAAAAATGGATCGATCAAGCGCAATCGTTAAATTTATACATGGCAGAACCTTCCGGTAAAAAACTCGATACGCTTTATCGCATGGTTTGGCTGCGCGGTTTAAAAACCTCGTATTACCTACGCACCTTAGGCGCGACTAATGCCGAGAAATCGACCTTAACCACGCAAACGTTAAATGCCGTAAAGGTATCGACAACGGTTGCGGCCTGCGCCATCGACAACCCCGATTGTGAAGCATGTCAATAATCCCTTCACGTCGTCGTCGCGTGACGACGGCGTGAGACTACCCGTTGTGACACCATTGAAATCAGGAGCTAGACATGAGTTTATTAAATTGGAATGAATACGAAACGAAGGCAAATGCCAGCCATGCCACCGCAAACTCCGCTCAACACAATGGGGCTACCGGGCTGGAAAATTTTGAAATGGGCTTGGCTCGAGTGCGCGTCGATGACAAACAAATCATCAACTGCCGAGCCGACTTGAATCAATTAGTGCCGTTTAAATACCGCTGGGCTTGGGAAAAATACCTGGCTGCCTGCGCCAACCATTGGATGCCCGGGGAAATTAACATGGCTGCCGATATTGCCTTGTGGAAAGATCCCCAAGGACTGAGCGAAGACGAGCGTCGCATTATTAAACGCAACCTCGGTTTTTTTGCGACCGCCGATTCGTTGGTAGCAAATAATCTAGTCCTGGCAGTGTATCGACACATCACCAATCCAGAATGCCGACAATACCTGCTGCGCCAAGCATTTGAAGAAGCCTTACACACCCATAGTTATCAACACATCATCGAAAGCTTAGGGCTGGACGAAGGCGAAGTGTTTAATATGTACCACGAAATACCTTCGGTCGCTTCGAAAGCAGCCTGGGCTTTACGCTATACCCAAAGTTTGGGTGACCCCACTTTCCAGACCGGCACCCCCGCAAACGACCAGCGTTTATTGCGTGACTTAATTGCATTCTACGTGATTTTTGAGGGCATCTTTTTCTATGTTGGTTTTGCTCAGTTGTTATCACTGGGTCGACGCAATAAAATGACCGGTACTTCGGAACAGATTCAATACATTCTCCGCGACGAATCCATGCATCTGAATTTCGGCATCGATGTTATTAATCAGATTAAGATTGAAAACCCACATCTGTGGACGGCGGAATTACAGCAAGAAGCTCAGAATATGATTCGAGAAGGCGTGGATTTAGAATACCAATACGCCGTCGACACCATGCCACGCGGCATTTTGGGCCTCAATGCGGCTATGTTCCAATCGTATTTACATTATATTGCTAACCGTCGCTGTGCGCAGATTGGTTTACCAGAACAATACCCGGGTGCGGAAAACTCTTTCCCGTGGATGAGCGAAATGATGGACTTGAAAAAAGAAAAAAACTTTTTCGAAACTCGCGTGACTGAATACCAAACCGGCGGTGCCTTAAAATGGGAAGATGAACCATGACCAGCCAACACCATCGCTTAATTATCCTGGGTTCAGGTCCTGCAGGTTATACCGCCGCCATTTACGCTGCTCGTGCCAATTTAAAGCCGGTGTTAATTACCGGTATTGAGCAAGGCGGGCAACTGATGACCACCACCGAAGTGGATAATTGGCCAGGCGATGTCGAAGGCTTGCAAGGACCGGCATTAATGCAGCGCATGGAAGCACACGCCAAACGTTTCGATACGGAAATTATCTTCGATCATATCCGCGCCGCCGATTTATTATCTCGGCCGTTTACACTCACCGGCGATGATAAACAATACAGCTGCGATGCACTCATCATCGCCACCGGCGCCTCTGCCTTGTATTTAGGATTACCTTCCGAACAGGCGTTTATGGGCCGTGGCGTTTCGGGTTGTGCCACCTGTGATGGTTTTTTCTATAAAAACCAGGATGTCGCGGTGGTGGGTGGTGGCAATACCGCGATTGAAGAAGCGCTTTATTTAGCGAATATCGCCAAGCACGTGACGGTGATTCATCGCCGCGATAAATTCCGCGGTGAAAAAATACTAGCCCACCGTCTGATTGAGAAAAGTAACCATGGCAATGTGACCATTGCCTGGGATCATGTCGTGGATGAAGTATTGGGTGATGAGAAAGGAGTGAATGGTTTACGTATCAAACATGTTAATACCGATGAAACGAAAACACTCGCTGTCCAAGGTGTTTTTATTGCCATTGGTCATAAGCCGAATACCGATATTTTTGTCGATCAATTAAACATGCGTAATGGCTATATTTTGGTGAACACCGGCTCCGCCGGCAATGCCACCGCCACCAATATCCCCGGCGTATTTGCTGCTGGCGATGTCGCCGATTCCATTTATCGCCAAGCCGTCACCTCCGCTGGCGCCGGCTGCATGGCTGCTCTAGATGCAGATAAATACTTAGAAGCGTTGCAGCATTAATTTTTAAAAAAACTAAGCCCTGATAATAATTATTACTGTAAACTAGCTGAGAGGATATTGTCTATGGACACTCATTCAGAAGCCCCGTCATCACTCAATCCAGCAAGCGCTAAGGTCATCGCTAATTTTAGCAGTGAACTTCACGATCAAGCGTTCCAATTGGCAAGGGTTTATTATAAACGAGGTAAGCAGTTTATGGTGGCAGGTGATGATGATCGTCTCGCGGAAGTTGATATTAATAGGGCAATCAAATTAATGGAGTCGCATAAAACAAAGGAAACCGCTTCATATGATTCTTTAATATTAAGTGATTGTTATTGCCTACGAGGACAGTTTTGCCTGGATGGGCTAGAAGTTGACAGTTATGTTTCTATTCATGATTTTGATAAAGCTCTCCAATATAATCCCCAAAATATGGTTGCTCAGAAGCTTCGAGCTTTAAACTTAATAGTGATGGATAAATACCTAGCAGCGATTGATCAATGGACGACACTTATTCAATTTCAGCCTAAAGCTGAATTTTATTTCTTTCGTGCACTGACTTATGCCCTGACGGGCAGGAGCTCCGAAAGTCAGAGGGATTACGCAGAAGCTGACATTAGGATGCAGAATGAAAAATACTCCAGCGAAGATCGAGGTAACTTAGACCATTGGTGTAACTATCTAGCCGAGCGAGAAGAGGAACTAGAGGATCCAGATCATGCGCCCGCCATCATCCATACCCTGTCTGCCTGTATTCGTGTTTGTCCTGAATATTCTGATTATTATGCTAGACGAGCCATAGCCTATGAAACTTTAGGACAGGCAGAATTAGCTGCGCAGGATCGCCAAAGTGCTGCTCAGCTAGAACCAACTCAAAGCTCAGCAGAATCCAAGGATAGTAAAAAGAGAACCAGAAGACCTCAGGCACACAGCGTCAATGACCAAAGCCAATCCTTAACTACTTCTACGTCAGCCCAAGGTCACAACGATCTGAAATTTTCGCGTTCCTCCTCCACACCGCATCCAAGTTTCCGTGCCAACACAACCTATTCCACACGAACTGAACCGTTACCGTTACTCCATTCCTCTTCCAGCAGCAGGAGTTCTTCTTCAAGCCGAAGCCAATTCTCCAGTAGCTCAACTAGTTCATTGTTTCCACCTATTCCAACCCCGGATGGTAAAACTCGTAAAAGAAAATCTCCTGAACCCAATAATGGCTCATCCTCTTCCAGTAGCTCCAGCCTAAAATAATTAAGTACGGATTTTATGTGCAGGGAGCTTCAGGAAATACGGTATTGACAGTTCATGGCTAACCAGACATTCTCAGGGAATCATTTAGTTGGTTACCCATGGAGGATTTTATGGCACGCTACCTTGATCCAAAAACCGATATCGTTTTTAAAAAAATCTTTGGTCAACACCCGGAGTTGTTGAAGAGCTTCCTCAACTCCGTGCTCCCTCTTCCTTACGATGGTTTGATCCAAAATCTAGAATACCTACCCAGTGAACAAGTGCCACGCATCCCCAGCTTCAAATATACCGTTGTCGATGTGCGATGTACTGACCAACAAGGCCGCGTATTTATTGTCGAAATGCAAATCCAGTGGACCACTGGTTTTATGCAACGCATGCTATTTAATGCCAGTAAAGCCTATGTGACCCAATTGGAGAAAGGAGAACAGTATGAGTTATTAAGACCTGTGTATGGCTTGGGATTAATTAATACGGTATTTGAGCCCGATGACAGCGATTGGTACCATCATTATAAAATCGTGAATGTCGCCAAACCACAGAAAGCTGAAATTAAAGATTTGCAGTTAATTTTTATTGAACTGCCTAAATTTAAGGCGAAGAATATTCAAGAAAAAAAATTACATATTTTGTGGTTGCGTTTTATGTCGGAATTAAATGAAAAATCCCAACAGATTCCCGATGAATGGTTAACTGTTCCAGAAATTAAAAAAGCGGTGGATTTGGCGGAGGAATCAGCTTATACGCCTGCCGAATTAACATCATATGACAAATATTGGGATGCCGTCAGTATTGAAAAAACATTGGTTTATGGAGCCAAGAAAAAAGGGTGGGAAGAAGGCATGCTTCATGCAAAACAGGGAGTTGTGCGTAAATTGTTGAATAAGGGTCTAGACAAAAAAGAAATTGCTTCGCTTATTGAGCTTTCTGTTGAGGAAATCGAGGAATTATAGGCCTAAGGTATGCACACATCTTTTTTAGTCAACTGAGTAGGCACTGGATTAACGATTAGCACTGTAAACCCCCTCTCTCGCGCGAGGAGTTTGGGCAAAAGCTGCAAACCTATTCGCGGGAGAGGGTTAGGGGAGAGGGTAAAGTCTCGCGTTATCCATTCGCCCTCCCCCAACCCAGGGGTCATTTTTTGATGTTTAATAAATCAGCCAGATCGTCGGCGTGGTCTTCTTCGTCTTTTAGAATTTCTTCGAGCATGCGCCGGGTAGTGGGGTCGTCGGTGCCGAACCAGTCTATCATTTCTCGATAGACCATGATGGCGATTCTTTCGGCTACCAGGTCTTCTTCAATCAATTTGAGTATATCAGTGCCTTGGCCGTATTCTGTGGCCGTTCGTTGCGCAACGGTGGCTGGATTAAAGTCGGGGTTTCCGCCGAGTTGATTGATTCGCTCGGCGATCATCATCATATGGCGTTCTTCATCCATGGCATGTTCTTCGAATTCTGCAGCGACCTGGGGACGGTCGATTCCTTTGGCGATGACTTGGTGATGGCGATAGCGTAGAACGCACATAATTTCGGTGCCCAGTGCCGCATTGAGTAGCTGATATGCTTTTTCCAAATCCAAGGGATAGTCTTTGGTCACAGCGCCATCTTCGATGGATTGCCGGGCCATTTTTTTTATGTCATCGAGACTGGATAGTTTTTTTTGCTTGGATGTTTCCATTGATTTGATCTCCTGATTTAGTAAAAGAAGAAAGAAGTGATTTGTCACCTATGGGGTCAGTTAACAAAGCAACCCCACGCACTAATTTCGGTAGAGCGCCAGAAAGGCCCATGGCCTTTTTCGCAAACACTCGTTTGAGCGGAGGCAATACCGTGAGGCCGAGTAAGCCCATATTGCGGCCGAGCACGAAGGGCAACCAAGTGCTGGAGAACAGAGAAACCAAGCCATCGGTTGCCCACAGTAATTGTTGTTGCTCGGCGCTGCGGCGTTGTTGGTATTCTTCTAACACCGATAAATCACCGGGATTTTTTCCCGCGCTCACCGCATTGGCAATGACTTCCGCTAATACCGCGATATCACGCAGGGTTAAATTGAAACCTTGGGCAGCAACCGGATGCAAGGTATGAGCGGCATTGCCCAACAACAGCGCACCGGGTAGTATCGATTGATTTGCCTTCATACTGCGCAGAGGAAATGCGCGACGAGACATCACCTGGCGGATGGCGCCTAAACGATAACCCCAGGCCTGTTGCAAGGTTTCTTGAAAAGCCTGCGAATCCATTTGTAACAACTGTTCCGCCTTCGCGCGTGGCACCGTCCAAATGACGACGCGCTCCTGCGGAGCGACTGGCAGCGCCGCCAGTATTCCCGCTGGGCTAAAACGTTCGAAGGCAACACCGTGATGTTCTGCTGCTGTGATACGGCAAGAAACCGCCATTTCCGGGTATTCCTGCTGGCTGGTGGTAATCCCCAAACACTGTCGTGTCGGTGAATCACTGCCATCGGCAGCAACGAGTAATCGAGTATGGACAGTACGATCACCTTGTGCAGTGGCCAATTGTAGCTCGTAACCGGAGTCACTGCGTTGCGCAGCTTGCAATTGCGCCGGGCAAATCCAGGTGATTTCCGAACGTTGCCGTACTTGTTGTTGCACGTGGTTTAAGATGGCTTGCGCTAAGATGACATAGCCCAATGCCGGTGTATTTAATTCCGCCGCGGTCATCCGCACACGATTAAAATGGTTTGCATCCGAGACGTGCACGGAGAGAATAGGCGTTGCTTGGGGCGCAATCGCAGTCCAGATGCCGATATTTTTTAAGATCAACGCACTGGAGAAAGAAAGCGCCAGGGCTCTGTCATCGGGTCGCAGTTCGTCTTTTGCCTCAATCACCGCTATTTTTAGCGGCTGATCGACTAGCGCCAACGCCAAGCTAGCGCCGGCTAAACCGCCGCCGACGATGACCAGATCAAATGTATTTTCTTGCCTCATCGTTTTCACGAGTGACTATGGCTGTGTTTTTTCATAGGGGTTGACGCCGATATATTTTCCTTGGCTTGAAATCGCAGTTTCAAATCATGCAATAAAATCAGTGTGGCAGAAACGATTAAGGGATAACAAATCACTTCTAATAAAAAATGACCGACGGTGAATAATAATATCCTGGCTTTGCCACTGAATAAAATGCCCAGTGCTTCAAAACCGAGCATCACGCAACCGACAAAGGCTAGCACGATGAAGGTTCGCCACCAATTATGTTTGACCAGGCGCACGCTTTGCTCGAAGGCTTCTATCACACGCGCATGGTCTAAAATAATCAGCGGAATGGCGAAGTAGAGAATCACAAAAAGATAGACATCGATGATCACGCTTAGCACGGCGAATGCTGGGTGTTGTTGGAAAATATCGAACAGCAGGTCTAACGCATATTCAATTAACAGCAAAAATAAACCGATGGCAAAAAATAAAATATTGCTGGCCAGCACCCACAGATAATGCTGCCTGGCAATGCGAAAAGCAGCTTTAAACTTCATATGACCGCCCTGCAACGCCACATGCCCTATCGATAAAATCGCGGTGAAGAAAAACCAGGTGTACAGTATAAATGCCAATGTGGCCACTGCACCAAACGCGGTATTGAGTATAAAAAACTCCGGTACGATGAGGTGACCTACGGCTGATACGATAACTAATAGAAAAGTGACACGAAAGATCACCGGATAGGCAAGAAGCACCGATTCAATGGTTTGTCTCAGTGATAAAGGTGATTTGGCATATTGGATCATAAAGCTTTCCTTCTTAGTCTTTAGTTTGCCATGGTTGCTTCAATTTCTGAAATAGTTTTTGGCACGGCTTTGGTCAGCACCTCACAGCCCGTAGCGGTTACGGCAACATCGTCTTCAATGCGCACACCGATATTCCACCATTTTTCAGCCACGCCTTCGCTGTTTTCCGGAATGTAAATGCCAGGTTCCACCGTGAACACCATACCCGGTTCTAGGGTTCGCCAGGCGTTTTTCACTTTATAAGCGCCACAATCGTGGACATCAATACCCAGCCAATGCCCGAAGCGGTGCATGTAAAAACGTTTATGCATCTGCCGCTGGGCCAATTCTTTGGCATCACCCTGAAGTAATCCGACGCGGACCAAGCCCTCCGATATAACACGGTCGCAGGTCGCTTCCAGATGATTCCAGGCCACACCGGGTTTTATTTCGGCAATAATGGCCTCTTGAGCAGCCAATACCACTTCGTATATCGCCCGCTGCGGTTCCGTAAAACGGCCATTGGCTGGAAACGTGCGGGTGATATCGGAAGCATAGTGTTGGTATTCACAACCGGCATCGATTAAGACCAGATCGCCATCTTGGATAGTGGCGTTATTATCATTGTAATGTAAAACGCAACTGTTACGGCCAGTGCCAACGATAAAGCTATAGGCTGGTGCACGGCTGCCACGGCGGATAAATTCATATTGTATTTCCGCTTCTAAGTGGTATTCCTTCATACCCGGGCGGCATTGTTGCATCGCTCGAGTATGAGCCGCAGCCGAGATATTTGCTGCTTCACGCATGATTTTGAGTTCTGATTCGCTTTTGATTAAACGCATTTCGTGGAGAATGCTTTCGATATTAAATAATCCTTGGGGAGCTTGAATACCGCTACGTACCTTGGCCTGAACTTTGGCAAGCCAAGATAAAACGCGGCGATTGAAGGCCATATCTCGACCAATGGGATAGTATATACTGTGACGATTTTCTAATAACTGCGGTAAGTGTTGATCCAATTCATGGATGGGAAAAGATTGATCGGCTCCGTAGATTTCTTTGGCACCCTGTTGGCCGGCACGCGGACCATCCCATACTTCGACAGAGGGATCGCGCACGCGATTAAAGAGGATGAACTCACCTTCTTTTCGTCCTGGCACAAATACCGCCACTGCTTCCGGTTCTGCAAACCCGGTCAAATAATAAAAATCACTGTTCTGCCGAAACAGGTAATGGGAATCGCCGTTGCGTAGGTACTCATTTGCGGATGAAATAATGGCAATGCTATCAAAACCGATGGCTTTGCAAAGCTGGGCGCGCCGTTTGGCGTATTCTTGGGCATTTTCTAACATAGGTTTTCCTTTGTACACTATCACCTCTGGGAGTTGGGAGGAGGATGGCGTGTGCTATTTGAAAGTGAGCAGTGACGATTTAATATGGCAAATTGCTGTATTTCTTTCAATAATCGGCTAAACTAGCCGCCCGACTGACTCCCAAAAATGATCGCTAACCTATCATGAATAATCACTTACGAAACATCGCCATTATCGCCCACGTGGATCATGGCAAGACTACCTTAGTCGATAAATTACTGCAACAAAGCGGCACCGTCAAAGGTCGTGTCGCGCAGACTGAACGCATCATGGATTCCAATGTATTGGAAAAAGAGCGCGGCATTACCATTCTGAGTAAAAATACCTCTATCCAATGGCAAGACTACCAAATTAATATTGTGGACACGCCTGGCCATGCCGATTTTGGCGGCGAGGTGGAGCGTATCTTATCGATGGTGGATTCGGTATTATTGCTGGTCGATGCCGTTGACGGTCCCATGCCTCAAACCCGTTTTGTGACCCTAAAAGCATTTAAGCACGGTTTGAAACCTATTCTGGTCGTCAATAAAATCGATAGACCCGGCGCTAGCCCCGATTGGGTCGTCGATCAAGTGTTTGATTTGTTCGATCGTTTGGGGGCAACGCACGAACAACTAGATTTCCCCATTGTTTATACCTCGGCGTTAATGGGTTATGCCACTTTAGACCTCAATAATCCCCAATCGGATATGAAGCCGTTGTTGCAAACCATTGTCGATAAAGTATGCCCCCCAGATGTCAATGTCGACGGTCCGTTTCAAATGCAAATCAGTACCTTGGATTATTCCAGCTATGTCGGCGCCATTGGTATTGGCCGTATTCGTCGTGGCAAAATTAAAACGAATACACCCATTCAACTGATCGACGCCGAAGGTAAAATCCGTTCCACGCGTATTTTACAGGTATTGGGTTATCAGGGTTTAGAGCGAGTAGAAATTCCGGAAGCCGAAGCCGGCAATATCATTGCGGTAACCGGCATCGAGAATTTACGCATCTCCGATACGCTGTGCGATCCCACGTGTGTGGAAGCCTTGCCGGCGCTGACGGTCGATGAACCCACGGTGAGCATGACGTTTCAAGTCAATAATTCGCCCTTGTCGGGTCGTGATGGTAAATACGTGACCAGCCGGCAAATTCGCGATCGCTTGCAACGGGAGTTGATCGCTAATGTGGCTTTGCGCGTCGAAGATACGGCTGATCCGGATAAATTCCGCGTGTCGGGTCGTGGTGAATTGCATTTAGGTATTTTGATTGAAACCATGCGTCGCGAAGGCTTTGAGCTGGGCGTGTCGCGACCGGAAGTGATTATTCGTACCGTCAACGACATTCAGGAAGAGCCCTACGAAAATTTATTGGTGGATATTGAGGAAGCGAATCAAGGCGCGATCATGGAGAAATTGGCGGAGCGAAAAGGCCAGATGCGCGATATGATACCCGATGGTAAAGGTCGGGTACGTTTGGACTATATTATCCCCACCCGTGGTTTAATTGGTTTCCACACCGAATTTCTCACCACGACTTCCGGTACCGGCCTGATTTACCATGTCTTCGATCACTACGGCCCGTTGGTAAAGGCGGCCATTGGTGAGCGGAAAAATGGCGTGATGATTGCCAACTTAGCCGGTAAAGCCACGGCTTTCTCGTTATGGAATCTAGAGGAACGCGGCCGCATGCTGATCGCACCGCAAACGGAAGTTTATGAAGGCATGATTGTCGGCATTCATTCCAGAGAAAATGACTTAGTGGTTAACGTGATTAAGGGTAAACAATTAACCAATATCCGCGCCGCCAGTGCCGATGAAAACATTATCCTCACTCCGCATATTCGTTTGTCCTTAGAACAAGCCTTGGAATTTATTAATGACGATGAATTGGTGGAAGTAACGCCTTCGTTTATTCGTTTACGCAAGAAGTGGTTAAAAGAAACTGACAGGAAGCGGGCTTCTCGGGAATGAGCTGTGGTAAAATAAAAGCCTATTCTGAAAAAAATTTCCATCATCCAGATGAGGAGCACGGTCATGAATATTCAACATCAGTCCGATAATACTGAAAAGAATGGCTGAACCCGGATGATGCCGTCGATGTACACGCGGACATGACCCGCCTCACCCTAGATACGATGGCGCTCTGAGGCTTCGGCTTTCGTTCCAATTCCTTTTACCACGACACACCTCATCGTTTCGTCGTCGTCCTATTGGAAATACTCGCAACCACACTAGCCCAGCGCCTGGAGCCACCATTTCAAAACAAGTTGCAGCCCAATCGAGCTCGCAAGTTACAGGCCAATCAGCAGCTGTTGGTACAGAAGGAATCATGTGAATCAATCTGGAGACTCTAAGCGTATATAATGATTGTCTGTGGTTTCGTTTTTTTCATCTTCTGAGTTTGTTTGTGTATTCTTTAATGCGTTCTTTGCGTCCAGGAATCGAAGCAATAAGGAAGAACGTGATGGTATTCTCGTTAATCCAGAGTGTTCACTTGTGCGAATTGCACTGATAGGAATCGTAGAGTTTTCTTCTTCGACCATTACGGGGATGGTTGTAGTTACTTTATTTTCTTTTGTTTCTTCTGGTAGGGTTGTTGTAACTTTCATGTCTTTACTTTCCGTAGCGCTGGAAAAAATGACTGGCTTCAATAATAAAGGATACTTTTTTACAACCTTTTCCCATTGACTGAGAATATGGTTCAACGGGTAAAAAATAGGTCTTCCTCTATCAAAAACAATTGGATTTCGAGATTGCGGATCATTGGGGGTTATGCCTTGAACTTTTTGTGCTTGAATATGAGTGGAAATGCAACACGCACAATAAGGGCCACCATAGATATTTTCCCCTTGAGTCTTGATGAAATAAAGTTCTAAATCCTGATTGACTCCAGGTTCTAAAGTGGATGGCATTACGGATTTTTTTTCTTCAGAGAAACTGGCTGACGAACTCGATGCGGCAGTTTCAGGAAGCTCATCCTCCGATTGCAAGCATGCCTGTATCATGCACCTTAGGTTTTCATTTTTATGCAGCAAATCAATAACACGTAGAATATCAAAATTGGTATCATGCACTAAGTCAGTCAAGCGCACATTGTACCTAGTTGATGCTATTTTATGGAGAGGTAGCTGTTGCAATTGAGCAATAAACGTTTCTGCTTGTCCTTGCTGTTCGAGAGCATGCCTCCTAAAGTGAAAAAAACAGCCAAGGCCAACTAAACCAAACAATCCTGGAGTACCTGAAAAGATAGAGTTTGTGATTCGATTATCTGACTCTTTTGCTGTTAAAACTCCCAAAATTCCACTTCCAATTAATCCAACTATTCCTATAACGATAAGGAAGATAAATTTAAATCTTGAAAAATCACGATCCCCCAAAGTGTCTATTAGCGTAGAAAGGACTTCTCGATATTGATTTGCCTGTTGCGCTAACAAAGACAATGGGTCGGCAAGTTCCAGAATTTCATTGATAATTAAAACCAGTAATTGATATTTACAGTTTTGGTATGAAATGCGTGTTGGGTGCTCATTCCTAGGGATGGAACCAAATAAAGATTTAGCTTTAGAATCGGGAACTTCAGAAATAGTCTGATACTCATCTATGAGCTGATTGATCATCTGATAATATGGTTTTATTGGTACTGAGTAACATCTTCTTTTAATTTCACGAAATCTTAAAATCACCATGTCTTCTATTATCATGATTTCTATTGTCATTTTTTAGCAGTCCTCATGCTTGTTGAGTATATTTTTATTAGGATTTCCTAAAGAATAGAAAGTATAACAAAATTTATTTATCAATAGACTTTTTTATTGTCGGCACCTACCCCTAGGAGCAACGACAAGTTGGGGGTGGGGGGCTGAATTATTACCGGTAATGTGTGGGTAATGACATGAACCAGACTTGCCCCCCTGCTTAACACATAAATTCACAATTTGCAGTTTCAGAAAACCACATCGTTGAGAAAAAAGTAACAGTTGCTGCTGCCATTAACCAATAGGCTGGAGCAACAGGACCCCATCGATGGGTCATGGCAGTCATGACCAGCGGCGTGACGCTGCAAAATAGTGCAAAGCCTACATTATAAGCGGCACCAATTCCGCTGCTGCGCAGATGCGTTGGGAATAATTCACTTAATATACTGGGCATCACGCCAATAATTCCTGACATACAAACCGCGAAGCCTAATAAGCCGGCGATCACATGCGTTAGCTCACCACTGGCTATGCACGAATAAAATTCATGTGAAAATAAAATCAGGCTTAAGGCACTAAAACGAATAATAGTTTTTCTACCCCATTTATCGGCGCAATGACCCATGACCACCATAAGCGCACTCCACACCAACATAATCGAGGTATTAATCAGCAACGCTTCCCGCATATCGAATTTAACCACGGTGTGTAAGTACGTGGTCATAAATAGCATATGACCTATGACGACGGCGCCTAAACAGACCACGCCTAATGCTTTAAAAAACGCGGGTCTTTGCCATTTGAAAATATCTTTGAGGGGGGATTTGGATAGTTGTTTAGTGTGCAGCAGCTGCTTGAAATGCGGCGTTTCTTCTATGGTCGAACGCAGGTAATAGCCGACGATGGCTAAAACCAATCCGAAGCCAAAACCTATTCGCCAACCAAAGGCTTGGATTTGACCGGTTGTCAACAAAGTAGAGATCAGCGTGCTGATAATGGCTGCTAACGTTAAACCAAGGTTGACTCCGGTGTATATCCAGCTGCAATAAAAGCCTCGATGGGATGCTGGCACGTGTTCGGATACAAAAGTGATAGCACCGGGTAAATCGCCTCCCACTGCAAAGCCCTGCAATAATCGTAATGAGACCAGCAACAGGGTCGCTAAGAGGCCGATACTGGCATATACCGGTAAACACGCTAATAACGTAGTTGCCAACGCCATTAGGATAATGGTCATCAACAGTGTTTTTTTGCGGCCGATGGTATCGCCATAATGTCCAAATACAAAAGCACCTAGGGGTCGAATAAAGTAGCCGATGGCAAATACGGTAAACGCAGAGAGTAGTTGTATGAAACTATTGCCGGAGGGAAAGAATAATTTGCCGATGATGGGGGCAAAAAAAGCGTAGATCACGAAATCGTACATTTCTAAACCGCCACCTATACTGGCGATGGCAACGATTTTATGGAGCGAGTTTTTGGCAGGTTTTGCTTTTGTATCTAATGATCGCATTCTATACATCCCGTTGCCAACTCTCATGAATATTTTCTCCAGGGCTACCCATTAAAATAGTGCGTTCTGAAAGGGTCCATGTTCGTGCTCCGGGCTACAAAGCAAGAATCACTTCACGCACGAAGTATCCCAGGGGTGCTGCAAACGCGGAAAATTAATCTAGCACCCAGCTTAATTTTATTCAATACTCTGTCATTTTTTCTGGAAAGCTTTTAGCCTGATTTTTGTCTTTTATTTTTACCCCTCATCCGCCTTCGGCACCTTCTCCCACAAGGGGAGAAGGATATTTTTGAAGGGGATTTACAAGCTCAAGACTATGAGTGGTGCGCACATAATCTCAGGGTTTACTGAGTAGGAGCGGCAGGCACAGGCACTTGTACGGTTTGGGTTTGTGGCAGGATGAGGTTGCTGCCAACTGCGGGAGCGGTATTCATGCGCATCGTCCCGGTTTGCCCATTTAATAAATAGGTCACGTCATAGCCTTTTACTACTTGTTTACTGACATGCTCAGTGGTGCATTGCGTGCTGGTTTGCACTTGTTGGGTTGGTTGATTCATGCTTTTTTGCACGGCGTTACCACTGACCGCGCCCAATGCAGCACCTGCTACGATAGCAGCCGTGTGAGCGCTGCCATGGATGGCAGAACCTGCAAACCCACCTGCTACACCGCCTAACACGGCGCCAGCACCCGGCACTTTTGGACTATTTGGCACGGTGACTACTTGCTGAACGGGGTAGCAATGTTGCACGGGCTTAGAAACCGTGACGTAATGTGGAGACACCCCAGTGACTTGAGCAACCGGAGTGGCTGTAACAGTAGGGGTTGGCTCAGGAGCTGGAGCTGGAGGAGCCGGTGGTGGAACAGGCGCTGCAGCTGTAGAGGCAGGTGGCTGCGATTGGCTGGATTGAATGGCCAAGGTTGCGCCAATGCTGGTTGCAGCAACCGCGACAACGCCACCGACAATGATTAATACTTTTTTAGCATTCATGATATGATCTTATACGAAATACCAGGCTCATTATTTTCCGGGGATTCTCGCTGTTTTAGTGAGAATCGCGGGTATCTTTCCTAGAATTCCATTTTCTGTGCCGAACAGCCAGGCAGTTTGACAACAGTACTCCCACTATAACTAAAAATCCCGAGTTTGTCACTTATTTTATGATTTTTTAACGAGCCTGGCGAGCATTTAACGCATTGATTTTGCTGTAAATTTTAGTTATGCGCGTTCATTCCGTTATCTTTTCTGTGCTACCCGTTGGGATTAAGGGAGCTTGACGAATGTAGCACTTCAGGTTCAACGGTAGTTTCAACATTTACAAAACTCGACGATTTTGCCTGCCCATTTCCCGAGTCCCCATTCAATAATTCTTGTTCAGGTTTACCGGTAGTTTTAGCGTCTGCAACACTCGGCGATTGACCCGAGTTTCCATTCGGTGAACTTTTTTTAGATGATAAAAAAGCCGCTGTATTACCCTTTTTTGAATCTTTGACCTCACCTAAAGCAGGCCCCTTGGCATTGTCAGCTCTTACTTTACAAAACCCACTATTACGCAGAACCCCCGCTGCGCCACCATAAGCTAAGAATGAACCAAGAAAAATGCACGCTTTTTGAATTCTTTCTCGTTGATCTGCATCATAAACATAAGTATTCGCCAATTTACTGCCCCCAAACACAATAGCTAATCCCAACAACCCTACTATACCACTCCCAAGAGCTTTGCATGGAGAGAAACCCCAGCGAGGCGAGGTAGGAACGGGCTGGTCAGGTTGATTTTCCGCAGAGACGGGTGTCGCTTTATTTTCTGATGTTTGGTCTGGTAAAGCTTTGTATTCATCAGAGACGGGTGCTGTTGTTTGTTCTATTTGTTTTTCATCACTCATAGCATATTCCTTTATGAAGTTTTATATTTATAAATAAACGGTTTGTTTTTTTATTTTTTGTTAGTAACTAGCATTGGGGTATAAATAATTTTTTCATTCCCCTTAATTAGTTTTTAAAATCTTTACAAACTATAACGCACTGCATTACAAAATGCTATTCACAATTTACTCATGGCCTTGAAGAAAAGATGAAAGATGCTTTGTCGTTTCCCTGGCAGCGCGTATGAGCGGGCCGCGCGCACTGCCAGGGAGCTGAATTATACTTTTAGGGTTTCTTCGGGCATATCGGTGCGTTTATCTGACAAAGAACTTTCTTTTCTTTTTCCGGAGGAGCCTGAACCTAAAAGACCGAATGTGTCTATTTGGCCGGAAATGGAGCGATCGCCCTGATTGAGATTTTTTGCTAGGTTAGAGAAACTAACAGAATCAGATGAAACACGATCATCTGATTTCTGAGCATCTTGTTTAGAGCCATGCTTTTTTATTTCCGGAATAAGACGAGCTAATTCCTGTTGACAAAATTTAATTTTTTTCTTTATAGCTAGATTCTTAGGATTTAAACTTTCGGCTTCTTCGAAATTCTTAAGTGCTTGTTGAATACGAACGGTATCGCTGCCAGCTACTTTGAGTTGCAAACTCGCATAATGGAAAAGTGCCGTAGCTTTGTTCCCCGGGGATTTTTTCAAAACGCGTTCGTAACACTCGAATGCTTCTTTATAATTCTTTAATTTCACTAATACTTGCGCGAAATTGAATAATTCTTCACTAGTCAAGGAATCTATATTGACGGTTAATGATTTATCATTAACCTTGGTGGGTGCCACTACAGTGGGTATAGAAACAGTTTTTTTCAACTCGGGGGTTAATGGCTTATTCTCCCGCTTTGGAGTTACAATCGCAAACAGCCGAGAAGCCATTTTTTGGGAAGGATAGTCTTGATGAAGTTTTTCCTTTTCTAAAATCTCTGACATTAAAAATTCAGCCTCTTTATCTCCTTGCTTGATGGCAGCTTTGCACCACTCTCTTGCTTTTACAAAATCTTGCTTAACCCCATCCCCACTCGAGTACATTAATGCCAATTGATATTTTCCTTCTTTCAAACCTGCTTCTGCTGCTAATTTGAAAAACCTAAATGCTTTTTCATCCTCCCGTTTATTATAGTAATAACTCCCAAGCATCAAGTTAGCCTCCGGCAAATTTTGATCAGCCGCTTTCTGATACCAACCCCAACATAGATCCTTACTTTCGTTCGGCCCCAAAGCAAGTCCCTGAGAATAGAGATTTCCCAAGGTGAATTGTGCCTCTTTATCACCGCACTCTGCTGCAATTTTATAATTGTTCTTCGCGTTAAAATAGCCTGACGGACCTTGTAATCGATAAAGACGAGCTAATTTTTTATGAGCCTTTATTTTCCATTCTTGAGTTTCAGGCTCTAAAGGTGCAATTCCACCTACCTTCATCAATTGGGATCGAAGCGTAGACATTTTTTGTTTAGAATCTGCTCTTGTTTCCAGTGTGGTTAATTGCATTGGATTTTGAGTTTTTGATCGAATAGCCAATTCATAATACTTCATGGCTTCTTTTACATTTTTTATATCTTTTATTACATCTTTAGCTTTCTTGTCATAGATATAAGCCAACTCAAAGCAAGAGGGTTGATATTTTTGCTGAGTTGCCAATTCGAAATAATAAACAGCCATCTTATCACTTTTTTCTACACCTCTTTTTTCTACACCTCCTTTTAGTCCCTTTTGATACAAAGTGCCCAATGTATGCTGCGACGGTGCGTGTTTTAGTTCAGCCGCATTCGTCAATATTTGCACCGCTTTTGAGGGGTCAAATTGAGGGCTTTCTTTTTTATAAATACAACCTAAGTAAAATAAGCCGGCGACTTGGGTTTTGGCTGCCTTTTGGTAGTATTCGATCGCTTTGTCTACCTCTCCTTTATTTTCATGAATTTGTCCTAAACAAATTTGCGCCCCAGGGTGATCATATTGATCAGCTTTTTTAAAATAAGCAATTGCTTTCTCAAGATTATAAGCTGGTGTATCACGAATTATACACGGCTCACCTACCCTAAACATGACCTCAGCAAAAATAATCCCATGCTCCTGTACGATATCCTTAAAAAAATCCAGATCTGCAATTAGCTCGAGCTGTTTCCCACAGGAAGAAATATCGTCTTTATTACCAGGGCCAGTGGCTTTCAATATAAGTTCATACGCTTTACGCAGGTCATAGCTTTCTTCCCTAAGATAGATACGGCTGAGCTCTATCAATGCCCCTTTTACATTTTGCTCAGCTGATTTATTTAAATATTGAATAGCTTCTTCTATGCTATAATGCGGTCCATCTTTTTGATAGATGATACCTAGTGCATATTGAGCAAATTTAGTCATCTCACCGCATGTTAACTTCAGATAATGAATAGCTTTACTTATATTTTGAGGTATGAAATCACTTGAATAGTATAAATAACCTAACGTAAATTGTGCCCACCCAGATCCCCTATCCGCTGATTTTTTTAAGTCTTTTTCGATCTTTTTAGCGTGCTTTTTACGATCCTTCTTTATAAGCTCTAATGCCTCCAGGTATAGCATCGGAGCGGCATTGTTTCTTTCTTGTTTATTTAACTTATTAATTATTTTAGAAATCTTTGGTATTAGTTGATCTTGATGCTCAATCATGGCTAACTCAAGTGTGGCCTCTTGTACCCCCTCATTTTTTGCTTGCCGCAGCCATTTTTTTGCTAGTTCTAAATCTCGATTCACTTCAGCAGAACCGCTATAATATATCAGTCCTAGTTTATATTGAGCATCCCCAAATCCTTGTTTAGCTGCTTTTGTATACCAATATACAGCTTCAGCGGAATCCTCTTTTCCACAATGGTATTTTCCTATAAAGAACTGGGCTTGAAAATGACCTTGCTCAACAGCAAGATCAAACCATTTGCGAGATTCAGCTAGATTAGGTGGCTTTGCTGTTGCAAAATAATATCCTAAATAATTTTGCCCGTCTCGATTCCCCTGCTTAGCAGCCATCGTTAACCAATAATGCCCCATTTTTTGGTCTGCAAAAATTAGATTTTCGGTTGAAAAAACACCATCTTTACTCCCATTTGCATTTATATATGCACAACCAAGCAGCGCTTGAGCCAACGCATCCCCTTGGCTTGCGTGGGCAGAAATTAAATTAAAATTCTCCACTACTGTAGAAATTATATCTTTTTTATTTTGCTTAGAAAAATAATAGATTTCATCACATTTAGACCGCTTATGCTTGCTCTCATCTATCAATTCGGCGGATGTCAATGTGGTGGGGGAAAAAGGAAATAGCTTACCCTTATCCTCTGCTCTTGGTGCAAAGACTGCTCCGCTGGTGACCAATACCTGCGACGGCCCAGTATCTGGCAGTGAATCCTTGCTTTCTTTGACTTGGGGATGGATCGCTTTTAACAACAATAAATACTTGAAACTGATCGTATCGTCCAGCTGTTCGGCTTTCGCCTTGATGGCATCCCAGTCTATTTTACTTTTCTTTTTGCTACGACCTTTTTGCACATGGCGATGAAGCTCAGCGTACCCAATCCCCCATTTTTTAACTAGAATAGCGGGTGAAACTTCATGCCCTTCTTCCGTCATAAAACTGTTAATTAATGAATTTTTATTTATATTGGTATCTGTTATTAAAAATAGAATAACGTCCCGGAGATTATTTACTTTAGGGTCGATATCGTCTTTTAAATTATTTTTTTCGGGCCTTAACTCATGAAGTGCTTGGAGTGCCATCATTAAAGCCACTGTAAAAATATGGCGATCGCGATCAGGCTGCCCTGATACGGGATGAATGGGAGTCTTACCATTAAAAAATTGTCGTATTTTAGCGATATCACCTGCAATAGCCGCCTCCATAATTTGCCCAGATGTGGGTATATCAGAGACTTGGCTGACGAGTGGTTTATTTTTAGGCGGACGTTTCACTTCTTCAATATCAATAGGTTTATACTCAAACTGGGGCTCTTCTTTACCTTTGGGCGCCGCAGATTGTTTCACATCGGCAGTGATTGCCGTTTTACCATCCGCAATACTTGCTTCCCATAATTGAGAGTTCCCTTTCAGCTTTTGCCCAATATATTCAAATAATTGCAGCACCTGCTTAGGTTTTTCTGTTTTCCCTTTTTGCTTAAGCTTGGCTTGATTCAGAGCCTTGATGACTGCATCGCCAATCTCCTTTGGAGTATAAGCTCGTTTGGTAAAATCAAAATAATGCACAGAATATTCATTTATAAACTCTAATATGCAGCATTTTAGAAAATCTTTAGTATTACCCTTAATAGGATGATTAAAATGATGACCCCAACCATTGATTTCGATGACGATGTTCTTACAGATAATGTCCACAGGGAAATAGTCACCAACCATCACCTCTGCCAGAGCTATATGAGTCGAATGTTTTGATATATATTGAAGCACTTGGTCTTGAAAAGACCCCGGGGTTGGTTGGCCTGGTTTGTTTCTACTTAATACCGCCGATAATGCTTTTGGCGTTTTCTGTCGGTTCAGATATAAGAAAAAAACAAACTTGGAGATAAGTATTTCAATATTTTTGGCTGTTTCTAAATCGGCTTGTCTTTCTAAAAAAGGCGACATCAGGGTTCGTAATCGAATGCTGGCTGGGGAAGGATTAGAGATCCCGAACAATGATCTCCCATATAAGATATCTACCAAGTACCCTATTAACTCATTTTTTACAGCCTCCTTTTCTTTTTTCTGAATGTTAATGACATTTTTTATTTCGGCGGGCGATGACTCACCCCTGCTGCGGTGAGCTTTTTGAAAAGTTTCTGATATCAGCACGTCGACTTTAGCTGCTGTATTCGCTACAAAAGACAATACCTCTTCAAAACTCTCAGCCACTTTTGATGTGATAGTACGATATAGCTCCGGCTGAAAGCGGACTAGCTGACCTAGCATTAAAACTATTTGACAGACTAGGTGAAGCTGACCTAGTAATTGACCCTTATTTTCTTCTTTATGTCGCAGGCTAGCCAATGATTGAACCTGATCCACCAATTTATTAAAGATCACATGGAATGTTTCAGCAGAAATAATGACCGATGGAATATAGTCCTTAGTAGCGGACATATTGCAAGTCATATATGCTATCGGCGCAAGCAAGGAAAAATCCGATCCAAAAAATTTACTGAAAATATCGTGGAGGAAATTAATTTTTATACGCGATATATCGGCAACCATCCAAGCTTTAAGGATCTTCACAAATCCCAGATAGGCCTTATTAGCTCGGTCACTGTCTTTAAAGTCTAGGCTAGCAAATAAGCCTAAAACCTTGTTCAAATGGTTAGCCATCAGCGGATTGAGCAGAAGATCTTTTTCTGCCAACATCCCTAGCCCCATTAACCACTGTTTTACTACGGTTAGATTTTGTTTAGCTAGCTTAGGTTCTATATGCTCGATTAGCGCGTTTAGACTGATTTTTTTGTTGATTAAAATTTTATGCTGCGCCAAAGATCCCATGGACTCTAGTGCTTGGCTTAATGCCATAGGGGTTAGCGTTTCTCTGTCATAATGTAACCATAAATGTAATAGTTGGGTCAGATCAAGAGAGAAACGGACATCTCGAAGCGAAAAAAGATCACAGGTTTTGCACACGGCGGCTATATTAGATAATAAGTTTCCTAATGGCATAAGCCGAGCAGCAGAAACTTGGCCAAATGGCTGTGACTCCATCTCCGTGAGCAGTGCTACTAGTTCCTCTATGAACAGGAGCGCGCTAGAAAAATTGTCAAAATTTTTGGCTGCCAGGGGAGTGACCTTCAAGCTTGCCGAAAGTTGCTCGATTATTACTATCGTAAAAAATCGCAGTTTTTTAGGGGAAAAATCCTCTGTAAAAATTTTACTGGTATGGTCGTTTCGCGCTTTATTAATTGTCTTGAGGGTGAAGGTTAGCGCTTCAGGCTTGTTAGGGCACTCGTGCAGCCATTGCAAATAGGAAGGAAAATCATATTCATGGCTTTGTTGGATAAAGTCCAATAACTTGTTTGGGGGTAATTCGTGCCTTACTTGCTTTTTCTCTTTGACATCTTCACGCATCGCATTTTCCTACTTAAGATTATTTTAATATCTTCACTCTATACTTCCGCTCGGCAACTAGCGCCTATCGATCTTTGGCGTGTGTTAAAATCAATATTTACCTATTTTTTGGATAAATTTATCATGAAAAAAATCTTTACACTACTTCCGTTACTCTTGATCAGCTTGGTTTTGGTCGGTTGCAGCCCTAATTTATCTTCTAACACCCTTAACGCCGGAGAGGTAGGCACGGTTAACAGAACTGCGTCTGGGGTTATTTTATCTAAACGAGCAGTGCAAATTGATAACAATAGCCGAGTGGGTGGCCTGGTGGGCACTGGTGGTGGCGCATTAGCCGGGTCTTTAATCAGCCAAAATCCTACGGCCCGAATTGCTGGGGCATTGGGCGGCGCGGTGTTAGGTGGGGTGATAGGCAATTCTTTGGATCAATCGATTCATTCCCAAATTGGCTATGAATACGTGATTCGCTTGAAAAATCACAATGTGATTACCGTGACGCAAACGCAAGATACCAACTTGTTCGTTGGCCAAAAAGTATTGGTGATCTACGGACCACGTACTCGTTTGATTCCTGACAATACCTAATTCTGATTCTTCTTACCCTACCCCTGGCAGCCGGGGCTAGCCCACGAAAAAGCGATTGTTAGTTTTTTGTGGGCTAGTGATCTGAGCTGCCAGGGGTTTTTTATTTTCTACGTCGAAGAATAAAACCAATGGCTACGATCATAATAAAAATAGGCATAATTAATGGGAAGACAATCGGAAATATAATGAGCGCAACGATTAACCACGCAAAGGCAAGCAAGCCCAAGACGGTAGTGGCAATAGCTCCTGAAAAAAGAAAAAGTAATAATAAGACTAAACAAAACAACACTACACTGGCAACGATAATGCCCCAAGCCGCAGCGCTGATGATGACCGCAGCGCCAAAGATCGGAAAAAATAAATGGAATACCAGCAGACAAATAACGATCAAGGCAATAGCGATTGCAATCGTTTTAAGGGTGGATGTTTGTTTTGACGGAACTCGGGTTGGCAATTGTTCTTTCATTCGGTTTTCCTTTCCTCTGATTAAGGGTTAGTCACTGAAAGAACTGTTGCTTTCAGCGTTCCATTTGATAAGACCATTTACACCGTGTTCTTAAAAATTCGCCTGACCTCAAAGACCACGCCGAGAATCTGGAAATCTTTGGAAAACGGCAAAATGGGGTATTGAGGATTCAAGGCTTTTAAGACCTGCTCATCACCATCCAGAGAAAGCTGCCTCAGTTTAATCGAACAACTGGTATTGACCACGACGATATTTCCTAGATCGGGCTCCAAATCTTGATCGATAATGGCTATGTCCCCTGGGCAAATACTCGAAGCCACACTGGTGTGGGAGACCATATCATCACCGCTCACCTCAATAGAGAAGACATTATCACCCTGTGAGCTGATAGGGTCAATCACACGGATCATTTTAATCGGTGGCCAACCCTTCCCCGCAAACCATTCGAAAATTTGCTTGGCTTCGAGTAAAGGCACGAATTGGGTAAACGAGGTGCGAGGTGACCGCTCATCGTGCAGAGAATCCAACCATCCTTTTGGTTTGCCGGTTGCTTTTTCTAATTTTCTAGCCAGCTTATCGCCAATATTACCTTTCGATCTAGGACTCAAAATTTGGCTGATATACGCCGGGCTGGTCTTGGCTGTTTTTGCTAACCAGGCAGCTGTTTTTGCTTCTTTGAGCAATTTGCGTAGATTAATCAATCTAATTTCTTTACTTTCCATAAAATAACGTCATTCACTTTTGTGGTGCGTTAAATTTGCACCGAAAACCACCAACACCCACTTGACAAACTGTTTAGCGTTTGGCTAAACTAACAAAATGGAAATAAACTTGAGACAATGGATGCATGAATCCACCATTCAGCAACGTGAAGATGTCGCAAGAATGGCAGGGACTACTATTGCCTACCTATGGCAAATTGCCAGAGGCCATAGCAAACCAAGCTGGCGCCTGGCAGAACGATTAACTGAAGCCAGCAGCTTGCATACCCCTGATCGAATTATTTCTAAATATTTACTACGCCCTGATATTGCTGCTTATTTCCTGCAAACTACGACAACAAACAGCAACAACGTGGAATGCGCAGAATAATCTTAAATTAATTTCTTTTATTAAAAATACCCATCTCTATCTCCGCTCGTTTTGCAATATTAGAATTAATTAATTAATCAGTTAAAATCCATAGAGTTTTTTATTGTAACCAAAATACTTTTCTTTTAACAGCGTCATTTCAATTATTTTATCAAGAGTTTTTCTTAATTTCGCATTTAATAATTCATTGTTTAATGAGTTCTTGTTTTAATATTTCCAACCCGGTCTCATATAATTTCATTGCTTTTTTATCTAACCTCGCCACTTCTTCTACGGTTAAGCAAAGCGGTAATAACGCCGTCATGGTCGCGGTCTTCAGATAGTAATCGCATTGGTCGGCTATATTCTTTCGATAATAAGCACCACCATAACCAATAAATCGCTGCACTAAGTGACTGGCCGCAAAATCATTTAAACCATCGCCTATTAAAGCCATCTCACGAAATTTGTGTTGCAATTGTTGTATGATCCGTTGCTTGCCATCATTGTGCACTAGCGGCGACTGGCGATCAAAGTCGCTGTATTCGCCATATAAATTAAAATAAATATCCACCGCAAAAACATGAGTGCTCTCTATCATTAATAAATTAGCAAAAGACGAAATAGCCGGCGTCAAGCCTGCTGAAATAATATAAATTTCTTTCTGTAAAAATCGAAATATCGCCAATACCGCCAATAAATCCGGCGATTTTTGTTGAAAATACTGAGCGCCTAATAATCGAACTTGATCTGCGCTGGGTTTTACCCATTGCAAACGTTGGTCATACAATTGCGGATTTAATCCGGTATGGCCCATGGCTTCTTCTGTCAAACGTTTCACTTGTTCGCCTACACCTTGGGCGTTAGCTAATTCATCAATTCCTTCGATATGGCTGAGCGTGCCGTCGCAATCAAAAATAATGGCTTCGAATGGTACGGGGGGATGAAAATCTTTTCTTCGCATGAATGCTGTTTCCTTGTTATGATGTTCGGTAGAACATATCGGCCCGCTTGCGAGGCCGGAGAAAGATTTAAAATCTGAGGAATTTATGCCCCAAGTATACAATTTCAGCCCCGGACCTGCCATGTTACCTGTGGAGGTAATGGAACAGGCACAAGCCGAATTCCGTGACTGGCACCATCTCGGTATGTCGGTGATGGAAGTCAGTCATCGTGGCAAAGAGTTTACGCGATTGGCCGAGCAATCAGAATCGGATTTACGAGAATTATTGGCTATTCCGGCGCATTACCAGGTGTTGTTTTTAGCTGGGGGTGCTACCGCGCAGTTCTCGATGGTGCCCTTAAATGTCTTGGGTGACAACACCACAGCCGATTATGTGAATACCGGTCAATGGTCTGAAAAAGCCATTGCTGAAGCACAACGATACTGTCACGTCAATGTCGTCACCGAATGTGAAAAAACCCCTCAAGTCACCATTCCACCCCAAAGTGAATGGTCTTTAAATCCGCAGGCAGCTTATTTGCATCTCACCCCCAATGAAACCATTAACGGCGTTGAATTCCATTGGCTGCCCGAGACAGGTTCCGTGCCTTTAGTCGCCGATATGTCTTCGACACTATTGTCGCGACCCATCGATGTTAGCCAATACGGCATTATTTACGCAGGCGCCCAAAAAAACATGGGTGCCGCTGGCATTACCGTGGTCATCATTAATCCGGATTGCTTACGAGAGCCCCTACCGCATACGCCTATTTTGTATCAATATCCCATCGAAATAAAAAATAAATCACTTTACAATACACCTACTACTTATAGTTGGTACTTGACCAGCCTGGTGCTTGCCTGGTTAAAACGACAAGGGGGTTTATCGGTCATGGCCGAGCGCAATCATCGTAAGGCCGATAAACTGTATCGCTTTATTGACCAACATCCTTTTTATATAAATCCTGTGCATCCGGATTGCCGTTCCTGGATGAATATACCATTCAGCCTGACTAATCCTGACTTAAATGAAACGTTCTTAACACTTGCGTTAGAAGCAGGCCTGGCGAATCTGAAAGGACATAAATTAGTCGGCGGTATGCGTGCCAGTATTTATAATGCCATGCCTGAATCTGGGGTGGATCAGTTAATTGCTTTCATGCAGGATTTTGCTACTAAATTTCATTGATGACCATGTATAAAATCCAATTATTAAATTCAATTGCTGCCCGTGGCTTACAACAATTCCCCTCCGATTACCTTGTCGCTGAGAATGTAGCCGATCCCGATGCCTTGCTCGTGCGTTCTTTTTCTTTGCACGATCATGTTTTTTCCGATCGGTTAACCGTCGTTGGTCGCGCCGGTGCCGGCGTTAACAACATCCCTGTGGAAAAATTGACTCGCCTGGGAATTCCGGTCTTAAACACGCCCGGGGCCAACGCCAATGCGGTGAAAGAGCTGGTCATCGCCGGGATGTTACTGGCCTGCCGCAATCTTTGCCAGGCCTGGGATTATGTTAGGCATTTGACTGCCGATGATCACGATATCGATCTTCAGGTAGAGAATCATAAAAAAAAGTTCGCTGGCTTTGAATTACCCGGAAAAACGCTGGGCGTCATTGGTCTTGGCGCCATTGGTGTCAAAGTGGCCAATAGCGCTATTGCGCTCGGTATGCGCGTCATTGGCTATGACCCTGCCATTACCGTCAAACGCGCGTGGGAATTATCCGCTAGTGTCGAGTCTGTCAGTCACTTGGAGCAATTGTTGAACCAGGCAGATTTTATCAGCCTACATGTACCTTTGACAGCGCAGACTCAACACCTTCTCAATGAAACTCGATTGCAGGCCACTAAGCCAGGGGTGGTAGTGCTCAATTTTGCGCGCAAAGATATTGTCGATACCACTGCTTTGTTAGCGGCATTGGCTCAGAAACGAGTGGCCATGTATGTTTGCGATTTTCCCAGCGCACCCTTGCTGGGCAATGATCGCATTATTGCTTTGCCGCATTTGGGTGCCTCGACAACAGAAGCAGAAGAAAACTGCGCTGTGATGGTGGCTAATCAACTCCGCGATTATTTAGAATTTGGCCTTATTCAAAATTCCGTTAATTTCCCTTCGGTTGACATGCCGTTTATCTCCGGGGTACGAATTGCTATCGTCAATGCCAATATCCCCAATATGGTGGCACAGATTTCGACGAAACTCGCTTCATTACATCTTAATATTGTCGATCTCTTAAATAAATCCAGAGATGAAATTGCGTATACGTTAATCGACGTCGATGGGCCGGTGAGCGAGGAGTTAGTGCAGGAAATTGCCAGCATCCAGGGTGTTATTAAAGTCCGCCTTGTGAGGCCAAACGCCAAAAATTAAGGCGGAGGGGAAGTTGGCGTGGCCAGCTTAAGCTGTTGCTGACTGTGGGCAAGCAAAGCCCCAAAAAGCACAATGAGCCAATAAACATATAACCAAAATAAGAAAACCGGAATAATCGCCAGAGTCCCGTAAATGGCTTGGTATGTGGAGTGTTTCATCACAAAAGCAAATAGGGATTTCGCTGCTTCAAATAATAACGCCGTCATCAAACCACCCAATAAGCCTGCACGCCATTTTACCTTACAACGGGGCACCACCATATTAACAATGGTGAAAATCAACGTATTAAGTACTAATGAGGATAGGGTTAATAAGGATTTTTGTACGCCCAGGCGATTAATTAATTCTAGAATCCAGGGTATGTTTAATACATAGGAACTGATAAAGAGGCTAATGCCAATAATTAAGGGAGTCACCAATAACACCAGCCAGCGCCAAACAAAGCCCATGATTCTTTTTTTACGTTTGTCCTGTTGCCAAATTTCATTTAGCACACCATCCACCGTGATGATTAATAAAACGGCAGCGACTACTAGGAAAATAAAGCCAAGAGCCGGTAACCGAGCGGCTTGATCGATAAAATTTTGCAGGTACCCTTCAATGGTGATATTGGCACTGGGAATAAAGTTTTCTACTAAGTAATCTCGGGTAAGGTTGATGATTCGAGTAAATAATGGTGGTGAGAAGGTGAGCAGATAAACGAGTACAGAAAGTAAGGGTACTAGGGACAATAAAGTGGTGTATGCTAAAGCACTGGCGCGAAAGGCATAGTCTTCTGCAAATAGACGAATTACGGTTTTTTTTAATATGAAAAAGAGGGATTTTATGGCGTTCACTGAGGATAACTTGGTAATTACGCAGCAGACTCTTCTATTTCGTTCTTTACTTCTACTGATGAGCTAGATTCTTGGTAATAATCGTCGTAAAGTTTTTTAGCGGCACGAAAATTATCAGCTTGCATATAGCAGATAATTTCTTCTTGCAGTGGTTTTGGTAAGCCTGCAAACATACATACCTCCAACTAACTATTTTGTAAACCATATGAATTAAAATGCTTCCCTGCCACCTTCACTTGATGCTTACTGAACCTTACGGCCCAGAATCACTAACCCGTGTGACCATCTATTGGAGTTTATTTAACCATAATCCTAGTTACAAAAATGTAGTCCATTGACCTAATGCTCGGTGCGCAGGCCGTTTTCGTCATCGCGGTTGCAGGGGTTTGAAGAAAAAAGCTTGTAAAATCATAGACAAAAAAAATGCCCCTCCTGGCCTCTGCTCCGGTCAAACCGCGCTGAAACCAAATGGGGCACAACCTTCTAAACTGTCTTTGGAATGTTCTGTGGGATCTCTTCCCTCTCACTATAAGTATAGTACATGCCGGGGGGAAGGGGGGAGTCGAGGAGCCACTTCGCGCATGAAGTATCCCAGGGGCTGGCTGCAACCACGCATAAATACGTCAATCGTATCTCCCTAATTCCTCCATGAATTAGAGGGTTTGCAGCCAGCCCCTGGGATACTTCATGCTTACTTGGGCAGGGCTTGTTGCTATTATCGACTAATCTACTTACAATATTTGTTCTATTTCATTGTTACTTCAGAGGTTTTATGCTGGGAAAATTGAGCGCAATGGCGAATCTGATGGGTGCCCAGAAGATGATACAGCAGGTCTCCCCTATTCTCCGTGAGCATCTTCAAAAAATGTCGACTTATAAAGCGCAGCAAATTCAAGATGATGCCTTTTTTGATGAAACGATCTCGACCCCGGCCTGGCAAGCGATTCGCGCTAAGCTCGGCGGCATTATTCAGCTATACCCTGGTTTGGAGACGAAATTTTTTAGCGTCATGCGGAAATTGCGTTCGGAACTGCTGGAGGTAAAAGCCGATGGTGAAGTTACCCTAGTTGCTGATTACGAAACCCGGTTGCCACAAGTGGCTTTAGCAGCCATCCAAGAATCGCTGTAAGCGACAAGGGGTCAAGTCTGGATTTCTGCCTTATTTTCAGAAAATCAGCCATTTGCCTTTGATATGGCATAAATCCAGACTTGACCCCTTAGAAAATGAGCGACAACCCGGTGCCGATGTAATGTTCAAAGCCATCTAAGTTGCCACTCAGGCGTTGGGCGTATTCCAAATCCCAAGCTAGATTTTGGCTCACCAGATAAACAATGCCTCCATTCCAATTATACCCACTGCCTTGATCAGGGGCCGTTTTGGTTTGACCATAGATTTCGCCGAAAAATTCTAACTTTTCCGTGGGTAACCATGAAAAGACTAGATCGGGATTGAAACTGGCAAAATGGCCGCCGCCATTATTTTTGGACTCTGTTTCTGAGCTGGTACCCAACATAACGGAGAGGCTAACCGCAGGATTGACTGTATAAGTCACTATCCCGTTGACGGTCTCTTCTACGGTTTGGGTGCCAAATTCGTTGCTGCCAGAAGGAATCGTAAATAAGCTTTCAGCGGCGGCCAGCCAATGCGCGGTATACCCTATTTCATGTTTAATCCCCATAGTCGCTGCCGTATACCCTGACAACGATGGGTGCATTTGGTGGATGTAATTAGGCGGCAGGAAAACAAATTCCGTATGAAACGGTAAACCGACACGGTATTCCGCTTCCGGGAAATTATATTGTTGGCCGGGTGATGTCAGCTGTTGGTATTGCCAACCGGTTTCAAGTGTGACCTGATTGTAGGGAACCACGCAAGCACTGTCGGCTACTGTTGGCCTATCGATGATGGCCAAGAGCGCGTTTGAGCCTGCGCACGGATCTGCACTATCATCCGCAACCGCAGAGATAACAAAGCCGCTGAACCATAAAAACCAGAAAGGACTTTGCCATTGGCGAAGGAAAAACATATAGAGTAGCTCCTGCTAAAATTGTCACCACTCATCTTTCATGGCATGAACGATCAGATTTTGAGTGGGATCGCTTCCATTCATTCTTAAAGGTATAACGCGAAGCGGGCGCTCCCACTGCTGTCGCAGTGGGATCCGCCGTGATAGGACCTAATCCTAGCAGGAATTACGGATTTGTCCAAAATGGGGAATAATAGGTTGTTTCTGTTTTAATATAACTGGGGTAATACACCATAGGGTACCAATTGTAAGTATAACTGGGGTAGTACACACTATCGGGATAATAATTGGATTGAACGTAACCACATGAACAACAACCACAATCTGTACCATAAGTCGTTGCACAGCCTGCCAACAAGGTTAGAGCCAATGCAGCCAAAATACCGTATATTTTTAACATCCTGATTTCTCCTCTACGAATATACATATCTCAGATAACTATAGTACATTTACTACCCACTTGCATGATCTAAGAAAAAGGGGCTTAAGCTCCATTTTTATTGTTTTTTTTCAAAATGGCAGCTCCAGATAGTGGTTTTAAGCGCAAAAAAATGGCCGATGCCAAAAAAGTAATGATGCCCATCATTAAAAAAGTCGCATGAAATAAAGGCGGCGTAAGTGTAAACGACGGTGATGTATTCCTTGAGAAGAAATGTAGGAAGATAGCGACTACTGCCACCCCAAAACTTTGCGACATCTGCTGCAATATACTGACTAAACTATTGGCGCCACTAATCTGCTCTATCGGCACATCTGCGTAAGATAATGAGTTCATGCTGGAGAATTGTGTCGCTGTTAATAATCCATATAAAAAAGTGAATAACATAATCAGATGAACACTGGTCTGCGCATTCACCCATACAAATGAACAAATGTTCAGACTAAGCAAAATCGTATTGATAAATAAAACTCGCCGATAACCAAATGCTTGCAATATTCTCGGCACCAACGGACGTATCGCGATTAAACCCAGCGCAATGGGTAATAATAATAAACCGGCAACCTGCGCAGGGTAATGTAAACCCACCTGCAGTAATAAAGGTACTAAAAAGGGCATCCCGCCAAAACCCAATCTGGCAAAAAGCCCACCGTAGAAGGCGATATTAAATGTTGGTATGTTCAGTAATTTAACATTGATGATCGGGTGTTGCTGCGTTCGCGACCACCGGCTGTAAAGAAAAAGTAAAAACAAGGCGCCAATCATAACGCACAAAGCCAAACGATACGACTGCGTGGTTTCACTCATCAGTGATAAACCCAGAGTAAAACTAGCCAGGCTCAGGCCAAATAAAATAAATCCCACCGTATCTAAGGGCGGCACTGGCAGCGGTCCATCCTTTGACAATTTCCAGTCGGTGATAAGAATGGCGAGTACGCCTACGGGCACATTTATCCAAAAAATCCAATGCCACGAATAATAATGGGTGATAAATCCGCCTAACACAGGACCGAGCATCACACCCAGCGATGAGATAACGATCACTCGATTCATCACCTGGGTGAATTGATGACGTGGGAATGAACGCAAAATGATTAATTTGCCCACCGGAATGGTCAGTGCACCACCTATCCCTTGAAAAATCCGAGCAATCACTAGAAAAAATAGCTGCCTGGCAAAACCACAGGCTAATGAACTCAGGGTAAAAATGACCAATGCGGTCAAAAAAACGCGTTTGCTACCGTACTTGTCGGCAATCCAACCACTAATGGGTATGAAGACAGCCAGGCTTAATAAATAGCAAATGAGGGCTATTTTCAAATCGATGGGGTTAATTTGTAAACTACGCGATATGGCTGGAATGGCGGTGTTGATGATGGTGGTATCCAATGCCTCCATAAACATAGCTAAGGAGACAATAATGGGGATAAACCGTTTTCCTGGTCCTAACGTTACCATCGCTTACGCTCTTAGAAATAGTGTATACTTTTGTAACTACCCACTTATAAAGTGGTCCCTAAAGTATACTCCTTGGAATCCCTAAAATGCAGCAAATTGAGTTCATTACCCACAAAATCTGCCCATTTGCGCAACGAGTCATGATTACTTTGTTGGAAAAAAATATTGACTTCAAGCCAGTTTACGTCGATCTAGCCAACAAGCCACAATGGTTTCTAGAGCTATCGCCGCTGGGCAAGCTGCCTTTGTTGCGGATAGGTGACCAGGTTTTATTTGAGTCCGCCATCATTAATGAATATTTAGACGAGGTGTACCCACCGCAGTTGCACCCTGCCGATCCGATAGCACGGGCGCAACAACGCGCATGGATCTCTTTTTGTGATGAAGTCATCAATATCACCGCTCGTTTAGTTTTTGCCGAAGATGAGCCCCGCTTTGCGGAACAAAAACGGGCCTGCGAGCTCAAGTTTGCCCAGATTAGCCCCGCGCTAATGCAAAAACCTTTTTTCAACGGCTCCCAGCTATCCCTAATAGATGCCGCGTTTGCCCCTGTATTTATCCGGCTGGCGGAGTTACAAAAGTACGTACCTAAAGAGGTTCTTCCGAGCCAACCCCCGGCAGTAAAAGATTGGTCTGACCGTATCCTGGGCTACCCCAATGTGCAAAGAGCGCTACCTGCCGATTTTTCGCCTCTTTTTCTAGAGTGGACTCGGCGGAGCAAATCCTTTCTTAATCAGAACTATTTAACCCGTTAATCGTATCCTATGGAACAAATCGTACCTCAAGCACTGACGGTCTGGATCACTCAGTACGGTAGTTTTGCGCTCTTTGTCTTACTCTGTTTGGGCATTTTTGCGATTCCCATTCCGGATGAAACATTGATGGTATTCGCCGGGTTTCTGATTGCCCATGGTAAATTAGAGTTAATACCCACTTTCATTGCCTCATTGGCCGGTGCGTGTTGTGGTATTACCATCAGCTATCTGATTGGCCGGACGGCCGGGACCTTCCTCATTAAAAAATATGGTCATTGGGTTCATATCACCGAAGCACGAATGGAACGAGTACACCTCTGGTTTGAGCGGGTGGGACGCTTTGCCTTACTGATTGGTTATTTTATTCCCGGTGTCAGGCATCTGACTGGTTATGCCGCCGGCGTGTCTGCCATGGAATATAAACATTTTGCTTCATTTTCATACAGTGGCGCCACCATTTGGGTGGCCTGCTTTTTAACCATAGGCTACTTCGTCGGCAATCGCTGGGAACGCATCACGTATGTATTAGAAGAGCAGTGGTACCATATTGTTTTTATTTTAATCGCAGTCATTGTACTGATTAGTCTTTACTGGTGGTTAAAAAAACGCACCAAGAAACGTGTCGATCGCGTCGAATCCTGATCACACAGGAGAATTTTTAGTGTTTACCGGCATTACCCAAGGTCTATTTACCGTCACCGACGCCCAACGAAAGCAAGGGCTTTTGATTTATCGAGTGAAACTGAACCCTGCGTTGACTCAAGGACTTGTCGTTGGGAGTAGTGTTGCCGTGGATGGGGTGTGTCAGACCGTCGTCGCGATAGTTGCCGACGAAGTGACGTTTGAAGCCATTGAAGAAACCTGCAGTAAAACCACGCTTGGCCTATTACAAACAGGCCAACACGTCAGCATTGAACGAAGCGCTACCTACGGCGCTGAGATCGGTGGGCATGTCATGAGTGGCCATGTCTTCGGGATGGGGAAAGTACTAGCAAGAAACCCTTGGGAAAATAACCTGGAGTTGACCATTCAGTGCGCGCCAGAAATGATGGAATACGTGTTTGTGAAAGGATTTATTGGTATCAATGGTTCCAGCCTAACCATCAACCACGTCGATCTCGCCCACCACACCATCGCAGTAAATTTAATCCCCCACACTTTGACTATCACTGATCTGGGCAATAAACACCCCGGTGATCAAGTGAATATTGAATTAGACAGCCAAACCGTCACCATCGTCGAGACCCTCAAGCGCCTGCCGATAATCAAAAATAAATAAAAAATAGTTGGGTTGTTTAAAAGAGTCCACGGCAATTTGGCAAGCAGTGCCAAATTGGATAAGCTTAATAATGAGAGAAGATACCGGGTGTTCCGATGCTCCTGGCTATGCCAGTAGGGAATCTAATACAGCCATGCGCATCGCAACGCCGAAAGCAGTTTGTTGCAATATCATGGATTGTGGGCCATCTGCCACTTGCTCTTCAATCTCTACGCCTCGATTCATGGGGCCGGGGTGCATGACGATGGCATTAGCAGCTGCTAATGATAAGTGTTCGGAACGAAGTCCGTAACACTTAAAATAGGCGGCTTCATCCGGAATTTCGATGTCATTTATGCGTTCTTTTTGAATGCGCAAGGTGATAATCACATCGGCATTTTGAATTCCCGAAGACAACTCGGTATGTAAGGTAATATTCGGCCGCCAACTTTCAGCGGGTAGAAATGCCGAAGGCCCGATCAGTCGTATTTCTGCTACCCCCATCGTCAACAGCGCTTGAATATCTGAATTCGCCACACGAGAGTGAATGATATCGCCAATGATCGCTATTTTAAGCCGGCTAAAATCCCCTTTTGCGTAGCGTATCGTCAACAAATCCAATAACGCTTGCGTCGGGTGTTCGTGACAACCATCACCGGCATTGACTACCGATGCTCGCTGCCCGAAGTGCTCAGCTAATAATGCGGGTACTCCTTCCACCGAATGGCGAACAACAAATAAATTGACGCCCATCGCTCGCAGATTTTCCACCGTATCCAATAATGTTTCACCCTTATGGGTAGAGGATTCTTCATGAGAAAAATTCAACACATCCGCGCCCAACCGCTTGGCTGCCAACTCAAAAGAACAACGCGTACGAGTGCTGTTCTCAAAAAATAAATTCGCTACGGTTTTATTTTTTAAGCTGGGGACTGGATATTTCAACGTGCCATCACGACTAATCCATTGGCAGGCTTTTGCCAATAGCTGTTCAATTTCATCACGATTTAAATCATGGATAGCAACTAAGTGCTGTTTTCTGGCTTTTGGGTGTTCATCGCCCTGGTTTTTTATAGGTTGGCTCACAATTTACCCCCTTGGTTCATCGCACTTTCAGTAATAATTTTAGCGGCTAAGCCATCGATACTGGCTTTATCTAAGGCTCGATAGCCACCTTTTGCAAATAAATGGCTTCTGGCTTCTATCGAGGTATATCGTTCATCCACCATAATGACTGGTAATTGATAACGTGCCTCCAACTGGTTGGCAAAACCCCTGGCGGCTTGGGTAATTCGCTGTTCTTTGCCATTTTCAGCAAAAGGGGCACCGACCACTAACTGATCTGGCTTCCAGCGCTTCAGTAATTCGGTGATGATGTCCCAATTAGGTACGCCGCTCTGTGCTTTCAAAGAAGGTAAAGGCGAGGCGGTGCGTGTCACCGTTTGACCGACGGCGACCCCTATGTGCTTTAAGCCAAAGTCAAAGCCTATGATTGTTCGATGTTTCAAGTTCAGGCATGCCCCACATCCGACGACATCCGATTCAAATCAATGCCAGCCCGCGCTGCTGCCATATACCATTTGCTGAAAGCATCCACCTCTCCATCTCCACCCTGTTCATCCTCTTCACCAAACAAGGTGAACTCACTGAAAGGCACAATCAACCAGTCATTATTAGCGAGTTCATCATCTAATTGGCCGGCAGCCCAACCCGCACAACCTAAGGCCACCAAGGCATCACCCGAGTAGTCACCATTTGCTATGGCTATCAGCTCTTGTTTTGAAGAAGAAACCGTAATTTCAACGACCGGATTTTCATGATGGGGTAGTTGTTTATGTTGACGCCGAATGATAAATCCTTGATCTGCCGCCACCGGTCCTCCCCTTAAGACCGGGAGTTGTTCCATCTGGGGATCATTGAGTGGGATATCCAATTGACGTAATAATTCCCCTAATCGTACGTCTAAGGGCTTGTTGATGATAATGCCCATGGCTCCTTGCTCATTGTATTCCCACAGATAAATCACGGATTGTGAAAACTGTGAATCTTCCAGCTGCGGCATGGCCACTAGAAAGATGTGTTGTAGTCCATCGTAATTCTTCGTCATAGTCCCCTCAGTAAAATTTCGACCTATCCATAAAAGATCACTGGCCCGTCGAATAGCATAACCTCCCGTGATTATACCTAACCCCCTTGAAAATGCGAATCACCCACACGAGAAAGACTGAGAAAATTATGACAAATCAGTGAAATTTTCAGTCGAACTTTGTTATTATTCGCAGGTCATCCACACTTGTCCACTACCGAAAGGACGGTTTATGTCTGAAGTCGTGTTTGCGCATCACCAGCTCCAACTCTCCAGTGACAAACTCCTTGAATTTGCATTAAGGCGTCAGGAAGGTATTCTGTGTGCTAATCAAGCCTTCGTAGTTAACACGGGCAAGCGCACCGGGCGATCACCTAAGGATCGGTTCATTGTCAAAGATGAACAGACGGCAACTACCGTGGATTGGGGGGCGATTAACCAACCGATAGCGCCTGAAAAATTCACTGCCTTATGGCAACGCGCCGTTGACTATCTTTCGGGTAAAGAAGTATTCGTCAGCCGATTGCAAGTGGGCGCTGAAGCGGAATACAGCCTGCCCGTGACTGTTATCACCGAATTAGCCTGGCATAATTTATTTGTCCGCCAGCTTTTTATTCGCGACAAAGCCGTGGATACCACTCGCGCCGATGCCTGGACCATACTCAATGCACCCGGTCTTATCACGGACCCTAACCGCGACGGCGTCAACAGCGATGCAGCGCTGCTCATCGACTTTACGCAGCGACGTGTGCTGCTGTGTGGCTTACAGTACGCAGGGGAAATGAAAAAAGCGATGTTTTCCGTGCTGAACTACCTGTTGCCAGCTGTCGATGTATTACCCATGCATTGCTCGGCCAATGTCGGTCAAGACGGCGATGTGGCCTTATTTTTTGGCCTATCCGGCACTGGTAAAACGACTTTATCCGCAGACCCTGAACGCTTATTGATCGGTGACGACGAGCACGGTTGGAGCGCCTCTGGCGTATTCAACTTTGAGGGTGGCTGCTACGCCAAATGTATCCATCTATCGGAACAACATGAACCGTTGATCTGGTCGGCCATCCGGCAAGGGGCCATTCTAGAAAATGTCGTCATTGACCCAGTGACACTGGCACCACAATACGACGATGATAGTTTGACAGAAAATACCCGAGCGGCTTATCCACTTGAACACATTGAAGCGCGCGTCGTCGATAACAAAGGTAAACTACCCACCCATCTTATTTTCCTATGCTGCGATCTCTACGGGGTCTTACCGCCTTTGGCCGAATTGACTCCAGAACAAGCCGCGTATTATTTTTTAAGCGGTTATACTGCTTTGGTGGCTAGCACTGAAGTGGGAAGTGATGCGGCGATTAAACCCACGTTCAGTACTTGCTTCGGGGCTCCTTTCTTCCCACGCTCTCCCACCGTATATGCCGATCTTTTAATGAAGCGAATCAACGAAAGTCAAGCGCAAGTGTATTTATTAAATACAGGCTGGACGGGCGGCGCTCACGGTCAAGGGGGGGAAAGGTTCTCTATTCCCACCACACGCACCTTTGTTCGACATATTTTAAATGGCGAGGCAGCGAGGGCACCCAAGGAACACTTGCCTGGCTTTGAGCTAACCATTCCTAAAGCTTTACCTGACATAGATGCGCATTTGCTAAATCCTCAGCTAGCATGGCAAGATAGCAATGCCTACAAAACACAAGCACGTCATTTGATCAACCAATTTATCACTAACTTTAAGAGATTTAATGTGTCTGAAAAAATTCGTGCCGCTGGCCCCCATTTGGAGTCTCTATGAAGCAGCAGACCATTGCCGTTATTGGCGCCGGACGATTAGGCAGCGCCTTAATTCATGGGTTGATTTCCGCAGGGCATGAACCCACTCGAATTTGGGCCACTCGCTCTAAAACGACCTCTCCTAATCTTTCGGAACGTTTTGGTATTCATTTTACGCATGACAACAAGGTCGCCGCCAGCCACGCCGATGTATTAATTTTGGCGGTGGAACCTATGGTGATGTCGACTGTATTAACGGAATTGGCGGATATTATTCAAGAACGTAAACCCTTGCTGATTTCCGTTGCTGCCGGCGTTCCTGAAGCCTTCTTGCGTGACACCTTGGGCGGCGGTAAACCACATATTGTGTTGGCTATGCCCAACACCCCCACGTTTATTCGTTCTGGTACTACTGCTCTGTTCGCCAATGACTTTGCCACTGCTGCGGAAAAACAGTTAGCGCAGGAGATTTTTGATGCCTTGGGCAGCACCATATGGGTAGATCATGAGGCACATATTCATTGCGTCACCGCCATTTCCGGTTCGGGGCCGGCGTATTTTTTTCTGCTGATGGAAGCATTGCAAGAAGCAGCGGAAAAATTGGGGTTACCAGCCGACATCGCACAGGCCCTGGTTTCGCAAACGGCCATCGGCAGCGCGCGCATGTTGCAAGAAAATGGTTATAGCGCCGCTGATTTACGCCGTAGAGTGACTTCTCCCGGTGGTGGCACCGAAAAATCCATGCTTATTCTGGAAACAGCCTCCATCCATGAGATTATCATCGAAGCAGTGCAAGCGGGAGAGTTACACTTCCGCACGGTGGCGGATTCACTGAAGCCAAAAGCCAAGAAGTAAACGCTTCATCACGAGAACTGAATTTATGTTGACTACCCCGTTGGTATTTTTGTTAGGCTCCATCATTGATTTATATACCTACGTACTGATCTTGCGACTCTTATTGCAAGCAGCTCGCATCAATTATTTAAATCCCTTGGCGCAATTTTCATTACGTTTTACGCAACCTATCGTTCACCCTTTGCAAAAAATCCTGCCGGAAATAAAAGGAGTTGATTTAGCCATTTTGTTTTGGATTGTGGTGTTCACACTGCTGAAATTTGTGGTGATTTGGTTGGTACAATTTCATACCTTGCCACAAATCGCGGGATTACTTATCTTGGTGCTCGCTAATCTGATTGAAAAATTTTTGATGTTTTATTTTTACTTAATCCTCATTCGTGCTGTGCTCAGCTGGATTGTTCCCGCCCATCACAACGCTGTTTTCTTCGCGCTCACTAAAATTACTGACCCCATTTTGCGACCCATACGTCGCGTGTTACCCCTGGTCGGTGGTTTCGATTTATCACCTATAGTAGCGATGATTGTCACCCAGGTGCTGATTTTACTGATTGTTAACCCCCTCAATTCACTGGCCTGGCAGTTAATGTAAGCTGAGTAAACTATGACTAATACTTGTGAGCTCAGGCACCCCCTATCTTTGGCACAAACCCTTCCATCCTGAGGCTGAGCTGGTACTAATACTTTGCTTAGATTTCCCCCATTTCCGCTAAAGATAACACCTGATCTTCACCAATAATCATGTGATCCAGTACACGAACATCCACTAATCCTAAGGCTTTAATTAATTGCCAGGTTATTTCTTTGTCCGCTGCGCTTGCCGTGGCGACTCCGGAAGGATGGTTATGCGCGAAAATAACCGCAGCGGCATTATGGTATAGCGCTCGTTTCACCACTTCCCGCGGATGTACGTGCGCGCAATCGACCGTGCCGAAAAATAACTCTTCAAAACCTAGCATGCGGTGACGGGTGTCTAGAAATAGACAAGCAAACACTTCGCGCTGATGGTGGCGTAACAAGGAAATCAGTAATTTCTTAGTATCATCCGCGGTATGAATCTCTTTTGTTTTTTCTAAGGTCGCGCGTAAATGCCGACGGCCCATTTCCAACACGGCTTGCAGTTGCACGTATTTTGCAACCCCCAATCCTCGCTGTTGGCAAAACTCATTCATGGGTGCTTCTAATAAATTTCGCAACCCTTTAAATTGAACTAATAGATCCCGTGCCAGATCGACAGCGGTTTTGCCGCGGATGCCCGTCCGTAGAAAAATGGCCAATAATTCTGCCTCAGATAAAGCGTTAGAGCCTAAATCCAATAATTTTTCACGGGGACGTTCTTGTAACGGCCAATCGGTAATTGCCATGGTATTTACTCCAGAGACTGATAGGCTTATTTTAAACCTTTAAAAATCTCACCAATACCGTAAATGGGCATCATTTTACTTCATAACTCGTCGTCCCGCTCCCGGACTTGATCCGGGATTGTCCGCGGGATCCAGACTCCAGGGATGGAAAACTTTCACGTCCTGTGGGCTGGATCCCGGCATCCTGCCGGGACGACATAATCTGTTAAGTTGGCGCGTATGCCATTTTACTTGAAATTACCACTGGATTGAGTAAAGTGACTCATCCCTCATTTATTCAAAGGTTAGCCGTGCTGAAGAATATTCAATTAAAAATACTTGATTCGCGATTGGGGAACAGCATTCCTCTGCCAACTTATGCGACCTCAGGTTCGGCGGGGCTGGATTTACGAGCTTGTTTGGATCAACCTATCGAGGTGAAGGCAAATGAAACCTGTTTAATTCCGACCGGTCTGGCCATCCATATCGCCGATCCGCATATGGCGGCGGTTATTTTGCCTAGGTCGGGGTTGGGTCATAAACATGGTTTGGTGTTGGGGAATCTGGTAGGTTTAATCGATGCCGATTACCAAGGACCGCTGCAAATTTCCGTTTGGAATCGGAGCCAAACAAATTATACTGTCCAAATCGGCGAGCGCATTGCGCAATTGGTGGTTATTCCAATTTTGCGCGCGGAATTTACGGTCGTGACTGACTTTGAGGAGAGTGACCGCGGTACTGGCGGGTTTGGCCATTCGGGAACAATGTGATCCCTGAGAAAACGGGCAGTTTACTTGCTTGATTGCCAAAGGGATGGAGAGCTCTGCCCACTCCCATGAGGGCTAGACGCCGTGGGGATTAATCCAACCAAAGTAAAAGCCGATCATGAGCAACACAAATAATGTCAGTGATATGGCAATTCGCCAGGTCAAAGCTTTAGCAACTGATGCTTTCGATCGTTTATTTGACAGCAAATAATACATGCCGCTGCCCAGACAAAATAAAATCAAGAGAAAAAACACAGCGATGATGATTTTTGCAAACACGGTTACCTCAGCATGAAGAAATATCAA